>JBGAMI010000060.1:0-18475 GCA_044223085.1 Cyclobacteriaceae bacterium
GTGGTGAGGTTGTCAAGGATGGAGGACAGAAAGAAAGTAACCATACACACCAACCATAGCAGTTTAACCGCATTCTTGGTCTGGATGCGATCGGTGATCAGGCGAAATCCCTGATAGGCGTCCACCAGTTCAACAATGGTCATGGCGCCCAGGAGGAAGAATAGGATCGAAGAAATCTGACTCAGGTGTTCGCCCAGGTGAAGGCCAACAGCATCCTTGTCATTTTCAGACAAGGCGTACAATGTCCAGCACAATACACCCGTGAGCAGTGCCGTGGCTGTCTTATTGATTTTGATGGGGTGTTCGAGTGCGATGGCCAGATAGCCAACGACAAAGACAAGAATGATAAAAACTTCCATAAGCCACGGGTTAGGTCGCAAGTAAATATATGCGAAAAAATGCTTTTTGGAAGTCCCGCGTGACGGGAATTCGATTGAAATCTGACCAGCGGCAATACCGCCTATTCACCCAGGTTGAACAGCCCTTGATTCAATAATTGCAGGGAAGGGTTCTTATGGGCCGTATTCACAAGGATGGAAATATTATTGTGGCTTCCGCCATAAGAAACCATGCGCACCGGAATCTCACCCAGTGATTGAAACACATCGGCAAGAACGCGCTTTTTGTCTGCCAGCTTGTTGCCCACAACACAAATGATCGTTTGGTTTTTGTCTACCTCTATGCTGCCGAAACGCTCCAGCTCGGAAATAATTTCAGGAAGGTGCGTTTCATCATCAATGGTCAGGGACACGGCCACCTCTGAGGTGGAGATCATGTCGATGGGTGTCTTATACTTTTCGAAGATTTCAAAGACGCGGCGGAGGAATCCAAATGCCAGCAGCATGCGTGATGACTTGATGTTGATGGCGATGATGCCATCTTTGGCGGCAATAGCTTTGAATTGACCGCTCGTGCCTTTGTCAGAAATGAGTGTACCCTGGGCTTTTTCGTCCATAGTGTTCTTAAGTCGAACCGGAACTCCATAGCGCTGTGCGGGCACAATGGTGGAGGGGTGAAGAATCTTGGCACCGAAGTAGGCCAGCTCGGAAGCTTCGTCGAATGTTAGCTCAGCAATGGGCTGTGTCTTTTTCACAACACGCGGATCGTTGTTGTGCATGCCGTCAATGTCGGTCCAGATTTGAATCTCCTCGGCACGGATGGCGGCACCGATCAGCGAAGCCGTATAGTCGCTGCCTCCGCGTTTCAGGTTGTCAATTTCATTGCGGTGATTCCTGCATATATAGCCCTGGGTAATGAGTACATCCAGGTGACTCATTGATGGGAGCAATGCCTTGAGGCGCTCGGAAATCTTCTCCAGTTCCGGCTCCTGGTTCTCGTCGATAGACATAAAATGTAAAGCCGGCAACAACCGGGAATCGATGTTGCGCTCCCGAAGGTGGTAATAAAAGAATTCGGTAGAGGCCAATTCGCCCTGCGCCAGCAATTCACGATAACTGCGGTCGTCAAAAGTACCAGCAGCCAGCAGGCGTATGAGGCTGAAGTAGCGACTTACGATATCCTGCCCGATGGCTTTGTACTCCGGTGACTGAAACAACTCACCAGCATATTGCTGATAATGCTTTTCGAGTTGTTGGATCTCGGCTTCTGCTTCCGGCTTTCTGCCTGCCATCAAATGATCCCCCATCTTCACCAAGGTGTTGGTGGTGCCACTCAGGGCAGACAACACAACGATCTTTTTGCCGGGGATACCCAACACCAGATCAGCTACTTTTCTTAAACGCTCGGGCTTGCCGACAGAGGTGCCACCAAACTTAACGACTTGCATAATCTTAAAACGATGAATTTGCGGATGGCAAAGATAGGCCAACCTGTTGGATAATGCCTGCACCTTTCATTTGGTGTTCCGGTTATTTTTACTGCATTCGATTGCAGCAAGGCTGTGTATAACCAACTGGGTGTAAACAGCAAGAGCGCGACTTGCGCCGCGCTCTTGTCAGGGGATCAATTAAACACTTACTTTTTTACTTCTTCGTACTCCACGTCCGTGGCATCACCACCACCACCGGTACTACCGGCTGAAGCACCCGGTTGAGGTCCGGCTCCGGCACCTGCGCCCGGCTGTGTACCTGCCGCCGAGGAGGCAGCATACATTTCCTGAGAGGCGGCCTGCCAGGCAGCATTCATGGCGGTAAGGGCGTTTTCAACAGCGGCCAGATCTTGGCTCTTGTGTGCTTCCTTCAGTTTCTCAAGCGCACCTTGAATAGCGCTCTTGTTGCCTTCAGAAAGTTTGTCACCATATTCTTTCAGCTGCTTCTCCGTCTGGAAGATCATGGAGTCGGCCTGATTGAGCTTCTCGATGCGTTCCTTTTCTTTCTTATCGGCATCTGCATTGAGCTGAGCCTCTTCCTTCATTTTCTTGATTTCGGCGTCGGTCAATCCGGAAGATGCTTCAATCCGAATCTTCTGCTCTTTGCCTGTGCCTTTGTCTTTGGCAGACACGTGGAGGATACCGTTGGCGTCAATATCAAACGTCACTTCGATTTGCGGTACACCACGCGGAGCCGGAGGAATTCCATCTAGGTGGAATCGGCCAATCGTACGGTTGTCTTTTGCCATCGGCCGTTCTCCTTGCAGCACGTGGATTTCAACGGACGGCTGGCTATCCGACGCGGTAGAGAACGTTTCTGATTTCTTGGATGGAATGGTTGTGTTCGATTCAATCAACCGGGTCATTACTCCGCCCATGGTTTCAATACCCAGGGAGAGCGGCGTTACGTCCAGGAGCAACACATCTTTAACTTCACCCGTCAACACACCACCTTGAATGGCAGCACCTACGGCGACCACTTCGTCGGGGTTAACCCCTTTTGAAGGCTTGCGACCGAAGAACTTCTCTACTTCCTCCACGATGCGCGGAATGCGGGTTGATCCACCCACGAGAATCACTTCATCAATTTGAGAAACGGAGATACCTGAATCTGCAACTGCCTTGCGGCAAGGCTCCAGGGTGCGCTTGATCAGGTCGTCACACAGTTGTTCAAACCTGGCGCGGCTGAGTTTGCGCACCAAGTGTTCCGGTACACCATCCACGGAAGTGATATAGGGAAGGTTGATTTCTGTTTCCTGTGAGCTTGACAGTTCAATCTTGGCTTTTTCGGCAGCCTCTTTCAGACGCTGCAGTGCCATCGGGTCTTTGCGCAGGTCGATGTTCTTTTCGTTTTTGAATTCATCGGCCAGCCAGTTCATGATGCGCATATCAAAGTCGTCACCGCCGAGGTGTACATCACCATTGGTGGATTTTACTTCAAATACACCATCACCCAGTTCGAGGATGGAAATATCAAACGTACCACCGCCCAGGTCATAGACGGCAATCTTCATGTCTTTGTTTTTCTTGTCAAGGCCGTAGGCCAATGCAGCTGCCGTGGGCTCATTGATGATGCGCTTTACATCCAGGCCTGCAATCTGGCCTGCCTCTTTGGTGGCCTGACGCTCGGCATCATTGAAGTAAGCGGGCACGGTAATGACAGCTTCGGTAACCGAAGTGCCCAGATAATCTTCGGCGGTGCTCTTCATTTTTTGAAGAATCATGGCTGAAATTTCCTGTGGCGTGTATAGGCGGTCACCAATTCGAACGCGCACGGTGTCGTTGCTGCCGCTTTCCACACCATAGCTCACCATTTTCATTTCGCCGCTTACGTCCTTGAACTTCTTGCCCATGAATCGTTTGATTGATTGCACGGTGTTCTTCGGGTTGGTAATGGCCTGGCGCTTGGCAGGATCGCCCACTTTGCGCTCGCCCTTGCCGTTGTCCAGAAAGCCCACGATGGACGGGGTTGTTCTGCGGCCTTCGCTATTTGCAATCACCACGGGTTCTGCGCCCTCCATAACGGCTACGCAGGAGTTGGTGGTTCCGAGGTCTATTCCTATGATCTTTCCCATGATATATTCAGTTTTTTGTTTCCGGTTTAATGATCCGGAATCTCTATGTCAATGCTTATGCCAAGGGCCAATTGGAGGGAAAAAGTGACATAGTGGCAGAATCCAGCACCTCGGATTCAACCTGATAAACTAAAAAAGGCAGGATTTTGGCCTGCCTTTGTAAGAATGGGATGTCAGGGTTTATTTTTTCCGGCAACCGTCAAGAATCATGGTCTTAAACCGGTCGTCGCTTTTGAGCATCGCAAAGAAATCTCCGGCGTATTCCTTCATATCTGCGAAGTCGCGTTGGTTGAAATCGCTCTTGTAGTTGTCAATAACAGACATGAGCGTCGCCTCTTTCTCGATGAATTCTTTCCTGATGAATTGAACTACAGGCTCTTTGCGGCAGAATCCGCGATACAGCCGATCGCGGACACCAGAGATGCCCAGGTCCGTATTCACCACAGCATACGGAGGATTCACAAATCCGGACATGTCAAAGTCGTAGGCGAGGGGTATGTACTTCTTGGGTTCCTGAAAGATCACCTTGGCATTGTGCAGGAAAGTGGTTGACCAGTCGGTGTTGGCCACGAGCAATTGAAAAAAGTCGTGTCGCAGGGCACTGGTGTCATTGAGGCCGAGCGGATGCAGGTTGAGGTTTTCCATCACCTTGGCATGGTGTCGTTTGGCCACGAGATCATCGTCTTCAATGAGGAAGGCAGTCAGTTGAAACTCTTTGCTTTTCTTTCCGTCATCTTCAAAAAAGTCGAGTTTGGCCAGGCGGGTATTGAAATGATAGGGGGTGATCTTCTCATACATCTTATACGCTACAAACTCCTTCATCACGAGCGCATTCTTTCCGTCATTGTTCTGACAAGGCATCACCAGCTTGAGGCTTCTGTTCCCTTCGAGGAATGTACCCTTGTGGTCAGTCTTGGCAACCTTAATCCGGATGGGAGCGAAATAGCAATTCTTGCGGCGGAAAATACCACGGGCACGAACGCCTATCTTCACCGAATCCCAGGTACCAGCAGCCGACTTGCTGTAGAGGTAGGAAGGCAAATAAGTTGAATCGTTGGTTTTCTTTTTAATATCTTTGATTGATACCCGGAGCTTCAAGTCCAACGGTTGCTGATCGCGGAAGAGGGGGGTAACGTCCGGTTTTTGGGCGTGGGCCGGAATGAAGAAGAGTCCGAGCACCAACATGAGTAGTTTTTTCATAGTGATAAGTTAGTAACAGTCCAATCCGAAAGCAACCCGATGAATAAATACCTACAGATCATCAATGCCCGCACTTTCCAGGTTCTCATCATTTGCGGCGTCACTTCCTTTTTTGTTATCCAGTATCAGATTAAATACAACTACGACCTTACCGTCATCAGTATTGCCATTATTTTTCCGCTGGTGTTCACTATCCGCGCTGCCTTTCGGCGAAGAGAAAAGGCCCTGGAGCACCTCAGCCGGTTCAAGGCTGGACTGGTCATCGTTCAGCAATGCTTTTTGAAAAATAAGAAGATGGATGATGTCAAGAAAGCAGCAGCCCAGGAATTGCTGGTCAAGACTTCTGACTCCATGATTCGCACTTTGTCCAAAAAAACGCCGGACCGAACCGAACTGCACGGTCAGGTTGACGCCATATTCCAATTTGTCCAAAACAACAAGGAGGAGATTAAAGGATCGGAGGCGCTCAAGATTTTTCGATTCATGAAAGACGTGGAGTCGGCAACAGAAAACCTGATTGCCATCGACACGCACCGTACACCCATCAGCCTGCGGGCCTATTGCCAGATATTCATTTATGTGTTCCCCCTGATCTATACCCCGGCGCTGTTGCATCGCCTGGAGCATCACTCACCCGACTGGATTGTGTATTCGCTCAGTATGATCACGGGCTTTATCCTCATCAGCCTGTTCAATGTACAGGACGAAATGGAACACCCCTTCGATCAGCACGGTCTGGACGATATCAAACTGGAAGAGTTCCGATTTACCCGCTGACCATAATTACCGGCCGAATCTTTAGCTTTGCGGCCCCATGGAAATCGAAAAGGAAATCGCCAAACGGCGAACGTTTGGTATCATTAGTCACCCGGATGCCGGAAAAACCACGCTTACTGAAAAACTGCTGCTTTTCGGCGGCGCGATTCAGAAGGCAGGTGCGGTAAAATCCTCCAAAATCAAGGACCACGCCCGCAGCGACTGGATGGAGATCGAAAAGCAACGCGGTATCTCCGTGGCTACTTCGGTGATGGGATTCAACTACCAGGATGTAAAAATAAACCTGCTCGATACACCCGGTCACCAGGACTTCGCCGAAGACACATACCGTACCCTCACGGCTGTCGATAGCGTAATCATGGTGGTTGATTGTGTGAAGGGCGTTGAAACACAAACAGAAAAACTCATGGAGGTGTGCCGGATGCGCAGTACACCGGTAATTTGTTTTATCAACAAACTCGATCGCGAAGGGCAGGACCCGTTTGATTTGCTCGACGAAATTGAAGAGAAACTTTCCATCAAAGTGCGACCCTTGTCCTGGCCCATCAGCATGGGTAAAGGCTTTAAAGGCGTGTACAGTTTATATGAAAAAAACCTGCACTTGTTTACCGCCAGTAAAACGGTGGTGCAGGAAGGAATTCAGATTGATGACATTAATGACCCCCGGCTGGATGCGTGGGTGGGCGAGAACAACGCACGGCAACTACGGGCAGATGTAGAGCTCATTGAAGGCGTCTATCCCGACTTCGAAATAGAAGATTACCAGGCCGGGCGCGTCGCACCCGTTTTCTTTGGTAGTGCGGTTAATAACTTTGGCGTTAAAGAACTCCTCGACACCTTCATTCGCATAGCGCCGACGCCGCGTCCACGCGACACCGACAAGCGTCCGGTGAAACCCGAGGAACCAAAATTCAGTGGCTTTGTATTTAAGATCCATGCGAATATGGACCCCAAACACCGCAACCGAATTGCGTTCGTGCGTGTGTGCTCCGGTGAATTTGTGCGGGGCTCCACCTATTATCACACCCGCCAGGAAAAGGGATTTCGCTTTTCAAACGCGACGGCCTTCCTGGCCCAGGACCGCGAAACCATCGACGAGGCATGGCCGGGCGACATTGTCGGTATTTATGATACAGGTAACCTGAAGATTGGCGACACCTTGACGGAAGGCGAGAAGTTGCAGTATACCGGCATTCCGAGTTTCTCTCCTGAGATCTTTAAGGAAGTCGTCAACAAAGATGCCATGAAGAGCAAGCAACTGGAAAAAGGACTTATTCAGTTGATGGAAGAGGGGGTGGCCCAGTTGTTCACCTATGATATCGGTAAGCGAAAAGTCATTGGCACGGTTGGAGCATTGCAGTTTGAAGTGATTCAATTTCGCCTCAAACACGAATACGGTGCCACGGTGGAATTTTTATCCCAACCCATTTACAAAGCCTGCTGGATTAGTGGTACGAGCGAGGCCAAGCTCCAAGAGTTTATTCAATCTAAGCTACGGCACATCGCCCGTGACAAGGAGGACAAGCTCGTGTTCATGGCCGAGTCCAAAGCCTGGCTGCAAATGGTGCAGGACAATTTTCCTGATATCCGGTTTCACTTTACCTCTGAGTTCAAGGACTGATTACGCCATATGAATCCCCTGGACGTCTGCTATGAAGACAACCACCTGATTGCCATCAACAAATCATGTGGCGTGTTGGTGCAAGGCGATGAGACTGGTGATGTGCCCTTGGTAGAACTGACCAAGCAATATATTAAGGAGAAGCATCATAAGCCCGGAGCAGTCTTCCTGGGGGTTGTTCACCGGATTGACCGGCCGGTCAGCGGAGTAGTGTTATTTGCCCGAACCTCCAAATCCTTGTCGCGCATGAACGAGTTATTTCGTACCCGTGAGACGGAGAAAATCTATTGGGCGATTACCGACCAGCGGCCATCCCGGCCGGAGGGGACCCTGACGCACTGGTTATTGAAGGACGAAAAGAAAAATCGTACCACCGCCTATTCGCGGGAGACGCCAGGGGCTCTGCATTCCGAATTGAGTTATCGGGTAATTGAGCAGCACCAGGGATTTTATCTGCTGGAGGTTGCTCCAAAAACAGGCAGGCCACACCAGATTCGTGTTCAGCTCTCGGATATGGGCTGTCCTATTCTCGGCGACGTGAAATACGGGTCAACGTCGATGACCAATCCGCAGAGTATTGCCCTCCACGCGCGAAGGCTTTCGTTCATTCACCCCGTTCAAAAGGTACCCCTGACAGTGCAAGCACTACCCCCCAACCAAAGTTGGTGGCGGTCGTTTGATGGAAAAAAGTAATTTTGGGAAACACCTCTAGTAACACCCACACCCTGTGAATTGGATAGAACGCCTTCGCAACCGATGGCAAGTAAAGAATACGAGGCAGGTACTCGTAATTCTGCTGGTATTTGCCTGCACGGGGTATACTGTGGTGGCGATTAGTAAACCGATTTTGCAACTACTCTTCCAGGGCCAGATCCCCTTTTGGGCCCGCGTGGTATACTATATCCTGATTCTGCCAATCTACAATCTGTTTCTATTGTTGTATGGCTTCATATTTGGGCAGTTTACTTTCTTTTGGAGCTTTGAGAAACGCGTTTACCACCGTATTTTTGGTTCATCCCAAACTAAACCATAATTCGAATGAAAAATCTTACCCTCTTGCTTCTGTCAGTGGTTGTATTGGCTTCGTGTTCAACTCCCCGTCAACTGGAAGTTGGTACGGTAAAAAGATCAGAAGCGCCTTCTTCTGCCATTGCTGATTATGGCCAGCAAACTCCGGGTGCACCCGTATTTCTTGCCAGTGCAGGTGGTCAAACAATGGTAACTCCAACTTCAGAAGTTGTTGCTGCCCCCCAAGTGAAAACCTATCGCGAGCTCACCCGTGTGGAGAAGAAGGCAGTCCGTCAGCAGATTAAATCTCAGATCAAGTCATATATCCAGGCCAATAAAAAAGCAGATGCCACCCAGGCTGCTCACGCCGGCGGGATGGACAATGACCTGAAGCTGGCCATCATTTTTGGTGCTGTAGGTATCGTTGGTATGCTCATCGGTACCTCGGTATTTCAAATCATCGGAGGCATCGCACTTATTATCGGTGTGGTGTTCTTTGTGAAGTGGATCATTCGCCAATAGGCCCATTTCTGCCTAAATAGCCTCATAAAGCCCCTTTTAGGGGCTTTATTTTTTTGTGCAAAAAATTATTTTTGCACCCATTCAATAAGGCTATGGATATAGAAATTGAAAACCTATCCAAACAGTACGGCCTTCAGAAGGCCGTTGATCAGATATCATTTACGGTCAAGCCCGGGGAAGTCCTGGGGTTCCTGGGACCGAATGGTGCCGGAAAAAGTACCACCATGAAAATGATAACCGGGTACCTTTCCATTGGCGAAGGTCAAATCCGATTAGGCGGTAAATCGGTGCGCGAACATGGAGATGAACTGAAGCGGTACATCGGCTACCTGCCAGAAAACAACCCGCTATACCTGGACATGCCGGTAATTGATTACCTCGAATTCTGTGCCTCCCTGCAAGGCATGTCCTCCTCCGATAAGCATCGTCGCGTGCGGGAGATGGTTCGTGTTTGCGGACTCAATGCAGAGAAGCACAAGAAGATCGGAGAACTGTCCAAAGGATATCGCCAACGAGTTGGTCTTGCGCAAGCCATGATTCATGATCCGCAGGTGCTCGTCCTCGATGAGCCCACTACAGGATTGGACCCCAATCAAATTGTGGAAATCCGCAACCTGATTCGCGAACTGGGCAAGGAGAAAACAGTCGTACTCAGTACCCATATTCTGCCTGAAGTAGAAGCCACCTGCGATCGGATTCTGATTATCAATAAGGGCCGCATTGTAGCCAACGGCACCGCTGAGAACCTCCGGAAACAAGCCACGGGGCAGGAAATTATCAAAGTCCGTATCGAAGATGGTAGTGCCGAAGAGATCATGAACGCCCTTCACCGGATACGTTCGGTCGACACCGTGGAATGGGTAGATAAAGCCCTGAACCGTTTTGAGGTGCAGAGCAATGCCGGACAATCCTCGAAGCGGGAGATATTTCAACTCTGCGTTCAACAGGGTTGGGTACTCAGTGAGTTGATTCCGCAGGAGACGCGGCTTGAAGATATTTTCAGAAACCTAACCATGAACTAGTATGTATACCGTTTGGATCATCGCCAGAAAAGAGCTCCAATCCTACTTTGATTCATTGATTGCATATATCGTGCTGATTTTGTTCCTCGGATTCAGCGGATTTTTTACCTGGCTTTATGGATCGGATGTGTTTCTCGTGGGCCAGGCAAGCCTGAAGGGCTTTTTCTCCATAGCTTATTGGACGCTGTTCTTTTTTACGCCCGCACTCACCATGCGCTTGCTCGCAGAAGAAAAGAAAACGGGAACCCTGGAAATGCTCCTGACCAAAGCCGTGACCGATCGCCAGGTGGTTTTGGGAAAGTTTGTCTCTGCTGTCATGCTGGTGCTGGTGGCCCTCGCCTGCACAATTCCCTATGTGATCACCCTGTCGAAGATTGGCAATATAGACGCTGGCGAAGTGGTTTGCGGATACCTCGGTCTGATCCTGATGAGCGCGTGCTACATCAGCATTGGCTTATATGCCAGCAGCCAGACCAACAACCAGATTGTTGCGTTTCTGATGGCTTTGTTTATCGGGATATTCTTCCACATCATATTTGAGGTGCTGGCTTCCAGCTTCACGGGGCCAGTGTCTGTGGTGTTTCAAACCTTAAGCCTGAGCAATCATTTTGACAGCATCTCACGGGGAGTGGTGGACAGCCGGGATATCATTTATTTCTGCTCCATCATTTTTACCGGACTTTTCTTGTCTGAATTGTCATTAACCAAGCGTAACCTGAATTGACATTATTCCTATGAAACAGAAATTACTGATCACCACCCTGCTGGTCATCGGCATTGTTCTGGTGATCAACTTCTTGTCCAATGAAGTTCATCTGCGACTTGACTTTACAGATGACCAGCAATACACCCTGAGCCAGGCTACGCTGGATATCCTCGAAGAATTGAATGAACCCGTTACCGTGAAAGCCTATTTTTCACAGGACTTGCCAGCCAACATTGGCAAATCGCGGCAGGACTTTCAGGACATGTTGATGGAGTACAGCAACCGTTCCAATGGCATGCTGGTGTATGAATTTGTGAACCCCAATGAAAGTGAAGAGAAAGAGCAAGAGGCGTTGCAGCAGGGTATTCAACAGGTGATGATTAATGTTCGTGAAAAAGATCAGGTAAAACAGCAGAAGGCCTTTTTGGGTGCCACCGTTAACCTCGCCGAGCGAAAGGATGTTATCCCGTTGATTCAACCCGGGATGTCCATGGAGTATGCGCTATCGACGGCCATTAAGAAGATATCCATCGCTGAAAAACCGGTGATAGGATTTATCCAGGGACACGGTGAGCCGGGCCTGAGTGAGATGGGACAGATGCGCGAACAGCTGGATGTACTTTACAGCAGCCGGGAAATCCGGATTGACTCAAGCGAAATCCCGAATGACATTAAGACGGTTGCCCTCATCCGGCCAACGGACACCGTTCCGGGTACCCACCTGCGGCGTTTGGATAATTTTCTTTCGCGCGGAGGCAGGTTGTTGATTGCGATCAACCGGGTACAGGGCAATTTGCAACAGGCCTACGGTGCCGTCGTCACTACCGGTGTGGAGAACTGGCTTGCGCAAAAAGGGGTGCAAGTGGCCGATGCGTTTATTGTTGATGCCAAGTGTGGCGCCATCACGGTGTCGCAGCAGCAGGGATTCTTCACCATGCAATCACAACTTTCATTTCCCTTTCTTCCCGCCATCGCCCGATTTGCCAATCATCCGGCGAGTAAGGGATTGGAAACCATCTTCCTGGAGTTTGCAAGTCCGGTAACCTACGCCGGTGACACCAGCAAACGATTTACCGGCCTCGCGTTTGCCTCCGAGCAATCGGGCTCCATGGCGGCACCGTTACAGTTTGATATCAATAAGAAGTGGACGCCCAATGATTTCGTGCAACCTGGTTTGCCTGTAGCTGGTGCGCTGGAAGGCAGACTGGCGGGTAATACATCAGGCAAAATGGTAATCATCGGTGATGGTGACCTGGCTATTAATGGCACCGGACAACAGGCACGGAGGGTTCAGCCCGACAATGTGCACCTGGTCGTGAACTCGATTGACTGGCTGTCGGATGATACCGGCCTCATTGAATTAAGGACCAAAGGTGCCTCCTCGCGACCCTTGCGTGAACTGGAAGAATCCACCAGAACCATGCTGAAGTATATCAACTTCCTGCTGCCGATTCTGCTTGTAATAGGTTACGGGTTGATTCGCATGCAGGAGAATCGTATGACGCGTCTGAAACGAATGAGTGAGAACTATGAAGAACGCTAACAACTGGAAACTGATCGCCGTATTGGGCGGCTTGATTATTGTCTTTTTGGGTGTGCGCTTTTACCGGTCTCCCCTTCGGGAGAGTAATCTGCCTGGTCAATTGGTAGAGCTGGATTCAGCGGAGACAACGCAAATTCTGATCCGGCCCGCCCGTCAGGTCAAGTCTGAAATAAAGCTGATGAAGTCCGGACATCAATGGCAATTGACATCTTCAGACGGAACCAAGGGAAGGCTTGAGTCCGGTGCTGCTTCGGTAGCCTTGGGTACGCTTATCAACCTTCGCCCCAACCAGATGGTGGCCCGCAGGGCTAACCGGTGGAATGAATTTCGCGTTGGTGACAGCACAGGGACCCATGTTCAAGTTAAAGCAGGTGACGATGTGCAAGCTGATCTCTGGATCGGCCGGTCAGCATTTGCATCCGGACAAGGCGGCATGTTCTCCGGGGGCGCGCACACCTATGTGCGGCGGCAAGGTGAAAAAGAGGTCTATGCGGTACCCGGATTCCTGGACGGACAGTTTAACCGGCTGTTTGACGACTGGCGCGACAAAACCTTTATCCGGTTGAAACGCGACTCCATCGACCGAATAACTTTCCTGTATCCGGCTGATAGTAGTTTTGTGCTCGAGAGGCGCAATGGATGGCACCTGGGTAATATATTGGCAGACTCTGCCGCTGTAGCCAACTACCTGAATCTTCTGGAATATAAAAACGTATCCACGTTTGCTGCAGGCCCACCAACCGGAGAGCCGCCATTGCGTATTGTGTTTGAGAGACGAGCGGCACCGATAGTCACGCTGGAGGCCTGGCCGACAGCCAATGGATGGACCCTGGGTAGTTCGTTGCAACCCGAGACCTATTTTGCGGCACCGACGCTGTCGGTACATAGAGATGTCTGGAAGGGGAAGAGAGATTTCCTTCCAGTCCGCAAATAAAAAAAGGCGCTTTGGGCGCCTTCTTTATTTATTGTTATGCGGATTACTTCTTGACTCCGTCCGCCAGAACGATCACTTTGTTTTGGAGCACTTCTACTACACCACCGGTAATGGCGACGTGTTCCCGCTGCTGACTGGTTTTATACTCCACAACACCTTCGGCCAACAGGCTCACGAGGGGTGCATGGTTATTTAACAACTGAAAAGAACCGTCAGCACCCGGGCAGGTGACCACAGAGACTTCTCCTTCAAAAACCTTTTCGTCCGGTGTTATTATTTCGAGATGCATGATTGCTTATCCTTTAGCTTCGGCCATGAGTCGCTCACCTTTCTCGATTGCCTGTTCGATGCTACCCACCAGGTTGAAGGCTGATTCAGGGAGGTGATCCAGTTCGCCGTCCATGATCATGTTAAAGCCTTTGATGGTATCCTTGATATCAACCAGGGCACCCTTGAGGCCGGTGAAGGCTTCAGCCACGTGGAAGGGCTGGGAGAGGAAACGCTGCACACGACGGGCGCGGTTTACTACCTGCTTGTCCTCGTCGCTGAGTTCGTCCATACCAAGGATGGCGATGATATCCTGCAATTCCTTGTAGCGCTGGAGAATCATTTTAACACGCTGAGCGCAATTGTAGTGTTCTTCACCTACGATGTCTGCGCGCAGGATTCGGGAAGTTGAATCCAGCGGGTCTACGGCAGGATAGATACCCAATTCAGCAATCTTACGGCTCAATACCGTGGTGGCATCGAGGTGAGAGAAGGTTGTTGCCGGAGCCGGGTCAGTCAAGTCGTCAGCCGGAACGTAAACAGCCTGTACAGAAGTAATGGAACCGTTTTTGGTTGAAGTGATGCGTTCCTGCATGGCACCCATTTCTGAGGCCAGTGTGGGCTGATAACCTACGGCAGAAGGCATACGGCCCAGGAGAGCTGATACTTCAGATCCGGCCTGGGTGAAACGGAAGATGTTATCGATAAAGAAGAGGATATCGCGGCCTTTTCCGGTGCCATCGCCATCGCGGAAATATTCAGCAAGGGTAAGACCAGACAAGGCTACCCGTGCACGGGCGCCGGGGGGTTCGTTCATCTGTCCAAACACGAATGTTGCCTTGGACTCTTTCAGTTTGGCGTGGTCTACTTTCGACAAATCCCAGCCACCGGCGTGGATTGATTTTCTGAATTCGTCACCGTAGTCTACAATGCCGGCTTCGATCATTTCGCGCAGCAGGTCATTTCCCTCGCGGGTACGCTCACCCACACCAGCGAATACAGACAAACCAGAATAAGCTTTTGCAATGTTGTTGATCAATTCCTGGATCAACACCGTCTTGCCTACACCGGCACCACCGAACAGACCGATTTTACCTCCTTTGGCATAAGGCTCGATCAGGTCGATTACTTTGATACCAGTATACAATACCTCCGTGGAGGTGGTCAGGTCTTCGTAATGAGGCGCATTGCGGTGAATAGGCAAGCCTTTGTCGCCTTTGGGTTGCTTGATGCCGTCGATGGCTTCACCGATCACATTAAACAGTCGGCCTTTGATGTCATCGCCAATCGGCATCTGAATGGGTGAACCGGTGTCGGTCACCTTCATGCCGCGCACCAGACCCTCGGTACCATCCATGGCCACCGAACGAACGCGGTCTTCACCGAGGTGTTGCTGGCACTCCAGCACAATGCGGGTACCGTCGGACTTGGTTACTACCAATGCGTCGAGAATATTGGGGAGTTTGGTGCCTGGCTCGTCGAATGCTACGTCAACAACGGGGCCGATTACCTGTGTGATTCTGCCAAAGTTTGCCATGGTGATCAGAAAGGGTTATGTAGGTTTCTAATATTGGCCACAAAAGTAACTTTCGGGGGTGGCATCAACAAGGAGCCCTGTCATAAAATCCCGGAATTTTTCACCCACCTAACTATCTGTAAATCAGTTTATGGGCGCTAGGAAACAGTTAATTCAATCCGAAAGGTTGTACCCTGATTTTCTTCGGAGGACTTTACGAAAATCCGGCCGTTGTGGTAGAGTTCGATAATACGTTTCGCCAGGGCCAATCCAAGTCCCCAGCCACGCTTCTTGGTGGTGAAGCCTGGCTTAAACACACTGGAGAGTATAGACTTGGGGATACCCTTGCCATTGTCTGATATGTCGATAAATACCTTCTTTTCGTTCCCGCGCAGGATCTTAATGGCAATGGTGCCGCTGCTACCCATGGCATCAACGGCATTTTTGCATAGGTTTTCGATTACCCACTCAAACAAGGGCGCGTGAACCATCGCCGAAATAGTTTCTGACAGGGCGTATACCTCAATATTGATTTTGGAGGAAACACGCGGCTGCAGGTAACTGACTACGTTATTCACCAACAGGTAAAGATTTTCCTCCTTGAGCACCGGGGTAGAGCCAATACTGGAAAATCGCTCGGTCACCACACGCAATTTTCGGATGTCCTTATCGAGTTCTTCCACAATGCCACGGCCTTTGAACTGGGGATCATCCCGGAAAACCTCCACCCAGGCCATGAGGGATGAAAGCGGTGTGCCCAATTGATGGGCGGTTTCTTTGGCCAACCCCACCCACACCCGGTTCTGCTCGGCAGTTTTGGAATAGCTAAAGGCGAGATAGGAGATGAAAGCAAAGATGGCAATGACCGAAAGCTGTATATAGGGATAAGCTGTGAGTTGGGTCAGGAGAAATGAGTTTTTGTAATACACGTACTGCTTGCCAAAGACTTCCGAGGTGTTGGGGTCCTTGAGGAGGATGGGGATGGGCGGATACGTCTTCTTCATTTCGCGCAATTCGCGTTGCAGGGCTTCCTGTTTGCGCGCTGGCGACCAATTGTCTTCAACATCAACATTATTTGAATTGATAATTTCATTGTTTTCGTTCACCAGGATGGTGGGAATGGAATTGTTCTTGAAGATGATTTCTTCGGTGATGAAAAGAATGTTGTTATCGGTGTCGTTGGATGTGTACTCCAGGGCCCGCGCAAAGAGGTTCACCTGATTGTGTTCGCGTTCCTTAAGCTGGGCCACCAGAATATTTGTGTAATAGATGGTACCAAGACTGATGATAACCGAAACAGCAAGAACAATCCACTTGAGGTTGGTATTGTCCTCATAGAAGTCCATGCTGGGCAGACGAATCGGTTTATTCATGAGCCGATGAAGGTACAAAAAAAATTACCGGAGCGACTGGAAGCAGCTCCGGTAATTGATGGTGTTATTACCTTAAAAAGAAATCTACTACTCTTTTTGCATAAACCACTTTGCCAGGACCCGGTAGTTTACTTTCGTGCCGCTCATCAGAATGCCAACGCGATAAATCCGGCCCGCCATCCAGGTAGTGAAAATAAATCCGGCTATGAGGAGTGCCATGGACAATACCAATTGCCAGGTGGGCACATCAGATCCAATCCTTCCCATCATGGCAATGGGCGATGTAAATGGTATGATCGATAGCCAGACACTAACAGTGCCATGCGGATCTTTCAGGATAAACATGAACAAACTCATGTAGGATATCAACATCGGAATGGTAATCGGGAACATGAACTGCTGGGCTTCAGCCGGGCTGTCGACAGCGGAACCAACAGCCGCAAACAACGCACCGTAGATCAGATAGCCTCCCAGGAAATAGAAAAGGAAATTGAAAAGGATAAAGCCCCAGTTGAGATTCAAAGCTTCATTGATGGTGCTGATTACCGTAGAATCCACGGCGGCTTTCTGCGCTGCAATTTCGGGACCCATCTGCTGAAGTGCCTGTTGCTGCGGCGGATCAATGCCAAAGAAACCCAACACACCAAACGTAAGGGTTGACATCAGAATAATCCAAATGAGAAACTGCAACAAGCCGACAGAGGCCAGGCCCAGGATCTTGCCCATCATCAACTGAAATGGCTTTACGGAAGACACGATTACCTCCACCACTTTACTCGTCTTCTCCTCGATGATACCCTGCATAATCTGGGCACCATAAATGAAAATGAACATGTACATCAGGATGCCGCCCGCCATACCGATTCCGAACAGGATGCCCACATTGCTCGACTTCTCCTGCCCGCCTTCGCTGAGTTTTACAGTCTTGATACTCACGTTGGTTTTGAGGCTGTCAAGCAGTTTCTGGTCGATGTTGAGTTTTCGCATCTTGACGTCCTTGATCTGGTTTTCAAACAGGCGTTCGATGTTACTCACATCTTCCAGGCTGGGGCTCTTCTTGCTATACAGGGTAATCCCTTCCGGTTTGCTGAGGTTGTACGTGGGAATATAGAGCAACCCAAAATCCTCACTTTGGTCATAGGCCTTCTTGGCATCCTCCAGGGATCCTGCAAAAGGTTTGAACTGAAACCGGCCGGAATCCGGGAGGAAAGCTTTGCTATCATCTACATAATGAATGACCTGCTTCTTGGAATTCTTGTCAGACTCCTTGGCAATAAATACCAGAAGGCCGATGATTGCCGGAAATATCAGCGGTATCAGGATAGTCGCTACCAGGAATGACTTCTTCTGAACGCGGTTTAAAAACTCGCGCTGAATGATTAACCAAATCTTATTCATGGGAACCTCCTTTCACTAGACTGATGAATATTTCACTCATGCTCGGTACTTTTTCGTGGAAGCTGTGAACTTCAGTTACCTGGATGACCTCGCGGATCAGGTCGGTGGTGGTACCATGATTCAGTTTAACCAGGGTGCGAATCATATCATCTTCAAGCGGTTCCTGCGACAGAATGTTAAATCCCGTGCCGGTCTGTGTAAAGCTTCCCCGGTGCTGAATCTCGAAAGTATTGGTCTTGAATTGATCTTTCACCTGCTTTTTCGATCCTTCCAGGATTTTCTTCGATTTGTTGATCAGGGCGATATGATCACAAAGGTCCTCTACCGTCTCCATGCGGTGCGTGGAGAAGATAATGGTGGAACCGTTTTTCTTGAGCCCCAGAATCTCATCGGTGATGAGTTGGGCGTTTACGGGATCGAATCCGGAGAAGGGCTCATCCAGGATAATAAGTTTGGGTTCGTGCATCACCGTGCTGATGAACTGCACTTTCTGGGCCATACCCTTCGACAGGTCTTCTACTTTCTTTCCCCACCAGTCGGTGATTTCAAATTTCCGTAACCACACCTTGATGCGCTGCATGGCATCGGCGCGGCTCAGGCCTTTGAGTTGGGCGAGGTACAGGAGCTGTTCGCCGACCTTCAGTTTTTTGTAAAGGCCGCGCTCTTCAGGCAGGTAGCCGATCAC
>JBGAMI010000008.1:0-92687 GCA_044223085.1 Cyclobacteriaceae bacterium
TTCAAAGCAATCACCCAGGCTTCCCTGAACCACATCATGGGTCGTACTGTGTCGGTTGGTAATGGCCAGGATACGGCGCTGCACGATCATGTACTCCAATAATTTGGAAGGAAAAAAAACAGCGTGATCAATATCGCCGATGTTGGAATCAATGTTCAACAATACATCTGCTTCTTTTTGCAGGCGCACCACCTCATCGTAAGACACCACGCCCCGATGCTGAATCCACGGCACCTGCGCGGCATCAAACGTCGCCTGGTTCGTACGGGTCATTTCGCCAGTGAAAATAAATTGCACCTTGTCGCCTACCTCGTCAGACCTGAGCCGGTAAAATTCCTGAATGGCTTCGAGCAGGGGAAGTGGCGATCGTGCCGGACCAAAACCGCCTGTATAAACAAACTTGAGTGTTGGATTAATCTGATGGGGTACCGGTTGCACGAGGTCGTCATCATACACATTCGGGAAGTAAACAAACTTATCCCGCCATTGGGGATAAGCCTCCTGGTATAGCGAAATGGTTCGTGCCGAAGTGAGGGCGATGCGATCGGCCAATCGAAAACACTCCTCCTCTTGCGCCTTGTTCCATTGCCTTGCCTTACCCGTGAGTCGGGTGGCCGGTGAAAGAAAGTTATCAGATGATAATGCCCAAGGGTCGCTCAGGTGCAAGACCCAGGGCACGTTGTATTTGCGCTTGCAGGCAAGGGCCAGTAAGGTTGAACTTACCGGATACGACCGGGAGTAAATGATATCAGGGGCCTGCTTAACCGTTGCCAGCGCCGTTGAGGATCGTCTCCAAAAGGAAAACTTGGAATCAGGATATTGCAGCCATTCGGGATTCAGTTTGCGCAGTATGAAGTTGGTGTATCGGTTCTCCCAAATATTTATTTCATGCACCACTCCGATGTTTTGGCGGTAGTCCCGAAGGCCTGTATCGTCTTCCATAAACAGCGGGTTTGCGGCGGTAATGGATTCTACTGCCATGTCTTTGTCCTTACACAAATACTTGAGGTATTTGGCTACCTGTAGTGATTCAGGGTCACGGCGGGGAGGGAACGCAATGCTGACAAACAGGATGTTCATGTGTTGGCTGACAGCATTTTTTCCAATTGATCCAGATGTCGGGAATACGTATTCTCTGCGGCGAAATCTCTGCGGTGCTGCTGGTTGATGGGTTGGTTGTGTGTCGCAAGATCAGCCACCACCCTTCCGAAGAAGGCAGGAAAATCGTTGGGGTTCGGAGGCGTCAGCAACAGGTCTTGCCGGTCAGCATACTCTTCCAATCGCGTAGACACTACCGCTCGACCGCTGGCGAGGTATTCCATCACCTTATGCGAATTTGAAGCTTCACGCCGAAAGCGGACAGTATCATAACAAAGCCACAGCAAATGGGCGGCAGCGAGATAACCCGGAATTCGGTCATTCGATTTCCGGCCAACAAAATATACGTGCCCGAGGTGCCGTAGTGTATCATACACGATTCCCTCCGGCTCGCCGATAAAAATAAAATCGGTGAGGGAATTTTCCTTTACCACACGGACCAGCAATTCTGCATCCATCAATTTGCTTCCCAGATTCCCAACATATACTGCTTTGGTGGTTTGTTTGCCTGGGAGAATTTCAGGCGCAGCAGGCTTCAGAAAATATTCTGCCACACCATGGTTAATTTTTATTTTGGTAGTGTTGGTATTGATGCCGTCAAGAATTACCTGTGCCGGCGAAAAGAGGAAATCTGCTGAGTCAGCTGTACGGTTATCCAGGCGTTTGTTGCGGTGCCAATCGGCAGCGTAGTACCAAACGCGTTTAGCCCCAAAAATTCTCAATTCCTGAAACCGATAAGGATCAAAGGACCACAACAGGTCAACAGGACGTCCGATCATGTCTTTTATCCGTTTCGCGTCGTGCCGTTGAAACCACGAGGATAAGCCTTTCGGCAAATGATTGATCCCGCGCAAACCCGGTTTATAATCAACAATAAATAGGCCAGGGGCCTCCTCCTTAATCTGATTGGTTTCACCGGGTGGGTTAAGGTAGAATACTTTGTTTTCGCGCTGAGCGAGGGCCAGTGCGTAGTGGTGTTTGGATAGGAAGTTATGACTCCACGATTCAGGAGCGATCATCAGCACGGTAAGGCCCCGAAGTCCGGTCATAGCTTCACATATATCTGCTCCATAAGATCTGCCGGAGCCGGATAGGTAATCAATACAGCCTTGTGTGGGCCTTTGTAAACAAAGTAGTGACCGGCGGCAACGGCCGATGCGCCTGCTTGCACCGCACAAAGGAAATCACCAAGGCCGCTGGCTCCTCCTGAAGCGATCACCGGGATATGCACCGCTTCGCACACGGCGCGGATCAAACCCAAATCAAAGCCGGCCAATGATCCTTCACGATCAATATTTTGAAACAGTATTTCACCGGCACCAAGCGACTGCAGGTGATGTGCCCATTCCACCGGATCTTTGCCCGTACTCATGGTGCCGGAAGTTACATAGGCCCGCTGTCGCCCCAGCCAATCCTTCCGCAGATCCAGACTTCCGACTACCGCTTGTGCCCCAAATTTTTCAGACACCGATTGGACCACTTCAGGTTGTTTCAGGGCGGCGGTTCCGAAGATCAGTTTTTCCACCCCCGCCTTGAAAATTTCTGATGCCTGTGCCATGGTGGTAATACCTCCGCCGTAGGCCAGTGGCATGAAACATTCGCTGGTGAGGTTGCGCAGGTAGTTCAGGTCCGGGGGTGAGCCACGGCGACTTGCCATAATATCGAGCACGCAGATTTCATCAACTTCTTTTTCATTGAAAATACGAAGCGCATTTATTGGGTCACCTACATAGCCCGCATTGCGGAAGGATGTAGTCTTTATCAGCTTGCCCTGATCCATCAGCAGCGTAGGGATGATGCGGATGCGTCTCATACTTCAGCAAAATTACGGAGCAGGGCAAACCCAAACTTATGGCTTTTCTCCGGGTGAAACTGAACGCCCCAAATGTGTCCGCGTGCAACGGCAGCCGTAAAAGGATGACCGTACACCGCTGTAGCGAGTGAGTCATTCGGATCAGCGCAGTCTATGTAATAGGAGTGCACAAAATAAAACCGCGGATGATACTCCTGCGTCGGGAACAAAGGATGAGGTCGCTTTACCTCTACTTCGCTCCAGCTCATGTGGGGTACGCGAAGCGGATGAATATCGCGGAACAAACGACAAGTTCCCCTCAACAATCCAATGCCGTTGGCCTTCCCTTCCTCACTGCCTTCCATCAGGAGTTGGGCACCCAGACAAATCCCTAGCAGGGGTTTGCCTGTATCTGCATATTGGCGAATCACCGCAGTGAGTGCGAGTTCATTCAGTCGGGCCATGGCTGCATCAAAAGCACCCACGCCCGGCAAAATCAATCGAGTAGCTTCCAGAATAACGCCCGGGTCGGATGAACAGATACTGTTTACCCCGACACGCTGAAGCATGTTCTGAATGGATGCCACGTTGCCAATGCCGTAATCAACGATGGTGATCATCTTACCGCCATTGTTTAATGAGTTTCCAGGCAGGTCGTAACATTTTCAACACCGGATAGCGGCTGTAGATATCCTGATCGACGGGATAATCCTGATGTCGCTTCACGGGCAGTTGCATGATGGCTTCAAAATCCCCTTCCGACAGTCCCAGCTTCTTAAGTACAAAAATGCGGTCCCGGTTTTTCATTTCTTCGGGGTACGCGGGCATGGCCAATTCACGCACTGCCTCCTCCCGGGTTATTTGCCCGGAACAAATCAGGTTGGACAAATGAGCCCGTCGCTTGTCAATACCGAATTTTACAGGAAGAATATAGCCCTGATAAAAACGGGTAAACACCGATTCATAATGTTTGCCGCCATAGTCACGCCAGGCCAGTTCACGTTGAATAAGTTCCTTAACATCCTGCTTGACGTACGGCATATAATTTAAGAGCGACACGGACTCAATCCCGTGCCACGACGCCTTCCATTTAAGTCTTGAATCCAACAAAGGAAACTTGCGAAGTGGCATGGTGCCAAACAGATCATTGATGGCCCGGATATGCACATGATCGCGCTTATCGTGGATCCAGGTGGTCGGGAGAATTGATTCGGTGACGTAGTTGCTCCCGCTCAATATATATTTGATTCCCTTGTCGACTGCCAACTGATACAAAGAGGCGAGGATCGCATGGTCGGTAATCAATTCAATATCAACCACAGAAGCACGTAGAAAAGCCAACTGGAGACTTCGAAACTCATCCCAATCAATAACATGGGTGAATAACTCTACCTGCAGCTTATTTACTACCTGCTCGATGTTACCTACCGCGAGTTCGGAATTCCAACCATTATCAAAATGGACAAGCAAGGGTCGAAGACCAAGTTGTCGGGCTTGCCACGCAAGGTAGGTGCTGTCCACGCCGCCACTGAGGCCTAAAATGCAATCATAGGGTTTGCCTTCACCTGCCCGCCTGATGGTGTCTACAAGTACGGTCAGTTCACGGGTGCCAACGGAACCCGTTCGCACCACATCGCCAACATGCCGGTCGTACCGTTCACAATACGCACAAAGTCCGGCTTGGTTAAAAGTCAGGCCTGGTTCATCATGGGTATCCAGCAGGCATCGCGAACACGTCTGAATCTGAATGCTTGGATTGGCGATAGTCACGGCAGCAAAGATCGCATTAATTCCAATTCCCGGGCGGAAGTAATCGAAAGATCGCAAGTGGCACTAACTGCCTGACGGGCAGCCCGGGAAAGTTTGTTGAACTCTTCCTCATGGGTGGCGAGCCACGCTATCCGATCTGCCGCAGACACGGCATCTGGAACAAGAAAGCCTGAAATACCTTCCTGAACGAATTCAGGAATGCCTCCAATCGGCGAAGCTACCGGCACCAGTCCACCCGACATGGCCTCACCCATGGAAACACCCTGAGAGTCCAGTCTGGAAAGACAAAGAAATATCCCATGGGCCCGGTGAATGGCCGGCATCTCTGTGTTGGGAACAAACCGTTCATGAAGTACCACATTGCTGAATTTGCGCAAGGGTGCCGTCAATGGCTTGAACAAATATCCTTCTCCATACAGGGTAAACTCCAGGTTCTTAAAAACGGGTCGTTCAGACAACCGGAGAATGGCACTGACTGATATGTCATTGGCGTAATTTCTGGCTCGGAAAGAACGCATCAGCAATACCTTGTTTCGGCGTAGCGCAACATCCGGTTGAAATCCGAACCGGTTCATATCAATGCCATTCGCGATCAAATGGGCGTTTGGAACGACCATGCCGAGGTCCTGCACAGCGGCAGCCTGAAGCCATCGCGAAACAAACACAAACTGAATATCCTTTCGATGCGTCGCCTGCTTCACCAACTGTCTTACAGCCGCCAACTGTTTTCTGTTCTCCCCGATAAACTTCCATAAGTAAGGCAGCGCACCCAGGCCGTCGTAATTCATCAATCGCCTCCGCCAGGAGGTAACATCAAGTCCGTGACAAAATACGACCAGGGGTTTGCCTGTCTCCAAAAGCACAGGCAAGTGCATGGGTGTAATAAAATGTACCGCAATCACATCCGGATTAAACGAATGAACTACTTCCCGGAAGTCTTTTGACGAAGGGGCGATGTGCATGCGCACACCTTCATACTCAAATGCGCGCGCTACTTTAAGGTTCGGGTCGCAACCTGAGACCATCACCTCAACCGATCGCTGATATGCCAGCACCCGGGCATGGACAAATACATCACCGTATATTAAGTCCGGTCCGGGGTAGTTATCAGAAATAACCAGCAACCTCATATGGTACCCCTACCGGTGATATAACGTAGACATGTCTTCCAGATGGCTGAAGACAGCGGATGGTAAGTCAATGCCCTGCAGAGACTTACCAAAAATCCGGCTGTTTGCCGGTCGCGCGCATGTGCAATCATCTTGTAATGGTAGTACGAAGAAATAATCCGGCGGTAAGGTAAATCGTGTATCCATTCCTTCAACCCGTGCCAATCCTTGAATTTGTTGATGTTACCGATGGCTCCTGCGGGACGCTTTTCAGGGTGCTCCCAAAACCAGGTGTTCAACTCGGAATAACGATGGGTGATAAGACCCTCCGTGGGGTGAAACAAATGATATGCAGTACCAGATAGTGTTTGATGAGACAGTCTGGTGGCGACCAGCTCGCTGAGGATATTGTCCTCACGTCCCCAGCCGCGGATATATTCCGGCCAGCCACCGATCTTTTCAAATGCGGGCCGTGTTATCAATAACATGCCTCCGGAAAAATTCAAGCCCTCCCGGTAACTTCCGTCTGATGCCGTTAACAAATCCATGTCGCGTTGAGCCTGGCGCAATTGATCAGTGGCCTTTTCGTTCAGGTCCAGCACTTTATGATATGGATTGATTGCATCTATCGTCGACAAGGCATCAATCGCAAGTAGCATTTGGTTGTTTGGCAGGATAAGGTCACTGTCCGTAAAAACAAACCAGTCGTAGCGGGCCAGACCGGCACCAACATTAAATCCCCAGCTGCGGTTGAACAGTCCGGGGTTGGTGGCGTGCACTACCCGACAAGCTGCATCAACCGGTGGTTGCGTCAATTTGAATTCGGAATCCTGCTCAATAATCAGAATCTCCTTTTGAACCGGAAGCCGATCGATCCACCTCAGACAATGCTGAAGGTTCTTCTCCCGATGAATGCCGCCACTACGATAGGTGAGTATGAAGCTTATCATGCGCCAGGGAAAATAGCCATACCTGATAAACCGGCTCACCGGCTGCGTGACCTTCGAGTACCAGCGTTCGCTTCTCCACAGGTCTAAATCCTTCCGTCACAAACAATTCCTGAAGTCGATCTTCTGTTAACCAGTTTTCGACAGGCTGTGCCGGATCATAAGGTAAGGCGCCCATCGCTTCCAGTCGCGGGGTGGTAATCACCAAATGACCGGAGGGTTGCAATCGCGATTTAAGGTTTTTGATGAACATCGACTTTTCTTCGTCAGGCACATGCTCCAATACTTCGGAAGAAACAACCCAATCAAACCTGCGATCAGGATGGGTACCGATAAAGTCGTTCAGTGAACCTTCAAAAAATTCAAGGTGGGGAAACAATGTACGTGCGTACCGAACCACCGGGCGCACCGGCTCCAGGCCTTGAGCGTTACCCAGGCCAGATAACAATTGCGTCAGCCAGCCACGGCCCGACCCCACATCCAGGATTTGTGCCTCTCCAGGAGTCAATCGGAGTTGAATCAATTCGCGAATGGCGGACCATCGTAACTGTTCGTCATGATTTGGCTCCGGAGAATTCCAGGTTGGATTCTCCACAAAAAGTTGATGATAGAAGCGCTCATCCTTCGTGAAGAATACCCTGTTCCAAAGCGATTTAAATTTTCTGATGATCATGCGATAATCTTCCACGAAGTTTCCGGATAGACGCTGCCAATATTGGTGAGTTCGGGGTGCAGGCGATCACTGATCATCCCCTCCACATTGAATTCCAGACAATCTTCAGCTTCAAAAAAATCAGCTTGCCCGTCTCCCACCCAAAGTGACAACTTGTAATAGCCGTTTCTCAATTTGGGTTGCCTGACCCGAATAACTACCGAACCACTGGTAAACGGAACCGATGGCAAGGGTGAGTCTGAAAAGTTGGGATTGGTGCCCATCACCTTATTACTCATCAGGTCCGCTATCACAAAGCCAACAGAGGGTGGCTTACGATAGGAATAATTATCCAGGTTGACGCGAAATTCTAATTCCTGATCTACCAGGGCAAAGGCTACTGACTTCACGATCGGATGATCAAAAGAAACCTTGTCCAGGGATTGGTTGGCGAATGTATAACGGGAGATTGCTTCATTGGTATCTCCCAGATAAGCGAGACTACCCTGTTCCAATACCATACACTGATTACACAAGCGCTTCACCGCAGTCATGTTGTGACTCACAAACAAAATGGTTCTGCCCTGGTGGGTTACATCCTCCATTTTTCCCATGCACTTACGCTGGAATTCGGCATCCCCAACGGCCAGTACTTCATCGATGATGAGAATCTCGGGTTCAAGAAATGCGGCGACGGCGAATGCCAGTCGGAGTTGCATGCCACTGGAGTAGTGTTTTAGTGGCGTGTCCAGAAATTTTTCCGTTCCTGCGAAATCCACCATGGCATCGAATTGCCGGTTGATTTCCGTTCGCTTCATTCCGAGAATGGATCCGTTCAGATAGATGTTTTCCCGACCAGTCAACTCATGATGGAACCCGGTACCTACTTCGAGCAGGCTGGCAATACGACCCCGGGTAATGATGTGTCCGCCGGTGGGTGGCGTAATACGGGAGAGTATCTTTAGCAAGGTTGATTTACCCGCTCCGTTTTTGCCAATGATACCGATGGATTCACCACGTGCGACAGTGCAACTCACATCCTTCAGGGCCCAAAACTCTTCCGGATCCGTGGTTGGACGAAAAGTGCTCATGATCCGGTCGCGCAACTGTACGTGATGGTTCTGATGCTGTATCAGGAAACGCTTGGATATTTGATTGATCTCAAGAATGGGTTTCATGCCAGGTCAGCAAAATAAGTTTCCGTCTTCTTGAAATAGAACAGCCCGAATAGCACGAAGAAAAGGTTCGCTCCGATACTAATGAACATCAGCGTTGGTTCTATAGGTTCGGGTGTCATGGGTGCCCGGAACAAGGTAACCGCAGCAAACATCGGGTTGATGGCGACCAGGATTTCTGCCCAACGATAAGGAATGAAGCTGATGGGATAAATTACTGGCGTGAGGAACATCATGGCTTGCACCAGAAATGGAATAACATACCTGAAGTCCCTGTATTTAATATTCAGCGCACCCAACCAGCAGCCCAGCCCAAGAATTCCGGTAAGGGTAAGGAGTATAGCAGCTGGCCACGCGATGAAGATAAATGCAGTGACAGGTTGCTGATAATAGATCAGCATGGCACCCAGCACCAAAGTGGCAAAAAAGAAATCTACCGCAGCAGACAAAGTAGAACTGATTGGAATGATGAGGCGGGGAAAGTAAATTTTCTTAATGATGTTAGCGTTATTAACCATGCTGTTACCAGCGTTGGTAATGCCGTTGGAGAACAGATTCCAGATTACGAGTCCCGACAACACAAATGCCGGGTAGGACATTCCGGGGATACTAACCTGCAGAGCGCGTCCAAAAAAGAAGGTAAAGATCAGCATCATGAATACGGGTTGCAGAATGGCCCAGAAAACCCCGAGAAATGTCTGCTTGTATTTCACCTTGACATCGCGCCAGGTGAAGAAGTAAATCAGCTCACGATGTTCCCAGAGTTCTCCCAGGTGGAGCGAGAGTCTCCTGGGCGGCGCGATGATGGATTCCGGGGATTCGTCGCTGATCATAAACCGTAAAAATAGCGAAAAGACCGCAACCTGATGATCCGGTAGTCAACCGGAAACTCAGTACTTTTAGCAAGCTGATCCGAGTTCATAAGATGACATTTGAGAAAGCAAGCCCTTCTGCACCCGGAGGCAGCATCGCCTTTGTAGTTCCCTACCCGTTGGGCATTGCTCCTGGTCAACGGTTCCGGTTTGAACACTACCTGCCGCACCTTCGGGACAAAGGAACCAAAATCAAAGTCTATCCATTCATTGGCCCATCAACGTATTCCGTCTTATACAAACCCGGTCACGCCTTTCGTAAGCTGATCGGAGTGACAGGCGGTTTTGTTCTTAGGATATTGCAGTTCCCGATGTTCCTTCGGGCGGACTGGATTTTCATTTATCGCGAGGCTACCCCCCTCGGGCCACCGATCATAGAGTGGTTGCTTGGCCGTGTCTTCAGAAAAAAAATTATCTACGACTTTGATGATGCCATTTGGCTGCCCGTTGTTTCTGCAGAAAACCCATGGATTTCCAGGTTGAAGTATCCTGCGAAAGTCAGGTTCATTTGCTCCATCAGCCACCTGGTAAGCGTCGGCAACCAATACTTGTTTGACTTTGCGAAACAATATGCACCACGGGTTCAGATAAACCCTACCGTGTTAGATACTGACACGTCGCATGTGCCAAAGGAAAAGCCGAACGATGGCATCGTTCGGATCGGATGGACCGGATCCCATAGTACGTTGCCTTACCTGAAAATTGTTGAGACGGTGCTCCGGCATATTGAGCAGCGCTATCCGAATGTTGAAGTGGTTGTTATTGCCGATCAGCCGCCAAAGCTGGATCTCAAGCGCCTCAATTTCATTCCCTGGTCCAAAGCCAACGAAACTGACGACCTGAATCGGATAGATATTGGCATCATGCCCCTGCCCATGGACGCATGGTCTTTGGGAAAATGCGGATTCAAGGCATTGCAGTATATGGCCGTTGGCATCCCTGCTGTGGCATCTCCGGTCGGCGTTAACCGGGATATCATCACGGACGGAGTCCATGGTTTTTTGTGTGATAATGAATCCGCCTGGGAAGCCGCGTTAGTTCAATTGATCGAACAACCTCGGTTACGACAGAAGCTGGGAGCTGCCGGCCGGCATCGTGTCTCAGAGAACTATTCCGTTTCTGTCAATGCGGGATTTTTTTGCCGGATGTTCACAAACTCCAGCATCAACCCCAGGGCCATTACATAAAAGGGCATCATGGGTATTTTATACCGGGCAAGTGTGCCAAAGTTATAGGTGGATATGCCCACCCCAAATGCGAAGATCAGCGCAAACGTAAGACAGAATGTCACCTCAGGACTAAAGCCTGCGAATAAACGACCGCGCAACCGGAACAGCAGATACACGGTGCCCATCAGCATGAACAGACTTTCCAGGGCGGACAGCAGCATCAACGGGTTCTTCACCTCCCACAGGTAAGGCCGGAACAGCGAGACATTAATGGCTGCCGGCGCCAGTCGCAACATGGTACCAAAACTCCCATCCAGTTCTCCGAGGGAGTATCCGGTACCTGCGTCCTTCCCCCAACCATACCGTATATCATAGGCGGTGATCTTGGAAGTGATCGCAATCTTATCCAGTGCGTACCGCGAATCTTCTTCCACGACCATATTAATGGAGAAGTAGGCAAGCGTAATGCACAAAAAAGTCACGATAGGCACCATCATTATTCTGGCAATGATTGAACGAACCGTCATCAGAAACTGCGCAAAAAACCACACCATCACCGCGGCAATAAAACAGATCAGAATGTATTTTTTAATGGAGTAAATGAAAAACAATGAAACAAAAAAACCAACAAAGTTGACGACGGTGAGCCTGCGTTGAAATGCCAACCTGTATACATAATAGGTTGCCATGAAAAGGAATGCAACGGATACGGTATCTTTTAAAATCCCGGAACCCCAGAAGATCACCGATGGAATAAAGAGGCAACTGATCGCTGCCCACCGATGCGAAAGCGGTCGAATGGCATAAAAGGTCTGAAACAACATCCATCCCCCAATGAATGACAGGACTGAAAATATCAATGCCGTACCGAAGTAGGAGGAGAAGGTAAAGAGATCGATGAGTGCCGCCATCCTGATGATGAAAAAAGATTGGGCATCGCGGATGTACCAAATGCTTCGGGTATACTCCCAAAGGGCGGGGTCAAACCGGTCTGATCCAAACATCAGCTTCAGGCCTGACCAGGAAGAATCCAAAAAAGCTTCGTAAATAATCCGGCTCCCATGGGTATGATAATTAAAGGTATCCCCTCCCTGATAATAGAAATGATAGATCAGTCCGAGAGCAATGGCACCAAACATCCGGACGCTGAGGGCCGGGATGAAATAACGGCGGGTGGTTGCATCGGTGACCCGCGGCCGGATGATATACGCAATAATATAGATCAGGATGATTACAACCGGGGCTACAATAAGATCTCTTGCCTCCACGGTTTAAAACTTATCCAGGGCCAGTGATTGATAAACACGGCGCAGCCCCATTTCAAGTTCTATGGCATGTTTCCAGCCCAAGCGATGGATGCGCGATACGTCCATGAGCTTGCGCATGGTACCATCCGGTTTGGTGGTGTCGAATACAATCTTACCGGCATAGCCTGTCACCTTGCCAATCAACAAAGCCAGGTCGGCAATGGACAAATCTACACCGGTACCCACATTGAGGAATCCCGGCTCATTGTACTTCTCCATCAGGAACAGACATGCCGTAGCCAGGTCATCCACATGCATAAACTCCCGCAATGGCCGTCCCGACCCCCAAACGGTAACCGTTGGGCTTTGGTTTGACTTGGCCTCATGGAACTTACGCAGCAATGCCGGAATCACATGTGACTTCTCCAGGTCGTAGTTATCATTAGGACCATAGAGGTTGGTGGGCATCGCCGAAATGAAATTGCAGCCATACTGACTCCGGTATGCATCACACATCTTGATACCTGAAATCTTTGCAATCGCGTACGGTTCGTTGGTTGGTTCCAGCAAACCGGTCAGCAAGTACTCCTCCCGAAGGGGTTGCGGTGCTTCTTTGGGATAAATGCATGAACTTCCCAGAAACAATAATTTCTTTACCTGAGTAGCATACGCCTGATGAATCACATTATTTTGAATCATCAGGTTATCGTAAAGGAATTCGGCACGATATGTATTATTTGCAACAATACCCCCTACTTTGGCTGCGGCTAAGAAGACATAAGTTGGACGTTCCCGTTCAAAGAACTGGCGAACGGATTCCTGATGACGAAGATCAAGCTCAGTACTTGTTTTGCAAAGCAGATTGGTGAACCCCTGACTAACCAGTAGTCGATGAATTGCGGATCCCACCATCCCCCGATGACCGGCAACAAAAACTTTATCTGTTTTAGCTATCATGATTTATTTACTCCTTGCAGAAGTGTATCCGCGCTGCGCCAGGACCACAACCTTACGGCATTCCTCCAGGTCGGAGGCAACCATCTCTTTCACCAATTCCTTAAGGCTATGCCGTGGCGCCCATCCCATTAACTTGTGTGCCTTCGATGGATCACCCAGCAACAATTCAACTTCTGTCGGACGGTAGTATTGCGGGTCAATTTCGATGACAACTTGTCCTTTTACTGCACGTACCTCGGGACTCAAAATTTCTTCTACCACTCCGACTTCTTTTTCTCCACTCCCCTGAAAAGAGATCACCATACCCGCTTCCCGAAATGCCATAGTACAAAAATCCCGGACTGGGGTGGTGATACCGGTGGCAATTACAAAATCGTCTGGCTTAGGTTGTTGGAGCATCATCCACATAGCCTCTACATAGTCTTTGGCATGTCCCCAATCGCGTTGAGCATTCAGGTTTCCCATGAAAATTTTCTTTTCAAGCCCTAAGGCTATCCGGGCAACGCCTCGAGTGATTTTACGGGTAACGAAAGTCTCTCCACGTCGTGGGCTCTCATGATTGAACAAAATGCCATTGCAGGCAAATATGTTATATGCCTCACGATAATTTACCGTTATCCAATAAGCATAGAGCTTGGCAACACCATAAGGTGATCTGGGGTAGAAAGGTGTCTTTTCGCTTTGCGGCACCTCCTGAACCAGACCGTACAATTCGGACGTACTGGCTTGATAGAATCGCGTTTTATCAGCCAAACCCAGCAAGCGAATTGCCTCTAATAGTCGAAGAGCGCCAGTGCCATCGGCGTTGGACACGTATTCCGGTTCCTCAAATGAGACCTTTACGTGGCTCATGGCCCCCAGGTTGTACACCTCGTCTGGCTGAACCTCCTGCATGATTCGGGTGATATTGAGGGAATCGGTAAGGTCTCCATAGTGAAGGTGGAACCGGGAGTCTTTTTCGTGGGGGTCCTGGTATAAATGATCAATGCGATTGGTGTTAATGAGGGACGAGCGCCTTTTGATGCCGTGAACATCATATCCCTTTGCGAGTAGCAACTCACTGAGATAAGCACCATCCTGACCTGTGATCCCCGTGATCAATGCTCTTTTCATACTTTATTAATTACTGTGTTAGTCAGATTAATCTTCGCGTTCCATTTTCTTGAGTCTACGCTTGGCATCCTTAAATGCTTCATCTTTACGGTCCGCCCTTTTCTTCACTTCCTTGAAGTATTTTGTTGCCTCTGCCTTGTTTCCCTCTTTGGCAGCAATCTCGCCCAGAGAGATCAACGAGTAAAGATAATACCCTGAATCAGTTGCCCCACGCTCTTCGGCATAACGAACTGCCAATTGATAGTACTTTTTCGCCTCAAGCGGCTGTTTGCGCATATCCCCCAACTGCCCCAAAAAGAACGCGGCATACCTCCCACTGGTTGCTTCATAACCTATTTGACCACTATCAATCCGTGCAAGAATTTCTTTGGACTGTACCTCCAGTTCTGGAAACATACCGCGGGCATATAACATCCGTGCATAGTACCGGTGAAAATAGGCATTGTCCGGATAGGTGGTGTGAAGGTACTCGGACAGCTGAAGCGCCTGATCGTTCTTATTTTCATAACTGTTCCATATTCGCATCAACCAAACCATGGCTTCCGTGCGGGTATAGAATGCATTGAAAGAAACTTCCCTTAACTGCTGCAGGCCAAGTTGTTTGTCACCTTTGGGGAAGGCCCACAACACCAGCTTCAACGCTGGATAATTCTCAGGTACCCAAACCGAAAAGTAATTATACAAGGCATCTCCAAAGAGCAGCTCGGGACTCAGGTAATTCTTTGACTTACATTCTTCCAGGTACTTCAATGCCCGCTTGCCCGCAATGGCAGCTTTGCTCCACTCTTTGCGTTCTTCATCCGAATATAACCGTCCTTTAAATCCATAGGCTGCGGCCAGAAAAAAGGTAGACTCGGTAGCGTATTCAGGATGAGTCTCTCGCAAGTGGTCAGCAACACGAATTGTGCTGTCCATGTAGGCCAAAAAACGATCATCGTGTTTCTTCTGACTAAGATCTGGCATGATCTTCCACCATTCACTGAGTCCAAGGAGAAAATAGGGCAATGGGTGCCACCCGTATTTCTGTTTAAACCAGCGAAATTGTCGTTCAGCGTTGGCAAACTTAAAATTGTACATATCGTTCAACGCCTGGGTGGCCTCTATCTGTACCGTGATGTCGGTAATCAGAATCAGGGTGGTATCCTTCTTTACCTGACCAAATGAGCGGGTACCACAAAGGATGAGGAGGCCCGCAAACAATATTTTAGCTTTATCTTTCACCGGTGCAAAAGTAATACGCCGCCCTCAGTAATTGGTATGGAATTATCCCACGAACCCAGGTCCCTCTTTGATTTTCCCCGAAGGCAGACCTTCATTTTGATGTGTTTGGCCACGCTGGCAGCTCTGTATGTAAAGAAAACCATGATTGAGAACGAAACAGCCGCGTTTGAGTTTCTCGCAGACCAGCCTGCAGGTTCCCTGCTGGCTATCCGAAGTGTTGCCCAGTACATCTCCATCCCTTTTATCTACCTGTGGAAGTTTACCGTACTCGGCTTCGTTATCTGGGTAGGTTGCTTCTTGTTTGGATACCGGGTCACCTTCAGCCAATGCTGGGGGATTGTGCTGTTATCCGAATTCGTATTCATTATTCCCGAAGTGATTAAAATCGGGTGGTTTCTCTTTGTGCAAACTGACCCCAACTTTTTCGAGATCCAGGCCTTTTATCCCTTGTCGGTGATGAATCTCGTGGACTTTGAAACCTTGCCCAAACAATATGCATACCCTTGCCGCGCCCTGAGCCTGTTTGAACTATTGTATTGGTATGTTTTGGCGCTGGGCATTCAGCACTTTGCCAAACGGGGAATGAAACCTGCCTGGATTATTGTACTCACCTTTTACGTTCCCATATTTCTTTTGTGGCTGGTCTTCTATGCCATCGTGTATTAACACCTGTCTTGGAATGATAGCTTTACACAGGGCTACCAATGGCTTTTATCCGATTGGTCAAGTTGCTTCCACCAAATCCGGACGAATGAGCCGTGCATCACCCGGGCCACCTTCGGCTTCAAGGCCAGCTAATTCATCGTCCCAAACAAAGTTTCCCCGGTTCATCATTTTCTGAAACAATTATTCTATTCTGACCGAATAAGGTCATGCTAAGGAGCCAGGGAGTAAAACGGGAGGTAATCCATCTCACGAGGTAAGCAGAGCGCCCCGGCAAGCACAAAAACCCCCTTCCATACCCAAGGGTCCTCATTATTCCTTATTTTCGCCCTTCAAAATTCTGATCTACAGCAACATGAGTTTTCAAAAGAGCAACAATATCTTCGGCTGGGCCGCTTTTGGTATCGCCCTTATTACCTATTGGCTCACTTTCGAAGAGACGGCCAGCTACTGGGATTGTGGGGAGTTTATCGCCGTTGCCTATAAACTGGAGGTATCACACCCGCCAGGCGCACCGCTCTTTATGCTTATGGGCCGCATGTTCTCATTTCTCGCCATGGGCGATGTGACCAAGGTGGCATATTGGATCAACTTCCTCAGCGTACTGGGAAGTGCTTTCACCATCCTGTTTTTATTTTGGTCTATCACCTTGTTCGGCCGTAAAATGATGGGTGCCAAAAATGATAGCGACCTCACCGACGCGCAAATCTGGACCCTCATGGGCGCGGGCCTGGTAGGCTCCCTCGCCTACACCTTCTCGGATTCGTTTTGGTTTTCGGCCGTGGAAGCTGAAGTGTATGCCATGTCATCCTTCTTCACTGCGTTCGTGGTATGGGGTGTACTGAAATGGGATGTGATAAAAGACGATGCCACCGCCAATCGTTGGCTGATCTTCATCGCGTATGTTGTCGGCCTGTCCATCGGCATCCACATGCTCAATCTCGTTACGATCCCGGCATTGGGCCTGATCTACTATTTCAAAAAATACAAACCTACCCAGTGGGGTATCGTTGCCACCCTGGGCGTAAGCGGCGCATTGGTACTTTTTATCAATGACCTGATTGTGCCCGGCTTGCCCTCGCTGGCCGGCTGGTTTGAAATATTCTTTGTCAATAACCTGGGACTCCCCTTCGGATCGGGCGTCATCGTTTTTATAGCATTACTCGTGGGCGCACTCGTATATGGTATACGCTATTCCCATCAGCATGATAAGCCGGTGTTGAATACCTTCCTGCTCTCGACCGCATTTATCCTGATCGGTTATGGCTCCTATGCCACCATTGTCATCCGTTCAAACTTTGATACGCCCATCAATGAAAATGCCCCGAAAGACATCATGTCTTTTGTGCGCTATCTGAAGCGCGAGCAATACGGTAGTCGTCCGCTGCTCTATGGACCGCTCTTTACGGCCAGCCCCATTGAGTACAAAGAAGGCGCAGCAGTATACACCAAAGGCAAAGACAAATACGAAATCACCGATCACAAGACAGAGCCGGTGTACGAACCCAATCAGCAAACTGTTCTCCCCCGGGCCTGGAATTCGGACTACAAGAAATCCTATCAGGATATTATCGGCCTGCGGGAAGGTGAGAAGCCGACCTTCGGACAGAACCTTTACTTCATGTTTCGCCATCAGATCGGGCACATGTACATGCGCTATTTCATGTGGAATTTCGCAGGTCGTGAAAGCGATGTCCAGGGCGCTGATTGGCTAAGTCCCAAAAACTGGTTTGAGCAATTGCCTGCGGAGCTTGCCGAAAACAAAGCCCGCAATAACTTCTTCATGATCCCCTTCATCCTGGGGCTCATTGGGATGTTCTATCAGTTTATGAAAGACACCAAAAACTTCGCTGTCGTTGGGCTGCTCTTTGTGATGACCGGTGTTGCCATTGTGGTGTACCTCAACTCACCTCCGGAGGAACCCCGTGAACGCGACTATATCTACGCCGGTTCTACCTATGCCTTTACTTTCTGGATTGGCCTGGCCGTAATCGCCATTGCCGAGGCACTGAACGGATTCCTAAAGAACTATAAGACCAGCGGCCTGGTAGCAACCCTATTGGCTTTGTCAGCTCCTGCTCTCATGGCTGCCCAGGGATGGGACGATCACAATCGCTCTGATCGATACTTCTCTGTTGATTCAGGCAAAAACTACCTCTCGTCCTGCGATCCCAATGCTGTAATCTTTACCGGTGGCGACAACGATACATTCATGCTCTGGTATGCGCAGGAAGTTGAAGAACACCGTGCTGATGTTCGCGTGGTGGTGTTGAGCTATTACAATACCGACTGGTACATCGAACAATCGATGCAAAAACACAACAAGTCGGAGCCTTTCAAATACACCCTCTCCCTGGAACAATATCGCCAGGGCGGCTATAACGATGTCTTGTATTATCAGGATATGAAAATTCCCAGCATTGACCTGAAGGAATACCTCGAACTCCTCAAGCGGAATTACCCCCAACTTCGCTACGATCGCGTTAACCTGGTGCCGAGCAAGATCTTCACCCTGAATATCAACAAAGAGGAAGTAATGAACAAAGGTATTATCCCCGCTGGTATGGATAGCCTGGTGGTAGACCAGATGCGAATTCGCCTCAAGGGCAGTGTGCTGGAAAAGAAGGACCTCGCTTTCCTTGATATGCTCGCGACCAACAACTGGGAACGACCCATGTATGTCAACAACACTTCGCTGGCGCAACTCAACCTGGATATCCGTCCTTATGTGGTTCAGGAAGGAAATGCCTATCGCATTTTGCCGGTACGCAACACCCGCAAAGACCGCGAGAATCTGGTAAACGTTGAGTCCTCTTATCAGAAAATGATAAAAACCTTCAGCTATCGGGGACTGGACAACCCGGCACTCTATTACAATGAAGACTACAAAGGGTTTGTACAGAACCAGCGTGGATCATTGAACTCCCTGGCCGAAGCCATGGTGGACCGCGGTGACTCGGCACGAGCTAAGGAAGTGGTTATGTTCAGCCTGAACAAAATGCCTGATGCCGCAGTGCCTTATGACCTCACGGCTGTGAGCCAGGTGGAGTTATTGCTGCAGATCGGCGAAAAGGAAAAGGCCCTGGAAATCGCTGAGAAGATCGGACCGCGGTCTATTGAAATGGCGGACTACCAAATGAGAAAATACTCAGGTATCACCATGGAAATCCAGAAAGCACTCTATGTGTTGGGTGAACTTCAGCGGGCGCTCTATGAACATGGCGAAACAGAAAAAGCCAAGAAATATGAAGATGCCTATCAGGGCATCCTGGAACGCTTGCAGGTAACCACCGGAGAAGATAGAAGGAACTTCTGATTCCTACTTCCGGACGGTAACAAACAGATCCAGCGCAGTAGCAGCATCATCGGTTATGAGATAATCGTTGGCGGTGATGCTGCGCACCAGCTCATCTGAATGCTGCTGCAGTTTGTTGCGGTTAAGCCGGTTCATGAAATCATACGGGATACGCAATACCCATGCCGGGAGGCGATACTGGAGGTCCAGAACGTCCCATCGCATCAGCCGCTGAACCGACTGACGATTACGCTCATGGTAAGCCATCACCTTTTCATTGCCGGTTATTCCTCGCATTTCAACCTGAGCGAAAGTACGCCGGGCCAGGCGACTGAGTTCATCGGCTGTGTATTCGCGGATATGCCATGGATTTCTTGATAGCGACAATGGACGGTTAGGTGTCGTGATCAGGGCCACGCCGCCTGGCCGAAGTACCCGATGTATCTCCTGCAAAAAGAGCATATCATCCTGAATGTGCTCAATCACCTGAAACGTGACTACAGCATCAAACGAGTTGTTTGGATAAGGCAACGGCGGCAAATGACCACTGACAAACTTTCCTGTGGGATACTGCTGGCGCAAGTGCTCGACCGCAGTTTCTATCTTATCTATTGCGGCATAAGAAGATACCGCTGGAAGCAGGTGGGCAATACCTCGGCCCTCGCCGCAACCAATTTCCAGCAGGTCGCCACGAACTATGCCGGGAGCCACCAGGTATGGCTTGAGCAGCCGCTGGTGCAGCGGATTGTCGGATGGGAGCTGATCTGAGGTGATCTCGGTGGTATAGATTTTCGCCATGGATCTCAAAATTACTGCTTTTCGGGATGTATCGATTCTATTCCTTTATTCGTTATTTTACATCAGGTCCCCTATGAAATCCAGCACTAACATTTTAATGATATTCCTGCTCGCGATGGCAGGCACCTCAACGGTCTTTGGACAGGCTGTCAATTCCATCAATTTCAATTACCTCTACAACCTGCAAAGCGAAGTGGAGATGCGATTGTCTCCGGTCGTCCGTGGAGATAGCATTGTCGTGTACTTTCAGGTATCGGCCAGTAACCCAAATAACAACCGTTATATCATTCACTGGGAAAAGCGCGATTCCTATGCTCAGCGGCAGGGGGTAGTGCTGATACCCGGCGATACGGTCACATTGGCAAACGGATGGATTGCCGGCAACATGCGTTTTGTAAAGCCAGAGAAACCATGGGTACTGGTGGCCCGCGTTACCAATCCAGCGAATGGAAAGAAATGGCATTTTATCCGACAGATCGAATCACATTATCCGGTCAATGGTTATATCACCCTGGCAGGCTTGCCCCAATGGCAGACCTTTCATCAGGCAGAAGGTCGATTTGCCGTACACGCCGCTGAGCCTAAACCTATTCACTTCTCTTATTACAAAGACGAGTTTCCAACCCCGTCGCCTCCGTTCGCAGACAAAGAGCTCAAGATGGATCGGTTTCTCTTTCCAGACTCCACGTTTGTCGTATCGCCTGAAAGCAGTATTGGTCCTTTCAATAAGCAAGGTCTTTACCTGGCCCAACAGGATACCCTGTCGGCACAGGGTTTTGCCTTCATGATCAAGAAGACACCTTACCCGCGCTATAATACGCTGGCTGAACTGAAAGGACCTTTACTTTTTGTTACGACGCAGGAGGAAAATGAGCAGTTGGGCGTTGCGGGCGAAGACAAAGCAAAGTTCGATAAGGTAATTCTTACCATTACCGGAGACAAGGACCGGGCTAAGACCTTTATGAGGAACTATTTTAAGCGGGTAGAGTACGCCAATTACTTCTTCACCTCTTTTAAAGAAGGATGGAAAACAGACCGGGGTATGGTTTTTATTATTTTCGGCGCACCTGACGAAGTTTCGTTGGCAGGTCAGCAGGAGACCTGGACTTATCGTTCTGTGGGCGTTCGATTTGTATTTAACAAAACCGGCAGCGTATATGGCCCCGACCACTATGTATTGGTCAGAAACAAGGACTACGCCGAGTCCTGGTATTCAACAGTAGATTTATGGAGAAAGAGCCGGTTCTGATTTATTCCCTTTCTTTGTACCGCATTTCGCATTCGCATGGAAAAATCAGAATTGATTTATGGAACCCGGGCCGTCATGGAGGCCGTTCGGGCAGGTCGGCAGATTGAAAAAATATTTTTACAGGCCGGCCTCAACAACGACCTGATGCGGGAATTGGTAAACGCCCTGCAGGAGCACAACGTGCCTTATAGCTGGGTACCTATTGAGAAAATCAACCGCCTCACCACCAAAAACCACCAGGGTGTTGTTGGCTACCTGGCCGCCATTCCATACGCCGAGCTTCAGCCCATCATCGACGAGGCCTACGCAGAGGGTCGGGTTCCGTTTTTTCTGTTGCTGGATCGGATTACCGATGTACGAAACTTCGGTGCGGTGGCCCGCACATGTGAATGTGCCGGACTGGATGCGCTTATTATCGAAGAAAAAGGAAACGCACCCATCACCAGCGATGCTGTTAAAACATCCGCTGGAGCGTTGCACCACATCCCCGTATGCCGCGTAAAGTCATTGAAGCAAACGATACTGGATCTGCAGCAAAACGGCATTCAGGTAGTGGCGTGCACCGAAAAGGCAGCTGATCCCCTTTACAAGATTGATCTGTCAGGCCCCACCGCCCTTCTGCTGGGATCTGAAGAAGATGGAATTGCTCCGCCCTTACTTAAAGTTTCAGACGCACTGGCGCGGATTCCGATGGTAGGGAAAATTGAATCGCTGAATATCTCTGTAGCTGCGGGGATAGCCATCTACGAAACGGTGCGCCAGAAGCACTATAAATAATCAGTTCCGTTGGACCTCGCCCGGATATCGTTGACGTAACGCCGGAACATTTCTTCTTTATCCTTTTCACAGACGATTACGACGTTATCAAATACGCCGACGAGATATCCATTGAGGCCCTGCACAACAAGAAGCGTATCTGAAGATCCTTTCAGTACAGAGTTGCGGGTATCATATACCTGTACCTGGCCGGTAACCACATTGTTTTGTTCATCGCGTTGGGAAACGTCGTGCAGGGAGGCCCACGAACCGAGATCAGACCATGTAAAATTTCCGAGTGCCATGTACACGTTGTCTGCTTTCTCCATCACGCCATAGTCGATGGAGATGCCTTTGGTCTGGCTATACACCTTTTCGATTGCCGCCTTTTCCCGATCAGTATTTAGTTCCGGACGTATTTCATCAAATGCTTCCGATAACTCAGGGAGATATCGTTGGAAAGACTCAAGGATGGCTTTGACACCCCAGATAAACATCCCGGAGTTCCAGAAAAAATCACCGCTTTCGATAAATGTCTTGGCCAGTGGCAAGGCTGGCTTTTCGGTGAACGTCTTTACCTTTTTCAGTATCGATTTAGATTCGAGAAACTGAATATAACCATACCCGGTTTCGGGGCGCGTGGGTTTAATACCCAGCGTTATCAGCTTATCCTGAGACTGTGCCTGATCAACGGCTTTTTGAATGGTGTGAAGGAATTCCTTCTCACTGAGAATCAAATGATCGGTAGGACTGACAATCATTACTGCCTCCGGATCGCTGAGCCATATTTTGTTGGCCGCATAAGCTATACAAGGCGCCGTATTCTTACGCATAGGCTCTGCCATGATCTGCTCATCGGCAATTGGCAATTGCTCTTTGACCAGTGCTACGTGCTCTTCATGGGTAACAACCCAAATATGCGCTGGTTGACAAATCGCAGTGTATCGTTCGTAGGTTGATTGAAGTAGGGACTTTCCGGTGCCCAGCACATCGAGAAACTGTTTGGGCCGTGCATTGCGGCTGTAAGGCCAGAAGCGGGTTCCCACGCCGCCAGCCATCAATACAACATGTAAATTTTTATTCATTTGTCACTGCAAGAATAACATTTCCGGCTTTGGTCCGTTCACCGATATAAACGATGTTCTTCCTTCAAATCATGAAGAATTTCTGGATAATTTTTAGTATATTCAATGCTCATTCGCATGTTATCGATTGCGGAAGGCAAATGTAAGGATTTAATCGACTCGGGAATCATGATTGTGGCTGAAGAAAAGGATTCATTAAAAGCCTCTCTAAAAGAATTTTTTGGATACTCTTCGTTTCGTGGAAATCAGGAAGCGGTCATTCGTAATATTCTCAACGGACACAACACGTTTGTAATTATGCCCACCGGTGCGGGCAAATCGTTGTGCTACCAGTTGCCTGCCATGATCAAAGATGGCCTTGCCATTGTAATCTCCCCCTTGATCGCATTGATGAAAAATCAGGTGGATCAATTGAATGCCTATGGCATCGCTGCCCGCTTCATGAACTCGACCCTGAGCAAAGGTGAAATCACCCGGCTCAAGAAGGACTGCGTCTCAGGTACTGTGAAGTTGCTCTATGTTGCTCCTGAATCACTCAACAAAGAAGAGAATATTGCCTTCCTGCAAAAGGTCAACGTGTCGTTTGTTGCCATCGATGAAGCACACTGTATCTCGGAATGGGGACATGACTTTCGTCCGGAATACCGAAAAATAAAAACAATGATCGCCCAGCTAGGCGATATGCCGGTGATTGCCCTTACCGCCACAGCCACCCCCAAGGTGCAACTCGATATTCAGAAGAACCTGCAGATGGAAGAAGCTGATGTTTTCATCTCTTCCTTCAACCGGCAGAATCTCTACTACGAAGTAAGGCCCAAAAAAGAAACCAAGAAGCAGCTCATCCGCTTTCTCAAAGACCATAAAGGCAAGTCGGGCATCATCTATTGCCTTAGCCGCAAGAAAGTGGAAGAAATCGCCCAGCTCCTTCAGGTCAATGGCTTCAAGGCTGCCCCCTATCATGCAGGACTTGATCCCGATGTGCGGGTAAAGAATCAGGACGATTTTCTGAATGAAGAAACCGACATCATCGTCGCCACGATTGCTTTCGGGATGGGAATTGACAAGCCCGATGTACGGTTTGTTGTGCACTACGATGTTCCCAAATCCCTCGAAGGCTACTACCAGGAAACCGGTCGGTCGGGCCGCGATGGGCTAGAAGGCATTTGCCTCATGTTCTACAGCCACAACGACCTCAACAAACTTGAGAAGTTCAACAAAGATAAAACCGTACAGGAACGGGAAAATGCCAGGGTCCTGTTACAGGAAATGGAATTCTATGCAGAGTCACCCGTGTGTCGCCGTCGCCAGCTCCTGCATTACTTCGGAGAGGAATTCGGTGAAGCAAATTGCGGATCATGCGATAACTGTGTTCACCCCCGCGAACGTTTTGATGGTACTAACGCCGTGAAGATGGTGCTTGAAGCGGTGAAACAAACCAATGAACGCTTTGGTCTGAACCATCTCGTGAATGTCATCCGCGGTACAGAAGACGAATACGTTAAGAGTTATGGTCATGGAGACCTTGCCATTTATGGCAAAGGAGGGGATGAAGAAGCCGACTATTGGAAATCAGTCATTCGCCAGACACTCATTTACCAATACCTGGAAAAAGATATCGATAATATCGGTGTGCTGCGCCTTTCAGAAAAAGGAAAGAAGTTTTTACAAAAGCCTCATCCCATTGAACTGGCCAGGGACCACGACTTTACCACTGCCATTGAGGACGAAGAAGTATCCACCGAACGCGCACCGGCCAAAGCGTACGATGAGAAGTTGTTTGAACAGCTGAAGACGCTGCGTAAGCAGGTAGCGAAGCAGAAAAACCTTCCTCCTTATGTCATCTTTCAGGATCCCTCCCTGGAAGAAATGGCCACCACTTACCCTACGAACAAGGAAGACCTTGCCTCCGTAAACGGAGTCGGGATGGGGAAGGTGAATAAGTTTGGGAAGGATTTCATTGAACTTATTCAGAAATACGTTGAGGAACACGATATCGAAACAGCTACCGAAGTGGTGGTGAAGTCTTCCGTCAATAAATCCAAAATAAAAATATTCATCATTCAGCAGATTGACCGAAAAATCGATCTGGAGGAAATCGCCCAATCCAAAGGCATTTCTTTTGATGAGCTGCTCACAGAGATTGAGAATATATGTTACTCCGGCACCAAACTGAATCTTGACTACTACATCGACGACATGCTCGATGAAGCCAGGCAGGAACAGATCTTCGACTACTTCCTCAACTCGGATACCGACAGCCTGGAGGAGGCGATGAACGACAGTAACAACGCTGACTTCTCTGAAGAAGAAATCCGTTTGATGCGTATCAAGTTCCTCAGCGAATACGCCAATTAGCAGCCCACCTGCTCTTTCTTTATCTTTGCCTTTTCCCCAGGCATGAATATCCTCATTTTGGGCGGAGGCGGTCGCGAACACGCACTCGGCTGGAAAATCAAGCAAAGCAAACACACCCGGAATTTGTATTTCGCACCCGGCAATGCGGGGACGGCTTCGGTCGGTAAGAACATTCCCGTTAGCGTAGCAGACTTTCCAAACATCGGCAAAGCCTGCCTTGATCTGCATATTGACCTCGTGGTGGTTGGTCCTGAAGTTCCTTTGGTGCAGGGCGTGCGCGATTACTTTGAGACTAACCCCGAATTATCCCATGTTCGCCTGGTGGGACCTGGAAAATCGGGTGCCCGCCTGGAAGGCAGCAAGGACTTCTCCAAGCAATTCATGATCCGGCATGGTATCCCCACGGCCAAAGCACAAACATTCACAGCTCAAACATTATCAGCAGGCCATGCCTACCTGGAACAGTGTTCAATGCCCATCGTATTGAAGGCTGACGGCCTTGCTGCCGGCAAAGGGGTCATCATCTGCGATTCCCTGAAATCTGCGCACGACACACTGGATGATATGCTTGCCCACCAACGTTTTGGAGACGCCAGTGCGCAGGTATTGATCGAAGAGTTCCTTGACGGCATTGAAGTATCCATGTTTGTACTCACGGATGGATCGTCTTATGTTTTACTGCCTGAAGCCAAAGACTATAAACGTATTGGCGATGCCGACACCGGGCCCAACACGGGCGGCATGGGCGCTGTTTCACCTGTTCCTTTTGTAACGCCGACATTCAGAAAAAAAGTGGAAGAGCGCGTGATTGCTCCGACCATCGCCGGGCTTAAACAAGAAGGCATTCCTTATCGGGGATTTATCTTCCTGGGTCTTATCAAAGTGAAGGGAGAACCATTTGTAATCGAGTACAATGCCCGGATGGGTGATCCGGAAACGGAAGCCGTTATGCCTCGCATTCAGTCAGACTTTGTTGAGCTCTTGTTGGCCACTGCCGAAGGAACATTGGCTGGTCATTCACTTGAAATAGATCCCGCCGCAACTACTACGGTGGTGATGGTCTCCGGCGGTTATCCCGGTGACTTTGTAAAAGGACATTTGATTCAGGGGTTAAATACACCTACCGACGCATTGGTTTTTCACGCGGGCACTAAACCTTCAGACCAAGGCGCGCTCAGCGATGGCGGGCGTGTGCTCGCCGTTACAGGTAGGGGCGCTACCGCCAACGAGGCCCGCACCAGGGCCTATTCTGCTGTTGCCGGCATTTCCTGGAAGGACGTATATTTCCGGAAGGATATTGGTGTAGATTTGCTATAGTCCCGTATTCAAGCCGGGAAAATTCAACCGCCCGAATGGTGCTAACCTCCGGGCTTAACGATAGATTACTATGGGATGCGCGTGTGGCACTAAAAAGGACGGAAAAGTTTCCGGCTGTAACAATAACGGAGCGTGTGGTACGGGGGGATGCAATAAAATGAATGTCTTTGACTGGCTTTCCAACATGGAAGTGCCGGTGAAGGATCGATTTGATGTGGTGGAGGTCCGTTTTAAAAATGGTTTCAAAGAATTTTTTCGCAATACCGAAAAACTGGATCTGACCACGGGTGATCCCGTAATCGTAGAAGTACCCAATGGTCACCACCTCGGCTATGTATCCCTGCAGGGCGAATTGGTGCGGTTGCAGATGAAGAAGAAGAACGTGGTGAACGACGGTGAAATCCGAAAAATCTACCGGATTGCTCATACCAAGGACCTGGAGCGACATGCAGAAGTGCAAAAGCGTGAAATGCCATCGCTTCACCGTGGTAGGGAAATTATCCGCCAGATGAAACTCAACATGAAATTGTCGGATGTGGAATATCAGGCCGACAATTCCAAGGCCAGCTTTTTCTATTCTGCCGAAGAGCGCGTCGACTTTCGTGAACTGATAAAAGTGCTGGCCGGAGAATTCCGGGTGCGTGTGGAAATGCGTCAAATCAGTCTTCGTCAGGAAGCCGGACGCCTGGGCGGAATTGGTGTATGCGGGCGCGAACTCTGCTGCAGCACGTGGCTGAGCTCTTTCCGAAATGTGGCCACCAGCGCTGCCCGCTATCAGAACCTTTCGCTCAACCCCAGCAAGCTGTCGGGCCAGTGCGGCCGTCTGAAGTGCTGTCTCAACTTTGAGTTAGAGACGTACATGGATGCCCTCAAACACATTCCAGACATTAACAAACCCATCCAAACTGAACGGGGTGATGCCAGTCTTCAAAAGACTGACATATTCCGGCGGATCATGTGGTTTGGTTTTAAAGACGAAAGCAATTGGTATCCCCTGTCAGTAGATCGCGTGAACGAAATTCTTGCGCTCAATGCGGAAGGCAAGAAACCTGCCACCCTGGAACAGGATGAGTTGGTAGAGCGCGAACCAGTATCCGTGTTGAACAGTGACCTGGAGCGCCTCGACAAAAAATTCAGTGGCCGTAACAAGAAAAAATCAAAAGGACGTCGCCGGGATGGACGCACTGGTAACACACCGCAGGGTGGTCAGCCCTCGTCCGGACAACAAAAAGGAGGCGGCCAGCCCAATAACCGAAATGGAGGACAGCCTAACCGAGGACAGCCCTCCGGAAATAACAATCCCAATCGTGGACGCGGACGAGGACGCGGGCAAGGAAACGGACCTCGCAATCCACAGCCCCCCAAATCTGCATAGCGCATGGCACCTCATTTTTTCGGACGCACCGCATTCGTCCTCGTTATCCTTGCCACCTGGCTCATGGCCTGCGATGATTCGCGTGTGTATGAGCAAAATACAACGTTTGAAGACCGGGCCTGGAAAGTGACTGAAGAGCCGCGTTTTGAATTCCACATAGCCGATACAGCACAGCGGTACAACCTATACTATAATGTTCGCAATGCGGTGGATTATAAGTGGGCCAGGATATTCATTACCTACCACCTGTATGATTCTACTGGTTTTGAACTGACCCGCAAGTTGGTCCACCACGATCTATTTGATGAGAAAACCGGCAAGCCACTTGGCGAGAGTGGTATCGGCGATCTGTACGATCATCAATTTATGCTTCTGCCGAATTATGGATTCCCCCACAAAGGCAAATACACTGTGAAGTTGGATCAAATGATGCGATCTGATACCCTCGCTGGTGTGCTGGCAGTGGGTATCCGTCTGGAGAAAAACCAACATCCATAAAAAAAGCCCCGCAGGTGCGGGGCTCTTCCTAAAGATACTTTACAATTAGGCCTTGGCCGGAGTTGCCTGGTGCGGATCAAGATCCACTACCAACGGAGAGGCAATGAAGATGGACGAGTAGGTTCCAATCACAACACCTATAATCAGGGCGAAAGAAAAGCCCCGGAGGGTTTCACCACCAAAGAAGAGTAGTACCACCACTACCATTAACACCGTACCTGATGTAATCAAAGTACGGCTGAGGGTACTGTTGATGGCTGCGTTGAAAATCTTCCCGCGCTCATGGCTGGTGCCGAGCCCCATGTATTCCCTGATCCGGTCAAAGATGATCACGGTATCATTGATAGAATAACCGATAATCGTCAACAATGCCGCTACGAATACCTGGTCAATTTCCAGGGGGAAGCCCAGTACGCGGGCGATGGCAAAGGCGGCAAAAGTAAACAATGAGTCGTGTACGAGGGCCACAATGGCACCGGTACTGAATTGCCAGCGGCGGAAACGGATCAGGATGTAGAGGAAGATAGAAAGGATCGCCAGGGAACCTGCAACAAAGCTGGAATTCTTGATATCATCGGCTATCGTCGCGCCTACTTTGGACGAAGACGAGATCGAAAAATGACCTTCATCCACCATGCGATCGTTTTCCACAAAAGCCAATCCGGTTGCCTTTTCTACGCCTTTGATCAAGGCTGACTTAACTTGCTCATCAGCATTGTCTGAATCATTGTCGATCAGATAAGAAGTGGTCACTTTCATGATGTTATTTCCATCATAGTTCTTCACTTCTGTGCTGGAGTTTTCAAAGCTGGTGGTCAAGTCGCTTCGCAATTGAGTTGCCTCAATGGGCTTCTTAAAGCTTACCACGTATGAACGTCCACCCTTAAAGTCAACGCCCAGGTTCAGTCCCTGCACGGCAATAAGCGCCATACCAATCAGAATGACGGTGGCTGAAAACAAGTAGGCCTTCTTACGGGCTGCAATAAAATCGAAGTTGGTGTTCCTTCCCACCTGCCAGCTGGCAAATGTTTCGAAGGAAACCTTGGCCTCATCGCCTTTGCGTACCATCCACTCGATAATCACGCGTGAAATGTATACAGCGGAGAAGAATGAGGTGGCAATACCGATCATCAACACCACAGCAAATCCCTTCAAGGGGCCCTGACCGTAGATGTAGAGGAACATTGCCGTCAGGAAGGTAGTGAGGTTAGAGTCAAAGATAGCTGCAAACGCACGCTCATAGCCTTTGGCAATAGCCTCACGGAGGCGCCTGCCCTGCCGCAATTCCTCCCGAATACGCTCGTAAATCAACACGTTGGCATCAACCGCCATACCCATGGTCAACACGATACCAGCAATACCAGGCAGGGTAAGTGCCGAATTGAGCTGGGCCAGAATACCGAGGATAAAGAATACGTTGAACAACAATGCGAGGTCAGCCACCAGGCCGCCTTTTGAATAATATAGTACCATGAAAATGACGACCAATGCAAGACCTGCTGCCATGGAAATAAAGCCCTGATTCTGGGCGACTTGTCCAAGCGACGGTCCAATGATGGCCTCCTCCACAATCATGGTAGGTGCTGGCAGTGATCCGGCACGCAACACAAGGGCAAGGTCTTTGGCCTCTTCAGGGGTAAAGCTGCCGGTGATCTGGGAGTTTCCATTGGGAATTTCACCCTGCACGGTTGGCGCCGTGTACACATAGTTATCCAACAGAATGGCAATACGCCCTTGCGGGGTACGGCTGGATGCAGCTGCTGTTACCTTGGCCCAAACCTTGGATCCTTTTGCATTCATGGTCATGCTCACCGAAGGGCGGGCATATTGGTCAAAGTCATTGCGTGCATCACTGATCACTTCACCGCCAAGCAACGGCTTGCCATTGCGGCCAATGTTAATAAAGTTCAACCGGAGGTCCTCCACACCGGGTGTAATGTCTGGTTCAGCCTTCACATCCCAGGCCCAGCTGATGGTGCGCGGGATATAATTCCTAACTTCTTCACGACGCAGGATGCGGTTGATGGTAGCCGTATCCTTTACATTGTACAGGAAGGGAATGTTCTGACTCCACAACGCAAAGATCGGCGATGTATTGAGGCGGGTGAGCGAATCCAGGTTGTTGCCAATAGAATCTTTGGATGCCTGGGCCAGTGTTTTCTGCAGCGCAGATACGGTAGAGTCAGGCTTTGCGGTAGCATTTGTTGATGCAGGCTCCGACGAACTTTTCAGGGCGGCAGCGGCCTGTTGTTCTTTCAACAATAGTTTATTGATATTATCAAATGCTGCACCGATTTGGGGATCGGTGTATTCTACCACTTCCCAGAATTCGAGACGGGCCACACCCTGCAACAGTTTGCGCACACGTTGGGGGTTGTCGGCTCCGGGAATTTCAATCTGTATTCGACCTGACTGCTGCAGGCGCTGAATTTTGGCCTCGGATGTACCAAACTGGTTGATACGGGTGCTAAGGATAGTAAACGAACGATCGATGGCCTTGTCAATTTCTTCCTGGAGGAACTTGAGTACAGCGGTATCTGAATCGGACAAGCTTACACGGTCCTTATTCGCAGCACTGGAAAATGCAGTGGCGAGGCTGCGACCCGGGTTAACTTCCTTAAAAGCAGCATAGAACAAGTCGACGAACGGGGTCTGTGTTCCTTTGGCCTGTATTCGTGCCTTTTGCAATGCAGCAATCAGATCAGGATCCTGACCATCATTACTCAATCCGCGGATGATTTCTGATGGAGATACCTCCAGCACCACGTGCATACCGCCTTGCAGGTCAAGACCCAATCCCAATTCATTTTCCTTCACTTCTTTGTAGGTATACTCTGCACCAAACAGGTTGTAAACCGGCAGGTTCCAGAGGGAATCCATGTAGGCTTGCTTCTTGCTAAGGCTGATGTTGCCAGCCTTATCGGTGGCATGAACGATTGCTTCTTCAGTTACCCGCTGGGAAACGAAGGTGAAAGACAAGTAATAAACACACAGTAGGGTAATGAGGATGGTCAATACCACTACAACTCCTTTGTTACGCATAATAGATTATTGGTTAAGAGAAAATAAAACTACCCGGCTCTGTTGCCATGCAACAGGTCAGTAAACTATGAGTCAAGTGAAGATTAGGGTGCCTGAGGGGCGATGTAGACACGGAAGAGTGTCTTGAAAAAGTCAACCAGAAATGTCTGATGAACGGAAGGGGTCTCAGAAGCAGGCTGCTCTTCCTGTACAATTTCGCGGATGAAATTGGCATCCGTTTCCGGCGTTTGAACGGCCTGTCCGGAAGTCACCGCATCGGTAGATGCGGGCGTGATGACCTTGTGATCTTCGCGTGCCGGGTCTTGTTTTTCCGTTTTGGCTGGTTTAAGCCTGGAGATCAGGGTACAGGTCTCCTTCTCGAAAGCCTGCGAAAAGAGAATGACCATAGCGGCCAGAATCCCGGCTGCCAACATCAATTTCCTCGAAAACGCAGTTTTTATCATAGAGCCCTGCAAAGGTAGAAAAGGGGGCCTATTTTGCAAGTCAGCCCTTTCTGGGAGAAAGCGCCTCCAGTCCTTTGAGATAGCCCACCAGTACCGCCAATGCCCGACTGAAATGATGGTTGTTGGGGATGATCAGATCGCACGAATGCTTCAGCGGCTCAATCAGCGACTCATAGATCGGCATGACATGATGCTGATAGCGGTATAAAACATCAGTCAGGTCATAACCCCGCTCAGATTGGTCGCGGCGAATCCTTCGGCTCATCTTAACGTGGTCTTTAGCCTCCACAAAAATTTTCAGATCAAGTTCACTGGCAATCTCATCAAAGTACTGCACAAACAATCCCTCCACGACAATAATAGGTGCCGCCTTGAAAGTGAGCATCTTCGGCTCGGCCAGCGGATTATTAAACGTGTATTCCAACTTCACCACATCTTCTCCGGCCTTGAGTTTGAGCACATCCGCCAGAAATCCTTCGCGATCAATGGATGTCGGTAAATCAAAGTTGCGGAAACCGTTGGGATCGACCGGCTGAAACTCACGGGACCTGTAATAATTGTCCTGGGAAATGAGGCAGAGTTGATCTGCTGCAAAATGCTTGGAAAGTCCCTCGAGGAAAAATGTCTTGCCGGAGCCACTGCCGCCAGTGATACCAATGGTGAAGGGCCTAGCGGAGGGTTTCATATTTCCGCAAAATCGGAAACAAAAAGCGAAAATGATTTACCGCGCGCGTAGAAAATTGACCAGCTTCCGAACGGCCATCCCCCGATGACTAATCTGGTTCTTTTGATTCATCGACAATTCAGCCAGTGAAATGGTTTGTCCTATCGGCTGAAAAACAGGGTCATAGCCGAAGCCACCGTTACCCTGTCTCTCCCGCAGGATGTTGCCTTCCAGCACGCCTTCAAAGAGGTGCTCCTCGCCCCCGTTCACGAGAGCAATCACGGTTTTGAACCGGGCTGACCGGTTGCGGGAGGTATCAAGGTTCCTCAGGAGAAGATCAATGTTATCATCGGCATCGCGCTGGGGTCCTGCATAGCGGGCCGAATAGACGCCAGGAGCGCCCTGCAAGGCATCCACTTCGAGGCCGGTATCATCCGCGAAACAGGAAATGTTGAAATGGTCACGCACATAGCGTGCCTTCTGAAGGGCATTGGCCTCAATCGTGGGCTGGGTCTCCGGCAAATCAACCGTACAGCCGATCTCCGCCAACGTTACAATTCGGAATGTTTCGCCAAGAGCAGCACGCACCTCTTCAAGTTTGTGCATGTTGTTCGTGGCGAAACACAACGATTTCATTATTTCACATCAACCAGGGTAACATCAAAAATCAAGTTGGCATTGGCCGGGATCGCGGGCGGCGAACCCACCGTGCCATATCCAAGGCCGGAAGGAATGTAAAGGGTCGCCACCGTGCCTTTTCCAAACTGGGTAAAGCCAATTTGCCACCCTTTAATAAGGCCTGCCAGGGTACCAAAATTGACAGCGGTCGTGGGGTGCGAATCAAATGCGACTCCGGTGCTCATCAATTTACCAACATACTTTACACTGATGCCATTGGCAAGCGTCGGGATCTTGGCACCCGCCGGGGCAGGCGTAGTAATTACATACCGCAATCCACTGGCATCTTTGATGGCGTTCGTGATGTTGTTGTCGGCCAGGTATTTGTCAATGGTGGCTACATCTTTGGCCAACTGCTCTTCGGTACTTAGTGTTTTGTCGGTGCTGCAGGCTGCCAGTACCAGGAGTAACCCCACCACACCTTTCTTCATCAGGTTCATACAGCGTTTATGTTAATGTTATTTAAAATCAACCAATTCAATTTCAAAAATCAGGTTAGCATTTGCCGGGATGAGGGGAGGCGATCCATTGGGACCATACCCCAGGCTTGAGGGGATGTATAAGGTTGCCTTGGTGCCTTTTGCGAATAGCGGGAAGACAGCCTGCCAACCACGGATCAGGTTACTCAAAGGATATTCAACGGGCTCCGTTGACTCCTGGAACATCTCATTGGTGCTAAGGAATGAACCCTTATAGCGAAAGACTACGGTAGACATCGCATTGGGGTGCTCACCCGCAGTTGCGTTGGTGATCACATAGCTCACGCCGCTGGGATCAGTAATGGCATTGATATTGTTTTTCTTCAGGTACTCGCGGATGGCAATAGTATCAGCCACCAGTTGTTTGTTCCTCAACCCCTGCATAAAGTCACCAATTTTCTCCCGGTCGATTACATCCTTCACACCGAAATAGAAGGTGATCTCGCTCTCCGGCTTGATGTTGGGAGGCAATTCGCGTTGCATGCTGTTTTCAAAAAATGACTTGGCTGTCACCTTCGCAATAACGCTATCACCCTTTTTCAACACGCGGAACACATTTTCAATTCCCTTTTCTGCCTTCATCCCGGCGGTATCAGGTACCATGTACAACATGGGCAGGGTACGGCGACGGGTATCATCCCAAACAGAATCTTTAGAATCTTTATACAACATATTCAGCAACAGGTACTGCCCGGTGACGGCGTATTCACCGGCACCTTCGCGCACCACCGATACTTCGATGCCGTTCGGTGATTTGCGTGATTTGGAGCAGGCTGCGCAAAGCACGACAACCGCCAGCATTACATAAGAAATTTTCATGATTGGGATTTTGTTTTAAGAATTGGATGCAAGTTGTTTTTCGTATTCAGGAAGCAGGGCAATAAATTTTTCCAGGGTCGCTTCAAGGGGCAGTTTAGACATACCCCCCGCCGCGTTGCGGTGGCCCCCACCCTCAAAGTGTTTCCGGGCAAGTTCGTTCACTGAAAAATCTCCCAACGAACGGAATGAGAGTTTTATTTCGTGTTTTCGGTCATACATCAGCACCGACAGCTTAATGCCCTTGATAGACAGGCCGTAGTTCACCAATCCTTCGGTATCTCCTGTTTGGGATCCAAACTGTTTCAACTCTTCGGACGTGAGCGTAATATAGGCGGTGTGGTATTTTGGAATGACCTGAAGTTTTGTCCCCAGTACAAAGCCAGTGAGTTTTAGGCGCTCGATGGAATTGGTATCGTAAATCTCCTTGGCCACCCGGCTGGGATTAGCGCCCATCGCCGTCAATTCAGCTGCGATCTGAAATTCCTGTTGCCGGGTGTTTGAATGGCGGAATCCTCCCGTGTCGGTCATGAGACCGGAATACAGGCAATTGGCAATGTCAGCGTCGATAAGGTGCTTCTCACCCATTTCTTCGATCAATTGAAATACCAGGCCGGCGGTGGAGGCTGAATTGGTATCCCACTGCTCAAACTGTGCAAATTGTTCTGGTTCGAGGTGGTGATCTATAAGCACTTTGGTCGCCCGGGCTTCTCGCACGATTGATTCGAGTGCATCAATACGCTTCAGGCTTGAAAAATCAAGACAAAAAATGATATCCGCATTAACAAAGGCGTGTTTGGCGCGTTGGAATGATTCTACTGAATCAGGAGTAACGGCAATCACACCTTCGTTTCCAGGCATCCAGGTTAAAAAGGCGGGATAGTCGCTGGGGGTAATTACGGTTACCTGGTGGCCTTTTCGGCGCAGGAACCCAGCCAATCCCAGGGATGAACCCAGCGCATCAGCATCCGGCTTGAAATGCGTGACGATGGCAATGTTGCCGGGAGTGGCCAGCAAGGCCTTCAAAGCCGGTAGATTTTTCATGGGAGGGGGCAAAAATGAAAATAAATGAGGGCTCTTGCAATCCACCAACGTATTCTGGCATACCATCACGGTATTCTTGCCTTCTTTTAATAGTTTTGCGGCCGAAATTCCACTACTAAAACTCAAAATACCATGTCAGGAAACAGGACGTTTACGATGATTAAGCCCGATGCCGTTGCCGCCAACCATTCCGGAAGCATAACCAAGATGATTGAAGAGGCCGGCTTTCGCATTGTGGCCATGAAAAAGACCCGTTTGAGCAGCGAATTGGCAGGCAAATTCTATGAAATACACAAGGAGCGCCCTTTCTATGGTGAACTTTGCAAATACATGTCCTCAGGCGCCATCATCCCGATGATCCTGGAGAAAGACAATGCCGTGGAAGATTTTCGCAAGCTGATCGGTGCAACAGACCCTAAAAAAGCGGCCCCCGGAACCATTCGTGCTCTTTTTGCCAAGTCGATAGATGCGAATGCCATTCACGGCTCTGACTCTGACGCCAATGCTGAGATTGAAGGCAACTTCTTCTTCTCCCAGTTTGAACGATTCTGATAACAGGGGGCACTAGCCCCCTTCTTTTTCTTCTTGTTTCGATTCCGTTTGTTTCACTTCCCTCCTCGCTATGAAAATTGATCCGCATTATTCCGAAAGTTTCGCCTCCCGCCACCTGGGCCCGAATGATCATCAGATAAAGGAAATGCTTGCTGTCGTTAAGGCTGGTTCGGTCGATGAACTTATCGCCCAAACGGTACCGGCTAACATCCGTCTGAAATCACCCCTTAATCTGCCGCCGGCAAAATCTGAGTTTGAGTTCCTGAAGCACTTCAAAAAGATCGCATCCAAGAATAAGCTATTCAAGTCGTACATCGGCAGCGGATATTACAACACCATTACCCCCGGCGTTATCCTTCGCAACATCATGGAAAATCCGGGATGGTACACAGCGTACACACCCTATCAGGCGGAAATCGCACAGGGCCGGCTCGAAGCACTGATCAATTATCAAACCATGGTGATTGACCTGACCCAACTGCCCATTGCCAACGCTTCGCTGCTGGATGAAGGTACCGCAGCAGCAGAAGCCATGCACCTGCTACACGCCTCACGCAAGGGCGCCAAGAAGGATGCACATCGCTTCTTCGTTGACCGCAACGTCTTTCCTCAAACCATCGACCTGCTGAAAACCCGCTCGGCTCCGCTCGGCATTGATCTGATGGTTGGCGACATCGACAAACTGGATATTACAGACAGTGGTTTGTTTGGCGTCTATGTTCAAAATCCGGACAACAACGGTGCCGTGCGCGACTATTCTGCTTTTGTGGCATCTGCTCATGAGAAAGAAGTGTTTGTAGTTATGGGTACCGACCTTCTCAGCCTCGTGCTGATGAAGTCACCCGGCGAAATGGGTGTTGACATCGCACTGGGCTCATCGCAGCGGTTTGGTGTTCCCCTGGGCTTCGGTGGCCCTCATGCCGCCTTCTTCGCCACACGGGACGAATTTAAACGGCTAATGCCCGGTCGTCTGATCGGTGCCTCCATAGATGCCGATGGCAACCCCGGATACCGGATGGCTTTGCAAACCCGCGAACAACACATTCGCCGGGAGAAGGCCACCTCCAATATCTGTACAGCCCAGGTGCTCTTATCAGTTATGGCAGGCATGTATGCGGTGTATCATGGACCTGAAGGCCTGAAGAAAATTGCTGGCAAGGTGCATGCCCTTGCGGTGATGCTCGACAACGGCGTACGTGAACTCGGCCTGAAGCAGGTCAACGCTTCCTATTTTGATACACTTAAGATTGCCGTTCCGGCCAAAGCAGCGATTGAACGCGAGGCCATCAACCACGAAATCAATTTCCGGTACTTCGACACTGAACATATCGGTATCAGTGTAGACGAGACCACCTCCACAGAAGATATTCACAAAATCCTCCTCGTCCTCGGATCGGCAACTTCCAAAAATGTACCTGCCGGCGATCTTTCGGTCAACAAGATTCAATGGCCCGCCGGTCTGATTCGCACCAGCGCATTCCTCACACATCCGGTGTTCAACCGTCACCACAGTGAACATGAAATGCTGCGGTACATCAAGAAATTGGAAAATAAAGACCTGTCCATGGTGCATTCCATGATCTCACTCGGATCGTGCACCATGAAACTCAATGCCACCACCGAAATGATCCCGGTTACCTGGCCTGAGTTAGGTCAGGTGCATCCGTTCGCACCTGCAGCACAAACAAAGGGTTATGCTGAACTGATTGGCAACCTTGAGCAGTGGCTGAAAGAAGTAACCGGATTCACCGGTGTTTCCCTGCAACCCAATAGCGGGGCCCAGGGCGAATACGCAGGCCTCATGGTTATCCGCGCCTATCACCTGCAGCGTGGAGACAGCCACCGCAATATTGCACTCATTCCCGCCTCTGCTCACGGAACGAACCCGGCCAGTGCCGTCATGGCTGGTATGGAAGTGGTAGTTGTAAAATCAGATGAAGAGGGCAAGGTTGATCTGGCTGATCTCAAAGCCAAAGTTGATCAGCACAAAGACCGCCTCGCTGCTTTCATGGTTACCTATCCTTCAACGCATGGTGTGTTTGAAGAAGCTATTACTGATATCTGTCAGCTGATCCACGCCAATGGTGGATTGGTGTACATGGATGGCGCCAATATGAACGCGCAGGTAGGCCTTACGTCCCCGGCCAATATTGGTGCGGATGTATGCCACCTCAACCTCCACAAAACATTTTGTATTCCCCACGGTGGTGGCGGACCTGGCATGGGCCCGATTTGCGTCAACGATAAACTGAAGCCCTTCCTTCCAGGGCACGCTGTTGTAAAGACAGGCGGTGCGCAGGCCATCACGGCCGTATCAGCAGCCCCCTGGGGTAGTGCCAGTATCCTGGCTATATCTTATGCCTACATTGCCATGATGGGTGGTGAAGGGCTGACAGATTCAACCCGTCTGGCGATCCTCAACGCAAACTATATCAAGGAACGGCTCAGTGCACACTTTAAGGTTTTGTATACCGGATCACACGGTCGTTGTGCCCATGAGATGATTGTCGACTGCCGGGACTTCAAAAAATTCGGCATCGAAGTTGAGGATATTGCCAAGCGCCTCATGGATTACGGATTCCATGCCCCCACCGTTTCGTTTCCGGTAGCAGGCACGCTGATGATCGAACCTACAGAAAGCGAACCGAAAGAAGAACTGGATCGCTTCTGTGATGCCTTGATCCAAATTCGTCAGGAAATACGCGATGTAGAGTCTGGAAAAGCCGACAAGGAGAACAACGTATTGAAGCGAGCTCCACATACGGCAGCCGTAATTACAGCCGACCATTGGGATCGTCCCTATAGCCGGCAGGAAGCGGCCTATCCGCTTCCATTCGTGCGCGAAGCTAAGTTCTGGCCCAGTGTGAGTCGTATTGACAATGCATACGGCGATCGCAATCTGGTATGTAGCTGCTTGCCGGTATCGGATTACGCCAACGCGTAATCCGATCCTAGTTTTTCACGAAGCGGGCCCTGGTCCTGTTCTCTCCCTGAACTGCCTCGATGAGGTATAAGGCAGGTTGATTTTCAGCAATATTAATTTCAGCAATACTGCCTCCATTGGCTGTAAGCTGATGTACCGTTCTGCCTGTCATATCACTCATCCGGACGTCCACAGGGTACTGCGCGAATTGACGCAAGTCCACGTAGACTTTGTCGCTGGATGGGTTTGGATACACCAGGGATGAATTGTTATCCAACGGCAGGTCACCCGTAATTACAATAGTTTGTGGTGCCGAAGCATCGCTGAAGCAATTATCTACAGAGGTAATGACCGTGTACGTTCCTGCTTTAATCACGGTATAGGCCTGGTTGGTGCCACCCGTGATTGGATTGCCATTCAGCAGCCACACGTTGTTCGAAATTGCACTGCTGGTTAGTATGGGTGAATTGGTATTCCCATTTGTTACCGTAATGGTGGGAATTGCTGGTTTGATACAGAAAGTTTGATCAACCGGTGCAGCCGCATTGTAGTTGGCGTTGCCTGCCTGGCTGGCTCGGACGGTGGCAAGTCCTGCAAGCAGTGATGTACCGAAATTGCCACTGATACTCAGTTTAGTGGTAGTCACCGGAGTGAACGTGACTGGCAATCCAGCAGTGGAAGTTGCCGTAAGCGTGAAAGTGGGTCCACCCAACACCGGACTTGCAGGAGGGGTAAAGGAAATCTGCTGATTGCCCTTTTGTACCACCAATGGTTGCGTGACCGGAGAAGCCGGGAGAAACGAAGTGTTACCCGGTTGGCTTGCGGTGATGTCAGTAGATCCAGCACCTACAATAGTTACGGTCACTCCGCTAACGGTGGCTACCGCTGTATTGCTGCTGGTGAATGTAATCGGAAGGCCTGATGTTGTTGAAGCAGTCAGCGAAAATGCGGCATCGCCCATTGACTTAGCCTGCAGTGCACCAAACGTGATAGTTTGAGCCGAACGCGCAACAATGGTAAGGGTTTGTGGAACCGGGGTGGCCGCATTGTAATCTGAATTACCAGCCTGGCTGGCTGTAATGGTGACGGTGCCGGCGCTGCCCCCCAAAGTCACTGTATTGCCGCTAACCGTAGCCAGGGAAGTATTGCTGCTTGAGAAGGTGATCGGGAGTCCGGAAGATGATGTGGCCGACAAGGTAAAAGGCGGATCTGTATTAGCTACGGCGGCAAGCGCACCAAACGTAATCGTTTGATTGCCTTTTCCGATGGTCAGCGTTTGTTGCACATCTGGTGCCGCTGCATAGGTCGGATCCCCGCCTTGCGAAGCCGTAATCGTTACGGTGCCAGCTTTGAGTATTGTCACCGTACTGCCACTGATGGCAGCTACCGTTGGATCACCCGATGTATACGTTACAGCAAGACCAGAACTTGCCGTTGCGGTCAGGTTAAAGGGTGCATCACCCAGAATCTTTCCAGGCAGCGCATTGAAGGTAATGGTCTGTGATGTTTTGGGCACTACGTTCAACGGTTGAACAACCGGGGTTGCAGCATTGTAATTGGCATTACCAGCCTGAGTTGCGGTAATATTAGAGGTGCCCGATTTGTTCTGAAGGGTAACCGTGTTTCCACTAATGGTGGCAATAGTAAGATCACTGCTGGAATAGCTTATGGGCAGCCCTGAACTGGCAGTGGCTCCAAGGGCAAATGGCGGATCCGTAAGAGCTTTGGAAGGCAAAGCAGAAAAGGTGATGGTCTGATTGGCTTTGTTCACGGTCAGATTCTGACCCACCGTGGTTGCCGGTAAAAAGTTAACGTTGCCGGACTGAATAGCTGTAATCAGACTTGACCCGGCTCCTACGATGGTCAATGTATTGCTTGAAACTGTGGCGACCGAGGAGAGACTGGATGTGTACGATATTGGTAATCCGGAAGATGATGTAGCAGTTAGCGCAACCGGTGCATCGCCGAAAGTAGCTGGTGCCAGTGAAGTAAACGTAATTGTTTGAGTTGCTTTATTTATGGTTAAACTCACATCAACAGGAGTTGCTGCGAGGTAATTGCCATTCCCCGTCTGTGAGGCGCGTATAATCGTATTGCCTGCCTGTATAATGGTGGCAGAAATATTAGGGTAAACGCCCGAGAAGGTTACCAGGGGTGTGGGTGATTGGTCTGTGTAGGAGATGGGGAGTCCCGAATCAGTGTTCCCGTTCAGGAGAAACGCTCCATCGCCATAGGTATACACATTGGGAATGGTAAACCCGATGGATTGTGTCTTTTTGTTGATGGTAAGGGACTGAATGACATCGGGAGCTGCATTGTAGCTAACATCACCAGCCTGAGAAGCGGTGATGTTCACTGTTCCGGCCTTCAATATGGTTACAGTTGATCCAGAAACAGAAGCAATGCTTGGGTCGCTCGAAGAGTAGGTGACTGCAAGGCCAGAACTTGCGGTGGCCCCCAAAGCGAAAGGTGCATCACCGTACGTTTTGGTTGGCAGGGTATTGAACGTAATGGTCTGAGACGCTTTGGCCACGACTAGGTTCTGACGAATATCCTGTGCAAAGGTATAGGTGGAATTGCCCCATTGAGACGCTGAAATGGTCGTGGTGCCAAGACCAACGATGGTAATAGTATTACCACTCACAGTAGCCACAGCCGTATTGCTGGATGTGAGCTTCACGGCGAGCGATGAGCTTGCAGTAGGGGAAACGGAAAAAGGCGGATCCGTGGGCGCTTTGGTGCTTAGAGGGCCAAACGTAACCGTCTGAGTTTGCTTGGGTGGATTGAGCAGCAATGATCCGTACAGTGGAGAGGCACCATCAGCACCACCGAGGTCCTTGATTTTCGTAAAAGTTCCGGCAATATCATATTGAAAGAAGGTACCACTTCCTTGCGCTCCACCACTGGAAGTGGTGCCAAAGAGTTTGCCGGGTGCCGCTTCCGTCAAAGCACCATAAGGTGCACTGCCATTCACAGCGCTATTGAAACTAAACTTAACGGCATAATTACCTGACGCCACGTATGGATCGTACTGAAAAATAATACCATTGGAGTTTGCGCCACCGCCGTTGGTCATGCCATATAATTTTCCATCCGTTGCCTGAACAATATCCCCGTACGGGTTCGCTCCGTTGCTTCCTGTAAAATCAACTTTCTTGGCATAGGTGTCTGTGCTGATGTCATATTCAAACAATACACCGGAAGTGCCCGCACCACCCGAACTGGTCGTGCCATAAAGTTTGCCATTCGCTGCCTGGACGAGACTTCCCTGCGGACTTGTCCCGTCACTCGTGGCTGTAAATGAATACTTTACCACCAGCGCACTTGTATTCGGATCAAAGGTGAACAAGGTACCGTGTGCTGACGGGCCTCCTGCGTTGGTCATGCCATACAACAACGGGCTGTTGAGTGGCTGCATCAATGATCCTTTCGGCGCACTGCCAATCGTAGCCGCACTGAAGTTCACTTTTACTGAAACTGAAATGCTGCCGGGCACATATTCAAAAATAACTCCGTCCCCATTGGCACCGCCGGCCGAGGTCATTCCATATAAATTGCCGTTCGATGCCAGTACCAGGCTACCAGAGGGGGAACTTCCAGTGCCGGACGAAGAAAGGTCCACCTTGCTGGTATAGATATCTGTTGCAGGATCATATTCATACAATACACCTTGGGCGTTTGCACCCCCCAGGGAAGTCATTCCATAAAACAAACCGTTGGGCGCCAGCACCATACCGGATTGCGGATTGGAGCCATTTGACGAGTTCGAGAAATCGACGCGCTTCGATATCGCATCATTCGTGGGATCATAGGCAAACAAGGTTCCATTGGTGGTAGGCCCACCATAAGGAGCGACGCCATATAACTTACCATCCGCTGCCTGCACGAGACTGCTGGCGGGGTTGCTCCCGATATCGGCTGAATTGAAGTTTGCTCGCACCGTAAGGCTATTGGTGCCGATGACGTAGCGGAACAATACTCCTTCATTATTGGCGCCTCCGTTGGTGGTGGCTCCATATAAGTTGGTATCGGTGGCTTGAAAGAGTTTGCTTTGAGGCAAAGAGCCGTTAGCAGAATTAAAGTCTATTTTCTTGGTGAGTGTCGTTGTTCCGGAATTATACTCAAACAGGGTCCCGAAACCATTGGCGCCACCCAAGGATGTCATACCATATAGCAACCCGTTTGATGCCTTCACCAGGCTTCCGCTGGGATAAGATCCTTTGCTGGTGCCATCGAAATTAACCCGTACAGTCAGGGTGACACCAACCGGATCATACTCAAATAAAGTACCTACACTGTTGCTGCCGCCACCATACGTTAGTCCGAACAGCAACCCGCCAGTTTCTGTTAATTCGCCTGTGGGTGCGGAGCCGGCTGGAAGGTCCACCTTTTTAGCAAGGAGGTTACCGGCAATGGTGTATTCTATTAAGGTACCCCCTGAATTTGCGCCGCCGAGCATCGTCAGTCCGTACAGTTTTCCATTGGAAGCCTGCATGAGATTGCCCTGTGCCCGTCCACCCAACGATGCACTCAACGAATTGAGGTTGGTGAAGATGTTATTTACCGGATCATAGGAATAGAGCACCCCGTAATCATTGGTACCACCCTGATAGGTCAGTCCATACAGCAACCCGTTATTGGCGAGTACCATGGCACTATAAGGGTAACTGCCATTGGCACCATCAAAGTCATGTTTTTTAGTATACGTGTCATTTACCGGGTCATATTCGAACAGAAGACCCACGTCGTTGGCACCGCCACTGTTGGTGACTCCATAGAACTTTCCCTTGGCGAGGGTGAGGCCACTCTGGGGGCTCACACCCGGGAAGTCGGTGACAAAGTTGTATTTCACCGTGTAACCCGTGCCATCATCGTTGGCACTGAAGATCACTCCTTTATTATCGGAGACCCCCGCAGAAGCAGTGCCCCAGAGCTTTCGCTGGGCTTCCGCCGAAACAAACCATAACATCAATAAGCCAACAGCCAGTAGAAACTTCCCTTTCATGGATACATGGTTGGACACGGGTGGTCCTTTTAAGGTGAATAGTGACTTGTGAAGATAGGAAAACGCAATATGTCAATCCAGAAAAGGCGGCCTGGGTAACCCAAACCGCCTTTTTCAAGCTGAAAATATCGCTGTTTATCGCAAACCGTACTTATCCAGCAGATAAAGCAATGCTGTCATGGAAGCGGCACCCAACTCCAATTCACGCTTGTCTACCTTATCAAAAGTATCGGCGCGCGTATGGTGGTAATTAAAGTACCGCTGTGAATCCGGCAAGAATCCAATAAGTGCTACCCCCTGGTTGGCGAGCGGACCGATATCCGCGCCACCACCCTCCTGGCTGAAGTCCGACAAGCCATACGGATCCAGGAGTGACTTCCATCTTTGAATGCGCTTGCGGCTCGCTGTATCTGCGCTGATGGTAAACCCGCGGGGCGTAAAGCCTCCCCGATCAGCTTCAATGGCAGCGAGGTGTTTTTCCTTTTTGCGGGCTGCTTCTTCAGCATATTTCGTACCACCCCGCAAGCCATTCTCTTCATTCATAAACATCACCGCCCGCAAGGTGCGCTTTGGTTTGTAACCAATGGTTTTCAGGATACGCAAGGCTTCTATGGATTGGATACATCCCGCTCCGTCGTCATGAGCGCCCTGCCCGAGGTCCCAGGAATCCAGGTGTCCACCGACAACTATGTATTCATCTTTGTTTTCGCTTCCACGGATCTCACCGATGACATTGAAGGAAGGTGCTTCTTCCAATGTCTCGCAATGAGACTCCAGGTAAACCTGAATCGCTTTGTCTTCCTTGAGCAGGCGACTCAGTTGATCTGCATGCTTTGTACTGATGGCAAATGCCGGAATCTGTGGAATGTTCGGGGTGTATCGCATGCCACCGGTATGGGGATAGTCTTCAACATTAGAACCCATCGAGCGAACAAGCGCAGCAGCAGCACCATACTTAGCAGCCTCGCTGGCACCACCACCGCGTTGGTTCACCGCACCGCCATAGGCAGCAAAGGTATTGATCTGGGTAGGATCCATCGAGCGGTTGAAGAACACAATTTTTCCCTGCACATTTTTAGTGCCGAGCTGGGCAAGCTCTTCAAAACTCTTTACTTCAATAATGTTACCCACCACACCCTCTGGTCCGGTACCTACACTGCCACCAAGGGCACACACGTTTACTTCCACGCTGCCCATCTTTTTGGAATTGACGATGCGGCCTATCTCCTGCTGGCCACGTACCCAATGCGGCACCATCACCGGCTGAAGCCATACAGTATCAAAACCAAAATCTTCCATCATATGCCTTGTCCACTCCACCGATGCTGCTGCACCGGGAGAACCACTGAGTCTCGCGCCTATCTTATTGGACAGGTAGTCGAGCATTGAATAGGACTTCCCCTCAGCCAGGGCGGTGGAGTAAATCTGACGGATTGCCTTTTCATCTGCAGTTTGTGCAGCCGCCATAAACTGAGATACACTTAATGCAGCTGCGATAATCCAACGAGCGGCATGATGATTGAATACAGATTGTGTCATGGTTGCGAATATAAGTCTTTCATCGATTGCGCGACAGCAGAACTTTCCGGCAGGCAAAATTGTAATACAAGTGCAATTAGGTAACTTCGTTCAATACCATCCCGTATGCCATTTCTATTTGATTCATTCGAAGGCTGGAAGCGCTACAGCGAAGAAAAAAAAATTTCGCTGGTTCAGGTCGTCATTGATTATGAGCAATCGCAGAAAGGCAGTACGGAAGCTAAAATTCTCGAAGGCCTGGAGACCGCATGGTCGGTGATGAAGGAAGCTGTGCACACCGGGCTGGAAGAAGATATGACTTCGCGATCCGGCATGATCAACAACGGCGCGAAGAAGGTGTATCGCTATCCGACACCTGTGCTATCGCGAGAATTTCAACAATTAATCTCCCGTGCCCTCGCTGCCAAGGAGGTAAACTCTTGTATGGGCCGAATTGTAGCCGCGCCCACCGCAGGGGCCAGTGGCATCATGCCTGGTGTTTTATTTACCCTGCAGGAAATTCACCAGATCCCCGACAAGAAGATTCTCGAGTCGATGTTGCTGGCTGCCGGGATTGCATTGATCATGGAACAAAAGGCCAGTATCGCGGGTGCCGTTGGTGGTTGTCAGGCTGAAACAGGTACCGCAGCTGCCATGGGCGCCGGTGCCATCGTGTATTGCCTAGGTGGTAACACAGATATGATTTTTAATGCCGTGGCCATCACCGTACAATGTATGCTCGGCCTTGTGTGCGACCCGGTGGCCGGGCTGGTTGAAGTTCCCTGCGTTGTACGTAATGCCAGCGCCGCCGCTATCGCCAATAGTTCAGCGCAAATCGCATTGGCGGATGTCAGCAGTGTGATTCCGGTAGATGAAGTAATTGAAGCCATGGGAGAAATCGGGGCGAGCATGGAGACCCGGTATAAAGAAACTGCGCTCGGCGGACTCGCAGCGACCAGCACTGCACAACGCATCGCCAAGCGGGTGCTCATCCGCGATATCGAAATACTTCCTGACGAGGAGGCAAAATAAGATCAGTTGGCGAACTGGGGGAGAAACTCTTTCCCAAAGAAATAGATGATGCCGGTGAAAACCATCGACCACACGGCTGCGCTGACAAACATGTAAAAAATAATTTTCTCTTTCGGACTCCCGGAGCTTACCGCAATCAGGGTGCCGCCAATGGGCGTAAGAAATACAGGCGTGAAGAACGCAATGCCTGCCAAACCGTATTTCTTCCACAAACCAGCGTATTTGCGGCGTGACGGCGTGAACACTTTAGGCTTCTTTTTCCGGAATCGGGAAAATATATGCACCCGCATCCAGTCACCAAAAAAAGTAAACAGCACCACCATCGCCATCATGCCGGTGACCGTTGCCAGGACGGTAGTGATAAAATGCACCTGCGAAGCAAACCCAACCAAGGGTCCACCAATAAATTTGATCATACTGGCGATCAATACCGGAATTGCTTTCCCAATTTCTTCCATAGCATTATTTGGGACCGTAACTCAAATCGCCGGCATCGCCCAGTCCCGGCACTATGTATGAATGGGAATTCAATTTTTCATCCACGGAACAAACCCACAGGGTTGCAGGCACCAATATATGTTCCTTCAGATACGCTATCCCTTCTGGAGCCGAAATCACAGATGCCAAATGGAGGTGAGCCGGGTGGCCATGGCTCACCAGGGTATTCACCGCATCAACCAGTGACCGACCCGTAGCCAGCATCGTATCGGTGACGATTACCGTTTTTCCCGTCAGGGAGGGTGTAGCCATGTAATCTCTTTTGATCTGAATCTCAGTTTTTCCCTCCACGCGGTAGGAACCAATGAATCCGGTGTCGGCCTGATCAAACACCCGTTGAAATCCTTCCAGCAAGGGAAGACCGGCCCTTAGAATTGTAAGCAACACCACACTTTCCGGCAACACGGTATCCCGCTTACCCAATGAGCTCACCACCGTGGCAGGCTGATACGATAATGTCTTTGATATTTCATAGGCCATAATTTCACCAATCCGCGACAGGTTAAGCCTGAACCGAAATCGATCCTTCTGGATCTGTACATCCCTCAGTTCTTTCAGGTACTGGTTGAGGATGGTAGGTGCTTCACCCAGGTTATGAACTTTCATCATGGTCTAAAAATGAAAAAAATCATGGAAAATACGCGTGTTGGAAAATTTAGTTGGCATGCACCGCCAGGTCGTAGGCCTGCCGGTAATGCCGGATCAGGTTTTTCCAGTCAAAGGCAGCTGAATAATTCTCCACGTTATTGCGCTGCATAATCCGGTCGCGGCGGGACTGGGTGATAAAGCGATAGAGAGAAGACGCCAGCTGCCTGGAACTCCAATCAAAGGTTCGCTTGCCTCGCTCAATCACAAACATCCCATTCTTCTCATGGTCCGGAAAATTCATGGTAAGGTAGTCACCAAAGCCCGACAAATCACTGGTCACCGAAGGCACACCGCTGGCCATACATTCGAGTGGTGTATACCCCCAGGGCTCATAGTAGCTGGGGAAAACGCCGAGGTGGCAACCCCGTACAAATTGCTGGTAGTCCATGCCAAACAACGGATTCGTTGATGTGATAAAATCCGGATGATAGACAATTTTTACTTTGTCTTCCGGTCGGTTGAGCAGGTTCCGTCTGTTGAGAAACTGTAGTATCTCATCACCGGTTTCATTGACCAGTTTATGAGTTACCACCACGGGCAATTTGCTGGTGCGCCAACTCTGCAGGGTGCGGCGGTAGCGCAACTTCCAATAGTCCTCTACAAAATCATTCAGGTTGGGCATCCGGTTTTCAGCCTGACGGGTGGTGGCATAAAAAAGCTTCTTGCCAATTTCCGCTTCGATGGCCGTGCATGTCTGGCGTATTTCTTCCATCATGGCCCGTGATTGCAACACCTCAGGACGGATGCTGTAGAACTCCCGCTTGGTCACGAAGAACATTACAATGGTGATATCTGTCTTCTCAGCCTTAAGCTTCTCATTCAGGTGCCACAGGGCCTCCAGGGTGAGGTCAAATCCCTTATTCCGAAATTCATAACGACCGGAAGTAAACAGATACAAGGTCTTGTCCAGATCAAATGTATACGACTGAAAGAAATGTCCCATAACAAACTCATGGATTTCCTGCTTGTACTGTGCATGCAGATTTTGAAACTCGTGCAAGGCTTCGAAGCGTTCAATATTGAGTCCATTGGGCAAAATGACCTCAGGCTTTCGCTTCAGCAAGTGCTTGCATTCCCGGGCGGTAACATCACTCACCGTTGTAAAAACATCACAGTTCTGAGCACATTTATATTCGATGGCCTCTTCCGTGACCACACCGAATTTCTTTGCTTCTGCTTCGCGGTCAAAAAACGGAAGGTGGGCGTAGAAGAGCGGAGAATTGATTGCCAGGTGGCGTCCCAGCTGGGTAGCGTGGGTGGTAAACACGGTACGTACCGGCATCTTCTCGCGTTTGATATCGAGTATGGGTAAACCAGCCATCCATTCATGAAAATGGGCGATCATTCGCTGATCTTTTGTCAACTTCACCAATTCATCAATGTACAGTTTGGTCAGGTAGCCAAAGGCAACAACCTGATTAACCAGCTCATGCTGGTCGGGTGTGCTCACACCATGGTTCTTCCATAGAAGGTATTTGATTACGCCAAGGGCTTTATCTTCAATCACCTTGGGGTTCAGCAACACCACCTTGGGTTTTCCCGTGATAAGCCATTCGGCATAGTGAACATCGTAACCCCGTTTGCGAAGATTGGCGGCTGCCTGACCAAAGACATCCTGAACATCATCGAGGGGTTCAAGTTCGGCCTGAATATTCTTGTTGAGATAAGGGCCAATCATGCAATATTCTCCTTGCACACGCTCGGCCACCGCGGGAGCCTTGGAGCGAATAACCGTATAGATACCACCTACCTGATTACACACTTCCCAGGCAATTTCGAGCAACAGGGCCTTTGGAAAATTTGGTGATGTTTTAGGACGCGACATAGTTATTACCAGAAAAGCTACAGCCTAATTGCCGTAGAACAAAGAAGTCTTAGTACCTGAATATTCTCTTTTTTCACAGCGCTCATAACAAGTCAATATGGCACAAAAGCAGCAAAAACAGAGGGGTTTCACGTCAAATTTTCCTGAATCGTCGATAATTAAAAGTTGGTGAGCGATTTGATGACAGGGTGCCGGAGGGATTGAGATATGAACTTTGAAAAATTCACTATCAAATCGCAGGAAGCGCTGCAAAAATCAGCGGCCATTGCGTCGGGATTTCAACAACAGGCCATTGAGCCGGGTCACCTGCTGAAGGCCATTCTGGAAACCGATGAAAATGTAGTCGATTTTCTGGTTAAGAAGTCCGGCGTCAACAACAACATGTTGGTGACACGACTCGACGAACTGCTGCAATCATATCCCAAAGTGTCTGGCTCGCAGCCCTACCTCACATCGGCGTCCAATGGGGTTCTTCAACAGGCCGAAAAAGAATTAAGCGACTTCAAAGACGAGTACATTTCTATTGAACACCTGCTGCTCGCCCTCTTGGCCGGCAAAGAAAAAACAGCCGTGCTGATGAAAGATGCGGGGTTTGCCCGTGCATCACTTATTAAGGCGATCAAAGATCTGCGCGGCGGAAAGTCTGTTACCGATGCCAACGCCGAAGCCAAATACAAGTCGCTGGAACGCTATTCCAAAAACCTCAATGACCTGGCCAAGCAGGGAAAAATTGATCCGGTTATCGGTCGGGATGAAGAGATCCGCCGTGTGTTGCAAATTCTGGCACGTCGCACCAAAAACAATCCCATACTCCTGGGCGAACCTGGCGTAGGCAAGACGGCCATTGTGGAGGGCATGGCCCAACGCATCGTGAATGGTGACGTTCCCGAAAACCTGAAAGGCAAAATCCTGGTGTCACTCGATATGGGCCTGCTGGTGGCGGGCGCAAAATACAAAGGCGAATTTGAAGAGCGACTGAAGGCGGTGATCAAAGAGGTTACCGATTCAAACGGGCAAATTATTCTCTTCATTGATGAGATTCATACGTTGATTGGTGCAGGCGGTGGTGAAGGGGCTATGGATGCCGCCAACCTCCTCAAGCCTGCGCTGGCCCGCGGCGAATTGCATGCTATCGGTGCCACCACCCTGAAGGAATATCAGAAATACATTGAGAAAGACAAGGCCCTTGAACGCCGGTTTCAATCCGTCATGGTGGACGAACCTACCGTGGAAGATTCTATTTCCATTTTGCGCGGGATCAAAGACAAGTATGAACTGCATCACGGTGTGCGCATCAAGGACGATGCGGTCATTGCCGCTGTAGAATTATCACACCGCTATATTTCTGACCGGTTCCTTCCAGACAAAGCAATCGACCTGATGGATGAGGCCGCCTCAAAACTGCGCATTGAGATGAACTCGATGCCGGCTGAACTGGACGAACTGAACCGCAAGATCATGCAGCTTGAAATTGAGCGGGAGGCGATACGTCGGGAAAAAGACAAAGAGAAAGAAGCAGGACTCAGTCGCGAGATTGCTGATCTCTCAGGTACCCGCAACACGCTCAAAGCGAAATGGGAAAGCGAAAAGTCTGTGGTGAATAACATCCAGAAAGAAAAAGAGGCCATCGACAAACTCAAGTTCGAAGCCGATCAGGCCGAAAAGGCAGGTGATTATGGCCGTGTGGCTGAAATACGGTATGGCAAAATCACGGCAGCCGAGAAACGGGTAAAAGAACTTCAGGAAGAAATGAAGGCCATGCAAGGCAATGGTACTTTGTTGAAAGAAGAAGTAGACAATGAGGACATTGCGGAAGTTGTCGCCAAGTGGACGGGTATTCCCGTTTCCCGGATGCTGCAAAGTGAACGCGACAAACTCCTTCACCTTGAAGATGAACTGAGCAAGCGTGTAGCCGGACAAGAGGAAGCCATCCGCGTATTGTCTGACGCTGTTCGCAGAAGCCGCGCAGGACTGCAGGACCCCAAGCGTCCCATTGGTTCATTTATTTTCATGGGCACTACGGGCGTTGGTAAGACCGAATTATCGAAAGCCCTGGCGAGTTATCTCTTTGACGATGACAATGCCATGGTGCGCATCGACATGAGTGAATACCAGGAGCGCCACAGTGTGAGTCGCCTCATCGGTGCACCTCCGGGTTATGTGGGTTACGACGAAGGCGGGCAACTTACCGAGGCTGTGCGGCGCAAACCATACAGTGTTATCCTGCTGGACGAAATCGAGAAGGCGCACCCGGATGTATTCAACATTTTGCTGCAGGTATTGGATGATGGTCGCCTCACCGACAATAAAGGACGGGTGGCCAACTTCAAGAACACGATCATCATCATGACCACCAACATCGGTGCTCACCTGATCCAGGAGAATTTCGAAAAGATCACGGATGAGAACTACTTCGAAGTGATCGAGTCCACCAAGGATCAGGTCCTGGAGTTGCTCAGGAAGACAGTCCGTCCGGAGTTTATCAACCGCATTGATGAAATTGTGATGTTCCGTCCGCTTACCCGGGGTGATGTCCGCAAGATTGTGGCCATCCAGGTTGAGCAGATTGTGACGCGGCTACAGGAAAACGGCATTGCCTTGACCGTGACAACAAAGGCCATGGACCGGCTCGGTAAACTCGGATTTGATCCGCAGTTTGGTGCCCGCCCTTTAAAGCGCGTAATTCAACGGGAGATCCTGAACGAGTTGTCCAAACAGATTCTGTCAGGTGCGGTAAATAAAGATTCAGCAATCACCGTGGATATGAAGAATGACGTTGAGTTTATGTTTCTCAACTCGTCGAAGTAGCCTTAGACACCTTCTTCAATGTGGAATACCCGTTTGAGGCGGTCTTGTCCTTTTCGGTCCATGAGCATCACCAGGTAGTCGCCTTGTTGGATGGCGATTCCGCCTTCCGGATTTTTCATCAGGTGGCGTTTTCCCTCGTTGATGCGCACCATGCCGATGAGGATCACATTGCATTGTTTTTTCAGATCGAAGAAGGCTTTTTCGTATGGCATGCCTATAAACGGGTTGCTGCCCGCCATCAAAAATTCCTTCATGTCATACTCATGATCTTCGTGGGCATAGGCGATTATTTCCTCGGAGAAAATGGCGACATCGGGCTCATATATATAGCTGGCCAGCAGTTTGGATGAAATTTCATTCTTCGAGATGGCGTACGTAACTCCTGCATTCACGAAGGTGTTCTTGAGGTTACCGTTGTCGAGGGTTACGACGTAGTTGAGATCTTTGAAGTGCTTCTTGATGTTGATGATGTACACCAGTTTTTCGGTATCGTCATTCAGGTTAATAAAGACCACCGAAGCGTCCCGTATTTTGGCTTTTTCCAGCAGGTCAAAATTGTTGTAATCGGAGTACAGGGTGTACACGTTATCACCCGGATAAAATTCCCGTATAATATCAATACTTGACCGGTCTTTGGTGATGACAGCTACCTGGCGGCCGGCGGCAGCCAGGTGGGTGATCACCGACTGGCCGAAATCATTCCAACCAATCATCACCACGTGGTTGACGAAGTCAGTACCATTCAGGCCGAGTTCTTTTTGTTCTTTTAGTGTGCTCATAAAATTTGCAATCTGACCGATGATAAAACCATAAACACCAAATGTGGAGAGGAGAAAAACAAGCCCCACCATCCTGCCCCAATAGGTGACCGGCACGATGTCGCCATAGCCTACGGAGGTAATAGTTGCCACCACATACCAGACGGCATCCTCGGGCTGGTTAATCATGCTCCCCTTCTCCCCCTTTTCAAGGTAAAGCAGGAGCATCATGAGCATGCCGTAAATGCCCAGAACGGTGAGAATAGAGAAGATTACCTGCCGGTAGTTAGGGCGTTTCATGAATTCTGGTAGGCGATAAAAGCCGAACTAAAAGAAAACCGCTGTAAATACAAAATGCTTATTGCCGGCGGCAACTGTCCAGGGCGGCCGAAACCTTTGGAATGGTTATCATACCCCGCTCCTGCCCCCAGGTATTGTAGATGTACGTGGTGATTTCAGCAATCTCCAATTCGGTAAGCAAGGGCACCCCGGGCATAGGTTGATGATACATGGTGCCATTCACAACGATCTCTCCCTTAATCCCGTATTTAATCAGGCAGACGATCTCAGCCTCCGGTCTTGCCAGGTAATCGGATCCAGCAATCGGCGGATAGATCCGACCCAACCCTTTGCCGTCCTTGTGGTGGCAATTACTGCAGTTGTTCAGGTACAACTGTTCACCCTCAACATAGTATTGCTGAAATTTTGGGTCACGGGTTTGGCAGGACAGCAACCCGATAAACACCAGACCCGCGATGGCAGGGTATCTCATCGGGCGGTCTCCTTTTCCTGACGCAGCCGCTTGATATCTGCGATGAGGCGATTGACATCTTCTTCCTTGGTGCCGTCGTATTTTCCCCGAATGCGGCTTTTCTTGTCAATCAGCAGAAATGCACCACTATGAATAAAGCCATCCGGCTCAGTCTTGTCTTCCAGTGCCGTGGCGTAATAACTTGTTTGAGCTATTTTATAAATAGAGTCTTTGACACCTGTTACAAAATGCCACCGGTTGCTGGTGACATCCAGCCGTGCTGCAAAATCATGAAGCAAAGCCACGGTGTCGAACTCCGGATCAATACTGTGCGACAACAACAATACATCGGGCATTTCGCGGGTCGCCTCATATACACGCAACATCTGTGTTTTCATGATGGGGCATATGGTCCGGCAACTGGTGAAGAAAAAGTCAGCGACGTAAATTTTATCCTTAAAGGTGGCATTGGTCACCAGGGTGCTGTCCTGATCCACAAACTGAAATGGGGCAATGGTATGGTAAATGGTATCGGTGCCTGATACGGTGCGCTGCCCGAGAATCGGAAGTTCCTCAACGGGTTGGGTGCAGGCGGCCACCAATAGACTGATGCTGATTGCGGCGAAGCGTATTTTATTCTTGCTTGATTTCATCTCCTTCATGTATCACTTCATGATCCAGCGGGATCACATTCTGTCCAAAATTAACCTTCCCATCAAATTTTCTGTACCTGGATAATGTCGCCAAAGGTTCAGTTCCCATTTTTCCGGTTTGTTGATCGATGGTCGTGAACACACATCGGCCGCAAGGCTTTACGCCGACAAAGCGGCCCTGCCCAATCCTAAATGTACGCCAGCTGTCTTCTTCATAAGGTTTCCCACCCGTAAAAATCAGGTTGGGACGGAAACGGTTCATGGGTACAGGAACGGGCAAACGTTGATTGAGGTCATTCAGCGACTCCATCCCAATCACCAATATCGGATAACCGTCTGCCAGGCTCACATGATTCTCACCAACTGCGTAACGAGGATCCACAAGTCGCGGATTTTCTTCTGCAAAGGCCACCAGCCGGCATGGAAATCCTGCATGTGATGTAAACCACTTACTGTATTCATCTCCAACTTCCTGAACCATTACCTGATCGTCCCAAATAGACGCTGCCATCACCGGTCCCCGGGCTACCTGATCATGCATTAGATCCATGGAACTTTTATCGTACGTAACCCGGAAGCCTCCTTCCAGCGGGCGAAGCTTGAAAGCCGACAACGCCGGGTGGGTTCGTTGGGTCAGAAATTTTCCGTTTTCATCCACCAGCATCCAGCGCCGGTCCCAGGCCAGGCCCTTGGGCATTACCCGGGATGACGCCAGCCGTATTCCTCCCAGTGATTTGATGGGATAAATCCAGATTTCGGCCAGAATGAGGGATGCCATGAACTTAATGGAGAGAATTTCCTGTTTGCACAAAGATCAGAATTAACTTTATACCAGGAAACACTGCATCATGGGTAAAGAATCTGCACTCTGGTATTTTGAAAGCGTCGATTTATATGACGTGCTCTGCCCCCACAAAGTGAAGGTGATGGGTGAAAAGCACACGTTTCATCACTTTAAGAAAGACGACTTCATTTTCTTTCCCAATGAACCGGCTTCACATATCTATATGATTGCCGAAGGCCGTGTGCGCATCGGTCATTACCTGGATGATGGCAAAGAGGTGGTGAGTGCTATTTTGGGTTCGGGAGAAATTTTCGGGGAACTTGCCCTGGCTGGCGAAGAACGGCGGCGGGATTTTGCGCAGGCGATGGACAACAATACCATGGTATGTCCATTGGGGATCGACGACCTGAAATCACTGATGTGGGAAAATAAGGAATTGAGTTTCAAGATGCTCAAGCTGGTAGGCCTGCGGTTGATCCGGCTGGAACGCAAACTGGAACTCCTGGTATTCAAAGACGCCCGCACCCGGATTGTGGAGTTCTTAAAAGACACCGCATCGTGGAAGGGTAAGAAGGTAGGCTATGAAACACTGATTCCCACAAAACTCACCCACAAAGACATCGCATCGCTTACCGGCAACAGCCGTCAAACAGTGACCACGATCCTTAATGAGATGAAGGAACAAAACCTGATTACCTTCGACCGCCGCAGAATTCTGATCCGCGACCTGGAGAAACTGCAATAAGCGGGATTGTCAATAAATCTGGTTGTAGTATTCGTCGGCCATCCGGCCTGAGTCAAACTGGGTCAGCACGTCTTTCCAGCTTTGGCGCATGATGGCATACCATGCATCCGGATACTGATAATACGTGGGGATTACTTCCCGCTCCAGCATTTCATAGAGACGCTCGGCCTCCAGTCGATCCTGCTCTTCCGGTGCCAATGCCCTGTCGGCTGGTTCAATGGAGAAACAATTTTTGCCATGCTGGGCAAATTCAGGCACCCAGCCATCGGGGATAGAAAGGTTGATGCTGCCATTCATGGCTGCCGTCATGCCAGAGGTTCCGGAAGCTTCCCGATACAGTTTTGGATTATTCAGCCAAACATCGGAGCCGCGCTTGAGCAGGGCGGAAAGGTTGAGTTCGTATCCTGTAAGTATCGTACAGTTTTTCAATGGAAGAGTCTTCCAGTAGATGTCATTGAAAATTTGCGTTGAAGCGGTGTCTTCCGGATAAGGTTTACCTGCCCAGATGAATTGCACGGGATACTTCGTGTTGCTGGCGATTCGCACAAAGCGCTCGAATTCGCGCATCAACAAATTAGCTCGTTTATATCCCGCAAAGCGTCGGGCCCACACAATCGTGAGTACATTTTCATCAAAACGCTTGCCCGTCTGGTTGGCCACCACTTCAAACAATGCCCGCTTCATTTCCTTCTTGCGTTCCGTTACCTGCGGACGGGAGTTTTGTTCGAAGGCCTTCTCGAGTTGGGCGTCCTTCCAATAGGTATGGTTTTGGGCGTTCGTAATTGCCTTGATCTCACATATGTTTTGAAAGTCCTTCCACATGTCGCGCGATACTTCACCGTGCATCTGTGACACCCCATTAGCCACCTTGGCCATACGCAGGGCGGCCAGGGTATAGTTCAACACTTTGGAGTTCGGCTCAACCAATTGGTTGTATTGTTCGCGGTTGGTGCCGTCGAAGAAGCTCATTACCTCCAGTGTACCTACCTGGTGTTCCTCATTTCCGGCCGCTTCTGGCGTGTGGGTGGTAAACCGCACGCGACGCTTTACTTCATTGAGATCTTTGTACTTATCCCACAGGTAAAAACATAACGGAAGTGCATGGCCTTCATTAAGATGGTAGACTTGCGTTTCCCGGTTGAGGATGTCCAATAACCTGGCGCCGCCATATCCCAACAAGCTGGACTGGGCAATACGGGCGCTCTCATGCGGATCGTACAACCGGTCGCTGATGGTCCGGGCCAGGTGATCGTTCTCCGGAATATTGGTGGTGAGCAAAAATAACGGTGCCGTGTTGAACACCTCAGGCCTGAGCAACATTACCTTGACCTGCACGGTGTGGTTGTGGATGGTAATCGGAAACTGAATACCTGTTTCAGTCAGGAAAGAATAGTTCTTTTCGATGAAGCTCACCTTCATGGTGCCGTCCATGTTGCGCTCCTGGTCATAGTATCCGTACTTCCACAAGATGCCTATGCCAATAAAGTTCTGTTTCAGTTCATAGGCACTTCTCATGTGCGAGCCCGCGAGAAACCCAAGGCCACCGCTATAAATTTTCAGCGACTGGTCAATGGCAAACTCCATGGAGAAATAGGCCACGGGTTTTGAATACTTGTTGTCGAAGGTGTAGGGGAAAAGTGTAGAAAGGTCAACCATGTGTTCCGTCGAGTGATGTAAAAACAATGATATAAGCTACCAACCGGCGCGCAAAGTAAAATCTTTTTGATTAATAAACCGATCCCGCCTGTTGGATAAGTGCCTAAAACGCTGAGTAGATCGTTTCTGTGAGACGGTTGATCATGATGTGGACTATTTTCTCCGGTGGCGTCGCGGCCACGGTCGCTCCGGCCGGTAGCGTGGCTTCGGTACCCAGGAGGTTAATAGATCCGTCGTTGACTTTTACTACCTGGGCCAGGTAGACCGAGTTCCTGGTAACAAAGGCTCGAATGCGAGACACATCTCCCTTTTCCCCGATCCGGATAACATACGGACTGCACTGACCCTCGGCGCTTTTGGTCTTGAATTCTTTGCCAGTCAGATCACGGATCATGGTATAATTTCCGGCTACCAAAAATCCATCGGTGAGTCCTATCAGGTCGGTTACAGTGCCGGCCATTTCTACATTTCGGCGCCAGAAAACATCGCCAATCGCATTAATCGATAAGAGGGTAATAGGCTCGCCGGTGATGTAGTCTTCCTGTTCGGCATTGCCTTTGAGCAACAGGACAAATGCGTTGCTCTTCTCCACATACAACAGCCGCCTGGGGTAGTTGCGCTCTTTCAGTTTGATCTTGAATTTCTCTTCCCCTTTTTCGTTGAGATAGACCACGGTATTGACTGATGCGGACTCAACGATGGGTGACGTGCGCAACAGCAGCATAACCCCTTCCTGCGTGAGTACAGCGGGGCCAGGTTGGGTATGGGCATCAGGCACTTTGCTGAGGCTGTCCATGCGAATGTCAAAAGTCTTCATCCAGCCCGGCTTACCATCCGGATTGACGCGCGCCACATAAGTCGCCTTTGTGTTTGCCTTCTTATCCGGCACATAGATACCCATGAGGTACACGCTTCCATCTGAATTCCTTCGCGTTTGCAGGTTGATCGGATCACCTTTAGCCAATGCTTCCGGTGTTACAGTCCCCACGGCGTAAGGAATGGTATATCTTCCAAACTTGACCATCTTGTCAGCATCGGATTTTTCAATCGTGGTGGCCAGGGTCATCACCGCGGACTTAAGGCCTGCTGCATAGGTGGTAAGGGTTGTGTTGATCATGGTCTTCTCGTCGGCCGCAAATTTTTTCAAGCCATCGGCAGTGCCATAGTATTTTTCGAAGAAGGCCTGGTGTTTCCTGATCTTTATCGGTTGCAGCCGTGTGCGCACCACCTCCAGGAGGGTATCTGCAGACCGGTTGGCATACAGCAGTGTACTGTATACTTCGGCGTTCCGGAGTTGGTTGGCGGAGTCAGGTACAAACGGTCGCGATTTCAGCAACCAATCCTGTTTGAAATTCTTGTAGTCCAGCAAGGCGAGCACCAGCGACTGCTTGTCAAAATTATTCAGGGTGAATACCAGTTGCTTATCAGGCCGCACCGGTAAAGGCGCGGGACCAACCGGTGCTTCGAGCGCCATGAGTGAAGCGTCAATCTTCTCTTCGTTGGCATTCAGCTTATTGCGCAAGGCTGCGATATCGCCATTCACATCTTTCCGGATGCCATCCACCCAGGTGGCGTAGTCCCAAAGTTCAATGTTGTCGGTCAGGAAATTCATTCGGGTGATCAGGCCGTCGAGTCTGAAGGTGACGATGGGTTTGACGTGGTATTGCTGGTGGTGATAAGCGATCGGATAAGCGGTAATGAGTTTGTTGTACAGATCGAGATAATGTCGGGCTGAATCAAAATCCTGCTTCAGCTGACCCAGTTGTTTGTCAACATTTTGATCGTACAACAGATAGAGATCGTCAGGACTGGCATAAGTGTCGTTGAGTTTGGCAAAGGCCTTCACCGCCTTATCGTAGAAATTAACACTGCGCGTAAAGCTCGCATAGATGGGAGGCAGTTTGCTGAGGAACAATTGGGATGAATCATAACCATTGCTGATCTTCTTCAATACCAACGATGGCTCCACAAAGGGTTTTCCTTTCGCATCGACTGTTTTATAAAGCGGAGCGTAGTATTCGTTATTCCTGGACAATTCCCGATCGTCTACCAGTAAACGTGACTTCAGAAACCGAAGCTTGGCTTGTTCCGCATTGGCCAATGCGAAGGCATATTGGGTCAGGGGATCGGCTGTCTTATAGTTCTGTTCATACACCAACGCCAGCCGGAAATTTGCATTGGGATGCTCCAGGTCCTCCGAGAGGTACTCCTTGAGTGTGTTCCGCAATTCCGGGGTTGTCATGCCCGCAAGGCGGGGGAACAAATCCTTATAGCGAACCTTCTGCGCATGCGCAGTTGGCAGCAAGAGCAAGAGCATGAAGATCAAGAAGAGGTTCTTTTTCATATGCCCAGAATTTTGAGTTCTACCCGTCGGTTTATGGCGCGGTTGCCTTCGCTGTCATTGGGCACCTTAGCCTGGGACTCGCCGTATCCCTTTGCCATAAACCGGTCAACATTGATCTTGTTGTGCAGCAGATAGTCCATCACACTCCTGGCGCGCTTTTGAGACAAATTCAGATTGTAGGTATCAGACCCGATATCATCCGTGTGGGCCGCAACCTCCACGCGTAAAGTGGGGTTTTCATTCATCAACTGCACGACGCGTTCAAGTTCACGGAACGACACATCCGTAAGTTTATCGCTATTGGACTCGAAGTTGATATCCCGCAGGGCCAACTTCGCATCCACCTCAAGCTTCAGCAACTTTACTTCCACCGGAGGCGGCGCAGCACCGGTGGTAAGATCAATCACCGATGAACTGAAGGCATAACCCTGATCGCTGGTCACCTCCATTTCATACCGGTCACCGGCCCGCAGCGACACCACGGTATTGCCACCCACCTCTATCACCTCATCGCGACTCTTGTTGCGAAGCACCACCTTCGACTTCACTTTGGTGTTGTTCATCACATCAGCCACATTGACCGGTACCTCAATTTTCTCAGGTTGCAACTCTATGTATTTTTCAAAATTTCGGTAGATCACCAACCCCTTAACATTGAATTCAATAATCGCGCTTTTGAAGTGCGATGCCGAGATGATGATCTCATACTCCTTACCCACCGGCAGATCAATGATTACCCGGCCGTCTTTCGGATTGGTCTTGATATCACGGATGAATGTGCTCTGGCCTTTTTCCTTCACCTTCACCTCGGCGAGCAGGGGTTCGAATATTTCCTTATCGGAAATATTCAATGCCAACTGGACCGCCTTGAACAGTTGTACCGATACGTCGAGCTCCTGGTATTTCTTAACGCCCCGCAAATCGAGGGCATGGGTATACGAGGAATAGTTGTCCTTTCTGAACTCCAGGTTGAAACTTCGTCCTGCAGGTAATACGATCGTATAACGCCCATCGACCGGGTTGTTATCAACCTGCATGACCATCTCAGAGGTGAGCGCATCAGTCACCACTATATCGGCTGCAATGCCCTGCTTCGAGTCTCGGTCGGTGACGAAACCCTGAACGATGTTATTGCGGAATTGGCGCAGTGAAGGGGGTATCACCACCGAATAGATGTCAACATTATTATAGGTGTAATACATCAGATCGCCGGCGGCAGAAATACAGGGCAACTGGTCATCTTTCTCAGTATTCACATAATTGAGCGGAACCGGTGATGACCACTCTCCCAGGTCATTGAGCACCGATTGGTACATATCAAATCCTCCTTTTCCGCCCAAGCGATTGGAAGAGAAAATCAACGTCTTGCCATCCGCCATGATACGAGGTGCTTTCTCACATTCCTGGTTGATCGGCCATGGTAAACGCTCAGGTTTTCCCCATTGGCCATCATTCCCTTTTACAGACTTATAAATACTCAGGCAAAAGGTTTGCTCTTTGCGAAGGTTCTTGTCCTGCGGTCCGTCGGTATTTTGCCGAACGAAATATAAGGTGCTTCCATCGGCAGACACTGACGGAAAAGCCTCGTAGGCATTGGTATTGATCGGCGCACCAATCGGAACCGGATCAGCCCATCCCGTTTTAAGTCGTTGTGAATAAAAGATATCGTGATTACCATCCTTGCCCACCGAACGGAAAAAGAAGAGGGTATTCCCATCGAAGCTCAGGCTGGGGCCGCCGAACAAATCCATCGAATCGGCCGGAGGGATGATCTTGTCGATGTACATGGGCTTCCCCCACTTGTCGCCTTCCATCTTGGCTTCATACAACGCATAGTTCTTCCCTTTTTCATTGCGTTGAAAGATGACAGTCTTGCCATCAGCTTGAATGGTAGGAGCATACTCTATCAGTTCAGGTTCGCTGATAGCCGGCTTTTTGGTGTTATTGTAGTACGCCATGGAATCAAATGGCGCGGGGGTGGTCACGGGTGGTTGGGTTTGTGCCACCAGCAACTGACTCGTCAACAGGAAGAAGAATAACAGGCGCAATGCCATCATAATCCGATCAGAACAAAAGCTCCCCAAAAATAAGGTGCGTCATACTTTTCTTTCATCGCCAGCTGTGCATTCCGGAACGCTTCGTTGCGTTCCTGTCCGCCGAGCCAAAAGGTATAAAATGAATTCATCAACTCCTGCGTGGCGACGTCATCTACCTGCCACAAACTCATCAGTACGGAGTTGGCACCTGCCACCAGAAAGGATCGTTGCAGGCCATAAACCCCTTCGCCATTCCTGATTTCGCCTAAACCGGTCTCACACGCTGAAAGCACGACGAGGTCTGTTTTTTCCAGGTTCAGGTTCATGGCTTCATAGGCCGTCAAGACGCCATCCTCTTCACTTTGACGGGACGCCCGATCAACACCTGCTCCGGCCAACAGTACGCCAGAACGGAACAGGGGGTTGCTTTGCATTTCACTATCCTCCCCTTCTTTCTGATCCACGTCCGACAGAAAGAAACCATGTGTTGCAATATGGATCACCTCTGCCCCATCGACGCGCTTCATATTCTCCTCAGTGGCTTCCATCTTCTTAAAGAGATTGGTTTCCCAATTATTGGCCTGAAGAATCTTCCCTACCTGATCAATTTCCTTTTCCGTGGCGGGCAATACGGGTATATCCCCTTCCTCAAATCCATAAGCGAGTGCGCGCTTTGTCACGGCATCCGTTCGATTGGGCAAATCGAGGTTGAAGTCCGCAAACCCAAAGACGGCTGCACGCTTGGTATATGATACAGCACGACGGTCTTCAGCCAGTTCACGGGTGTTGCTCAACAGGCGAATGGTATAGTCATCGATTACCCACCGGTGGGTGGAGGCGTTAAAGAGCGAATTGAAATTTACTTTATTGAAAACACCATCACAGCTCAGGTACAGTGTCTTGGTACCTGCAATCCGTTCATTCAGTGGTTGCCAGAAGTGTACATATGAATTGGTGTCGCGGAGGTGAAACTTGATTGTGTTGCGATGAAATTTGAACAAGCGCGATTCCAACCGATTGCCTTTGGGCCAGATCAGGAAATCGGGAGCCTGGTCACCCCCCTTAAGTACCAACCCGAGGTAATACACGGAGTCGGCCGTATATTTTTTCTTCACCCGGAGAATTTCAACACAGGCTTCGCCCGGTTGGAGGCTCCTGGCTACCTCACTCCAATGAATCTCTGCCTTGTCGAAGCCGGACTTGAACGCATCCGACTTTTGTGAGAGGGTCTTCTCCAGGTCATTGGCCCGGGTTTCAAGGGCTGGCAGATCTACCGACAGCCGGTCGCGCTCTTCGCGGGTATAGTTGTAAAAGCGCACCAACTCTTCTTTCAGAGCCAGCCATTCGGCAAATCCCTGTTTCAATTCCGGGTCACCACTCGCCAGAATCCGTGAACGAACTTTATTGCTGGCGTTGAGCAGGATGGCTTTGGTGGAAAGTTGCAGGTCGTACAACCGGATCAACATGTCGGACTTCTTTTCAGGAAAGGCCGTGAGGTACTGCACGCAAAAATCCTGGTAGGCGTCAAACACGGGTTTTATCTTGGCATAAAATGCTCCCTTTTCCTTTTCGCTTAACGCGGGAAAAAAGGTCTTCACCTGCTTTTGATAATCGGCTACCACAGGTTCATAATAGGTTCTGGCTTTTTCCCACTGCCCTTGTGCATGATAGACACCAGCCAATCCAAACAGCGACCGTGCGTAGTCCGGATGATTCTCCCCCAGTACCTTCTTGCGCAATTCAACGCTCTCTAACCAGGTTTTTTCGGCCTGCACAAAATCATTCTTGTCCTGATATAAAGCGGCCAGGTTCGCGAGGGTGGTCGCATACGATGGGTGGTTGCTTCCGAGTGTGCGGCGCGTAAGCTCCAAAGCCTGGTTCAGGGTTTTCTCTGCATCATCACGCTGTCCGAGTTTTTGATACAGGGTTGCCAGGTTTTGAAGGAGGATGGCGAACTGGGGATTGTTCTCTCCGGATACCTTTCGGTCAATATCAATCGCCTGGCGTAGCAGGGGTTCTGCTTTCTGCAATTCGCCTTCCAATTGATACAAGGCTGCCAGGTTTTGTGTAGCCGTAGAGTATTCCGCATTCCAAACCCCGTAGCGCTTTTCAAACAGGGTCCTGGCTTCCGTGAGCAACGACCCGGCGTCACTGTAATTGCCGAGGGTTTGGTAAAGCAATGCAAGCGCATTCAACGAAGTGGCATACAACGCACTTTCTTCACCCGCAGTACGCTTCAGGATGTCGCGTCCATTTTTCAGGTATGGCTCAGCCGCCGTATAGTCACCTGTCACCTGCAGGTAGCGACCCATACTCATCAGGCCCTGTGCATAAACAATAGAGTTTTCACCACGGGTGTTTTTATAGATAGTCAGCGCGGAATCCAGCTCAGCTTTTACCGGTGAATTGTCGCCTAACCGCATCCGTAATAAGGCGACGTTCTCCAGGGCCTGGCCATAGTTGAGACTGTTTCTACCATGCAAACTGCGGGTGGTAGCAACCACCCTGGACATCATCTCGCGTGACGCAGCCAGCTTACCCTGCGCTTGCAGAGAAGCCGCCTCGCTGTTGACAATTGTGAGGTAGTAGTTATCATATTGACCTGGAACAGGATAATAGGTAGTTATCATGTTGCCATAAATCGAATCGGCTTTGGTGTATTGACCAAGACGAATAGCCAGTGCCGCTTCACCCAGCTCTGCCATAAACAATTGTCGTGTTGGCGGGGATAACAACTTTTTGCTGATCTCGTTGATTTGAACATACACCTGTGTCGCTTCATCCGTTCGTCCGGCCCTTGTGAGTGCCACGCCCAGTTTATTGAGTACTGACAGATAAGCCTGGTCGTAAAGACCAAAGAGCCGGTCGGCCCTGGTGCGCGCATCCTGGAGTTTGGATAGTGCCTGCTCCTGATCACCTTTGTCCGAGTACATCACACCCAGGTTTTGGAGAATAGTCATTTGCTGAAGCATGGCCGCCTTATCGTCGCCCTGGAAGTAAGTAAGTGCTTCGAGGTACAACGCTTCGGACTTGGGGTATTCGCCCTGGGCCTGATACAAAGCTGCTGTATTGGTTAATGACAAGGCGTATGTAGTCTTTGCTTCTGTCGTCTCCTTCAGAATCGCCAGCAGTTGATCAGCTTCGGCAAACTTTCCCTCTTTCTGAAAATTGCTGACCCGTGCCGCAACAATCTGGAAGTAATCATTGTCCTTGCCCTGCGCTTTTTCATAAATCTCCTGTGCCTTTCGGTACGTTTCTTCCGCCGCAGCGTGTTGATTGGATTGCTGATAGGCTTGTCCTAATCCCAACAACACCAAAGCATAATTGGAACTTTCCTGAAGCCCGGCCTTCTGGTACAAGTCGCGGGTGCTCATGAATGAGGTGATGGCTGACGCTGACTTGCCGGCATCCATCTGCAGCAGTGCATAATAGTAGTAGGCCTCAAGGCGGTCATCCAGGTCAATCTTCTCGTTGTCGAGGCCGGATAGTATTCTATCGTAGATGGCAGATGCACCCGGTAAGTCGTTGTGCAAATAGTAATTGATGGCCAGGTTAATGGCCACATCCGTCAGGCGGGCATCGTCAGCCGGATAAAACTCCCCAAAAATCTTTTCAACCCGCTGCAACACTTCAATCGCATGGGCATGGCTGCCCAGCTGCCGGAAGAACTGGGCCTGATTCAATAAGGCAGTGGCATACGTGGTGTCCTTCTTTACCTCGCGGATGGCCAATTCCTTTTCAACAAAGTTCAGGCCCTCGTTGAAGCGTCCATCGGCATAACAAATGTTGGATAGCTGGCGCAGAATAGCAGCCATGTTGGCGTTGGCCTCGCCCCCACCCGCTCGATATTGATTGAGGGCGGTCTCGGTCAACCGAAAAGCTTCCTGCAATTCTCCGGATTGATAGGAGGCTGCACCCTGGGCATAATTTTCCTTCCATTCCTGCGCGTGCACAGAAATAGCGAATAGCACTCCGCTCAGAAGACAGATAATCCGAAATTGCATAGCCTTGGGTAGGTAGCCGGTGTCAGGTTCCGCTTACTGACACAAACTAACTGCCAAAATAGAACCAATAGCGTGGCTCAAGCAAACCATCCGGCTAAATGGCTAATAAATAGCACAAAAGGAGTATCCTGTCGGTGAAAATCGGGCCTGAATTGGGGAAACTAATAATGCCTGAGCGTGATATTGAGGACTACGCTGGTGTCATCAACGGTAAACCTGGCCGACTGGAACGACGGTGGGCCAAAGAAACCCATCACATTACGCGAAAATCCGAATCCTTCCTGTGGAATACCCAGCACATTGCTGTCGAGGATATTATTCTGGTTGCGGTCATGAAAAACAGAAATGGCATAGGTACCCGGAGCCATGCCTGAAAAGATTGCCTCAACTTTTTCGCCAGCTGGCTGCACCCGCATTACCCGAAAGGGTTTCTTAAGAAAAGCCTGCTGACTGTCGAAAATAGCGACAACCAATTCACCCTCCTGATGCCGGATTTTTGAAATCTCAACATGGATGTCCTGGGCCATGGCTGGTGAAGCAAAGAAGCTGACAACGATCCATATCCACCTCATATCCCAAAAATAAGCCGTTCCGGTCGGTAATCAGGGGGGCCTCCTGAATTAGGTCCGACATTTCTTATTTTTATTATTCATTTAAATAATGCCTATGGCTTCGATCACACTTTCCATCAACGAGAAGAAGTTCACCGTAGACGCCGATCCCAAGATGCCTTTGTTATGGGCGATCAGGGATCTGGTTGGTCTTACCGGAACCAAATACGGATGTGGCATGGCCCAGTGCGGCGCCTGCACCGTGCACCTCGATGGTGTTCCGGTTCGGTCCTGTTCAGTACCCGTATCGGCAGTAGCCGGCAAAAAAATTACCACCATTGAAGGTCTTTCACAGGACACCTCGCACCCGGTACAGCAAGCCTGGATCCAGGAACAGGTACCCCAGTGTGGCTATTGCCAGAGCGGACAAATCATGGCGGCCACCGCATTGCTTAAACGAATCCCCAATCCTACTGATCAGGATATTGATACCGCCATGCAAGGATTGATCTGCCGGTGCGGAACCTATCCCCGCATTCGCAAGGCGATCAAGACGGCATCTGCCATCATGGCCAAATCAACTTCTAAATAAGCGCAATCATGGAAACAACAAATACCCATATTTCCCGCCGGAACTTTATCAAGGTATCCGGAATGACCAGCGCAGCCCTTACGCTCGGTATCTCCTGGTTGAATGAAGCGAAGGCAGGAGATGCGATTACTGCACTGACGCCAGAAACACAAACCATCGATCTCAACGCGTGGATCAGCATTGATACTACAGGCAAGGTCACGATCACCAATCACCGTGCTGAGATGGGACAAGGTTCATTTCAGTCTGTTCCGCAAATCATTGCTGAAGAGTTGGAGGTGAGCATGGATCAGATCAACATTGTCTTCGCACAGGGCAATGGAAGAAAATACGGGAGTCAGGTAACCGGAGGCAGCTCCACCATTCGGGGCTCATATCAAAAACTATTGAAGCTCAGTGCAACAGCGCGTGAGATGCTTAAAGAAGCTGCTGCCCGGAAATGGGGCGTGAGTCGCTCTTTGTGCAAAGCTGAAAATGGATTCATCATCCATTCGGGCAATGGACAGAAACTCAGTTATGGCGAACTTGTTGTGGAGGCGGCGAAGTTGGAAGTACCAACAGACGTTGCGCTCAAGGACCCGAAGTCATATACGATTTTGCGCAAACCACTTCCCCGCAAAGACACGCCTGATAAGACCAATGGCAAAGCCATCTTCGGACTCGACAAAAGATTGCCCGGCATGCTGTATGCCGTGATCGAACGAAGCCCGCGCTTCCGCGGAAAAGTAAAAAGTATTGATGATGCCGCCGCACTGAAGGTACCGGGTGTAAAGCAGGTGCTCAAGGTCAATCGCGACGTATTCGGTGACATGCTTGAAGGTGTCGCCGTCGTAGCCACGTCAACATGGGCAGCGATGCAGGGTCGCAATGCGCTGAAAGTAACGTGGGATGACAGTGGCTTTGAATATCACAACACCGAGTTGCTCTACAACAAGATGCGTGAAGACGTCAAGGGTGACATGAATTCCTTCCGCACCAAAGGCAATGCAGCGGGTGTGTTCAATAAGGCTTCCAAAAAAGTAGAAGCGCTGTATGAAACACCGTACGAGTCCCATTCCTGCATGGAGCCGCTGAATTGCATCGCCAACGTAACGGAGGATGCATGCGAAATCTGGGGACCGATTCAGGGACCCGATTGGATTCAGGGAAGCCTGGCCCAACACTTGAAACTCCCGATGGAAAAAGTAGTGGTGAACATGACCTTTCTCGGCGGTGGGTTTGGTCGCAAGGCCTTTACCGATTACCCCTACGAAGCTGCCATGATCTCGAAGGCCATCAAGGCACCCGTGATGGTGGTGTGGACACGCGAAGATGACATGACGGCCGGTCCGTTCCGTCCGGGCATGGTGTATCAATGCAAAGGGAGTGTATCCGACTCCGGAAGGATATCTTCTTTTGAAACAAAAATTGCCGGGCAGAATATGGGTTTGCAGGGACCCGGCAACGACGATAAGTCCAGCTACAACGAATCAGATACAGAAGGATTCCTTGAACCCTATTTTGAATCAATTCCACATTACAGTTTTGGCGATAAGCCGTTGGACTCTCCTATTCCGGTAATGTGGTGGCGATCGGTGTATGCCTCTACCAACGGATTCGCTTTCGAGAGTTTTCTGGATGAGATGGCATTGGCTGCCGGCAAGGATCCGCTCGACTTCCGACGTCAGCACCTGGGAAATCCCCGCTATCAGGAATTAATCAATAAGCTAGAAGCAGTGAGCGGCTGGAAAAAGCGCGGCAAGAACGAGGGTTATGGTGTAGCCATCACCGAATGCTTTAGCAGTATTGTCGGAGAAGTGGTAAAAGTATCCAAAAAGGTAGACGGCAAAGTGAAGATCGACAAGGTATGGGCGGTCATGGACTGCGGCTGGTATGTCAATCCGGATATTATCCGTGCACAGGTGGAGGGCAGTATTGTGATGGCGCTGGGCGCCGCTACGAAACACGGCACTCATTTTGCAGATGGAAAGGCCGTGGAGAAGAACTTCAACACGTACCGTATGCCGCGGATCAATGATACCCCAGAAATTGAGGTACACGTGATCGACAATGAAGAGAAAGCAGGTGGTGTGGGTGAACCGGGATTACCTCCGTTTACGCCTGCATTGACAAACGCCATCTTCGATCTCACGGGCAAGCGTATACGGGTTTTGCCTTTTTCTCTTGAAGAAGTTTAATATTAAATGATTGTTGATAAACGCATGAAGAAAATATTTTTATCCGGATCTGTTGCACTGGTTGTGCTGATGTCGTTGTCTGCCTGGCAGAAAAGTCCGGCTGTGGATTTGAAAGCCAGCATGGAGCGCGGCAAGAACAATTATCTCATATATTGTATGTCATGCCATATGGAGCAGGGCGAAGGGCTTGAAGGAGTATATCCTCCCCTGGCCAAGTCCGACTATTTGATGGCAGACAAGAAACGCGCCATTGTACAAACCATCAAAGGTGTAACCGGTGAGATGAAGGTGAATGGCAAAGTATACAATGGCGAGATGACCGGCTTTGATCTCAGCGATGAGGAGATCAGTGATCTGCTGAACTATGTACGCAATTCATTTGGCAACAAAGGCGGCGTCATTACGCCAGCCGAAGTAAAAGCGGCCCGCAAGTAGACGGCCATGTCAGTTGCCATCCTCCTGTTGGCTGCCGGTGGCTCCACCCGGATGGGTACTTCCAAACAATTGCTGGATATCGGAGGCGTTCCCTTGCTGGTGCATTCGGTTCAAATTGCACTGGATTGCGGAGCTTCTTCCGTTGTGGTGGTACTGGGTGCACAAGCCGAAGCGCATCAACAAGCAATGGCTGGGTTGTCTGCCGAGGTAGTCGTTCATCATTACTGGAAGAATGGTATGGGAAGCTCGCTGAAGGCGGGGCTGGCTTACTTGCTGCGGCATGATAAGCCGGAGGCGGTAATGGTAATGGTCTGCGATCAGCCCAGGTTGACGTCACAGCATCTTCGTGAACTAATAACAACATACAGAAAGACAAAGAAGTCCATCATTGCCTCGCACTATGGCGGTACGGATGGAGTTCCTGCATTGTTTGACCAGTCGCTCTTTCCTGAACTTCTCTTATTACCGGATGAACAGGGTGCGCGTAAAGTAATCGCAGCACGTGCAGAAAACGTGGTAAGTGTTTCTTTTCCGGAGGGGGCGATTGATCTGGATACGCCGGAGGATTACAAGAAGTATAAGGTATAGGCACCTTCGGTGCGAATACAAGTTTCACGCAAAGAACACAGAGAAATACCCGCAGAGAACGCAGGAGAATTTCCTCAGCGATCTTGGCGCAATTTTCCTGGCGATCTCTGCGTGAAATGTATTTTCGAAAGTGACGGTACCTGCGGTGCAAACAGGTTCACGCAAAGAACACAGAGAAATACCCGCAGAGAACGCAGGAGAATTTCCTCAGCGATCTTTGCGTAAATTTCTTGGCGGTCTCCGCGTGAAATGTTTTTTGGGAAGTGATGGCACCATCGGTGCGAATGCATTTTAACCGCAAAGACGCAAGGGTGCGGAGAAATACAAAATTCATTCTGTCTCTAGCCCATAGACGTGAGGGCACCGCAGTGCAGATACATCGAATATACTATTCGTATTTTGGTTAGCATTGTGCATTAACCCCGAAGGGGTGAAATGTCAATAGACCAAATAGTCAACAATAGCAGCGACAACCCCAGAGGGGTGGCACATTATCGTCATAAGCAGCACCTGCGGTGAGAATGCAGGGTTCCCGCCGTGCCTTCGCCCCGACACATCGGGGCTACGCGCAGGCAGGCTGATCACGCAGATCAAATGCCTCGCTGATTAACGCGGAATAAATAGAAAACAAAAAACTGATTTCGCAGAAGCACCTTCGGTGCAAATGCATCTTCACCGCAAGGGGCCAGGGCGTGAAGAATCAAAAAATGCGAAGACAAAAATCCGGAAAGATTAATCTAAGTTAACGAAGCTCTATTCCTTCGCGCCTTTGTGTCTTTGCGGTAAAAATTAATCCGGCCGATTGAGTTCGTCTATAAGGAGTTTCAACTCCTTAAGGCACTTTCCATAAGAAATCTTATACATCCACCGCGTGAGGTAGAAACAAAGTGGTGTGAGTACAGCAAGTGTTATCACCAGAATCACATAAATCGATTTGTGCTCCAGGAATCCTCCAAAGTCATTGGTGCCGTGAGAGCCGCCGAGGAAGAATCCGGCTGCTCCCGCTACCGGATATATATAGAGTGCCACCCGCTCCTGAAAGCGAATATTGTCTGAGATAAAGGTATGCGTGTGTTGCAGAACTTCGCGAAGACTTCGCTCGACCGGAAGCGGAGTCTGTATCCGGCTAAACATGGAGATGTTGATCACAAAGAAGAAGATATAAGCCACAATGACCAGTGCCATCAGACTTTTGACCAGCACCTCATGGGTCTGGAAGAAAATGAAAACAAAAACAATGAGGAACACGACCGCAAAAATGGACGTAGTCAGATAGGCTTCCTTCAGTTTTTGCACCGGGTGCTTTGACTTCTTACCCGGAGCGGCAGACCCGAGCACCGGTTTCTCCAGCTTTTCAGTCTCCAGTTTTTTCCAAACATCCAGCAGGTCCATAATCAGTATGCTTTCAGTTTTTTCATAATACCTTCCTTGATGCGGTGCAGTTTCACCGCCACGTTGTTTTTGGTCAATCCGGAGATATCGGCAATCTCCTCGTTTTCATAACCATCGAGGTGAAGCGTAATAATCATGCGATCGATTTCATTCAATTCGCGAATGACCATATACAACGCTTCCGTCTCATCTGTATTCTTGCCAGGGGCCGTTGGCTGCAAGGCGGCGAGGTCTTCGTGCGGGACAACGAGCGGCGGCCGACGTTTGAACGTCAGCACGGTATTCAACCCGACGCGGTACAGCCAGGTGGAGAATTTTGATTCCCCCTTGAACGACGGGAACGACCGCCAGGCCTGAAACAGGATCTCCTGATACAGATCGCGTTCATCTTCCTCATGGCGCACATAGAGGCGGATCACCTTATAGATGATACCCCGATGTTGGTCGATGAGTTCGGTGAATTCCCGTTCTGTGGCCATGCTCAGGGTTAACCCCCCAGACTGTGAATTGTTTTATTTTTCAATCCCCCCGATCATTCTCCCGGCAGTGTGTCGGGCGGGAAACCAAAGAATTACAATCCGGCGAAAAAATAAGTCCTGATAAATTTCAAGGCTCCCCGTAATCGGCAGGCTGGCCAAACGACATATGGGGCATATATAAAATGTGAAAATCATGACTAATGCCAAAGAAACCACCTGCACCCAGCACCGTATACTCAGATTCATGTACGGGGCGTTTGTCGTGATGGGGCTTTACTATCTGATATTTCGGCAGGATCCGGGTTCGGCGATCAGCAACCTGGGGATTGCCCTTATCTTCGATCCCTTTGATCAGCGGGTTCGATGGAATGACCGGCCGATGTACCAACGGGTATGGCTGGTGGTGCACGTGGTGTTGGTGTTTGTGGTGATGGGGATGGCGTTTATGGGGTAACGCGGATTTTCCTAATCAAGCTGATATTTCTTCGAAAGGCGAACTGGTGCCACCCGACAATAGGCCGAGGTTAAGACAGCTTTCAGAATATTCTTTCTAACCTTTTTTAGTTCAATCGATGTCCACCCTTGTTTGCCCCAGGCTCCCGCAACCAGATAAATGATGGTGGGGTCGGCCACGCCAAAGGCTGACTGTTCCGGTTCCGAGAGTTTTAGGACTACGATCCGGGTCCGGCTGTCAAGCGTAGCGAATATCTTTTTGTTGACACGAAAGGAAGTCTTGTGGAAGTGCGGCTCCTCTGTGGCATTCTCAAATGAGCGTGCCATTGCCTTGAAGATGTCTGTTCCGACCATGTCCTTACTTTGCTCCAAAAGTAATGGATGGCATGGTCCAAATTTATCTTATTGCGAAATTCGTCTTTTATCATACCCTACCCTTTCGCATCATCACGGTGGCTGCCAGCGTCAAGCCTGCGGACACCAATGTCAACGCAGCGGCTATCGGAAAAAAGTACAGTATTTCGTCGATGCTCAGTAATATCATGGCCGCCACCGCTGGTGAGAGAAACCAGGATGCCATCTGACGATTTTTCTTCTTCACACCCGACGTCATCCACAGGATAGACATGAGGAACAAAAGTGATATTGTCGCGGCATACCCCAAACCATCATAGAAGGTTGCCAGGTTACCCCGACCGCCATAAAAGGCAAAATCATGGGACTTCATGGTATCCATAACAATGGGTGGAACCGGACTTCCTTCATCTTTCCAGGTTGAGATGCCTATGGTGTGACCCATGGCCTGAAGCGCCAGAAAAAACACCGCCGTGCGAAGCAGAATTTTTGAAGACATGTTCCTAATAGCTGGTGCGCGTGGTGAGCCTGGAGAGCACAGCGTTGGCAGCCAAATCAGCATACATGCCATATCCGTTAAGCAGTATTCCTTTTATCTGCAGCCGAACCGATGAGATGGCATAAAGAATGGATTGATCATCAGGATTGGTTGCGCCCTCAAAGCGATAGACTTTGTCAATCTGGTAATCGAGAGGCGACAGTATATTGTCGTACGGAAATCCATCCGCCGCAAATGGCGTGAGATTAAAGTCTACACTATAGCCCTCCCGTTCGAGGGCCCTGATTGTTTCGGACACCGTACCATGGTGTTCATTGGTTTGATTTTCCATGTGCATAGCGGCATTCATCACTAATAACTCAACCCCTTTATGGGGATGGGGAACAAGAAATCGATCAGGACATTGTGGTGTGCTGCCGACACATGTTGTTTGAATGATTCCATGCTGCGGTGCATAATGGCGGTGTAGTCGGGGCCGAGTTTCAGGAGCACCTTCTCCAGTCCGAACAATTTACTTTTGATGGCAGCCTCTCGGTCGGCTTTTTCAGCCGGTAACGCCTTATGTATCCGCTCTAGCGTCCGCTTGAATGTCCTGTCTACTTTCTTAAAAAAGTCAAACAGCAGCGGGTCACCGGAATAGGTCTTGATGTGTGCCAGTTCGGTCGCCGAAACTTTCTCACTGGTATCCCACACGCCGTCGGCATTGGCGGCGAGCAATGAGATGTAAGCCGGGAATTCCAGCAAAGACTGTTGTTCTTGGTCACTCAGGCTATTGAACGATTTCATCGGAACTGATTTTAGTGAGCTAACGCCGGGGTGAGTGCTAATTCCATACCAGGCTTCTTTATCGTTACCCGATGGCTATCAGGCATCGCCCGCAAGACTTTGCATCCTGTTGCCCGCCATCAGTGGAGTTTGTTCCACACTCGCCGGAAAACGTCACGGATCGGCGCAGTCAGGCGCTGGCATGGCATTTTGTGATACTGCATAACAAGCACTTCACTGAAAAACAACGCTCATGAAAACATTCACCACAGAAAATGAATCAGGAAAAAATCGCGATGGGGCACATCCCAATATGCCTTTGCGATATCTCACGGCCACGTCGATCATTGGCGATAAGGTGCTGAACCCAGAAGGCGAGGTACTGGGAGACATTCATGATATCATGATCGACTTATCCAGCGGTAAGATAGAATACGTGGTTATAGAAATGGGCGGCTTTCTCGGCGTCGGGGAAAAATTCTTTGCCATACCCTATCCCCTGCTCAGCGTAGATGGCCGACATGAGGTATTTATCCTGAATCAAAGTAAGGAGAGCCTGGCCAAAGCGCCCGGGTTCAACAAGGCACATTGGCCTGAAACAAATTCGCATGAATTTGATCATTCGTCCTCGTATTGGGGCGGGTTTATGGGGGCGAGCACAGGGTCGGTGCCGTACTGAGGAATGAAACCGCCCGGACCTTTTCGGGACTTCTTTGTCACGATGCGACGAACGAACAGCCTGTTGTCCACATAGGCTTTGCTTGTTCCAAGTTAGCTTACTTAAGTTTTAGGGCTTGTCTCGGGACAGCTTGTATAAAGGCCAGGGAAACCCCGGCCTTTAGTTCATGATTGGTATTCTGGTCGTTTTACATCTTCGACGCCTTCACCGGAATATCCTTAAAAGGTTGATCGTAGAATCGCTTGCCCGTTGCCTTGTACAAGGCATTGGCCACCGCCGCAAACACTGGGGGAAACAAGGGCTCGCCCAGGCCGGTCGGATCGGTTTCATTTTTTACAAAATGTACTTCGATCGCTTTGGGAGCATCCTTTTGGCGGATCATCCGGTAGGTGTCAAAATTCTTCTTGGCCGGAACTCCCTTGTTGAACGTCATCTCTCCAAACAGGGCGTTGCCGATGCCATCGACAATACCGCCTTCAGCCATGTTGGCCGCTGCATCGGGGTTAATTACAATCCCGCAATCAACCGCGGCATGTACTTTTTCAAAGTACGGCTTGCCGTCTTTCAGTGTGAGGTCAACTATTTCGGCTACATAGGTATTGTGACAGAAATAAGCTGCCACTCCGCGGTGCACATTCGGTTTTGAAGCGGGCCAGCCGGATTTCTCTCTGACCAGCTTGAGTACACCCGCATAACGGTCTGGATCATAGTCGTTGTTCTTGCCCACCGGATTCTTCTTCGCGCGTTCCAGCAACTCAAGCCGGAACGCAATCGGATCCTTGCCGGCTAACTCGGCTACTTCATCGAGAAAGGACTGTTCGGCCGCTGCGATAAAATTCGAGCGCGGTGCACGGAATGCACCGATCGTAATGTTGGAAGGTATCTCTGAACCTTCAGCCAGGTAGTTGTCAACCGCACCTGCCGGAAAACGATTGGCATGAACCGGATGTTCCGGAACACCGCCACCGCGAACATGAAAGCCGATGAGGTTATTGTTGGCATCCAGCGCTGCACGATACGTGGCCGTATAGGTCGGGCGGTAAATACCATACGTCATGTCGTCTTCACGGGTGTAAATCATCTTGATGGGTGCATTCATCTTCTGTGAGATGAGTGCTGCTTCCAGCAAATGGTGGCTGTAAGCACGCTGACCAAAACCTCCACCCATGCGCGAGAGGCGGATCTGGATTTTCTCCTTGGGCAAGCCGAGATGTGCTACCAGCGTTTGCATGATGAGTTCAGGCGCCTGGGTCGGTCCGTAAATTTCTGCTTTGTCGGCGGTGACGTGTGCAAAACAGTTCACCGGCTCCATGGTATTGTGTGCGAGATAAGGTGCCGAGTAGGTACGCTCGATCACCTTTGCCGGATTTGTAAATGCCAGATCGGGATCACCGTCTTTCCGCAACACCGGAAGTTTCTTCTTCGACAATTCAATCAGCTTCTGCTTGTGGTCCAGGGTACTCTCCAGACCAGCGGGAATGGTAGCACTTTGCTTCTGACCCCCGAATCCGGCGATCACCACTTTCTTCTCGGTATCTTCTTCCCATTCTATCTTCAAGGCCTTCTTCGCATTCATCACTTCCCACGTGGTCTTGCCCACCACGACCACCAGTTCCGTAAAGGAAGTCGTGTCAAAGAAATTCCGTTCGTAGTCGTCTTTAAGCGTTTTCATTCTGAACACATCCTGGATGCCGGGCATGGTGCGTGCTACGGAGTCATCCACGGATTTGATCTTTTGTCCGAAGGCAGGTGGATGCACGATCATGGCGATCAGCATGCCGGGTTGCTGGTGGTCGAGTGAAAACAGGGGTTTGCCTGTAACGATCTTTACGCCGTCCACATTCTTTCTGGACGTTCCCACAATCTTCAGGTCACTGAGTTTCCTGAGGGGTACATCTTTCGGAACCGGCAATGTCGCTGCCAAAGATGCCATGTCGCCATAGCTGGCTGACTTGCCGCTGGCGCGGTGATATAACATACCGGCTTCGGTGGTGATCTCCGCTTCCGGCACATTCCATGTCTTTGCTGCCGCACTCACCAGCATTTGCCGTGCCGTAGCACCCACGGTGCGAAGCGGTTTCCAGCCTTGTCGGATACCCTGACTTCCGCCGGTGAATTGTCGTTGAAAGCGTTCCGGGTAAAAATCTGCCTGCTTTACCATCACTTTATTCCAATCCACACCCAACTCATCCGCGAGGATCATGGGCATCGATGTTTTAACATTGGAGCCAAATTCAGGATTGGCAGACATCAACGTGACCGTTCCGTCACTGGCAATCTTGATGTAGCTGTTCAACTGCACCGCCTCAGCGGGGAGCAATTCTTCTTCGGGAATGGTTTTGCCGAGGAGTTCGTTGAAACTCAACATCATCCCGCCACCTGCGAGCAATGATACTTTCAGAAATGATCTTCTGGTTGTGGTCATCATGGTGTGTATGATTTATGGTGGACTAGGAATTTGAAGCCGTCTTGATGGCAGCCTTGATACGCACGTACGTAGCACAGCGGCAGATATTTCCCTGCATGGCTGTTTCGATTTCATCGTCGGTGGGATGCGGTGTCTTTTTCAACAACGCTACCGCCGACATGATTTGTCCGGCCTGGCAGTAGCCGCATTGTGCGACGTCGTGTTCGAGCCAGGCCTTCTGGACCGGGTGTGTGGCGTCTTCCGAAAGGCCTTCAATGGTGGTGATGTTCTTGTTGGCAACAGCCGATACGGGGAGTGAGCAGGACCGCACCGCATTGCCTTCGAGGTGGATGGTGCACGCGCCGCATTGGGCGATGCCACATCCGAATTTGGTTCCTGTCAGGTTGAGGTGGTCGCGCAGGACCCAGAGGATGGGAGTTTTGGGGTCGATATCAAGGGTAACTTGCTTGCCATTGACACTAAAATTGATGTTTGCCATGTCAGGGATAGTTTGACCTGTAAAAGTTAAGCATAAAAAAGGTGCCACCGAGTCGCGTATTCGCACAAGAACCTACGAAAATCAAACATCACGCACCGTGAAGAGTTATCAGGCTTATCTTTGATTGGCGATGGAAAAGGCTGAAACACTTCAGGAATTCTACAGGCGAAAATTCAATGAATTGCCTGACACGTTCACAGGTGATATCGGTCATTTCAACCTGTTCCACCTGGAGCCTTATGTGGAAGGCAGGCCCACATCCATTCCCTACCGAAGAAGAGATTTTTATAAGATCATGCTGGTGAAGGGTGTTAGTGATGTGCATTATGCGGACAAAATCATACACATATCAAAACAGGCATTGACGTTTTCAAATCCACAAATCCCTTATAAGTGGGAACACCTGGATACCATTCGCGAAGGGGTATACTGCATATTTAATCAGGACTTGTTTCGGCAGTTCGGTCAGCTCAATCAATACGAAGTATTTCAACCCAATGGTTGTCATGTTTTTGAACTATCAGATGAGAAGACTACCGTTGTCTCCAGGACTTTCGATCAACTTCAGACCGAATTCAACTCGGGCTACCGGTACAAGTATGACGTCATCAGAAATCTCATTTTCGAATTGCTTCATTTTGCGTTGCGGTTGAACCCGGAAGCACCTCCCACCTCCCCTGGCAGCACCAGTTCGCAACGCATCGCTGCGTTGTTTGTTGAACTCCTTGAGCGGCAGTTCCCCATTGACGATCAACATCCGGCCATTTCATTGCGCACGGCGTCGGACTTTGCCGGGCAGTTGAATATACATGTGAATCACCTCAACCGATCCATCAGGCATGTCCTGCAAAAAACCACTACGCAGGTTATCGCCGAACGGCTTGAGCAGGAAGCCAAAGTGTTGTTGCGTCACAGTCATTGGAGTGTTGCTGAAATTGCCTATGCACTTGGATTTGCAGAGCCCACCCATTTCAACAATTTCTTCAAGAAGCGAACCGGTGTAAATCCCACACAGTTCCGTAAAGTTTGAAAATCGTAGGGGGCTGTTTGAAACGGGTTGGTGCCCTGAATGCACAACCTTCACCTTTGTGTGCATATTAATTCCAGCAAATGAAAACAAGAACATTAGGTACCAGCGGGTTGGCAGTCTCCGAATTGGGATTGGGTTGCATGGGACTCAGTTTCGGCTACGGACCGGAAGCCAACAAAGAAGATGCAATCAAGCTGATACGCCGTGCCTATGAGCTGGGTGTGACATTCTTTGATACGGCCGAAGCCTACGGGCCATATAAGAATGAGGAATTGTTGGGAGAAGCCCTGGCTCCCATGCGCAACCAGGTGGTGATTGCCACCAAATTCGGATTTGAGCAGGGACAACCCAGGTTGGGTCTAAACAGCAAGCCTGATAACATCAGAGCCATGACAGAAGCAGCCCTTCGGCGACTGAAGACCGATCGCATTGACTTACTGTATCAACATCGTGTTGACCCCCATGTGCCTGTGGAAGATGTGGCGGGAACAGTCAAAGACCTGATTCAGGAAGGCAAAGTCAGTTATTTTGGAATGTCCGAAGCAGGAGTAGCCAGCATACGCAAAGCCCATGCTGTATGTCCTGTTACGGCATTGCAGAGTGAGTATTCACTCTGGTGGCGCGAGCCTGAGAGCTTAACCTTTCCGGTGTTGGACGAACTGGGCATTGGTTTTGTGCCTTTTAGTCCGTTGGGCAAGGGATTTCTCACCGGTGCCATTACGGCCGATACACAGTTTGCAAAGGATGATTTCAGAAACACCGTTCCCCGCTTTGCTGAAGAAAACCGCAAGGCCAATCAGGTGGTGGTTGAAAAGATTGCCGAATTCGCCCGCCGCAAGAATGCGACTCCTGCGCAGGTGGCATTAGCCTGGGTGATGGCACAGCAACCGTGGATAGTACCCATTCCGGGAACTACCAAGGTTAGCCGCCTTGAAGAGAATTTGAAGGCAGCGCAATTGACACTTACGCAGGAGGATCTGCGTGAAATCGAAGAAGTCTTTTCTACTATACAGGTTCAGGGAGCGCGGTACCCGGCATCGAGTCAGCAAATGGTTGGGCGTTGACAATCACTGTCAATCGAAAACTAATTTAACAGACTCCTCAGCGCCGCCGTATTCATTTTCTTCACAAAATCCTGCGCGCTTTCTTTCGATCCTTCCAGGACCAGCACAATGTTCTGCACTTTGTGCATTCCTTTCAGCGCCGGATTGAGTTGGAATACATTGTGCTTACCCACCAGTTTTGGTTTCAAACCAATGGAGAAAATGTTGTAGTCACCCAGATCGCGGTCGCTGTCCTTCTCACAAGGACTGAGGGTGGCGAAAGTATATGAATCCCATCCAGCGGGTGGTGTGAGGGTTTGCATCCCTCCGTTGGGACAAAATCGGTAGGCCACTACATCAGAGGTGACATTGACCATGAGGCGCACGCTCAGGGTAAAATTGTTTTGGAGCTTCCATTCCAATGCCATCTTTTGTTCACCACGGACTGCATCCATTTGCTTCCGGAGTGCTTCCGCTTCCGGTGTCTGATTGCCACTGTACACCGCTATGGTTTCAATCCACTCATAACAGCCATCTCCGTTACAATCCGTGATGTTTTGGTCCAGTTCAATTTTATTGTCGTCGCCATCGCCGATGGGCAAATCACGGCCCCATCCTTTGTAGTTTTTGGGAAGGGAATTGAAGAGCGTAGTGATGACTTTGTTTTGAAACTCCACTTCGGCTTTGGTGGCTTTGTGGGATTGGGCAGTGGCTGCGGGGGTCATGCAGCAGAAAACCAGAGAAAGGAGTGCAAGCTGTGGTTTCATGGGGGTGGTGTTAAAATGATAATGAAATTAAGAGAAAGGTCGGGCAATGACAACTTCCGTTGCACGCTGGTATTTTGCCTCTGTTGATTTAAACGCGCTTTGAGCGAGACGCTCAGTGCTGTAAAAAAAGCCCTCCTTTCGCGGAAGGCTTTGATCACTTAAGACGCTGTCGGGTTTTATCCGACGGAGCTCGCCAAATAGAATTTGACTCCAAGCAATAGTCATTGATACTACGCTTGCCTTCGCTCTGAAACAGAGCTACGGCGACCGAAGTCGGGGTGAGAGGATTACGAAACGTGATCCTTTATTGGGGTGGTCTAGATCATCGAAGCCTTTGCTCACTGCGTTCGCTTCGGTCTTTTATTTTTCCGTGCTCTTCAAGCGAGTCGCTTGGAGCACTCCAAAATAAAAGCCCTCCCGCTGTGCGGAAAGGCTTGATGATCTGTCGGGGTGAGAGGATTCGAACCTCCGACCTCTACGTCCCGAACGTAGCGCACTAGCCGGGCTGTGCTACACCCCGATAAAACTGTCTTACAAACTTACTACACAAACTTCTCATCAACTACTCACCTATTAGTTAGAAAAAAAGAACTGTACTGCTTACTAATAAAATCCTTATTTCTTAACCGCTTTAATTCAAGTTCAAATCTATTTGCCTCCGCTTTTACCTCAAATTCTCTCAGAAAAATTAGTCTCCAGGGTCCTTTCAATCTGGTAGATCTATTTCTTCCGGCATTATGATCTTCCAGCCTTTTCTTCACATCAGAAGAATGACCATAGTACCAATTTCCACTTCGCTCTGACTCAATTATGTATGTATAGTACATAACAATCGATTCATACCTCCGACCTCCCCGACGCGTCGGGGCGCACTAGCCGGGCTGTGCTACACCCCGAAAAGAATCGGACCGACGTCCAAATCCCCCTGTTCGGCTTAACAGGGGCACAAAAATAAACATTCAAGGGAATTTCGCATGACCAACTCACCGTATCTTATCAGGAACATTCCGACTCCTTTTGTAACCTTTCCCACTCCCCCCGGTAACTAACACGAATTTTGGCAAAAATCAGCGCGTTGAGCACCGACGAACAAATCATGGAGGCCGTGAAAAACGGCGACCTGCAGCAGGCATCCATCCTGTTCGAACGGCACCACAAGCGGATTTACAACTTCCTCGCACGCATGGCGCTAGACCGCGCGCTCGCGGAAGACCTGACCCAAAATGTGTTTCTGAGACTGATCCGCTACCGCACCAGCTACCGGAACGGAAATCGGTTTCTGCCGTGGATCTACCAAATGGCCCGCAACGTATTTGCCGACCACTACCAGACCCACAAAAACAGAAAAGCAGACTTCGTAGCGGTGGAACATATGGGCGACACGGTCATGGACCACAACGATTCAGCCGAACAGGAAGAGCGGGAAAGGATCCTCCAGCGATCCCTGGCACAGCTGTCGGATGAACAACGGGAATTGCTCGTGCTCACCCGGTACCAGCACATGAAGTATGAAGAAGTGGCCGAACTGATGGAAACATCGGTGGCCAATATCAAAGTGAAAGTACACCGGGCCATCGCGAAACTGAGAGAACATTATTTCGAACTGGAAAAAAATCAGTCATGAACCACGAACAACTGGAACACCTGCTCATCGATTACATCGACGGCGTTCTCTCACCCGAAGATCGCGCCGTGGCTGAACGCGAAATTGCTACCAACCCCGCTGCGCGGTTGCTCCATGAACAACTGCGCACGGTGATGCAGCAGCTGGATCAGGCTGCCCCTCTTGAGCCTGGATCGGATTTGTCCGGAAAATTCAATCAGGCCCTGCGCGAAGAAATCAACAGCAACCGCCCGGTGCGCACAATCACGCCCATGGTGTACCGCATAGCGGCTGGCATTGCGCTGGTGATCGCCGCGGGGTACTGGATCAACAGGAACAACGTGCACGAAGCCGAGATGGCGGCACTCAAGCAGGAGGTGGAAGCCACCAAACAGATGATGCTCGCCATGCTGGACAACCGGCAATCCGCCAGCCAACGCATGCTCGGCACCACTGTAGCCCTGAAGATGAGTCAACCGGATGATGAGATTGTGCTCGCCCTGGTGAAGAGCATGAACACAGACCCCAACACCAATGTTCGCCTGGCTGCACTCGAGGCATTGATACAATTTCGCGAAGACCCTGCGGTCCGCCATCAACTGATCGAATCCCTGTCCACGCAAAAGGATCCTGCTGTTCAGATTTCGTTGATTCAGTTTCTGGTGCGATTGAAGGAAAAAGAAGTGGTGAATCAACTGCAACACATTGTGGATGACAACCGCACCATCAAGGCTGTAAAGGACGAAGCCTTGTCGGGAATTCTCAAACTGTCCTGATTGAATTAAACAAGACAAAAACAAAACCATGAAAAATATCTTATTCGTTATGTTGGGTTTGCTGGCATCGACTGCCGCGCTTGCCCAGGAATACAAAATAGCCAAGAGCACCGGCCGCCTTGAAATCGGTATCGGCAAAGTAACCGTGGAAGGTTACAATGGAAATGAGATCGTATTCTCCGGTCGCGACAAGAGCGACTCAAAAGATGAAAGAGCTGCAGGCCTGATGGCCATCAATGGCTCGGGCTTGACAGACAATACTGGTCTGGGCATCAATGTGGCTGATAAAGGCAACGTGATCGAGGTCAATCAAATAAAAAAGATGGGGTCGCCCGAAATCAAAATCCTGGTTCCCAAAGGAATCATTGTGAGCTTCAACCATGAATCACAATACGGCGGAACGGCCACCTTCAAAAATCTGGAGAATGAGATTGAAGTAAGCGCCACCTACAACTCTATCGAACTTGAGAACGTAACCGGTCCGCTCACCCTGAAGACGGTGTATGGTCACGTGGAAGCTGAGCTTGGTCCCAATGTGAAGGGCCCCATTTCGATCGTGTCGATTTATGGATACGTAGACGTTACCCTGCCCGTGGCCACCAAAGCCAACCTGAAGATGAGCACGTCATATGGTGAGCTGCTGGTTGCTCCTGAATTCAAAATTGAAATCGAAAAGCAGGGCGACATGGTACGCTACAGCGATAAGGTGAATGGCAAGATCAATGGCGGGGGCATCAGCATCGACCTGCGTTCGGACTACAGCAAGATTTATCTCCGCAAAAAATAACCGACATGAAAGCCCTCATCATATTCCTCCTGGCATGTGCTGTTGTTGCACAGGCGCAGACTCCGATTCAGCACACACAGCCGGTTGAGCCCGGCCAAAAGATCGTGATGCACTTTGATTATCCGGAACTCATCCGGGTAACGACATGGGATCAACCGGTTGTATCTATTGAAGGCACCGTGAGCATCAACGGCGGCGACCAGGACGAAGCCTTTAAACTCAATGTTCGTTCATCGGGTACTACCATCGACATTAGCGGCACGATTCCGGATTTGAAAAAATTGCCGCATCGTATTACCATTAACCGCGACGGGCAAAAGGTCACCTTCAAAACCAGAGCAGACTACAAGGCTTACGCAAATCAATACGGCCGGGACTTCACGTCCATGAATGAGGGCGTCGATACCGACATCATCCTCACCATTAAAGTTCCAAAAAACGTGGCTACCCGCATCGAAGCGCGGTACGGCATCGTGGAAGTCCGGGATTTCAACGGACCCCTCGTGGTGGACGCGACCTACGGTGGCATTGATGTCGCCCTGGTCGAGAGCACCACAGGCAAGCTCGTGGCCGAAACCAACTACGGACAGATTTATTCCAACCTCAATCTCAAACTGGACAAGGAAAATCTGAAGGAAGAGAACTTCCACACCGTGATCGCTGCTAACCTGGGTACGGGTCCGGCGTATAACCTGGAATCGAAATACGGGAATGTGTATCTGCGAAAGCAGGTGAAGTGAGTTTTTCACCGCGAAGACGCAAAGGCGCGGAGTATCTTTAATCAGCAGTACTCTTGCCTAATTGCCAAAGAGGCACTTGCATTGCATAGGACCGCGATGCAGGTGCCTTTATCTTAATCTTAGCGCCGTGGCGTCTTAGCGGTAAATTTTGCCGAGCCTACAGGCTCTTCCAGAGATAAAGTGTCGCATAAGCCTCCCATCCCCGGTAACGCTTGAACAATGTCTTCACCCGTTTCAGCGATGGCTTGGTCTTCAGGCCCAACTTATTCTTAATAGCATTGTGCAGTCCGGCATCTTCCAGGGGAAATGCCTCCGGGTACCGAAAGGTCTTCATCAATCCATAGTTGGCGGTCCAGTTGCCAATGCCCTTTACCGACATGAGTTTTTCTTTGGCTTGCTCAAAAGGCAATGAAGCAATCATTTCGGTGGATAGCTCTCCCCTTGCAAAGGCGGCCGATATCCCGATGGTATACGCCGCCTTCTGACGTGAAAACTGAAGGGCCAACAAATCTTCAGCCGGCACATGCATGAGATCGGCCGGCGAAGGAAAGGCATAATAGGTTTGGCCTCCGTGGGAGAGGCGGTATCCATATTTTTCCACCAACCGTTGCTTCAGCTGATAGGCAAAGGACAGGTTAATCTGCTGGCCCAGCACGGCCCATACGAGCGACTCATACAAATCCGGCTGACCAACAATCCGGTATCCTGCGTATCGTTTGACAATATCTTTCAATAACTCATCGGATTTGGCCAACCGATAGAAGGGCTTCAGATCTGTATCCAGGTCAAACCAAAATCGCACGTATTGCCGGATCACATCCAGGTGTTCACGCTCCACTTCGGGTGTAAGTACTTCAACGCGAAGTCCGTTTGATTCCGGTGTCACCGAAAAGAGTATTAGTTGTTCTCCATACCGGATCAGTTTCATGATCCGATCCCCTTCCACCCGGTGCAACAGTTCTTTGGGTGAGCGAAGCAAAAACTCAACACACAGCTTAGCACTGAATTCGGGTGGCGTCTTGATCAGGAACCTGGACATACAGCAAGATAGTCCCGGCCGCGAACGCGCCCAAGTCAAAGTCCAAAGTCAGCAAGAATCCGGTTGATGCCGGCCCGGGCGGATCTCATTTTTGGGTATGAAAAAACCATCCGACTTTGACTGGTCAGGTATTAATTCCCAATTAGATCAGACCGGTCATTGCTTACTGCCGCAGCTCTTCAGTGAACAAGAATGTAATTCGATAACCGGACTCTATTCCAACGACAGTTTGTACCGGTCCACGATCAATATGAAGCGCTATCGCTTTGGTCAGGGAGAGTATCGTTACTTTCGTTATCCGCTGCCCGATACCATACAATCTGTGCGTGCATCATTCTACCCTCCGTTATCAGAAACCGCCAATCGTTGGATGAAGATGCTGGCCATTGATACAAGTTTTCCTCCGGCCCATCACGACTTGACTGCGAGGTGTCATGAAGTCGGTCAATCACGACCAACTCCGTTGATCCTGAGGTATGAGTCCGGCGGCTACAACACCTTACACCAGGATCTATACGGCGAGATATGGTTTCCTTTTCAAATGCTGATTTTGCTCAGCAAGCCGGATGCGGATTTCACCGGTGGTGAATTTGTAATGACGGAGCAACTGCCCCGGGCTCAGTCACGGGCACAAGTTATTCCACTACAGCAGGGCGATGGACTCATCTTCACCACAAATTTCCGGCCCGGCCAGAGCAGCCGGGGATACTACCGGGCCAGGATGAAACACGGTGTGAGCACGATCCGGTCAGGACATCGTCATGCCCTGGGCATTATTTTTCATGATGCATTATGATAGCACATGATCAGTTGACTGACCGCGCATTGAGGTCGATGATTCGGGCCCATACAATAATCCTGGCTGGCAACCAGTCATTGAAGATTTATGGCACCCTGAGGTGTCGCTCAGGAAAAAGAATGAAGCGCACGAATCGGGTCTTCTTCAAAAACGAAACGGAAGCCCTTCGTGAAGGCTTCCGTCCATGTTCAAATTGTATGCGAACTGCTTATCTAAAATGGAGATCGCGTTGATTATTTCCCGGCAGGCTTAATGCCTTCTGCAACAATCAGAATAAAGTCCTTTCCCTTGAGGAATCCCTTTCCCCAATCCGCATCGTATTTGTCGGTGATGCCCAACGCAGCCAGTTCCTCCGGCTTCTTGCCTTTCTTCAGCGCAGCGGCCACCTGATCGCGGATGTCAACCAGCTTATCGCGAAAGGCCTTCACATCGGCTTTGGTCGCCAATTCGCCGTGACCGGGAATTACTTTCGTATTATCATCCATCATCGCCAGCATCTTATCGAGCGAAGTAATAAATCCGCTGATGCCACCGCCACTAGAAACGTCAATAAAGGGATACCCATAACGGACAAACATATCGCCGGTGTGAATGACGTTGGCATTCTTGAAGCGGACAGCGATGTCGGTGTCGGTGTGGGCCGGATCCAGGTGGATCAATTCAATGTCTTCATCATTGAGGTGAAAAGTCATTTTGTCGGGGAATGTAATTACCGGCAATGCTTCCTTGGCCCGTGGTGGTGTGGTGCGGTTGAATACTTTGTTCACCTGCTCCTTGCTGAGGCGTTCGCGCACATTGTCATGGGCCACAATGGTAATCCCCATTTTTGCAAAGTTGTCATTGCCTCCGGTGTGATCGCCATGCAGGTGGGTGTTGATCAGGAACCGGATTTCACCCGGATCCAGGGTTTTGATGGCGCCATTGATTTTGTTGGAAAGCGGGGCAAACTGGTCATCGATCATCAGGGTCCCCTCCTTGCCTATCATCACACCGATGTTGCCACCGGAACCTTTCAGCATATATATATTGTCGGTCACTTTCACCGGACGGATTTTTACCGTGTCCATATTGTTCTGCTGCGCCTGCAGGTGTGAAGCCACCAGCAATGCGCCGGCCATCAGGAAATATTTCATAGTCGGGGGTTGGTTTAAGGTAAAGATAAGGGCCGGGAGTTGGTTCGTGCAATCCCGCAAGAAACGGGTTGAGATGCCATCGGCCTCCGACCACCTTTGATCCATCAAAAAACAATAGCTTTATGATGGTGTCCAGCGAAACAAATATCAATTACCAGCGCATCGAGCAGGCCATCCGCTACCTGGAAGAAAACTTTCAGCGTCAGCCGGAACTGGATGACGTAGCGGAAAAAGTGCATCTGAGTCCGTTTCATTTCCAACGCATATTCACTGAGTGGGCAGGAATCAGTCCGAAGCGATTCCTGCAATTCCTCACCGTGGATTACCTCAAGGCCAGATTGAAAGAGTCGAAGAACATCACCGAGGCCGCCGAGGCAGCAGGGCTCTCCAGTCAGTCGCGGGTGTATGACTTGTTCACCACGCTGGAGGCGGTTACTCCGCAGGAATATAAACTCAGCGGCGCAGGCATTCACATCCGCTATGGATTTCATGAAACACCGTTTGGCACCTGCCTCCTCGGCATCACCGAACGCGGTATATGCTGGCTGTCGTTTGTCACGGTTGGGGATGAACCCAAACACGAGCTTAATGCGATGAAGTCGCATTGGAATCAATCTGTATTTCACCAGGATCAGCAGGAAACGTCACACTATGCAGACAGGATATTTGGTCAGTCTGCTGCCCCGGAGAAACTTCACCTGTTGGTGAAGGGCACGAACTTTCAGATTAAGGTCTGGGAAGCTTTGCTTCGGTTGCCGATGGGCAGCGTGACCACCTACCAGCGCATAGCGGAGCAGATTCAAAGTCCGAAGGCCATGCAAGCGGTTGGGTCAGCAGTGGGATCAAATCATATTGCATTCCTGATTCCCTGTCATCGGGTGATTCGCAAGGATGGTGTATTGGGTGAGTACCGGTGGAGTGCCATGCGCAAGAAGAGTATTATTGGGTGGGAGATGGCGAAGGCCGGGTAAATACGTTAACCGCAAAGACACGGGGGCGCGGAGAATTTGATGCTTATCCGTTTCCAAATCTCGATTTATTTATTCACAAAACCCTGCCGATTATTGAACATCAGGCGTGTTTTGTGAATTCATCTTTGCGCCATAGCGCCTCAGCGGTGAAAAAAATTGATTAAGTCGCCCAGGTCTTGCCCACAGTAGAAAGGGGCACGCAGCCCTGAAAAGGTCCGGGTACCTGATTGTACTGAAGTACCTGCGTGGCGCCGGGTTCACTGAGGAAGAATCCGATGAGGGTCAGTTCTTTTAGTTTAATAATGAAAGGCTTCTCTGCCTGACCCGAACCCCACCATCCCGAAGTATTGTCGCTGGTGCGACCGGCCATGGCTGCATCGTGAAGATTTTTTATCAAGGCTTCCTGATCTTCCGGTTTTGCGTTTTCGAAATCGTCGCCATAAGCCTTGCGGGATTCTTCATTGAATTCAGTGAGCCCTTTGCGGAAAGCTTCCTGATCGGATGGTGAATACGTATGACGAAGCAGATCATCAATGAATCCGGGCACACCGGCATCGAGCGCTCCGGGGGTGTCGGTACGTGGCAATAGAATTTCAGCCATCAGACTCACGCGAAGTGCTTCGGCCTCCGTGAAAAAGTCAGGCTGATACGTCAGCTCTGGCGTGGGCTTGCACCCGCTCATGATTCCTGCGAGGGCGGGACCCGTGACGGCATAACCCAAAACGGCTGCAGTGCGCTGTAAGACTTCTCGGCGATTCATAGTATCGGTGATTAGCTGATGTTTCCTTTCTTCAATTCTTCCACGGCATGATTGGCGGCCCGGGCTGTGAGGGCCATATAGGTCAATGATGGATTCTGGCACGCGGAAGACGTCATGCAGGCGCCATCGGTCACAAACACGTTGGGAGCTTCGTGCACCTGATTCCATCCATTGAGTACCGATGTCTTGGCATCACGACCCATACGAGCGGTACCCATTTCATGTATACCCAAACCAATGTTGTTTGGATTGTCATAGGTGTTGACATTTTTGAAGCCGGCCGCCTCCAGCATTTCGGCCGCCGCTGTCTTCATGTCTTCACGCATCTTTTTCTCATTCTCTTTCCATTCCGCATCGACACGCAGCATAGGCAAGCCATATGGATCTTTCTTATCCCGGTTGAGTGTCACGCGGTTGTCGGCATAAGGCAAACACTCACCGAATCCCGACATGCCCATCGTCCAACCGCCCGGTGTCTTCAATTGCTCTTTCAACGCACTGCCGAATGCCAACTCTGCAACACCGCGTTGCCAACCGGAACGGCCCGCACCACCCTGATAGCCAAAGCCCCGAAGGTAATCGCGCTTGTCATTGCCAATGTTTCTGAATCGGGGGATATAAAATCCATTGGGCCGACGACCGATGTAGTACTTATCTTCAAAGCCCTCCATATCGCCACCGGCACCGGCCCGGTACTGGTGATCCATGAGATTGCGTCCCAGTTGATCACTGCCGTTACCCAATCCATTGGGGAAGCGGGAAGAAATGGAATTCAATAGTATAAAAGTGCTGCCCAGCGCCGACGCATTGAGGAAGATCACTTTTGCGAAGAAGTCAATTTCCTCCTTGGTGGTGGCGTCAATCACTTTCACCCCAACGGCCTTCCCTTTCTGTTCGTCATATATAATAGAGTGTACCACCGAAAACGGTCGCAGGGTAAGGTTGCCTGTTTTCTGGGCGGCCGGCAACGTCGATGCATTGCTGCTGAAATAAGCACCATACGGACAACCCCGGTCGCACATGTTGCGCGACTGACAAACACCCCGCGAAGGATCATGTGGCAATGGCGCTGTCAGGTGCGCTACACGGCCTATGGTTACTTTCCGACCATTGAACTTCTCCGCCACCCGTTCGCGAAACTGCTGCTCAACGCAATTCAATTCCATCGGCGGCAGGAACTTGCCATCGGGCAACTGCGGAAGTCCTTCTGCTTGACCACTTACACCGATATAGGATTCAACATAATCATACCAGGGAGCAATGTCTTTGTATCGGATGGGCCAATCCACACCATGTCCGTCTTTGGCGTTGGCTTCAAAGTCCAGGTCCGACCAGCGGTAGGTCTGCTTTCCCCAGGTGATGGAGCGTCCACCTACCTGATATCCGCGAATCCAATCGAATGGTTTTGCTTCTTCATATGGGTTCTCCAGATCATTAACAAAAAAATGCTGATTGCCCTGACCGATCCATCCCGTTCGCTGCTGCACGGGAAAGAGTTTAGTCTCCCCAACAGACAATCGCCCGCCGTGTGGCAACTGCCAGGGATCTTTACTCATGGTAGGATAGTCCACCACATGCCGCACGTCACGGCCTCGTTCCAGCACGAGGGTCTTGAGGCCTTTTTCGGTAAGCTCTTTGGCGGCCCAACCTCCGCTGATTCCGGAACCCACTACAATCGCATCGTAGGTGTTCTGTTTTTGTGCATCAACATTCAGATTCATCGCACTCAGGTTAATTACCAAATTTAATCTTTCGGCGCTCTTTACCTAAGCAACTTCCGGCCATTTCCACCAATGGAATTGCCTGAGGAGCACAAAATTTATTTCGTAGTTTGGGCCCATGAAGCTGCTTGAACAACTCTGCGCAATTCCCGGCACATCCGGTCATGAAGCAGCCGTACGCGATTTCATCCTGCGCTACATCCAAAAGGAAAAAAAGAACTGGAAAGTCCAGCCTGAGATTCTGCACGGCGGCCACTTCCAGGATTGTATCATTCTTAAATTCGGAAAGCCCCGCACCGCTGTATTCGCCCACATGGACTCCGTTGGGTTTACCGTGCGTTACCAGAATCAATTGCTGGCGGTAGGTAGTCCCGATGCTGAAGAAGGCACACACCTGGTCGGGCATGATAGCCATGGGCCCATCGACTGCATCCTTGAATACGATAAAGAGCAACACGCCCTGTATCGTTTCGGGCGTGTGATCGATCGCGGTACACCGCTTACCTACAAACCGAATTTCAGGGACTCCAAACAATTTATCGAATCTCCATACCTCGACGACCGGCTGGGGATATACGTAGCCCTTCAACTGGCTGAGAAATTGAAGGACGGGCTCATCATCTTCAGCTGCTGGGAAGAACATGGTGGCGGTGCTGTCGGCTTCCTGGCCAAACACATGTATGAAACCTGGCAGGTGCGCCAGGCCCTGATCTCGGACATCACCTGGGTCACCGATGGGGTCGATCACGGAAAAGGCGTGGCCATTTCATTGCGTGACCGCAACATTCCGCGCAAAGCCTTTGTGGATCGGGTCATCGAAGTGGCCCGCAAACATAAAGTGCCGCATCAACTTGAAGTGGAGGGCATGGGCTCCAGTGACGGCGGCGAACTGCAACGATCGCCGTACCCTATCGACTGGTGTTTCGTTGGCGCACCCGAACAACACCCGCATACTCCGAACGAACGCGTCCATAAAAAAGACATCGCCTCCATGATCGCATTGTACGGATGGCTGATGAAAGACTTGTAATTCAACAACCCAATATTTAACCCCGCTTTATGAAATCACGTCGCGACTTCATCAAGACCTCAGCCCTCGCAGGTGCTGGTCTTACCCTGCTCCAATCTGAGTCGATGTTTGCCAAAGACAAAGACAACAAACTCCGGCTGGGCTTCATCGGAGTGGGTATGCGCGGACAAAACCACCTGGAACTTGCCGTGCGACGCGCTGATGTGGATGTGGTGGCCGTTTGCGACGTGGAGCCCGTGATGATGAAGGACGCACTGGATATTGTCGCCAAGGCCGGCAAGCCAAAACCCACCGTGATCATGGAGGGTCCTTATGGCTACAAGAAGTTACTGGAGAACAAAGACATCGATGCTGTCATCATCGCTACACCGTGGGAGTGGCACACAGCGATGTGTCTAG
>JBGAMI010000061.1:0-17589 GCA_044223085.1 Cyclobacteriaceae bacterium
GTGAGAAGTAATTGTTATGCCATGAAGTGATTGTTACCGTTGAATGCTGAGTTTCCCCCGTTGAAGGGTTGATTGAACCTGTCAAAATCACTTTAGCCCCGGCGCCTGAACTTCGTATTGCTTATGAGAGTTGTGGAGAGGAGGGGGCAAAGAAAGAAAACTGGGAAACCAGATGGATAAATGGCCAGATAAACCAGCAGATAGTTTTATTTTAGTGTTTTCAGGATATATCAAGCGAACTGGAGCATCTGAATATGGATCAAGTCAATCCTGCCGGCGTAAAGCAAGCTGTACCTCTTTATTTGGTAAGAAACATGCAATCCTGCATTAATTTTTATGTGAAAGGACTCGGTTTTGATGTCACCAATACCTGGCTGGTAGACGGAGAAATCCGGTGGTGCTGGATGTCCATGGGGGATGCCGCCATGATGTTTCAGGAACTTGCCCCAGCATCAACATCACCAAATGGCACTGATCAAAAGTTGGGTCTGGGTGTAGAATTGTGCCTGCAGTGCGACAATGCCCTTCTGATGTATGAAAGGGCCACGGCTAACAGACTTGCGGTGCAGGACCCATTTGTCGGTAATAATATGTGGGTGGTCAGCCTGCGCGACCCCGATGGATATAAGATCAGTTTTGAAAGCCCTACAGACGTTCCGGAAGGGACTACCTACCAGGCATGGAATAAACCTGCCCGACCATGAAACTAACAGAAAGATGGAAACCTGATTTCATCGTGGCCACCCTCGCGGTGATTATCGGTGTACTGACCATGTTTGTGTATATCTATCAGGCGCGGGTGATGAGCCGCCAGTTGCATGCGTCGGTATGGCCGTACATAGAAGTTACCTTTTCACAAGGTGCGCAGGGAGTCAGTGTGGATATCTCCAATAAAGGGGTAGGCCCGGCATTGATCAAAAAGCACCGGGTGTTATATGACGGTATCGAGTACCCGGAACGAAAAATTGATTCTTTGTTGTTGGTCATGGTGGGGCGAAAAATTAATCGCAGCCTGACTACCGTAGAGGCCAGGGTAATGGCACCCGGAGAAAAAATTAACTTTATTCTGGTTAATGAAATGCGGGATATGCTCTCATTGGATAGCGCGATGCGAAACCACCGGATAAGCGTGAGTGTTTGCTATTGCTCCATTTACGACGAATGCTGGAAGGTGGTGGGGGGAAGAAATGAACCTTGTGATTCTTGTGACGAGATAAAACAATGATCTTTCGCTTGGTATGGTTGATGGCGTTGGCTGCCGGACTGTCTGAGGCGGCCCCGGTAGATCAGAAGGCGTGGTTTGAAAAAACCAAAGCGACAATTTTGCGTCAATCGAAAATGAATGCCGACAGTGTGGGGCAGCTGACCAGTGATGATCTTGTGCGGCGGACAGAGCTTTCTTACCGGGATGGGCATTTATTTCTAAAAAAAGTATTCCGCCAGAATATCCTCGTTCAAGTGGCATTTTTTGATCAGTCAGGCGAATTTGAGTTGCGCCGTGAGTTATGTCCGAACGGCAAATCGCGTTTCGAGGGCATTTATGTACGAGCAGAAGCGTACGGGATTTGCACCTGGTACTTCTGTTCGGGAAAAATTGAAAAGCAAGGCGTACGCTTTCGCAATAAGGATGTCGGAATCTGGAAATTTTACGACGAAGGGGGAAAGCTGACGGAAGAGGTGGATTTTGAGAACATGAAGTTGGCAGATGTTATGCCCGAAGTTAAATGAATTGCTTTTATTTGGGCTTCGATCTACTCTATTTCCCCTTTGGACGCTTCATCAATTATTGAGCGCCTTCAATTGAAGCCTCATCCGGAAGGTGGTTACTACCGGGAAACATTCCGTGCGGCCAGCCTGGTTCAAACGGCCAATGGACTTCCTCGGTCCGCTGGTACCGCCATTTACTACTTATTGGAAGACAAAGATGTATCTCATTTCCATCGTTTGTCCGCCGATGAATTATGGTTCTTTCACGAAGGTGAACCGATCGAGTTATTGTCGTTGGTGGGAGATGTTTTGCATATCGTGTGCCTGGGAGATAGCCTGATGGATGGACAGGTATTCCAGGCCGCTATTCCTGCCAATACCTGGTTTGCGGCCCGACTCAAAAATGGCAAAGGTTATTCTTTGGTTAGTTGTACCGTAGCCCCGGGGTTTGACTTCGCGGATTTTGAGTTGGCGTCAAGAAATGACCTGATCAGCGATTATCCACACCTTCGCGACACGATCATTAAGTTAACCCGATGACGCGACCTGTGCATTTTCCGGGACTCAATGGCCTGCGTGCCATCGCAGCCCTGGCTGTAGTGTTTGCGCATATCACCGACGAGTTGCCTGCGTTTGGACTCAATGCTTATGTGTTTGGTCAAAATGCCGACGGAAATCCCAAAGCCACCCTGCTGGCTGGATACGGGGTCTCTATTTTTTTTGCCTTGAGCGGATTCCTCATCACGTACTTGTTGCTCGAAGAAAAGAAAGTACAAGCCATCAACATCCGAAACTTCTACATGCGACGCATCCTCCGGATATGGCCGCTGTACTATACCTATCTTGCAGCAGCCCTCATAACGGCGATAGTATTTAAGGGACCGGTTGAATGGTCAACGGTGACCCTCTATGTATTTCTTTCTGCCAACGTCCCATTTATACTGCACACCGGAATTCCCTTGTTGATACATTATTGGTCATTGGGCGTGGAAGAACAGTTCTATGCATTTTGGCCCTGGATAGTTCGTAACACGCGTAAGGTGATGCGGACAGCGGTGATCATTTGCGTGTCTCTGATTCTATTGAAATGTGCGATCCGCCTGGCCGACTTACATTATGGCAGTCTGCGTATCTGGTATGACATCATTCATGTCACCCGATTTCATTGTATGCTGATGGGTGCCATCGGGGCTATGCTCTATGCTGACCGGTCAGCATGGTTTCTTCACGTCACCACAAATTGGCCGGTACAGTCGGTGGCCTGGATCATAGTTATCCTGGCCGCTGTAAATAAGTTCCACATCGCATCGGTACTGGATAATGAAATTATTTCGGCAGTGACCGTTACGCTGATCATGGGCCAAATCCACCCGCCTAACCGGATCATTAACCTGGAAACCGGCCTGTTCGACTTCCTGGGTAAGATTTCATATGGACTTTATGTTATTCATCCGCTTTTGATCTTCTATTTATCGCAACTGATCCACTTTGATAATCCTGATAATCCTGTAAACTATATACTGGTCTTTGTATGGTGTTACTCGCTGACGATCGGTATCGCCTGGATTTCTTACCTATGGTGGGAGCGGCCTTTCTTGAACAAGAAATTGAAGTATACCACCGTTGCAAATGCCGACAGCATCAAACCAGTATCATGAAACTTGTATTCACCCTGGTCTTCTTTACCTTCCTTTCTGTTGGTGCTTTTGCCTGCAAGCCGGATACCGTTCAGAACTGGCAATTGTACCATGGAAAAAACCTCATCCTGCATGGCAACAGTGTGCAGTCGTCTGAAATCCTCCTGCCCGAATTTCAATTGACCCGGGAACCCATGCGCCTTTTTTATAACTATGATACGGTTGGTCCGCGACAGCAACAGGTGGAAATCAGGGAAGGGGACAGGCGTATCCTGGTGATAACCTTTAATCAGAATCCTGCAATCATCGATCTCTATGGTGCCTTGCAGCGGTTGAGCGCCAGAAAATACAAACTGTCGATCTATTACTGGGTAGGCGACGACACAGAAAAGCAATGGCTTGGTGATATCACCGTGATCGAGTAACACCCTCTTCATTCCCGTTTGGCTATCTTGCTGACAGAATTTTACACTCATGCTATCTACTGCCAAGGCCGGACTGGCCCGACTTTCTGCTCACCAGGTGGGCAACAAAACCAATGGCGACGACCTGGCCATCTCAAAGGGTGAACTGGAGATTGACGATGATCTGCGTTCCCGGCTGCTCACCTACTTTCTGGGTTCATTTGGCTCTGAGGAGTACTTTCAATTCACGTCGACGGATGGTGATTTTCAGCGCAATCCCATGTATCAATTGGCGACCGACCTGTTCGCCTCCGAAGATCAGTTTCAGCTTCGCACCATCAGCATCGCCAAACACCTCTATGAGGTTTCGGTTCATCCCAACATCAAACCCGGAGATTTGTATGTGGCACGCTTTACCCAGGTGGAGTTGGATGATCAACCTGTTGATGTCATTGGTATTTTCAAGGCGGAAAGTCAGAGCAATTTTCTGAAGCTCAACAAGAAAAGGGACGGAAGCTTTGCGCTGGACTGCCAGCAAGGGGTTAGCCTGGATAAGTTGGATAAGGGATGCCTCATATTTAACACCGATGCCGATAGCGGGTATCGTATTTCCATTGTAGACAAAACCAGTAAGTCAACGGAGGCCCAATACTGGAAGGAGTTGTTTCTTCGTGTTGCTCCGATTCAAAATCACTTCCAGGCGACCAAAAATGTGCTGGACATCGCCCGTCACTTCGTTACCGATCAGATTGGGGATGAGTTTGAGTTGTCGAAAGCTGAGCAGGTAGGCTACCTCAAAAAGTCCATCGATTATTTCAAGTCACACGATGCGTTTAACCAAAAGGAATTTGAGCAGGTGGTATTTGAAGATCCCGAATTGATCAAGTCATACAAGAAGTTTGACGCGGGCTTTCGAAGCCAGTTCAATATGGACATGGAACCCATCTTTGACATTGCCCCTGAAGTAGTGCGGCGCCAGGCCCGGGTATTCAAGAGTGTATTGAAGCTGGACAAGAATTTTCACATCTACATCCATGGCGACCGCGACCTGATAGAACGCGGCGTGGAGAAAGATGGAAGGAAATATTATAAAATCTATTACCGGGAGGAGTTCTAAAGCCTGTCAGGATCCATCAGGCTTTCCAACCCTTGAACCGCAACATGAAATACAACAGCGAGCCTAACATGAGGACTGAACCGATGATTGACATGATATAGCCGGCGGACATAAAGAACTGTAGCCAGCTCAATTGCGTATTCCCAAACTCCTTGAAAAGCAATACGCCCACACTGCCGAGGTATCCAAATGAATCGGCGAGGTAAATCAGGAATCCTACCGTACTGACATATTTGAAGGTGGCAATGAGCCGGTCAAAAAATATGCTGTTGAATTGAATATAACCGAAGTATAGTCCCATACCCACCAGCACCATCCAGGTGGGTGCGTTGATGAGCTGATTTTCAAATGCCAGGGTGCTTACGCCGACGGTAATTAATCCGGTGAGGATGATCAGGTGGTTAGTGACCATCGCAAGAAAATTATCCCGAATTACCATCAGGCTTGCAATCACCACCAGGACAACCAGTGCAACTATGGATTCCGTAAGGGTGAAGATTCCGGGCTTATCCCCGTATCCCAGTGATTGCCAGATTTCCGCCGAGAAATTATCGCGAAAATCGCGATAAGCCGTCAGCATCACATAGGTGAGTATGAGCAATACCAAACCCGGCGCGAATGTGAGGGCAAACTTAATACGTTGCGCGCCGGTCATCGGGCTGCGCTTGGTGCGCAGGGCTTCGTCTTCGGGCGTGGGCGGCGGTATTTTGTCAAGCATCCAAAGAAATATCAGCAGGGGCGGGAAAAACAAACACGTTGACACAAAGGGCATCCAGAACTCAGACGCTCCCCAATCACGCATTAGAAACCCGCCGATTGTTTTGGCAAATCCGGCCGAGAAAATGAAGCTGACTGAAAGGCTTGCGCCCAATACTTCTGTGAATTTTCTGCCCTCCAGATATCCAAATACCATTCCCCACACCATCCCGAGCGGAAGTCCGTTAAAAAATAACCAAATCAGGTTATAAGGTGTCGGCGTCAGGGCAAAACCCAACCAGGAAAGACCTGCGACACTCACCATTAATACGATGCCTTTGGCCCGCGCTTGCGATCCGAGCTCGGATACAACCTTGATGCCGATAAACTTGGAAAGCATGTACCCCAATACCTGCGAGATCACCATCCACACCTTGAAGCTGTGACCCCAAACCTGAATGCCTTCATAGGTGGCAACGCCGAAGGTCTTGCGGAGTGAGAAGATGCAGGTGTACAGACAAAAGGCCGCAAAGGCCGTGTACAAAGTGAAACCAAAACCGTTCGTGCGCTGCAGCCAGCGGGTGATGGGATGAACAGGTGCGGTTGGTTCCATGGTGTTCGAATCAACAAGATGCATAAATTTTATCAACCGAAGGAAGGAATTGTGGACGTTGGTCATCGTAATTTGCTTGAAACCTCAAGGCGCATGAAGTATTCCCTGGTTCTCTTGGTGCTGATGGCCGTCAGTTGCCAACAACCCCATTCACCGAACGCGGTGTGGACAGCAGTATCTCCCGCAGGCGATCAATACACCTCCAACGACCCTGCTCGTGCCGTGTTGCCAAATGGTCGTTTGATCACCCCGGCCGGAAAACAAATTATGGTTGCCCCACATCCATATGGCCTTGCTTTGAGTCCGGATGGTAAGACCATCATCACCGCCAATTCCGGCGTGGGACCATTTTCTATTTCATTGATCGATGGTTGGGAACGTGAACCCTCCGTCAGGCAAATACCTGAAGGAATAAAACCAACAGAGGAAGAACTGGAGTCCACCTTCATGGGTTTAGCCATTTCACCCGACAACCAGCGTGTATATGTTGCAGGTGGGCAGGAGAACAAAATCTATGTATTTGAAATTGCCACCAAAAAGAAAGTAGGTGAGATTTCATGCAACCGCACATTCGATGAGCGCGATTTCAGCGATGCGTATATCGGCGATATGGTGCTTAGCAAAGATGGCAGTCGGTTGTATGCCGTAGATCAGATCGGATTCAGGATGGTGGTGGTGGATACAAAAACGCTTCAGGTGACCCACAACGTACCCACCGGCCGCTATCCGTTTGGAATCACCTTATCGCCGGACGGCTCTATGGCCTATGTGGCCAACATCGGTATGTTTGAATACAACTACCTCAACAGCCTGGACAAAGAAAACCTGAAGGAAACGGCTGAGCGATTCCCGGTGTCGGCCTATGGATCAAAGGAGATGCGCGAAGGGGTGCATAACGATTCGGTCGACTTCGACGGTCTTGGCGACCCTAACGCACCGGAGGCATTTTCGGTGTGGAGCTTTGATGTTACAGGAACACCAACCCTGAAGGCAAAGATTAAGACCGGTATGCTGATCGGCCAGAATGATGATGGCATACCTGCTGTTGGAGGCTCTATGCCCAACTCGATTGTGTCTTCCGATCAGTTTGTATACGTAACAAACGGTGGTAATGATAATATCGCCGTAATCGACCCGATCCGTCAGGAGGTGGTGCGGCACATCGACCTCACCCTCGATCCGCGCCTCGGCAACCTCAAAGGGATTATTCCATTTGGCCTTGCTATTTCGCCCGATCAGCAGCGACTTTATGTAGCCGAATCAGGGATCAATGCCGTGGCTGTGGTTGATTTATCTTCTCAAACCGTGCTCGGACATATTCCGACCGGTTGGTTCCCTGGCAAAGTAGCCGTGGCGCCTGATGGTAATAGTATTATGGTAGCCAATGCCAAGGGATTTGGGAGCGGTCCCAACGGAGGCAAGAATTTTACGCCGGCGTTCGACGACCCGGCTGCCAGCTATATCGGTGCTCTGATGCGGGGATCCGTGAGCGTCATTCCCGTTCCATCCAAAAATGAATTAACTACCATGACCAGTCAAGTGGTCGCTAATAACTTCAGGTTTGAGTCGGTTACCTCTCCTGTGATTTCTTCAGTGAAACAAAAGCCATCGCCGATTCAGTATATTGTATTCATATCAAAGGAAAACCGGACCTACGACGAAGTATTTGGTCAGCAAACATCAGGTGCCGGTGATCCGGAGCTGGCACGCTTTGGCGAGAACCGAACATTTACTAACCGTGCAGGGCAAGAAAAGGTAGCGGGTGCCACCGTCATGCCTAACCACCTGGCCTTGGCACGCCAGTTTTCCATCAGCGATAATTTTTACGTGGATGCAGATGTTTCTGCCGATGGGCACGTATGGCTTACGAATACGTATCCTACACAGATGTCTGAAACCTCTGCACCAGCCGCGTATGGTGGTAAGCGCAGCCAGAAGCCTGACTCCAGGGCACCCGGTCGATTTGGTATTACGGGCGCAGCAGGAGCCATCTTTCCCGAGAATTATAACCAGGCAGGCTCGATGTGGGAGCACCTGGAACGAAACGGCATTGAGTTTTACAACTTTGGTTTCGGGGTGGAGTTTGATGCAGGCAGTTTCCCGGATCCTTCATTCAAACAAGGAGGTGTAAGGTACCTGGTTAACTATCCCATGCCAGGACCCTTGTACAACCGCACGTCGCGCGAGTTCCCGACTTTCAACATGGCGATACCGGATCAATACCGGGCTGACGTGTTTATGAGGGAGATAGATGAGCGATACATCCATGCTGGAAAGAACTTACCATCTCTGTTAACGTTGCAGCTCCTCAACGACCATGGCGCAGGCGAACGGCCCGAAGCTGGATTTCCTTACAATGAGAGTTATATGGCCGATAATGACCTGGCGTTGGGTCGCGTGATTGAATACCTGAGTCACTTACCGCAATGGAAAAACATGATGATTGTGGTGACGGAAGATGATGCACAGGGTGGCCGCGACCATATCGATGCACATCGAAGTATCCTCATGGTGATATCTCCGTATGCCAGGAAGAACTATAACAGTCACCGACATACCAGTTTCGGATCCATCTTCCGGACCTTTTATGAGGTGTTGGGATTGCCTCCGTTGAATCAATATGATTTTGGCAGCAGCAACCTCGGTGACTGCTTCACCGACCAGCCGGATTTCACACCGTATGATGCATTGCCGGTGGACATACGAATTTTTGATCCGGTAAAGGCGCTGACACCGCTGCATGAAAAATTTGATTGGGAGGCTGCAAAAAATTCACCCGCGCTGGACGACCCCGACGACATGAAGAAAGCATTGCGCGATGACGGTCGAAAGAAAGTAAACCATTGATTAACTTGTCGGGCATAACGATCCCGACATGAAACAACTGGCCACCGTACTCACCATCGCCCTTGGCTGTTCCCTGCTCTCCTGCAGCAATCCGCACGACAGCCAAGCGCATCTCGACTCCCTGCAACAGGTATTATCGTCACATAAAGTACTGTTGCCCAATGGTTGGTCACTCACGGTGCCAGGCTCATCGACACCCCTGGGAAATTTTCCGATGAACCTGGTGGTGTCGCCCAAGGGAAAATACATGGCCATCACCCACAACGGCGAAGGCAAGCAGACCATCGTATTGTTAAATGGAGCCGACGGTCATATCAGCGATGAAATTGAAATTGGCAAGTCCTGGTTTGGATTGGTTTTCAACGACCAAGAAGATAAATTATATGCCTCCGGTGGAAACGACAATCGCATTTTAATTTATTCCATCGCGGATGGTAAGCTGAGCAAATCCGATAGCATCGAGTTGGGCAAACCATGGCCTGTGAAAATTTCTCCTACCGGGCTGGCGATCGATGATGAGGCCGGGAAATTATTCATCGCTACCAAAGAAGACAGTTCGCTGTACACCGCCGACCTTGGCACCAAGGCACTCACCAAACTCAAGTTGGGGTCAGAAGCCTATGCATGCGTATTGAGTCCTGACAAAAAGAAGATTTATGTGAGCTTGTGGGGTGGAAATGGCGTAGCCGTCATTGATGCTGTGCAGCATACACTGATTACGCGAATTGCGGTGGGAAGTCACCCCAACGACATGGTGCTCTCCCGGGACGGCCGTACTTTGTACGTAGCTACCGCCAATGATAACGGGGTATCAGTTATCGACACCGACAAACAGGAGGTAAGGGAAGTATTTGTTTCATCCATGTATCCGGATTCGCCTGCCGGCAGTACGCCCAATGCACTGGCCCTTTCTGATGATGAAGACCGGCTATACATCGCCAATGCTGACAACAACTGTCTGGCCGTGTTTGATGTGCGTGAACCGGGACATGGCAAGAGCGCAGGTTTCGTGCCCACGGGTTGGTACCCAACATCCGTGAAAGTGCTTCATGACAAACTGTGGATTACCAACGGCAAAGGTGAATTGTCATTGGCAAATCCGACCGGACCAAATCCTTACAAAGGTTCGAAACAGGAAGGATATATAGGCACTCTTTTTAAAGGTTCTTTGTCCATAGTGGATGAACCCACTGAGGGAGAGTTGACCGTTTACACGGCCGCCACGCTGTCGAATAGCCCTTACACGGCCACCAGCACACAATTGGCGGATGGAGAAGAAGGTAACCCCATACCGAGAAAGGCCGGCGACATGAGTCCCATCAAGCACGTATTCTATATCATCAAAGAAAACCGGACCTATGACCAGGTGTTGGGTGATATGGCTGCCGGCAACGGAGATTCTACGTTGTGCTTGTTCCCTGAAAAAATTACACCCAATCAGCATGCACTCGCCGGCGGCTTTGTGTTACTGGATAACTTTTATGTGAATGCAGAGGTGAGTGCCGATGGGCATAATTGGTCGACGGCGGCCTACGCAACAGATTTTGTGGAGAAGACCTGGCCCACCAACTATTCCCGAAGGGGAGGAGAGTATGATTTTGAAGGTGGTCGCAAGAGCGCGTTTCCCCGTGATGGTTTTATCTGGGATTATGCCTCCCGCGCCGGCGTGAGCTACCGTAGCTACGGCGAGTTTGTGTGGAATGGAAAATCCGGACTCGAGTCGTTGCAAGGCCACTTTGATACCGACTATCCTTCGTATAACCTGTCAGTACCGGACCAGGTCAGATTTGAACATTGGAAACAAGACTTTGATTCCCTGCTCGCCCTGGATGCCGTTCCCCAACTAAACACCATTCGATTGCCCAATGATCACACAGCCGGAGCGCGCGCAGGCTCACCCACGCCACGTGCCATGGTGGCAGAACATGATCAATCCCTCGGACGCATGATTGAACACCTGAGCAAAAGCAAAATCTGGAAAGAGAGTGTTGTGTTTATTCTGGAAGACGATGCACAAAATGGCCCTGATCATGTCGATGCCCACCGCTCCATTGCCTATGTGGCAGGACCTTATGTGAAGCGAAAGGCCCACATCAACCGGATGTATTCAACTGCATCGATGTTGAGAACCATCGAATTGATCCTGGGCTTGCCACCGATGAGTCAGTATGATGCAGGATCAACTCCCATGTGGGAATGTTTTACTGCTACGCCGGACTTTTCTCCTTATGCAGCGATTGCTGCTCGTTACAACCTGAATGAAAAGAACAAGGACAAGACAGCCCTCGCGCGACAGACTGCCACATTTAACCTCGTGCAGATCGATGCAGCCCCGGATCGTGAATTCAATGAAGTGATCTGGAAGACGGTACATGGCGAGCACAGTGCCATGCCGTCACCAGTACGAAGCGCATTCATTAAGCCCATTCCGGAAACCGAAGATGGCGACGACGACGACTAACAGCGCTAACTGATAAAAGTAAAGGACGGTGATGAGCCGTCCTTTTGTTTGCTTAACTACTAACAGTTGCTACTTTCTGTAGTCAAGTGCGGGCTTCCGGTCTCCGATCAGTGCTTCATACTTGAAATTCTCACCACGCTTCTTCATGAATTCTTTTTTGGCGTCTTCGACCAACACCGGGTTGGTATACAAGTCAAAGCAGGTGAGGGCCATGGCCTTGGCGGCGATCATCATGCCTTTGAACCCGATGGTTGTGCCACCTGCGGCAACGGCTTGCCAGCTGTGTGCGGCAGTGCCAGGCACCCACGTAGCAGCGCCAAGACCAACCGTGGGTACCGTCCAACTTACATCGCCCACATCGGTCGAGGCGGATCCGTCATAGGTACGCAATGGCATAATGATCTGCGTGTTTTCCAAAGGCTGCGCCTGATCCTTGAAACTCTCCTGAAGTTTGGTGGCAAAAGCCTTTTCCTGGTCGGTCATGGTATAGCCACCCACGATCCGCAAGTTTGCATCAACAGCGCGGGCAAGGGTCTCGTTGCCTAGTAGTTCGTGAACACCGCCGGTGATTTCAATTTCTACACGGGTGTCGGTACCCATGGCGGCACCACGGGCTGCACGTTCAATCCGATCCCAGATCGATTTCACATTATCCCGACGCGGGTTGCGCACATAGTAATATACTTCCGCAAAGGCAGGCACCACATTGGGTGCTTCCCCGCCCTTGGTGATCACGTAGTGAATGCGGGTTTCCTGTGGCACATGCTCGCGCATCATATTCACCATCACATCCATGGCTTCAACGGCATCCAGTGCAGAGCGGCCGCGTTCCGGAGAGGCAGCTGCATGGGAAGCAGTACCATAGAAACGGAACTTTCCCGTCTTGTTGGCCAGCGAAGATCCATAACCTGCGCTGTTGGCATTGCCGGGATGCCAGTTCACTACGATGTCCACATCGTTGAACAATCCCTCGCGAACCATGTACACCTTGCCAGAGCCACCTTCTTCTGCAGGTGTGCCGTAGAAGCGGATGGTACCGGATTTTTTGTTGACGATAAGCCAGTCTTTGATGGCGATAGAGGCAGCGGCAGAAGCCACGCCAAATAAATGATGCCCGCAGGCATGGCCTGCGACTTGTCCTGGAATGGGCTTTAACTCAGGCACAGCTTCCTGTGCCACGCCGGGCAAGGCATCAAACTCGCCGAGGACGCCAATCACCGGTTTGCCTGAGCCATAGGTGGCAGTGAAGGCGGTGGGCATACCCGCTACATTGTTCTGTACGGTAAAGCCGGCTTCTTGCAACATTTGCTGTAACAAAGCTGAGCTCTTCGTTTCCTGAAATCCGACTTCAGCCAGATCCCATATTTTTTTGGCGGTGGTGGAGTAGGTGTCGTACCTGGCATCGATCACCTTGATGAGGTCTTGTTTGGTCTTCTGAGCGAAGGCGCTCGTGGCCAGCCAACAGAAGGCCATAAGCAGGATCATCGGTTTTTTCATGTTTGGATTAGGTTTATCCAAACTTAGCCATCTTTACCGAACGACGGAAGAAAATTACAGTAATGGTTGACCTGTAGGAGAATGCTATCGGAGTCGGTGATCCACCAGCGTACTACTGGTTTTTGGTTTCTTGTCCAGGCGGCGCTCAATTCGCACAACAATGACTATCAGCATCACCACAATCATGATCACCAGTACGAATGAGAAAACCCGCATCATCTTTTTGAGTCTCAACTCCCGTTCATGACGCTGCAACACGTCACCGTAGTTGCGGAAACGATCCGCACCACGGCCACCCATCTTCCGCCGCATCCGTATTTCGTGATTACTCATGGTACTTCACCTTCAAATTAAAATGTTGGCGCAGTTTATCCAGCGCCCGGTATGTTCTCATCTTGGCACCACTCTCGGTGATATCCAGGATAAATGCAATTTCGCGAAAGTCTTTATCTTCAAAGAAGCGAAGTTCCAAAACCTGTAGCATATCGGTGGGCAGGTCCTTGAGGTAGGTAAGCAATCGGTGAACGACCTCTTCATCCCATACCTCTTCACTGCGCTCTACCAGCTCTCGCACCCTGATTTCTTCCAGACTAAAAACCTTCCGACCCTTGTTCTTCCGCCAGAATTTGTTCACCTCGTTGGTGGCAATCTTATACAACCAGGCGGAGAAGGGTACACCCCGGAATTGATACTTCGGCAGGTGATGAAGGGCGTTGACGAAAGTCTGGGAACACAAGTCCCCGGCGATATCTTCATCATCGGTCTGGCGCAGGAGAAAATTATAAATGCGATCGAAATACTTTTCGTACAACTCCCCAAAGGCACGCGGGTCTGACTTCGATCGTTCGACGATGGTGTTCTCCCGGCGAATTTCATCCTCCGTCATGGGGGTGGGGTTGTCTGCTCTATAATGCACCGAAGGTAAGTTAGTCACAATATTATTTCAGGCGGTTTAGCTACCTTCGTCAGATACCCTGCATTTATGAAAACCAGCTTTTATATCGCACTGATCATGGCTGTTGTGGCCTGCAATGACCCCGAAGCATCCCGCGAGGAAATCCTGGCAGCGGACCGGGCATTCAGCAAACTTAGCAGCGAAAAGGGCTTGACCGAAGCATTTCTCGCATTCGCCGCCGATGACCTCATCAAACCATCGGAGGGACAACAACCGGTGTTTGGCAAGGAAGCCTTGCGCAGTTCACTGCAGGGAGCTAACGCTGAGTCTGCATACCGCCTTACCTGGGAACCCCTTCGCGCAGAAGTATCCGGAGACATCGGCTATACTTTTGGTGCATGGACCCGCCAGAAAATTAATGCAACTCCATCAGACTCCACCTTGTATGGCAATTATGTCACCATCTGGAAACGACAAGCTGATGGCTCGTGGAAATGGGTACTCGATACCGGCAATGCCACACCGGGGTTGACTACACTGCCTAAATAGAATTTCATTTTCTGGTGATGGGTATGCGCTGTTGGATCACGATCATTGGGTTGGCTTTCGCCACCGTTACTTACGGGCAGCAATTCTCCCTGCGGCAGTATACTGCCATCGATGGCTTGCCTCAATCCCAGGTCAATGCCATTCTTGAAGACAGCTATGGTTACCTGTGGATTGGTACATCCGGCGGTGGCTTGGCCCGCTTCGATGGCAAGGAATTCAAAGTGTACTCCACACTTGATGGGTTGTTGAGTAATGTGGTCACCTCACTATTCATTGATTCAAAACAAAACATCTGGGCGGTTCACCCCAGGGGACTGAGCCGCTTCGACGGCATGGAGTTCAAGCGCTTCCAGGCCAGCACCAACAACGAGCGCCTGCGCCGCGTACGCCGGCTGGTGGAATACAATGACACGGTGTTTATGGTTTCGACGCCGGGACTGATCGGAAAAATATACCAGGATTCCGTTTACTACTGGTCGAGAAAGATCTTCCCCGGCAAATCCATCTTCTTCACCCATGTCACTGCCGATCATCGCATTTGCTATTACCTCAGCGACAGTTCCATTGTCACTCCATCTCCCGAGGGTTATCGGCGCTTCTCGCACGCCGCTGTTTTTGGGAAAGTGTACAACATGTTCAACCACGGCGACGAAGTGTGGCTCGATACCGATAAGGGAATGTTCGCCCTCGATCTCAATGCAGGTTCTTTTGCACGTCGTACCAAAGTGGTGGATCGATACATTGTGAGCTATGATCCGGCTGCCGATGCGTATTGGACCCGCGATGAACGAACGCTCTTCCGTGAATACCTGGCGGGGGGAAAAATTGTGACTGACACCGTATTGACAGATGTACCGGTCATGCAAATCCTGCTCGATGCGGAGGGAAATACCTGGTTAGGCAGCGCAGGCAACGGTCTCTATCGCCACTATGCCCGCGACTTTGACCGGTGTGGTTCTGATCAGCTCCGTGGTGTGATGGCCATTGAAGTGGATCGCGATGGCGCATCATGGATAGGAGGGCGAGGGCTGTGGCGCATCCACCATGGTAAAATCCAGACTTACCCTTTGCCAAATGGTGATGACGATGGCGTCAGGACCATCAAGAAAGCACCCGATGGCGCACTCTGGGTCGGTTCATTTTCCGGATTGGGCAAGTATCATCCCGATAAAAATAAGTTTACCTGGTACACCCGCGAACATGGCCTCAGCAGCGCTTACATCACCGCACTAGACTTTGATGAGTCGGGCGGAATTTGGATTGGCACCACGGGTGGTGGACTGAATTACTACATCGGCGATCAGTTTAAGTCTATTGCCAGTCAGCAGGCCCTAGGTTCCCAGAACATTGCTTCACTGCGGTACTTACCAGCATTGAAGACATTGTTTATCGGCACGGAGTTCGGGCTCGCACAATTAAAGAATGGGGCTATTGATGCGATCTCGGTTCCTGAGTTTGAGAATACAACGGTTTTGTCATTAGCGGCCTTCCGTGACTCTTTGTTGTTGGTGGGTTCGGGTGGTGCCGGCCTTGCCGTGGTAAACCCCAGGGACGGTAAGCGCCGGATGATCGGCCCGAGAGAAGGACTTCCTTCCGGTTTTGTCTTCTTTGTCGCAGCCGATGAGGGGAGTCGCATCTGGGTGGGAACCGAGAAAGGAATCACACAACTCGAACTGGACAGCACCCTTGAAATTTCTGAGACGCGGCACTTTAGTCATGAAAATGGCCTGACAGGCATTGAGACCAACCAGAATGCCTACTATCTATCGCACGACAAAAAGTACTTTGGCCTCATCGACGGGTTGTATCAATTCAATGGCCAGCAGACCCGGGTGCTAAAGTCTTATCCGGTTCACCTCACAGACATTGAGATTCAATATGGCCAGATCCCGAGCCGTCAGTTTGGGAAGACCTTGAGTGGTTTCTTCCAGATTCCTGAGTCGCCGGTATTGCCATCGGACTACAACCACATCACTTTTCATTTTGACCGCGTAGACAAGCGCTATCCCGGCAGTGTGCGGTATAAGTACTTCTTGCAGAACTTCGACAAGACCTGGTCACAGCCAACTGCCAACGGACATGTCACCTATGGCAACCTTCCGCCGGGTGAATATGTTTTCATGGTATTGGCCACCAACGAGGAAGGAAGTTGGGATGGTGATCCCCTGCAATACAAACTTTCCATCAAGGAACCATTCTACCGCACAGCAGCTTTCTTTATGACCGTGGGGGGTATGCTTGCCGTTTCGCTCATCTTGTTTATCCTCGTTCGACTGCGCCGCAATGTGTCGAGGTTAATAGAGTTGGAGCATATCCGTCAGCAGGAGCAGGAGTCATTGCGCAAGGAGATTGCCCGGGACTTTCACGATGAAATGGGTAATCAACTTACCCGCATCATCAATTATGTGAGCTTGATGCGACTGACGGGTAACACGGGCTCAGGGCAGGATTTATACCACAAGGTGGAGGAGTCAGCAAAGTACTTGTATAATGGTACCCGCGATTTTATTTGGGCCATTGACCCGGTGAATGATGACCTGTCTAAGCTTTTCCTGCACATCCGCGACTTTGGCGAGAAATTGTTTGAAGAAAAGAACATGCAATTCCGCGCTTATAACGAAATTAAGCACAAAGTCCGGTTGCCTTATGGATTTAGCCGGGAAGTGAATCTTATCTTTAAAGAGGCCATGACCAACGCATTCAAGCATTCCGGCGCACAAAACGTATCGCTGTACCTGCGTGAATTCGAGCAGGGCTTTGAAATGGCCCTGGAAGACGATGGTGCCGGATTTGATCCTGAAAAAATTAAGTCGTCAAATGGAATAAAAAACATCCGTTCCAGAGCCGAAAAGATTGAATCTTCGTTAGTATTGTCAAAGATTGATGCGGGACATGGTACCCGCGTTCAGTTGAGATTTACCACTTTTAAAAAGAATGCCTATGATGCCGGTTACCAAAAAACGCGTTCTGATCGTTGAAGACGATGCAGAAATCCGCAACAGTTTTGTATTGATTGTGAACAGCTCCCAGAAGTTTGCCGTCGTGAATGCGTACGGCTCTTGTGAGGAGGCAATCAAACACCTGGCCCAGGACAAACCTGATTATGTGCTGATGGACATTGAGCTGCCGGGTATGAATGGAATTCAAGGCTCTAAAATCATCAAAG
>JBGAMI010000062.1:0-17516 GCA_044223085.1 Cyclobacteriaceae bacterium
TGACTACTGTACAACTTCAGTTGACGAACACATCAGACGCAAACGATAAGCCTACCGCGCAGTGGGAACAGCTACTCGACAACAACGGGAATCCGATGCCGGTCTATGTGAGTCAGGCCAACCTTACACTGAAGGCCAATGCCACTTATACAGCGAAGCTTGTCTTGCTGGATAAGACGCAGAACCCTGTTTTCGTTGTCTCGGACGAGATCAAGGAGCGCGCGAACTATCACATCTTCTTTTTTCAACCGCTTCCCACGGACCAGCCACTGGTCATCCCCAACAACTATCCGACAAATCCGGACGACCTGTATCCTGACCCCATCCCGACGCCGATCCCTGCAGGAAATAAATTAAATCTAGCCGTTACAATAACCGATCATGATACCAATCCACAAGCATATCCTGTCGGGCTTGAAAGCAATTTCGTAACGACTGGCGCCGGTACCGGGTGGCTGCGCATTGTGCTACGTCATCAGCCGAACTCCAAGAATGGAACTTATGCTCCAGGATCAACAGACATGGACGTAGGCTTTAACGTAACGATTCAATAAACTACTATCAGCAAAGCAAACTATGTTTATTATGAGAACACGAAATATACTTACCGCAGTATTGATCTTTTGCGCATTTTACTCGATCGCACAGGAAAAAAATCAAAGCTACATCGGCATCATTGTTGGAGCGTCAATACCAACCGCTGACTTTGCCACCGCCGAGGCCGGCTCGTTTGATAACTGGAATAATACCGCTGGATTTGCAAAGACTGGTTTGGCAATTGGAGTTGAGGGGGCTTACTATTTTTCACCAAGGATCGGGCTTGCCGGCAGCATTTACTATTCAAACCACGGAGGGTTCAACAGTTCTGATGCAGCGATGCTGGGCGACAGCTATACCGACGCCTTTGGCGTAGATGAATCTACCGTTACCACCTCCGGGAGTTACCAGGCACTGAATGTAATGATCGGGCCACAGTACACCTTTCCGCTGGGAAAACTAGCGCTGGATTTCAGGGTCCTTGGCGGATTGCTGAAAAGTATTTCAACACCGACCATGACTGTTCAACTGGAAGATGTAACTGAAACTACCTTTACCCAGGAGAGCTCTACTGCCTCGGCTTTTGGCTGGCAGGTTGGAACGGGGATTCGATACCCCATGTCAGACAAACTCGGGTTGACGTTCAGGGTGGATTATTTTTCGTCCAGCGGTGTTTCTATCGAAAATACGAACAGGACGAATTCAGCCGGCCGGATGGTTACAACCCAACCGATGAGTTGGTTGAATGCAGGTCTTGGCATAACGTATTCGCTCGGTAAATAAGCAAATGAATTCATCCACATAGATCCCCGACTTCTTCATAATGAAAAGGCCCATTGGCCATATCAGTCTCTCTTGCCTGTTGACCGCCATCATCCTTTTTGGCCAGGTGGCGGTCAACTACTTTCACAATAAACACGATGCACATGTAATCATTGAGAAGCACGACGTGAGCCGCACGCTTTTCAATACCCATCACGATCATTGCAAAGTCTGCTCACTTGAAATCTTCCAAAATCTGCATTTTGAACCGGCGCAAGAACCGAACGCCCAACAACATTCGGAGACAGCGTATGCATTTTGTCAATTCCGGTCGGCCGTCATCCACATCCTGACAATTCCCGGGCGCGCTCCGCCCGCGTGCTGACTTAAGTAGCGCTGGCCAGGGACACCAGTCTCACGGTCAACCGCACATTATTTCCTTTAGCAATTAGACATTCAAAATCTGTTGACCACGGTCAGGCATGCTGACCTCTTACTATTCCTATATATGATAGAAGCAAGAAATCTTGTCAAGAACTTTAATGGCACGGCGGCATTATCCGGCGTGAATTTCACAGTCAGGAAGGGAGAAGTGTTTTGCCTGTTGGGCGCCAACGGCGCGGGTAAGACAACCACCATTAACCTGTTCCTCAATTTCATCAATCCCACCAGCGGGCAGGCGCTGATCGATGGGATCGATGTGCGGCTTGAGCCGCTAAGAACAAAGAGAGCATTGGCTTATATCCCCGAGAACCTGATGCTCTATCCCAACCTTAGCGGCCTGGAGAACCTTGCTTATTTCGCTGGCCTGTCGGGAAAGAATTGCAGCCGTGAACAACTCATTGGATTTCTGGCTGAAGCAGGTCTTGAAGGGCAGGTTCCCGACAAGCGTGTGTCCCAGTATTCGAAAGGCATGCGTCAGAAAGTGGGAATAGCGCTGGCTATCGCACGCGATGCAGATGCACTGCTCCTGGATGAACCCACGTCGGGGCTAGACCCCAAGGCCAGCAACGAGTTTTCCGAAATACTCAAAAGGCTCAGCGCCCGGGGCGTTGCCACCCTGATGGCTACGCACGACCTGTTTCGGGCAAAGGAGTCCGGAACGCACATAGGGATCATGAAAGCAGGAAAACTGGTCGATTATATGACCACGGAGCAGATCAACCATGCTGATCTGGAAAAATTGTATTTGAAACACATGAACTAAGTAAAAATAAATGAGATACCGATATACAGAAAAGATTGGCACAAACCCCTGCGATCGCTCAGGCAGTTCATTGCATTTAACTTTTTATGGTAGAAGTCCGCTCCGCCACAAGCCAGACAGGATGTTCAATCGATAGTCATGCTTGCAACCGGGCGGTTGTCAGCCTTAGTAGAAATTCACATTTAAATAGTTACAAACTATGATCTTACAAATTGCACTCAAAGAACTAAAAGAAATCGGCCGCGAGGGACGGTTTCGTATCACAGCCATCACCGTGTTTGCTTTGTTACTCACAGCGCTGTTTGTGAGCAGGAGTTATTATACATCGGTGAATGCGCAGCACAACGAAGCGAAGAAAAATGCCCGCAGTGAATGGCTGGGTCAGGGGCAGAAAAATCCGCACTCGGCCGCCCATTATGGTACGTATGCCTTCAAGCCCAAATATCCGCTTTCGCTGATCGACAATGGCGTAGATAAGTACACAGGCGTGAGCATTTACCTCGAAGCGCACAAGCGCAATGAGGCACAATATATGGCAGCGCAGGATCAAACCGCGCTTTCCCGCTTTGGTGACCTCAGCCCGGACTTCGTGCTCATCTTCATCATTCCGCTGGTAATTATTTTAATAGGCTTCAATTCATTTACGCGTGAGCGTGAGAGCGGAACGCTACGCCTGTTAAAAAGCCAGGGCGTAAGCAGTTTGGAACTCGCACTCGGAAAATGGTTGGGCATTTTTATCCCGGTGTTGCTGCTGCTGCTGCCGGTGTACATCGTGTCGGCAATCTTTTTGGGGAATATCAAGGACTATGGACAATTCAGCCTGGGCGCCTTAACGTGGCTTTTCGCAGTATATATTGTGTACTATGCCGTGTTCACCAACATCACACTGTTGGTTTCATCACTCTTGAACAAATCAAACCTTGCTTTTGTAACACTTCTCGGCATTTGGATTCTCTCCTGCCTGGCCATGCCTAAAGTTTCAACTGCCATTGCAGATGCACTTTATCCATATCCCACACAAGTGGAATTTGAAGAACAAATAGCGGAGGACAAAACAAAGGGGCTTGATGGTCATAATCCATGGAATGCGGAAGCAAAAAAACTGGAGGAAGAAACCTTAAAAAAATACGGTGTCAGTAGCGTACAGCAGTTGCCCTTTAACTGGGACGGCTTCCTGATGCAGGAAGGAGAAAAGCATACAGCCGAAATTTATTTTAAACACTATCAATTGCTGAGAGAAACGTACCTGAATCAATCCAACGTATATCGTGCCACGGCAGCCCTCTCACCCTTTTTACCAACACGCTTCTTGTCGATGGCCATTTGCCGGACGGACTACACTTCGCATTGGGACTTTGCAAATGCGGCTGAAAAGTACCGTATCGAATTGGTAGGAAAAATGAATGGCCACATGATGAACAATTCGAAAACAGGTGATTGGGATTATTTAGCCGATGACAAACTGTGGTCTTCGGTCGAAAATTTCAACTATGAGCCACCGACTTATGCATCTGTACTTCGCCTTAATACGAGCAATCTTTTTACGCTGTTGGGTTGGCTGATCATTTCGTTCGCGGCTTTGTACGGGGCGGTTCATAAAATGAATGTAGTGTGATCACCATTCTGACTTTTAATTCCACAATCTAAACTCTCAATCCAATGTTCAAGGATACTATAAAATTCGAATGGATCGGCCTTCTACGCGACAGGTGGGTGGTGATTTTACTGGTCTTGTTTTTGACCATCACCGTTTTTGCGGTTCGCAATGGAAAGGAAAAAGTGAATGATCGCCTGGTAAGCATTACCCGTGAAAAGGACAAAGTGGAAAAGATCGATCGCCAATATGCTTCTGACATCGACTCGCTGAACAGAAATTTGAAACCGAAGCCGGAACCGTGGCTTGATCCACGTTCGCTCACTACCATTGGTTGGGATGCCCCACGATTAGTGGCCATGGATCCTCAGCCGCTGGCGGTAATATCGACGGGGCAAAGCGATTTGTTCACCCACTATGTCAAACCGAAAATTAGCGGCGAAGCACGCGCGCTGGGCTTCTCTGAGTTATCTAACCCGGTTCAATTATTATTCGGCAGTTTTGATCTTTCTTTTGTTTGTGTCTACCTGTTGCCGTTGTTAGTGCTCGCCTTCAGCTACAACATCCTTTCATCCGAAAAGGAATCAGGAGTGTTAAGGCTTACGATCTCTCAACCCATTTCACTTTATCGCTGGTTGTTCGACAAGCTGTGGCTGCGCTTTTTAGTCTTGACCCTCATCATCACGTTTTCAATTCTTTTTACCCTTTTACTTTTTAGCGTGCCTCTGTGGAATCATGTGGCTTCAGTTGTTAAGCTCCTGTTGATCGTGGTTGCCTATACGTTTTTTTGGTTCCTGGTTTCTTTTCTCATTAATCTATTCGGTAAGCCCTCTGGCAGCAATGCCGTTACCCTGGTGGCAGTGTGGGTGGTACTGGTGTTATTAGTGCCTTCCGTAATTTCACAAACAGCCAATAGTTTTTATCCGGTGCCATCGCGCACGATCATGATCCACCAGTACCGGGTAGCAAAGGCCGAGGCAGAAAAGAAAGCGGACAAATTGTTGAAATCGTATTACCGCGATCATCCTGAACTTGCACCGAAAGACACCACCCAGCAAAATCAGTACAGTTGGTGGCTGGGCTATTTTGCTTCCAGCGACATCGTCAGCAAATCTGTGCAACCTATTCTGAATGATTATAACCAGGCGCTGGAAAAACAGCAGTCCTGGGTGAACCACCTGCGGTTTTTGTCGCCCGCTATTTTGTTGCAAGATACCTTCAATGATTTAGCAGGCACTTCCCCCGCATACTACACTGATTTTAAAAATCAGGTAATAGCCTTTGCGGATACGTGGAGAAATTATTTCATACCGCGCATGTTTCGCAATGAAACCATGAGCGTAGACGACTTGAAAGGGTTACCCAACCACACCTATTCTACGGATGGGGTGCCTAGCCCATACACGGCAGATTTTAGTGGTCTTGTCTTCTATATCATGCTGCTTGCAGGTGGAAGCCTCCTGCTGTATAGACATAGGAGTGTTGAATACATTGTACTGGCCTGAAATTACGTGGATGTTATTCAAAAGTATTTTCAGACGCGCGGCTCCGACTCATTACACATATGCCGCTTCTCTTTCGCAATTGAAAGGGATTCGGGGCAAGCACATGAATATTGCCATTCATGAGCGTGAGCCTTCACCCGGGTTGCAGGCCTCGGTGAGGTATGTGATGGCCAGTTCATTTACGGGTATGGAACTTGTTCTCGATAGTCGCGAAACTATTGCAGGCTTTGTGGGGCCTAAGCTTGCTGCACGTTCGCACACGTCAGTCATTGCAATTCAGCCGTTGATTGAGGACATCGAAATGCTTACCCTGGCCTTCTCGGATACCTGCCGCGCCCGGCACTTGAAGCTGCATCTGAAAGCCGTAAGCAACGATGCATGTAGAAAATTCCATATCGATGGGTATGACCTGCGTTTAATCTGTTCGTATGCAGGCCCGGGCACAGAATGGACCTACAACGAGAATGTAAACCGAAAATACTTAGGTGAAGGTGAGAACGAACAGATCATTAAGGACTGGGGTCGTGTCAGACAACTTAAGTCGTATGACGTGGCCATCCTGAAAGGAGAACTTCCACACAAGAGAACAGGAAACGGAATCGTGCATCGATCCCCGGCTATTGAGCAGAAGTGTGCAAAGCGGTTGGTGTTGAGAATTGATTCTTAATTCTTAAGGATATCAATGGCTGAACGGAAAACATTATGGCTCTTTATTGGATTGGTGTCAACCACGGTTGTTTGTTATAGCCAATCGCAGGATAAAGCAGTCACCTTTCCACCTATTAACCCGCCCAAGTCGATGCGTGCCTGGAAGATTGATTCAAAATTGAATGTGGACGGAAAGATCATGGAAGACGAATGGAAAGCAGCGGATAGTATTTCCGGGTTTTTCCAAATACAACCTCTTCAAGGGGCAAATGCCAATCCTGATACAAAGGTTAAAATCCTGTACAACAATCATTTTCTGTACATCGCTGCATTCAATAGAGATAGTCTTGGTAAGAAAGCCATTCGCGTGCCCGACCTGAGTCGCGATTTTCAATTTACCCAAAACGATATTTTTGGCGTGAGCCTGGATCCATTCCTGGATAAACGGAATGCAGTGGTTTTTCAGACCAATCCGCATGGCGCGCAGCGCGACTTACTTGCTTTTGACGACCAATTGTTTGACAGGGATTGGGATGCCCTATGGCGGGTGCGCACGCATCGTACCGACAGTGGTTGGGTATCCGAGATGGCCATTCCGTGGAAGACACTCCGCTATCCGAAAGACAGCAGTACGTGGGGAATTAACTTTTACCGGAGTGCAAGGAGGTTAAATCAAAGTTCGAGTTGGAATCCTTACCCACGAGCCACCAATCATTACCGCATGGCGTATGCAGGGCGCCTTACCGGATTGCAACCGCCACCGCCATCGGCCAACATCCGCGTGAACCCTTATTTTCTTTACAATGCTTCGGATGTAAAGACGAACGGAGAGCGAACCTCTTCCAGCAACGAACCGAAGATCGGGGGTGAAATTAAATGGGCTGTCAATCCAAACTCTGTGCTGGATTTGACCATCAATACCGATTTTGCGCAAGCCGATGTGGACAGACAGGTGAATAACCTCACGCGCTTCTCCGTTTTCTTTCCTGAGCGGAGGCAATTTTTCCTGGAGAACGCGAGTCTGTTTAGTGTTTCACAGACTGAAGGAATTGCCCAGGTCATTCAACCATTCTTTAGTCGCACCATTGGCCTTGACGCTTCAGGCAACCCCATACCCATTGATGTGGGAGCGCGTTACGTGAGCCGCACGAAAGAAAGAAATTATGGAGGGTTATTGGTAAGGCAGCGAAGCAATGGGATCGTTCCAGCCGCGACATTTGCTGTGGCCCGGTACAGCAAAAACTTTGGCGAGCAAAGCCACTTCGGTGGTTTGATCACGTCCAAAATAGATGACGCGACAGACTCCTCTTCATCCATTATAACTTCACTTATTCGACCGATGCTTACTTCCGTTTTTCAAGTGCACTCTCCTGGAATGTAATGGGCGGTGTGTCAACTACTTCCAGACAATCCAATGGCTACACCGCGGTAAGTCAATTGATCTACAACAGCAACTCTTTTTACGGTTACTATTTCCAATCGATTGTTGACAAAAACTATGATCCGAAAGTCGGGTTTCTTTATAGCTCCAATATTATCAACACCGATTTTGGCGGTTATCGAATCTTTCGCAAATCGTGGGTGCCAAAGCCCCTGCGGCAAGTTGATCCGGGTTTTTACATGCACGTTTACCATCGCGCTTCGGATAGGAAATTCTTACAAGCCGAGTGGGAGATTTTTCCCATCTACTTTGTTTTTCTGGACGGCGGTTTGTTTTATGCATATGTAGTGCCCACCTGGCAATCGGTGCCTGATCCGATTTCAATTCTGGATGTCCCCATTTCAATAGGCAATTATTACTACACGCGTTACCGGTTTTATTATGGCAACGATCAATCGAAAAAATTTAGCTACGGCTTCTTTTATGAAACCGGCAATTACTATGACGGCCAGCTCAACAGCTATGTGGTAAACGCCCGCTACTCACCCCTGCCTCAAATTGCTTTGTCAGTGAATTATCAGCACAACTCGATTTTCAATCTGGGCGAAGTCAGGACATCGAAGGAAACCGATTTGATAACACCGCAGATCAGGTTGGCATTGAATCCCAGGCTTCAATGGATTTCCTTTTATCAGTACAACACGGCTATTGAAAAAGGAGTGTTGAACACACGCCTGTCCTGGGAGTACAAACCACTTTCGTTCGTGTACATCGTGTACAACGATGTGCAGCAGGATATATACAATCAAGCCACACTGGTCACAGATCAGGTTAGAAACCAGAGCGGCATTTTCAAGATTACTTTGATGAAACAATTTTAAGGCCATGAAGACAGCGCTGTTCTTACTGTTCGTGATGCTACGCGGGTCTGCCATGGGTCAGGAACTCTTCGAATTTGCCGGTCGCCCGATCAAGCCCGGAGAGACGGCTTCGGTGAAGATTTCGGTGCAGACAATTTCAGGGGATTCAACTTTTGTTCCCGTAACAATAATTCACGGAAAAGAAAAGGGCCCTGTGCTTGGGTTGATTGCAGGGATTCATGGCTATGAGTATCCACCCATTATGGCACTTCAAAAATTGCAGAGTAATAAAAATGCCGCTGATCTCCACGGAACGATCATCCTCGTACAAATCGCCAATGTCAAAGCCTTCTTTGGAAGGAGTGTGTTCTATAGTCCGGTAGATGGTAAGAATCTTAACAGATCCTTTCCCGGAAGTAAATCGGGTACCTTGACTGAAGCACTTGCTTATACCATTTCAACTGTAATTTAAAGATCATCGTGGAAGTCAGGTTGGCGTTTGCGAAAAGGCGATAACGAATTCTACCACCAAAGCATTTACAGTCTGATCAATGATATTAAACTCAAACAGCATGAACATACTAAATGACATCCGGTACGCGGGAAGAGTGCTTTCCAAACGGAAGGGATTTTCTTTTGTAGTGGTAATCACCATGGCCATCGGCATTGGGGCTAGTGCGGCTATTTTTAGTTTTGTCAATTCTATCGTAATGCAACCGCTTCCTTTCCAGGAGCCTGATCAACTGTATATTATTGAGTCGGTTCGCGGTGGCGAAGTGGGGCGTATTTCACAGCGTGAAATTGCAGATATAAAAGAAGGCACTTCATTGTTTGAAGATGTTGCCGGTTACAACCCGGCTGCACAGTACAACTTAACCGGGCAGGGAGAACCTGAGGAAATTCCCACGACGACTTGCTCCAGTAATCTATTCTCTGTACTGGGTGTCAAGTTTGAGCAGGGTAAATCATGGCCCGAGGAATTTGATGGCCGAAGGGCGTTTGGTATCGTACTAACCAAAGAACTTTGGAAACGCAAATTCGAGGGAGATGCAGCTTACCTGAATGGAACCATAACACTGGATGCGTATCACGGCTATACGGTGTTTGGAGTTGTTGAGCCGGGTTTTGATTTTCCGAAAGGAATTCAGATGTTCCGCTCCGCATCGTGGTTCGATACGCAGTCCACCGATCGCAACTTTCGTGATCGCATCGGTGTCGGCAGGCTACGCAAGGATGTAAACCCGGCTGTTGTTCAACAAGAACTTGATGTATTGGCTAAACAACTGTCAAACAAGTACCCTGAAACCAATGGTGCCGTTTCTTTCACTGTTAAGCCACTAACTGATCTATATACGGGGTCGCTGCGGCCATACTTGTGGTTATTGTCTGCTGCTGTTGCCATTGTGTTGCTCATCGCTTGCGTCAATGCATCGAATCTTATCCTTTCATTAGGCGCTGAACGCGATAAAGAAGTTGCCATACGTATGGTAATGGGCGCACCGCGTAGCAGCCTCACCCGACAGTTTCTTACCGAGAGCCTGCTGCTCGCTTTATTGGGAGGTGTCCTGGGTCTTGGCTTGACGTGGGCCATGGTGGACTTTTTTAAGGAATCATTTCAGTCGGATTTACCACACTGGCTTACCATTCGGGTCGACATGGAGATCGTCTTCTTCACCGTGGGTGTGGCGTGCTTCGCGGGTGTCCTCGCGGGGCTTGCTCCCGCGCTAAAAATTTCCGGACTCAATGTTAACCGGCTCATCAAAGAAAGCAAAGGTGCATCTGGTGGGAGCCAGCACAGGCTTCGCAAGGTATTGGTAGTGGCGGAACTTTCATTGTCGATCATCTTATTAATTGGTACTGGTCTATTGCTAAAGAGTCTCCACAATTTGCAAAGACAAGAATTGGGATTTAATGCAGATAAAATACTGACTTACCGAATTTCCCTGCCATGGAGAAAATATGGCGACATGAAGGAGATACATCCATTCTATAGAAACCTGATCGCAGAACTCAAGTCTTTACCTGGAGTAAAGGGAGTTGCGTTGAATGATAACCTGCCGTTGTCGTATGAGTCAAGCGGGGAAAACCGGGATTCGGAGTTCACCATTGATGGACAATCGTTCGAAGAGCAGAAGGAAAATCCTTATGTCAAGTACCAAACGATCAGTGGCGATTACTTTCCCATGATGGAAATTCCATTGCTGCAAGGTCGCTACATTACGGATTATGATGACACACTGTCAACACCCGTAGCCGTAATCAATAAAAGCCTGGCAACCAAATTCTTTCCCAAAGGCGATGTACTGAATAAGCGTATCAAATTTGGGAAACCTGATTCTGAATCTACTTATCGAACGATTGTAGGTATTGTTGGGGATGTAAAGCACAGTGATCTGCGCAAAACCGAAGGCTATCATATCTACATATCGTGCTGGCAGCGGCCAGAGCCCAACCAGTTTATCATTATCAAAACCGAAGGTAACCCAATGCATATTGAGCAATCTGCAGTGGCCGCCGTGTCAAAAGTGGATGGTGATCAGTCAATCTATGATCTTAAAGCGCTGCAGCAACGGGTGGAGGAAAAGTTGTGGCAGGATAAGATTGTCAGCAAACTATTCTCGTTGTTCGCGGGCATCTCCATCCTGCTTGCGGCCATTGGTGTTTACAGTGTGATGTCGTATGCCATCAGTCAACGCACCAAGGAGTTAGGCATTCGCAGAGTGCTGGGAGCAGCAACACGACAAATAATATGGATGGTTCAAAAAGAAGTTTTGGTCCTTTCCTGTGTTTCGCTTGGTATAGGAATAATCGCTTCAGTATTCGTGTCCAGATACATTTCACAATTCATGTTTGAAGTTAATACGCGGGATACCGGTGTGTATGCAGGGGTTGGATGTTTCCTTTCCTTGGTTGCTGCATTGGCTGCATTGATTCCAGCCAGGCGGGCTACTTTGATTAATCCAGTAAAGGCATTGAAAAATGAATAGATCTTTTGTCGAATTGATGACAGGTACGATGTGCGACAGGGTTGTACAATCAGACCACGCTAACCACGGTCCAAGTGAGAACAACCCCATTTTGATGATCACCTTTCTTGAGCAATTCTAAGCTATGAGTATGGTGAGGAACCAGAACAAAACAATTAGGGATCTCGAAATCCACCAGACTTCGAGCAGAAGAGAGATCGTCCAGGTGTTCCTTGATCATTCCGGGGTGGCGATTTCGGAAGGAGAGATCAGGAAACATTTACGACAAAAATTTGACCGCACAACTATTTACCGTACTGTCAAGATCCTGGTCATGAAAAAGTTCATTCACAGAGTGATCTGTGATCTTGGGGTCTTAAAGTATGCGCTCACCAATCGCTTCAGATCGGAAAGAGAACACGCACACTTTCAATGCACGAAGTGCAAAACGGTCTTTTGCATGGAAAGTGAAATTCATACTACAATTCCTCCAAAAGGTTACCTGATGCAAAGCACGCTTTTGCTGATAAAAGGTACCTGCATACGTTGCACAAAAATGAATTGAATAATGAAGCACTTCTTTACACTGCATATTGACGCATTTGGATTCACCGCTTCTGTGCTTTGCGCCATCCATTGCATGGGCGTACCCATCCTGTTGACTGTCTCCACCTGGGGCTGGCTGGAAATACTGGTTGATCCCTCCATCGAAATGTCGGTTCTGGTAATAAGCGCGATCCTGGCAATAGTTTCAATTGTTCCATCCTACTTCCGGCATCACCGGAGTATGAAAGCGATTGTTCTGGTTGCTTTGGGGTTTGTACTGATAGCAATCGGAAGATTGGAAACCGACAGAATTTCCGAAATACTTTTCACATCCATCGGTGCCACGGTTGTCGGGTCGGCCCATTACGTGAACTGGAGGCTTTACAGGAATTGCATAATCCACACACAAAAAGGGAATCCATGAAAACAAGAATTCTAATGTTGTGCCTGACGTGTCTCCCGGCACTCGGTCAACCGGCTGGAACAGATGGATGGGATTTACTGGCCCGCGTGAAATTTGAATCTAAATTCATCAAGGAGGCCAATGGCTATTTCCTTGTACCCGTCTTTGATCAGAAGATCAGCTCGTTTGCCGGAACAGAGATAAAACTGAAGGGTTACTATATGCCGATGGAAACGGAAAAGAATCAGGTGATCATTTCGAGATATCCCTACTCATCCTGCTTTTTCTGCGGAGGAGCCGGTCCTGAATCCATTGCAGAGGCACTCCTGAAAGCAAAGAGCCCCAAGCTGAAGATCGACCAGATCATCACCGTGAAGGGCAAACTGAAGCTAAACGACAAGGATGTCAATCACATGAATTTCATTCTGGTCGATGCCGAGATCATCACGGAATAACCATAAGGCTCATGACGAACCGCAGACATTTCCTGAAACACGCGGCTGTTCTTTCATCCGCTGCGCTTCCCCAGTTTGGATTCACAACTTCAACGGATCAATTGGACCGGATCCGGAGCGCCTTTTCCAATGCCAGTCAACTCACCAACGACGTGGCAGCCCGGGATGAATCGCTTTGGGAGGAGGTTCAAAAAGCTTATCACTACAATGAAGACATAATTAACCTTTCTTCCGTGGTAAGAGGGGTATCTCCCGAATTGGTAACGGATGCAGTAACGGATACCTACATACGGATAAACGAGTTCCGTGCAGGCGGAAATTACGTCCGGGGAAAAAAAGAAGAAATGAGAAATCGGCTGGCAGAATTTGTTGGTTGCTCTGCCGAGGAACTGGCCCTCACCCGAAACACCACGGATGGCATAACAACAGTTGTATTCGGCTTGAAATTGAATCCCGGTGACGAGATAATCCTGTCTGACCAGGAGCATGAAGGCTTTTATGGAGCTTTCTATCAAAGGGCTGCCCAGGACGGACTCACCATTCGCAGGGTTGAAATGCCGATTCCCGCCAGGACTCCGGATGAACTTGCCCTTGTGATCGAACGGGCTGTGACATCCAAAACCAGGCTGATCTTCCTGTGCCATGTCTACCTGTCCGGCCAGATTATGCCGGTCAGGAGAATTTGTGATTTCGCTCATCAACGTGGAATTAAAGTTCTGGTAGATGGTGCGCTGGCATTCGGTCACGTGCCTGTAAATCTAAAAGCTCTCGATTGCGATTTCTATGGGGGCTCTCTGCATAAGTGGGCCGGCGGCCCGAGAGGAACGGGATTTTTCTATGTAAAATCCGAGCACATAAGCGGCCTGATGCCATTGTATGGCTACTATGATGTAAACGAACAGAATGTTGCCTCCAACAGTGACGGGATCCGGAAATTTGAATCGACCGGTACCCATCCGGAATCACAATACAACTCCATCGGCCAGATGCTTGACTTTCTTCAGGCCATTGGAATGGACAGGATACAGGCCCGCCTTCACTACCTGAAGAAATACTGGACTGATCAAATTTCAGATGAAAAGGAATTGATCTTTTACGCGTCACCGGACGCCGGGTTGTCATGCTCCCTGTTTTCATTTGATTTCAGGAACAAGAAACTTGCTGACGTAAGTACGCTACTCTATCAAAATGACAAAATCCTGCTTGGCGGCGCCTACCTGGGCGGGTCTTTGGGTAAGCCAGAAACATGGCGCGATGTGACACTTTGCAACACAGCTCTTTTCATCAGACCTGAGCAGTTGGATCGATTTGTCAATGCGTTGCGGAGGGAACTGTACAAGAAGTAAAGAACGATTCATCCAAACATCAAACTATTCAATATGAAGTTTTTCAGCGAAAAGAAATTGCCGGTCACTGTTCTGAGTGGCTTTCTCGGGGCGGGAAAAACCACGCTGCTTAACCATATACTCCATAACAGAAACGGTATGAAAGTGGCGGTGATCGTCAACGACATGAGTGAGGTAAACATCGATGCGCAGCTTGTAAAACATGAAATCAACTTGTCGCGCACGGAAGAGAAACTGATCGAAATGAGCAACGGTTGTATTTGCTGTACCCTCCGGCAAGATCTGATGATTGAGGTGGAGAAGCTCGCGAAGCAGAACAAGTTCGATTACCTGCTCATTGAGAGCACCGGCATTTCCGAACCCATTCCCGTAGCACAGACATTCAGTTTCGCCACAGGTGATGATTTGCTTGACCTGACAAAGTTTTCCAGGCTGGATACAATGGTCACCGTCGTGGACGCCTTTAATTTCTTCAAGGATTTTGGCAGCGCCGATACCATAGTCGACCGTAGAATGACAAATTACGGGCAAGATAACCGCCCTGTTGTGAACCTGTTGACCGACCAGGTAGAATTTGCCAATGTGATAATATTGAACAAGACTGACCTGGTATCGCCGGAAGAACTGAAATTGCTCGAAGGGCTGATCTTCAAGCTCAATCCTGAGGCGAAGCTCATCCGATCATCGTTTGGGCAAATTCACCCGAGAGAAATACTGAACACAAAAATGTTCAGCTACGAAAAAGCACAGCAGTCAGCCGGGTGGATCAAGGAATTGAACAGCGAACACACCCCGGAGACAGAAGCGTACGGCATCAGCTCGTTTGTCTTTCGTAACCGCCGACCTTTTCACCCGGTCAGATTCTGGGAATTCGTCCAGACCTCGTGGCCCGGCAACATCCTGAGAAGCAAAGGCATTTTCTGGATCGCCTCAAGGCCTGACGAGGTCCTTCTGTGGAGTCAGGCGGGCGGATCTTCAAGAGCGGAAGTGTATGGTAGATGGTGGGCATCGATGCCGCTCTCGCAACGGGCGCAACGTGACGACTACCTGGAAAACCAGGAGGAGATTCAAAGGAAATGGGACAGGATATGGGGCGACCGGATAAATGAGATTGTCATTATTGGTCAGAATATGGATGTATCAAAAATCAAAATGGAATTGGAAACCTGTCTCTGTGCCGGGGAGGAAATGGATGGCACTCATTTCAAACAATCGGTTAGCGATCCGTGGCCGTTCTAAAATGAAAACCCTGAACGTATGATTCAAGCCAGTCAACTTCAATACTCCTACAGCGGCGCAGCGAGTATCCGCTTCCCCGATTTCGGTATGTCGAAAGGAGAGCAGATGCTTCTCTTGGGTAATTCAGGCAGCGGAAAGACAACGTTTCTTCACCTGCTTGGCGGATTGTTAAAATCTCAATCCGGAAATATAATCATCGACGGGAAAGACATCACGAGGCTCTCTGAAACCGGCCTGGACCGGTTCAGGGCAAAGTATTTTGGCTTCGTATTTCAAAAGAATCATTTGATCAGCGCACTGAATGTCACCGACAACTTGTTGATGGCTCCCTTTCTGGCGGGTCTGAAACAGGATGCGGTGCGCGTCAGGGAAGTACTGCAAAGGTTATCGCTGCACGACAAGCAGAACGCCAGGATCAGCGAATTGAGCCAGGGGCAGGCTCAGCGGGTGGCCATTGCCCGGGCAGTCTTGAACAAACCGGCTATTATTCTGGCAGACGAACCTACCTCTGCCCTGGATGACAAAAGCTGTGACGAGGTGATCGGTCTTCTTCAGCAAGTCGCCGCTGAAAATAATTCATGTTTGATAGTTGCCACGCATGATCAGAGGCTGAAGGCCCGGATCAAAACCCATGTACAGTTATGAATATATTTTCTCTGGTGGGGAATTACCTTAAGGCCAAGCCCCTTCACACCGCGCTGAATATCCTGCTGTTTGCCCTCGGAATCGCTGTGATCACGATCCTCCTTATATTCAGCAACCAACTCCAGGAAAAGATAGCCGCAAATTCCAGGGGCGTTGATCTTGTCGTTGGAGCAAAGGGGAGCCCCCTCCAACTGATACTGTGCAGCATTTTTCATATTGACTTTCCAACCGGCAATATCAAACTCCATGAGGCCGAAAAACTAACGCATCATCCCCTGATTAAGAAAGCCATCCCGCTGGCTTTGGGCGACAGCTACGAGAACTTTCGCATTGTCGGTACCAACAAGGACTACCCGGAACTGTACCATGCTGGCATTCGCAACGGAAGCTGGTGGGACGCAGACCTTGAAGCAACCATCGGTTTCAATGTGGCAGAAGCATTAAGGCTAAAACCGGGGGATACTTTCGCGAGCGCCCATGGTCTCGGCAGCGGGGGACACATTCATGAAGAAAATCAGTATAAAGTAGTTGGCACCATGCAAAGAAGCAGGAGTGTTTTGGATAACCTGATACTCACCAATGTCGGGAGCGTGTGGAGAGTTCACGAGGAACACGAGGACGAAGAAGGTCATGATGAAGCGCATCACGACCTGGTTGAAAAGATCGTCAATCCTTCAAGTCTTGTTCCGACAGCGGAGGCAGGTGATACTACGAAAGAGATCACATCTCTTCTCGTTCAATACCGGAATCCGTTGGCGGCAATTCAGCTTCCACGGTACATTAACAGTCAGAGCAATATGCAGGCCGCATCGCCCGCATTTGAGACAGCCAGATTGTTTTCAATTCTTGGTATTGGCGTAGAGATCATCCAGGGATTTGCCTATGTGCTCATTTTTATTTCTGGATTGAGTATCTTCATTGCTCTTTATAATTCGTTGAAAGAGCGTCGGTACGATCTGGCAATCATGAGATCAATGGGCGCCGGCCGAACGAAACTTCTTGTTGCAGTCTTACTGGAGGGGAGCACAATGACTTTTATTGGGAGCATTGCCGGCATAGCGTTAGGGCATGTCGCTGTGCTGTTGTTTGTCAACGTGTTTTCAGAAGCCACACGGTTGGAGATTGATCCCTTTGTCTTCTACAAGGCCGAATGGTTCGTGATAACAGGAAGCTTATTGCTCGGCATGCTGTGCTCGGCTTTGCCCGCAGTCCAGGCCTACCGGGTCGATATCCATAAGGTTTTGGCAAGCAATTGACCTTCTGACCAACGCAAAGGGTACTTGATCAATGCTGGTCTTGGCCGGTGGTGAACCCCAGAAACTTTTCATTTTGGACAAAAGGGAGCCCATTTCCCTCTTCCTTCGGAGATTCGGCCGACCCTCAATGTATGCGGCGGGGAAAATAAATGGGATGATCATTGAT
>JBGAMI010000063.1:0-17384 GCA_044223085.1 Cyclobacteriaceae bacterium
TGAGCAACTTCAAGTGGTCTTGAGGCAAACATGGCACCAAAGACACTGAGCACCAGATCAAAATGTTGGTTCGGCATGTTGCAGAGGTCTGCCGCATCGCCTTCCTGAAAGCCTATATTATCGAGGCCTTCTTTCAGGGCCCTGTAGTTGCCGGCCTGAACCAGGTTTTTCGCGATGTCAACGCCAGTAACAATGGCTTTCAGCCGGGCCATGGGGATGGCAGTGGTGCCATCACCGCATCCCACATCCAGTATACGAAGACCCGGTGTAATACCCAGTTGAGCGACGAGTTTTTCGCCGCTATTGCGCATGGTAGCCGCAAGCCGCGTGAAGTCGCCTTTTTCCCAAAGCACTTTGTTGGGGTGTTGGGTTAATGCGGAGGCAGGTTGCTTGCCTGTTGTTGTCGTCATCATAAAATTGACTTTAGGTGTTGTGTTATAGTGTATGTAGAATATTCCGTCTGAATGCCCTACCAGCAGATTTCCATCTGGCATGGCGAGAAGACTCGTGACCGAGTTGTTCGATGATTTTGTGCTTTGTTTAGAACCGGATACAGTGAAGTTAGCGACCGTTCCCGTTATTGGATTGTAAACACAGAGCCCGTGGTTCAAGGTGCCAAACCAGATTCTTCCGTCTGTGTCCTCATACAGGCAACGGACAAAATATTCATTAAGTCCCGGGTAGGTTTCACCGGGCACCGGAAACCGATTGAACCGGGATGCTTTTAGGTCCAGTTTGGCAACCCCTGCCCCATCGGTCCCGATCCATAGGTTGCCCATACGATCCAACAGCATGGTGGTGGTAAAATTGAAAGGCAGCGAAGATTCAATGTTAGGATCGTGTTTGAAGCTTACTGATTTGTTGCTTTGGGTCCAATATGCCATCAACCCCTGACCCTGCGTCGTGACCCAAATGCGGTTGTCCTGATCCCTGATAGCTGATCGTATCACGGCACCCGGCTCTATCGGCACAGATGTAAGTTGACTGGCCAGGGAATCGTACATCCACAATTTGTTTCCTGTCCAAAGCAGGAGGCCTCCAGGCACTGGGGAAGCCGTGGTCAACAGGAGTTCCTTCAGGACAATTTCAAATTTCTCCTGAAGGGTATTGAATCGGATCATACCCGGCTGGCCGGTAACGAACAGGAGGATGTCGTCGCCGGATTTTTCTGCCCTGATGATAAGTTGGGGCTGCTCTACCGTTACAGGAATAAGAAGTTCGGTCAACTGCCTGGTTACCGGATCGAAGCAAACCAGCCCTTTGGTTGGGTTTAGCATCCAAAACCGTTGGTTGTGGTCAATCATGATGCCCGTATAGTATGTCACGACATCTGCGCTGAGGTCGAGCCATTTTCTAACTTGTTCAGTGGCCGGGTCGAAACTATAAATGCCTGTTTCGTTGGTGTACCAGATACCGCCGATATGGTCTTCACAAATGTTACCCCGGATGGTATTGTTATTGGCCGAGTGGTCCCCTGTACCGGCTTTGAAGACCCGGATGTTCCTGCCGTCATAACGGTTTAGTCCATCTCCGGTGCCGAACCACATGTACCCCTGCCGATCCTGGTATATGGTGTACACCGAATTTTGGGACAACCCTACGTCAGAATTCAGGACACCAAATTTTGGAATAAGTTGTTGACATTGAGCGTATTGTGGATATGTAATTAAAGTCAAAACCAAATATAAAATCAGCCGGGAATTCGCATTGGCTTTTTGATGGAAAGGCCGGGGCATCGGGTGGGTCTGGCGTATGGTAAGTTGAAGTAAAAAGTTACTAAGTTTTTTGGAAGGATGCACAGTTGATCCAACCAAAATAAGCTCATTCATTCAAGTTGAATGACTACCCCGGTATTGGGGTTGGTGATTAAAGGGATGACGATTATCTTGTCCTTAAACCTATCAAAACATGAAGCTCATCACCCCTCTTTTTTTCATCCTGTTGTTGTTTGTTGCCGGTCAGGCGTTTTCGCAACCTATCGCTGAGGCAAATTTTGATGTGACATTTAATGACAAAGTGATTGGCACGGTGAAGGCCACCGAGAAGAAAGAAGGCGGCAAGATCATCAAGGACCTCCGTTCGAATACCGACACCAAGGTGTTGATTATGTCTATCCACGTAGAATCCGAGGTGAATGCTACCTATGACCAGGAGACCTTCCTGAGTGGTGTAGCCTATCGGCATGCCAACCGGGGTGCCAAAGACATTCATGCCACCACCACGCGACTAGCCGCACAGAAGTACCAAACCGACAAAGACGGCGCCAAAAAAACCTTACAGGGTAAGGAGGTGAAGTATTGTGTCATTGATCTATACTTTAAGGAACCCAAAGGTCTCAAGGAGATCTACTCCAATATGTTTGCCACGTTCGTGACCGTCAAAGAGCTGGCGCCGGGCAAATACATGATCATGAATCCCGATCAGGTGAACGCTACCTATACCTATGCCGGAGGTAAGCTGATGAAGATTGAAGTCGATACGAAAGTGGGCAAGGTGACGTCGGTGAGAAAGAAATAATGAGATAATCATTTCGGGCGGGTATGATGCCCTCTTAGTTTATCCGGGAAATCCGACGGAACAGAAATGCCTCGCCTGGTGATGAATTTTATTTGTCCGATCATTGAACCTCCCGGGAAGTCGGGTGTACTACGTTCTCAAAAACCAACCTATGTCCCGATTAACAATTGCATTCCTGTTACTGAGCTCTTTCAGTGCCTTGGCTTCGCCGGAGAAAATACTCCCCAAAACACTGGTTATCAAACCATTAAACTATTATGCCAACCAGGCTACTGCCTGGACACAAGAAGTTTCGAAAGACCGGCATAAGGCAGATGCCTGGTTTAATTTGTATGCTGCGTCAAGCTATGCCCAGGCAGCTCCCGCTCGCTTGCGTGAAATTGTCGACGATATGTCCAAGGCTGTACCCGACACCTATGAGTGGCTCGTGGTAAAGGGATGGAATGAAGGCTTACAGAAGAGTGCGATGCCCTACCTGGATCAGGCATTTAACCGCAATCCGGAGAATCCGGAGGCGTACTCGCTCTTGCAGTTCACATCCGAACTGGACTTAAAAGCTGAACAGCGTCAGGAGTTTAGTCGACGGTTGTTTAACAGCGACCGGATTTCATCCAGCTTATTGAGCTACAGCTACAATGTGCTGATGTCGGTAGAGCCTTCGTCTATATTGATCACCGAAGGTGAGAGCACCACGGTTCCACTGTTTGTGTTGCAGGATGTCTTCGGTATCCGGAAAGACGTTGGTATTCTTAACCTCGATTTGCTGGGCAATGAAGAGTACCTTAATCGCAAGCTGAGCGGACTAGGCCTTACAGCTACAGGTTCATGGCAAGGCGATCAGTTTCGGCAGGCCCTGTGCACTATTCTTCCCAGGGACAATCAGGGACGTAAGTTCTACTATGCACTGACTGTATCGAAGGACAACCTGAGCACCATGAAGGAGTCATTGTACATCGTAGGGCTCGCTTCCGTGCATAGCCTGACCAACGTTGACAATGTGGCACAGATTCGAAGGAACATGGAGAAGGAATTTCTCATGGACTACCTGCGCGTTGACTTCAACGGTGAGTCTCCGGACGCAACGGGAAAAGTACTGAGCAGTAATTACCTCGTTCCCATGATATTGTTGTATGAGTCCTATCTTAAGGAGGGCAACGTGACCAAGGCTTCCGAACTGCGTCATTTGATGGAGCGGGTTGCCCAAGATAGTGGTAAAGAGTCGGCGGTTGCCCGCTTTCTGGAGGAAGGCGAATCTGTAGTCGTACCCTATTTTCCTTTTCCCCTGGACCTGAAAAAGGTGGAAGGCCGATTCAGGTATTTTACCAGTACGCTGTACGGAGAAGAATCAGAGGTGACCAATGAGCAATACAACCAGTTTTTGAATTACCTCTCCGCCAACAACCTGAACGATTTGCGTAGCCGGTATGATTTTGATTTCAGTGCGTATACGGAGCCTACCCTGTCCATGATGAAGAACTATTCCGCTTACAGGCCGGCCATTAAGCGGAAAGTGACCAACGGATACATGAACTATCCGGCAGTTAACGTATCGTATGAAGCAGCTACGGCCTATTGTGCCTGGTTGACTGATCAATATAACCATGCAGAAGGTCGTAAGTATAGGAAAGTGAAATTCCGGCTGCCGGCGATCGAGGAATGGCAGTTGGCTGCTGCCAGTATTAAGGATCCTATGGGTATAAAGTGGGAAGATCAGACCGTAGAGGTAAAAGTAACGCCACCGGGCGGGAACTGGATTAAGGATGGTAAACCCGAGAAGAAATCACTTAATGATCCCTCTATTCTGTATCCCTGGTTCAGGTATTGGGATTTCCGCAACAGTGCCGTGAACAATAAAGGTTGCTACCTGGGGAATTTTAAAGTTCCGGATAACGGTCCCTGTCCAGGTATTAAAAAATATGGTGTCCTGGCTTCCGATGGATTTTCGAGCATGTCTCCCACAGAGGCCTACTTTCCAAACGACATTGGGTTGTATGATATGGTTGGCAATGTGGCCGAGATGAGCCTGGAAGAAGGCAAAGCTTGTGGCGGAAGCTGGAATCACAAACCCGAAGAGTCCACCATGAGAAGCACCAACAGCTATGATAAGCCGGAAGCCTGGATCGGATTCCGGGTGTTCATGGAAATCCTGGAGAAATAAGCAGGCATGCTGTTTAGAAAATCATTGTCAGGCCTGTCCGATGAAGAATTGGTGATCAGGTTTCAACAAGGTGAGGGACGGGCGTTGGATGTACTCTACCAACGCTACGCCTCTCCCCTGTTGCGTTTCCTGTACCGCATGCTTTGGCGCGATGCCCAACGCGCCAAAGATGCATTGCAGGATATTTTTGTTAAAGTGCTGGAACGACCAATGCAGGTGGACCCGGCCAGAAAGTTCTCGACCTGGCTATATGCGGTTGCTCATAATTATTGCAAGAACGAATATAGAAAAGAGGCCAATCGCGATGCGGCCATGTTGAATCATATCATTTCACCGACGCACGCCGACTTCGGGGGTGATCAGATGGATCAGGCTGTATTCAGAAAGGCATTGGACAAACTGTTGGATGAAGAAGGAGAATTAGCACGCACCATCATCGTGCTTCGCTATGAAATGGACCTGGAACTGGATGAAATTGCTTCGGTATTGAATTGCCCGGAAGGTACCGTGAAATCGAGGCTGTTCTATTTGAGACAACGCCTGGCACAATCGCTGGGACCCTATAAGATCATGTTGGAAAAGTAATGCCATGAATAATAACCAAGATAAACTATCGCATCTGCTGCGCTCAACTGCCTGGCACGAACTAAGCGAATCAGATCGCCAATGGGTTTCAACCCTGGTTTCCGGAGAAGCTGAATATGAGGCGTTGCGTTATGCCGAGCTTGAACTGCTCAGGCATTTTGCCGGATCTGACATTCAGCCGGATGAACAATTACTTCACGATCTGAAAAACCGAATCAACCCGGCGACGTCAGCTCCGCCACGATTATTGCCATACTATTCCATGGGGATGGCCGCTGCGCTATTAATTGCCTTCGGTTGGTGGATGGGAATTCAGTGGAATCAACAACCCCAAACTATCATGCCGGTCGCTTCGCGGGTGGATACCGTGTTTATCACCAAACAGCCGGATACAGTCTGGAGGGATCGGGTGGTGTATCAGAAGATTCTGGTTGCGGCTGCAGATTCCAGCCGGATGGAGCCTGTCGTACAGCGAAATGTGGCCGAAACCCGGCGCGGGGTTTCCATGAAAGAAAAGGAAGAACTGGAGAAGTTGCTGGTGTCCGGCGGATTTTGACCGGTTCTGAAAATCACTTCTTTCGTACGCCGGTAAACGTGCCCTCGGCAAGCGTGCCAAATTTGATAGTGCCTTTTACGTTGTCACCATCCAGGGTGCCATCATACTCAATGCGGGTATCATTGATCGTGAACTCCAGATGAATCACGTTTCCCTTCACGGTTCCCTTTACATCGGCATCTCCCAACCTTCCTTTGTAAGTACCTGTCACTGTTGTCGGAGACTTGTGTTTCAGATCGAATACGGGTGTTCCGGTACCTGCGGTGGATTTTACCTCCATGTTCCAAATGCCTGTAACGTCCGCATTTGGTGATTGCCCCCACGCAACATGGAACAGGCAGATGAGCACAACCAGGTAGATAGTACGTTTCATGGTATTTTTTTGATGATTCAAACTAAAGTTAAGATATAATCCGAAACAAATCCTGCACTAACGGATCATTCTCCGATCTACACTCCATAGGCCACCGCCGATGATCAAAAACAGAATTCCCAATAGCAAAAACATAAACGGGTGCTGGTCTTCGTACCAGAATTTTCCACCACCAATAAAGAAAGTGATGTAACCGAATGTGCCTGCTGTAACCAGTGCGGCCAATCGGGTAAGAAAACCGGCCACCAGCATGAGACCGGCTACAAACTCGGCTCCTTTGCCGAGGTAAGGCAACCAGGTGCTTCCACCGAATTGCGTCCACTCTTGATATTCTCCCATTAAGGCACCATCAAATACTTCCTTACCGTGGTACACCAGCAGCAACCCGGTAACTATTCTCAATACGGCCAGGGCTTGTCCCTGATATCCTGAATCGCCAAATAATATTCTTTTCTGCATGGGCTATTTATCTTTTTGTTGACTGCGTGATGCATCCAGTTGCTTTTTGATTTCTTGTGCGGTGATAATCATGTCATCCAGTTTCTTTCGGTCGTAATAAGTGCCCCGTGACACTATCCCCCGGATACTCCGCAAGGCAGTAATGTGTTCCAGGGGATTTTGTTCCAGCAATACCAAATCTGCTGTTTTGCTTACCTCAATGGTGCCGGTCTTTTGGCTGAGGTTAAAGTATGCCGGGCCCGCCATCGTTGCGGCCTGCAGAATTTGAAGGGGCTTCAATCCAGCCTCTTCAAAAATTTCCAGTTCCTGGATCAATGACTCCGCCGGATATACATATGTGTTTAATGCTGCCGCATCGCTTCCGGCAATAAACTTAATCCCAGCCGCCTGCATCAGGGGTAATTGTTTCAACAATAATTGATAGCGATCCTTGCGCTGCTGTTTTTGCTCCGGGGTGTCGCCGGACATGCGCTGAATACGCCATGCATAGTTCGCTGTAAACTTGTCGGTCAGCCAGGTGAGTTCACGATCCTGGCTGTGGTTGGTGACATCCAGGTACGCCAGTTGCCGTCCGCCAATCAGCGTAGGGCAAACAAACATACCAGTCTTTGCAAATCGCTTATACCCTTCGATGGCTTTGGCCTGATCGAAGGACGCATATCCGGCATCGGCCTGGGCCCGGGTAATTCTGCCGGCTCGCAGGTCGGTGGCAATTTGTTGTTCGTCGCTGCCATAGCGCAATAAATAGCTGGCATGTTCCACGCTGGTGTATCCGGCATCTGCCAGTTCCTGAATGGCCACATCGATGGGTACATGACCAGAAACATGATACCCCCTCGCCTTTGCACCACGTACACTCTTCAGAAACAAATCCCCGTTGAGGGTATTCTCCGTGATCTTCACGAAGTCCACTTTGTACTGATCGAGTTTATCCAATGCCGCCTGGAGTTCGACTTCATTTTCTATTTCGATGTCATCCTTCCAGATGGAGTTCTTTCCTTCCAGCTTCCGCCCGGCGGTGAAGATGTTGGGACCGGTGAGTTTACCTTGTTTTATTTCTTCTCGCCAGGCGAGTACTTGTTCGCCCAGGTCGCTGGCACAATCCCGTACGGATGTGATGCCGTAGGCCAGAAAGACCGGTAAGAGTGCCCGGTTGTCTTCTACCAATTCCTTGCCCTCGAGGTGGATGTGCATATCCCACAACCCTGGTATGAGGTAGTTGCCATGGCCATCGACCTGTTGGGCAACCGGTGCCTGGCCCCTCAGCGTACTATACTTGCCAATGGCTTTGATCGCCGAACCTTGCATCAGTACGGCATCACCGTTGGCCATCTTTCCGTCTGTTACCTGAATGATTTTTACGTTGTACAAAACCCAGGTGCGCTCCTGGGCGAGCGTGGTTTCAGCCATCAGCATCAGGAGGGCAAACAGGAGGAAGCGCATAGTGGAGGTTTTAGCCCTAAGATAAGTGTTGGCCTGAACTTTACCCGAGCGGTATGTCCTTGTAAAAAATGTTTGCTACATTTCTTTACCAACCCCAACCCTATGAAACGGAGAAATTTCTTTCGGAATGCCCTGGCCCTCCCAGCGGTGCCTGCGCTATTGTACGGATCGTCAGCCCCTGCCTATGCGACTGAACTGCTGGCCGACGATGCGTTTGTAACCGAACGAAAACGACTGATTGCGGAAGCAAATTTTGGCCGGAAGAAAGGTGTTAGCTCCTCCAAAGGGGTGGCTGTCTCTTCGCATCCATTGGTAAGCCAGGAAGCAGTGAACGTACTCAAGGCCGGCGGCAATGCGGCGGATGCAGCCCTCGCCGCATCCATCGTACAGTCGGTGGTGGAGCCACACATGACCACGCTGACGGGCGTATTCAGCATGCAGTACTTTGATGCGAAGAAGGGAACAAGCCGTTATGTGAATGGCAGTTGCAATGCGCCACTGGCCATGAAGAAGGAAGATTTTGCCCTAACATCGCTAACCGCCCTGATCAAGACAGCCAAAAGCGTGATTGTACCAGGCTTCTGGGGCGGCTTTGAAGAGTCACATAAACAGTTCGGGTCTATGCCTATCAAATCTTTGATGGGCAATGCTATCCGATATGCCCGCGAAGGGTTTGAGGTATACCCGTTTCTGTGGGGAGAGATATTTGAGAGTGCCGATTTGATTGCCGCTTCCGCGGACGGGCGGGAGATCTATTTCCGTGACAAAGACATGATCCGACCGGGTGAGCTGGTCATACAAAAGAAACTCGCCCAGGTACTTACCCGGTTGTCGGAAGAAGGAAGCAAATACTTTTATCACGGCGAATTTGCCAGGAACTTCTGTGCAGTCGTGAAACAGGCTGGTGGTATTGTTACCGAAGAGGACTTTGCCCGCTATCAGCCCTTGGTTCAGGATACCGCCAAAGGAAAGTACCGCGACTACACGATTGAAGCCGCACCTTCACCGGATTTTGGTGGAGAGGTGATCATTGAATTTATGCAAATGGCCGAGTATTTTGATTTTAAGAAATACGGCCCGATACATACCAGTTACGATGCTACACTGAAGTCCATGCAGATCCTGGGAGAAGTGATTACTACACACTTCCGCGAGGGATTGATGGGAAAGAAAGCCCCGGTGGAAAAGCGATTGTCTAAAGCATTTGCCGAAGAGCGATACAACAAATTATCGGGCAAGCCCATGGGGCTCATGGACCCTCCCCGACCCGGCAGTAATCACCTCACGGTTATTGACGCGCAAGGCAACGTAGCCACGGTATTGCATTCGGTGATGGCATTGCCCTGGTCCAACACACTCTATGTTGATGGAGTAAGTATTTGTGCGCCCATCGGTCATTACGCTTCTGGTTTACCTGAACCCGGAGCCCGCATGTTTGCAAGGGTTGGCCCCAACATGTTTATCCGGGATGGCCGTGTGGTTCTGGCTTCGGGAAGCCCGAGTGTTTCTCTGCTGGAGAACATATTTCAAAATACTGTCAACATACTGGATTTTGGCATGAAGCCTGAAGAGTCCGTTCATTTGCCACGGTTCGGAGGGAATTCAATCTCGGACCCGACAAAGATGCTGATGGAGAATGACTATGACCCCGCCATAGTTGCCCAATTGGAAAAACTCGGGATGAAGTTTGACAAGGTGCGACCCTGGCAATGGCACCTGGGCTCTTTTGAAGGAATTTATATTGATCCTGCCACCAGGGTAGCTCATGCCTGTGGTGATCCCCGAAGGGCTGGACAAGCCAAAGCAGTTTAGTGGCTTACCGCTGCTGGCCAGGGTCGCCCGGGTATTTGTAGTTCACTGACGTCGGGCATGTGATTGGGTATAAGGATTTCCACCTGGGTACCGGCATTCACTTTGCTGCTGATGGCTACTGTGCCCCCAAGCGAAGAGACCTGACTTTTGATCAGGAATAGCCCCAGGCCCTTCCCTTTATGTTCCATATCAAACCGTTGGAACGGCTCGAAGACTTTCCTCGCATGTTGCTGCATATCGAAACCCTTTCCATTGTCTTTGATAACAATCTGACAGTAACTGGCGACCGGGTTAAAAGACAATTCAATCCAGGGAACCCTGTCCGGAGCGCGGTGGCTGATGCAGTTGGAGATCAGGTTGAAGAGTATGTTATCAACATATCCCGGCACGGAATACAAAACCTTCATTCCGGTGCGCACGCGGAAGTCAATCTGAAATCGCACTATTTCTTGTTTGAAGCGGCTTTGCAGTGATACGGCTAATTGATTAAGGTCAATGGCAACTGTCTTTTCACTGGAGATGTCCTGTATGCTGATAATTTGATTGAGGTCACCAATGATGTTGTCCAAATCCCTTCCGGCTTCGACCGTTTTGTTGAGTACGGTGAGGTTGGTAGGATCATTGAGGTTAGTCCGGTTGAAAATATTGGCCAGTCCCAATAAGCGCGCTACGGGTGACCGCAGGTTATGCGCAATGATGAAGTTAAATTGTTCCAGTTTATGAACCTGAAGCCTGAGCATCTCATTGCTTCTGGCGAGTTCCTCGGTGCGTTGGTGAACATCAGCTTCCAGGTTTCGGTTGTGGACTTCGATCAGGTTTCTCTGCCTTCGGTTTTCCTCCTGTTGCCGGAGCAGCGCCTGGTTTTGTTGGGATAATTGTTGTGTCCGTTCGGAAACGTTGAGTTCAAGTACACGGCGTTGATTTTCTATAATCTCGATATTCTCCCGTTGTACAGCCATGTGCTGGGCACGAATAACATTAAAGCGGTATCCCAGCGTAAGCGAGAAGACGGCCGTTTCCCAGACCATGGCTCCTGCTACCAGATAAGCTCGGACAAACTCACTGTAGAATACCCCCTGCATCATCAGCGAGTAAATAATCGAACAGATCATGAGCGGTACCCAGCCGATCATAAACAGGTAAACAATCTTATCACGGTCCAAAATTCGACGGGTCACAATCAGAATCAGGTAGGCCGGAACAGAAAGGTTCATAACATATACATACCCCATGGGTAAGGGGTCTGTAAAGTTGCTCAGGCACACGATAGCCGTGTAGGAGATAAGAACCAGTGACAACTTGTGATAGGTTGGTTGGGTGCGACGTACTTCGAGAATATTGTTTACAAATAACAACCAGGTGAAATAGAGAAAACCTACCGCAAAGCGACCGGTGGAATTGTGCCAGGGTTGGTCGGGCCACAGCCATTCAAACGAAAAGCCGGTGGAATACAACAGGTAGTTGATGGCCGAAAACACATAGGCTACATAGTAGGCGTAGGTGATGTCACGGGTCATCAGTCCCAGACACGCATTGTACAGCAGCATGACAAACGCCATCCCAACCAAAGCCAGCACCACGAGTTCTTCCCGCCTAACATCCGAGAGCAATGGCTTTAATTCCCCTATTCTGGCCCTTATCCAGAAAGGCTGATCGATGGTGCGGATGGCTCCAAAAATCGTGACTGGAAATTTCGCACCGTGCAATTCCACCGGAAGCAGGTAGTGAATGCTCGCTATGCCTCTTGACTTAAAGGGTTGTGTTGTGCCTGAGTGATGTATAAGAACAGGTTCGCCACCTTCTTCCTGACTGTAAATCCAAATATCCTGCAAATAGGCATTCGTAAATTCAATGTATTGGGGATGTCCATCACTGTTTTCTATCCTGAAACTCATCCAAACAGTACCATCGAATCCTGTATAGTTTGGAACAGATTCCTTCAGTTTTTGAAACTGTTGTTGACGCAAATGGGCTGGCATTTCCAGGGCTGTGGCCTTCCCGGTAGAATCAAGGTAATACGTAATCAATTGATCGAGCTGCACAACTTGACTTTCGGAGGTATGATGGACCACACGCACCTGAGCTAACGAAGGAAGCTGGAGCAGAAGAAAAATACAATATGTGAGAACGATCCTTACCATTTCGCAGAGGCTACGCTGGTGTAGGGCACAACATTAGCTGCGGCGGTTTGTCTTTATTATGATTTTTGTTGGGTTACCAGGAAATCTTTGTTTCCCGTGTGGTCTGCTGTCGTTACTATTTCGCCTGATTTGGGTATAGGTATCACTATTTCGACTTCGGTCCCGGTTCCCTCCTTGCTTTGGATGTATACATGGCCCTTTAAAATAGCCGCTTGTGTCTTCACCATGAACAGCCCCAGCCCCTTGCCCGTTGTTTCAAGGTCAAAGCGCTGAAATGGTTCAAAAAGTTTGTCAGCATATTTCTCCCGATCAAACCCTTTGCCATTGTCCCTGACCAGAATTTTGTAGTTCGAGGTAGTTGCCGTTACCCGAACCAGGATGCGCGGTATACGTTCCCGGTGGCGGTGTTTCAGGCTGTTGGAGATCAGGTTGCTGAGTATGCTGTCGATGTATGCAGGGACGGTGCGCATCAGGGTGGTTCCTAATTGGACTTCAAGAACGGCCTGGGTTTCTTCAAACTCTGCGGCGTATCGCGTCTTGATCTTATTGATGAGATCAGTCAGGTTGACCTCTATAACTTGTTCTTCCTTGCCCTGTTGCATGTTGAGGATGTCACCCAGATCATTGATGACCTTGTCGAGATCATTGGCGGCTTCACTGGTTTTTTCCATGACCACTTCATTAACGGGATCAGACAGGTTATCCCGGTTAAAGATGTTGGAAAGGCCCAGCAACCTGGCGACGGGTGAACGCAGGTTATGCGCAATGATAAAGTTGAACTGCTCCAGTTTATGCATTTGCCCGCGCAGCACAGAGTTACTTTCTTCCAGTTGCATCGTGCGTTGGTCCACGGCAGCTTCGAGTTGGCGGTTGTGACTTTCAATAATCCGTTGCTGCTCCTGGTTTTCTAGTTGTCGTTGTACCAATTCCTCATTTTGCCGCATGATCTCACGCGTACGTTCCTCCACTTTGGCCTCCAGCATTCTATTGTGATCCTTTACCATTCGGATGTTTTCCTGTTCCATGGCCAGTTTCTGCAGGCGAAAAACATTGTACCGGTATCCAAGCGCCAGCGAAAACACGGTGGCCTCCCACGCCATGGAAACACCCACACCATGAGTGAGCAGAAATTCATTATAGAATATCCCGCGCATAGCAAACGTATATATGACTGATGTGGCCAGAACCGGTACCCAGCCAATCAGAAACAAATACGCCAGAATAAACTTTTTTCTTAACTGATAGATTAGCAAAACCAGAACATACATAGGCGCCAGGGTGGCCAGGAGATTGACCACGGCGATCATTTTCGGGTAATGAATAAAAAAGTCAAGCGTGATCACGGCCATCATGCCAAATAACAAATAGGAAAGCTGATACAGCCGGGGCACCACTTTCCTGGCTGACATCACCTGATTGGCAAATACCAATAATGTGAAAAAGACAAAGGAAACCGGAAACATGCTTTGGTTCCATTTTGGATCATTGGGCCAGAACCATTCGAAGAGCAAAGAATTGGTAAAGAGCAGATAAAGAATAGCCGAAAACACATACACGACATAGTACACGTAGATGATGTCGCGGATGAAGAAGTACAACACCAGATTGTAAAACAACATCACAAATAAGATACCCAGGATGAATAAATTGAGCAGTTGAGACTGGCGTTCTTTATTCAGGATTACCCAACGATCGCCTACCTCCAGGGGTACCCAAAAAGGTTGGTACATCTTCCCCATCAGGGTGATGGTTTTGCCCCGTTCTACGGGCAGCGGTATAATGAAGTTGGTGCCACTGATGCCACGTGTCTCATACAACCTGGAAAACCCGGTATTCGCCAGGAGTTGTGGTCCATGGGATGTGATGGCATAAATATTAAGTTGCGGGGTATAGGGATTAGCGATCCGTAGATAGAGCGGATTATTGGTTTCATTCTTTACCAAAAGCCGAAACCAAACGGTGCTCGGCTCTTCGATGAAATTGGGAACATCAACAAGGGCTGGCTTGAATTGACGTTGATAGGCTTCACTATTCAGTTGCTCAAGGTTTAACTGATTGGTAGTATCTATGTAGAATGCCACCTTTTGTTTGGCCAACCTTACCTCGGAGGAATTGATCTTGAGCGTATCTGGCCATGGTGCCTGTGCACCAACTAATAGTGGAACTACCACCATCCCCAACCAAAGACCAAACGACTTCATTATCTGAACCAGTCAAAAAGGTACTTAGAAGCCATGCCACGCCGAATGAGAATTTCGACGAACTGCCATGGTAAGTTCACTTTTATCTAACCTCTTTAGGTTGATTTTTGTCATATAGTGTCCTAAGAATTTTCAGGTTGACCAGGAGGCCCGTAAACTTGTGAATAACCCTTTGCTTATGAACCGTTACCTAAGTGTACTCATTTTGCTACTTAATAGCCTGGTTATCACATCATTCGGGCAAACAATTACCCTAACCGCCCCTCCTAATGGCAACAATCAGAAAAGCGTGGTCAGCCAGTCGATTGGACTTGTAACAGCCACCTTTACCTATCGTGGGCCTGACGTTCATTCTCCCACTGGTGAAGACCGCAAAGGGCACATTTGGGGCGAACTGGTACACTATGGACTCAAAGACCCTGACGGTTATGGCACGTCACTGGCATCACCCTGGCGCGCCGGATCCAATGAGATCACCACCTTTTCAGTCTCACACGATATAAAAATCAATGGCAAGGACCTGAAGGCAGGCACCTATGGTGTATTCCTCTTGCTTGACAAGGATGGTCCATGGACATGGATATTCAATAAGAACACCACCAGTTGGGGCGCCTATTACTACAATGCCAACGAAGATGTTTTGCGTGTCCAGGCCATACCTCAGGATGCGCCATACACAGAGTGGCTCACGTATGGCTTTGATGACCGTCAACTGTTGTCGGCACAAGCCTATCTCCAATGGGAGAACAAGCGAATCGGATTCAAGGTTGAAGTACCAGATGGTATGAAATTGTACGTCGATCAGATTCGCGCTGAACTCACGAGCTATGCAGGCTTCAACTCCGCTAACTGGCTGCGCGGTGCACGCATTTGTCTCAGCAACAAAATCAACCTCGAAGAAGCCGTGACCTGGGTGGACATCGCCATGAACAATGATCGGTTCAATGGACAAAAGACCTTCGATGCCATGAAGCTTAAGGCCGATCTCCTCACCGCACTCAACCGCGTACCGGATGCTGATGCCGTGATGACAGATGCGCTTACACTCAACCCGTCCGTCAATGACTTGCACCAATATGCCAGGTCTCTTCAGGCGTCAGGCAGAAACGACAAAGCGCTGGCCATCTTCAAACTCAACCGCGAAAGACATCCGGAGGATAAGTTCATGACGTTTGTTGGACTTGCCCGTGGTTATACGGCACTTGGGAATAAGAAGGAAGCCATCCGCAATTGGGAGACAGCTCTCAAGAATGTTCCAACGGACCAGCAGGGAAACCTACCGGCTTATCAGGAAGAACTGAAGAAACTAAAGCAGTAGCTCCGGGTGGTACCTCCCTGGCAGGGAACCGGATAAATGGCCGAAGGTCTCTCACGGGATAACCGCAAAGAGTTCGCCAAATTACTCTTATAGGCAGTGTCTCGCGCTCAGCCTGCCATTCCTCGCCAGAAGATAAAGAAGACTGCCCTTCGGGTACGGGGCTGATTTTACAGCAGGCTTTCACCATTGGCATCGGTGGTCAGGACCTCCGAGAGGTGATCGAAGAATGGTCTGATCTGTCTAAAGTGCATACTGATCGACTTCTGGAAATCACTGGAAATCACCTCTTTATCACTAAAGCTGTGCTCGAACCAAAATTGTTTATACCGCAATAAATCAATGGCAGGATGCTCTTTGGAGTAACCTTGAGGTGAGGTCACTAATTGATCCCCCTGCATCGCGCCGAAAGATTTTACGAGCCCGGGTCGCTTCAGTAATTTTCGCCATTCATCGTGGTTAAGGTCAATGTCCTGCCTGATCCGTCGCAGATCATCAGGCTGGGGATAGGAGAATCCGCATGCGATTCGGGATGCTCCTGGCTTGATCCAATAATAATATCCGCCCCTGAGGTATGGCTTTCGTCTCTTCAGGTATCCGGAAAATCTCGGATTATATGGTGTCTTGTCCTTTGAAAACCGGACGTCGTTGTAGATCCGGTATAGACTTTTCTTTCCCGACGGTGTTTCGATGTCATCGTGAGCGTTCATGGTGGCGATGAGGCCATCGACGAATTCGATCATGTTGTTGCGTGCCGCTTCGTATTTGTTGCGATGGCGTTCGAACCAGTCCCGGTTGTTGTGGCGGGACAAGTCGCCCAGAAACTGCAGCGTGTCTTTTGATATGGGTGTTTTCACGGTGTAAAATGGCGGATGGGTTTCTGTTTTTCAAGACAGATTCTGGGTATATTTCCTTATCGAACTAATGGGCACAACTGCACAAACCAGGGTAGTTATTGTAGGCGGTGGATTCTCGGGAATTGCTGCAGCAAAAGCACTGCATCAAAGCAATATACCTTTTATCCTACTCGAGGCCCGGGATCGCCTGGGTGGCAGAACATACACCAGACAGCTGGATGGAAAGCAATATGTAGATCTCGGTGGGCAATGGATTGGCCCCACCCAGGACCGCATGTATGAACTGGCCCGGGAGCATGGAATCGGGTGGTACGATACCTATAACGAAGGGAAAAACCTTCTCGATCTGAATGCGAAGCTGCGAAGCTACACGGGCTTGATACCCAAAATGGATGTGCTATCCCTGATTAACATTGATTATGTGCTGAAGAAGCTGGAACGGTTGGCAAGAAAAATTTCGGTAGTCAGCCCGTGGTCTCATCCATTTGCACAACATTGGGACAGCATTTCGTTGGAAGCCTTTGTGCGAAAGCACTGCTGGACCCGAAACTGTTATAAAGTAGTAAGGGCCGGACTTGAGACGGTGTATGCCTGTGAAATGAATGAGTTATCACTTTTGCATGCCCTGTTTTATATCCGCTCAGGAACCAATCTCAACAACTTATTAAGTATCGAACAAGGCGCCCAGCAACACCGGCTTGAAGGTGGCATGCAGCCCCTCGCAGAAAAGATGGCTGAACCTTTCCGGAACTCTGTTTATCTGAATGCGCCGGTGCGGAGTATTCGTCATACACCAGCAGGTGTTACCGTTGAGGCTGAGGGGCATATCATTACAACCCAACGGGTAATTCTTGCGGTCCCTCCTGTTTTGATATCAGCCATTCAGTTTAGCCCCCAACTTCCCCTGCGCAAAAATCAATTGCTGCAAAAGATGTCCATGGGCATCGTGGGAAAAGTACTGGCCATA
>JBGAMI010000064.1:0-16927 GCA_044223085.1 Cyclobacteriaceae bacterium
GACCCGCGGTCCCCTTCTTGTGTGTTTCACTTTATGGGGATACCGGAATTCGCCGAAGCGGCTCCTCCGGTAAGACGGTTGTGGGATAGCTAGGTCTTTCATTTTGACACTCGAAGGGCAAATCAAGAATCTTATCGTCACCGCGGGCGTTTCGACCCGCGGTCCCCTTGCTTGCTTGAACGACGCAACTTTATAATTGATCCTGCTTTCCGGATAGACAATGGTTTTTACGCCTCCTATTTTTCGCGATGATTTTCTCGGTTTATGTATTGACCAACAAGCATCGGACTGTCTTGTATGTTGGTGTAACCAATCACCTGGAGACAAGGGTGTTTCAACATAAGGCAAAAATCAACAGAGGGTTTACGCATAAGTACAATTGTGACCGATTGGTGTATTTTGAGGAATTTGGAAGTATACGAGCTGCCATACATCGGGAAAAGCAACTTAAAAAATACAAGCGTGCCTGGAAGGAAGCATTGATTGAGAGTTTCAATCCTTCATGGACTGATCTGAGTGAAGGTTGGTATCATCCAAGTGAATTTGAGTTGTATTGGCGGCAATCATAGTAGCTGTCCTCTGTTTCATTTTCATCGAAATGCGAATCAAGAATCTTAACGTCACCGCGGGCGCTTAGACCCGCGGTCCCCTTCTTGTGTGTTTCACTTTATGGGGATACCGGAATTCGCCGAAGCGGCTCCTCCGGTAAGACGGTGATAGTATAGCTAAATCTTTCATTTCGACACTCGAAGAGTGAATAAAGAATCTTATCGTCACCGCGGGCGCTTAGACCCGCGGTCCCCTTCTTGTGTGTTTCACTTTAGGGAGGTACCGGAATTCGCCGAAGCGGCTCATCCGGTAAGACGGTGATAGTATAGCTAAATCTTTCATTTCGAGTCGCGCCCCACCGCGACTATTAGATTCTTCCTATTTTTACCAACCCCCATTTTACCTCCAGCCGTTTCCCTCGTATCATTCCCAGAAAGCAGATTATGCCACCTGACCGAGAATCTGACCTTATCCGCCGTGCGGCGGCAGGTGACACCCGGGCGTTTCGGGAACTGGTGGAAAACCATCAGCAGTTTGCCTACGCCGTGGCCTTTCGATTTACCGGCCACCGCGATGACGCGAAAGATGTCGCCCAGGAAGCTTTCGTAAAACTGTGGAAGAACCTCAACCGGTACCGCGATACCATAAAGCTGAGTACGTGGCTGTACACGATTATCATGAACCAGGCATTTGACCATCTGAAATCATCACACCGCCGGGCGTCGAGTCGGATGGAGGAGGTACAGGAGCAAACGATCCTGAGCGACAGTGGTGAGCATGAACGTTTGGAATTGCTCGAAACTATCTCGCGACTGGCCGCGACGCTTACACCGAAGCAACAATCGGTATTTGTGCTTCGCGACCTGGAGGGACTTGAACCGGATGAAGTATCCGCCATTACCGGCCAGGATGCAACGCAGATCAAGAGCAATTTATACTACGCCCGCCTGGCCATGCGGGAAAAGCTGGAACGATTCTATCAGGAGAGCAAAACAACACCGACATGAACTGCGAAAAGATCAAACCACTGATTGAGCTATATGATATCCTCAGCGAATCAGAGCGTGATTCCGTCAACAGGCATGTGCAGGAGTGCGCAGCCTGTAAAACGTTGATGCAATCAGCGCATGCATTTCGGGGCCAGGTGATCAGCACCCGGTCTGCTTCGGTCAGATTGCCACACGCTGCGCAGTTTACAGGCAATGTGATGGCATCCATTCAACCAGCGCCGCGATCCGGATTTTCTTTTTGGTTTGCCCTTCGTTGGTCGGCCACAGTTGCTTCAGTGATGTTGATTGGTTTGCTCACATTAGAATGGATCGAAACACCGGTTGCACAAACACATAGACCGGTGGCAGGTGGTGTTGTACTCAGTCGCACGACCTTTGCGGCATCACTGCAGCAACGCGCACCCCGCACCATGGCCGATTGTGCCGATCCGCTGCAACGGCGCCTGGATCCGGTTTGTATCCGCCAACACTTTCACAATTTGAAATAATGAACCCCAACTATATGAAACACAAACTATCGATTGCAGTGCTGACCGTTTTGGTGCTGGCATCGTGTGAGAACCCCATCCGCATGGAGACAACCGTGCACGAAGATGGAAGTCTGGACAAGTCTATGGTCCTGCTGAAAAGCGATTCGTCCCGTGTCACCCGCAATATTTTTGGCATCAATGCAGCCAGCGGATGGAAGGTGGAAACAACCCGCATTGCACCTGATAGTTCGGGCGCACCTAAGAAAGACAAGCCTGAATATCGAATTGCTTTCAGTAAGTCATTTGCATCTGCAGATCTGGTGAATAATGAGCTGAACACCGACAACGACTCATTATTTCATATCCGCACTGCGGTAGACAGGAAGTTCAGGTGGTTTTATACCTACCTGCGCTATAGCGAAACCTACCTGCCGGTCAATCGCTTTAAGGCGGTGCCGGCAGACGATTACTTCAATCAGGAGGACCGCCAGTTTATTGAGCGCCTCCCGGCTGAAGGCAGGCAGATCTCCCGCGCAGACAGCTTGTACCTGCAGACCTTGCATGTGAAAATCAATGAGACGTATGCCCACATGGCTTTCTTCAGGGAGCAGTATCCCGTTCTTGTGGAGTTGCTCAAGCGCAATCCCGTAGAGATGAGGTGGCTTGATACGGTAAAGCGCAAGTCAGATTTTATTTACGGATGTGTAAAAGACCTTATCGGAGATCCGCAGTTTGCCCTGCATATGGCGGACACGCTGGGCATACCGATCAACCGAACAAAAGCAGAGGCCGATGCAAAGGAATTGTTGGGTACCCTCAACGGTCGCGTTGCATTCATGGGCTTTGCCAATGACGGAAAATACACCAATGTGGTGAATATGCCCTGGAAAGTAGTGAACACCAACGCCGACTCTGTTGCGGGGCAGACCCTCGTGTGGCGCCCGCTCGTGACCAAATTCCTCTTCACGGAATACACGATGTATGCCGAAGCCAGAAAAATGAATACGATCCCCATGCTCGTCACAGTGCTGGTGTTGCTGGTGACCGTGGCATTGTGGTGGCGTAAGAAATAATTTCGGATTTTGGCGGTATGAAGAAGTGGTTGTTTCTGGGCGTTGTGGTGGCCGTGTTAGCCTGGTGGACCTGGAACAGGAGCGAAAAAGCAGGAACGAGCGCCAACGCATCATTTCTCCAGACCATCGAAGGAAGTTCACCGGGGCTTGAGGGTCCATCCGGTATGGTGTTGATCCCCGGTGGCACCTTCTCCATGGGTGCTGATTCAGCCTGGAACTCGCGATGTGCATTGCCCGGCCTAACTGATGATGCAGCGCGAATTCATACCGTGTTCCTGGATGCTTACTGGATGGATGAACATGAAGTCACCAATGCTGAGTTTGCAGCCTTTGTTAAGGCCACTGGTTATGTAACGGTTGCGGAACAAGTTCCTTCCCGCGATGAATTTCCTGATGTTGATCCCGCGTTGTTGGTGGCGGGGTCGCTGGTATTCACTCCCCCGACTCAACCAGTGACACTTAATAATTATGCCCAATGGTGGTCGTTTGTTCCCGGTGCCGATTGGCGCCATCCTGCCGGACCTGAAAGTTCAATAGCAGGAAAAGATATGGAGCCTGTTGTGCACATCGCGTGGGAAGATGCCCAGGCGTATGCCAGGTGGGCGGGCAAGCGTTTGCCAACAGAAGCTGAGTGGGAGTTTGCTGCACGCGGCGGCAAGAGCGGTGAACCTTATCCATGGGGAAATGAATTCAAGTCTGCCCGTGGTCATATGGCCAATACGTTTCAGGGCGCATTCCCGGTGAGTGACACCCGCGAAGATGGTTATGCCGGATTGGCGCCGGTGAAACAATTTGAATCCAACAAGTATGGGTTGTATGATATGTCTGGCAACGTGTGGGAGTGGTGTGCTGATTGGTACAAGCCAGACAGTTATGGTAAAGCCGAAGAAATTGCGCACAACCCACAGGGGCCGTCGGAAAGTTATGATCCGGCTGAGCCCGGTGCGAAAAAGAAGGTGCAGCGGGGCGGATCGTTTTTGTGTACTGAGCAGTATTGTTCACGGTATACCACGGGTACCCGCGGCAAGGGAGAGTGGAGGACCGGAAGCAATCATGTCGGGTTCCGCTGTGTGAAATCTTTATAACCTATGCACCCCAACGAAATCATCGCTCATGCCTGGTTCAAGGCATTCAACACCAAAGACCTTAATGGGTTGCTTGCACTGTACCACGAACAGGCAGCGCATTATAGTCCGAAGTTGAAATTACGTCACCCCGAGACCAACGGATTGATCAAAGGAAAGTCAGCGTTGCGGGCCTGGTGGAAGGATGCCTTTGACCGGTTGCCCGGCTTGCAGTATGAAGTTATTTCCCTCACGGCTAATGACGATCGGGTATTCATGGAATATATCCGCCATGTGGCGGGCGAAGCTGATTTGCGCGTGGGTGAGGTACTGGAGATCCGAGATGGTGTGATTTTTGCCTCACGGGTTTATCACGGATAAGAAGTTCACCGACAAAAGTCTGTGCGCAATTCATGCGCCCTTTTGTACCTTCATGGTGCCTATCCATTACCCATGAAAACCCGTCTGTTACTTGCCCTGCTGCTCGTTTTTGCATCCGGCTGCGACATCCTGACCCCCAACAAGACTTTTCGGTTGGCCATTTCACGTCAGTCGGAGTATTACCATTATATCGCCAATCACCTGGCTCCCATGCTGAGCAGCCGCGGGTATCGCCTGCAGATTGTTGAAGCAGATAATGCTTTTGCCGCCAGTGAAATCGTTTCGCGCGGCGATGCTGACCTTACCCTGCTGAATAACTTCAGCTATCCGGTGGCAGAATCGCTGAATGAAAGGGCGTCTCAGTTGCGAACCATTCTCCCCATCGCCACCCGGGTCTTTTTTGTTTTCTCCCGCAAGTCGTTACCCGCCAACATCACCGCCGACCAGTTGTTTACCAATGCCACCGTGGGCGTCGAGACACTGAACGGCGAAACACATAAGAACCTGGAGCGGCGTTTTGAAAGGGCGGCAGTACAAGGCGTGAAGTTTGTTCCTGAATCAGACAACACCTCCGACCTGATTGCTTTCTGGTCAACTTTATACAGCGACAAAGCCAGAAAACTTCTCGAAGCCGGCTGGCATGTTGTTTCCCTCGATGAAAACTGGATTGATTTCAACACGCGGTTTGACAATGCGGTTTCTCCGTTTGTCTTGCCGGCATTACCCGGTGATCCGACTTCTACGGATGTGAATACCTATTCATCAGAAGTGATTCTTATCGGCAACCACCAATTAGGAGAAAACTCTATCTATGAATTATGCGGCCTGGTTTTTCAGCATCGTCTTGAGTTGATAAACAAAGATCGGATGTATCTTGCCATCACCGAGGATTTCAGTCCGTCGTCTATGTTATTCCCGATCCATGAGGGAACCCGCGCTTACCTCAATCGCGATCAGCCTACTCTCCTGGAACGTTATGCTGATACCATAGCCTTATTCTTCTCGTTTGGCGCATTGATTTATGGTGTGGCGCAGACCTTGCACAACCGCATGCGGCGGAAGCAGAAGGACAGGCTGGATGTTTATTTCCTCGAGTTTCTCCGAATCAGATCCGATAAAGACAGCGGCATGGCCATGCAGGTTCAACAATTAAATGACCTGCACCGCAAGGCGCTGGAGCAGATGACCAAAGAACAATTGGAAAAGGGGGACTTTCATATTTTATCAAGGCTGATCCAGCAAGAATTAGCGCTCGTGAAGGGAGGATAAGCTTAAGCAGACTTGGTTTTGCTTTGTGCCCTCAAATCCTTCAATTCAGTTTCTAATTTTTCAATATAAGCATGTTGTTCAGCGAGAGCATCCTGCATTTCACTCACGGTGTACCTGGGAGTAATGTGTTGTGGGCAGTTCCAGTTAAATGCCAGAACCTTGAAAACCATCATTCGCTCCGGATGATATTTATAATCGGTTAGTGTCAGCTTTTGAAGCAATTGTGGATTGTCCTTTAATTCTACCAGTTCAGCTTCGGCATAAATCTTTAGTCTGGTTTGCGATGCATAGTCCATGAAGAAAAGAGCTGCCTTTTTGTTGGTCATCAGGTTTCCGGCAGAGATATATTGTTTGTTTCCCCTGAAGTCCACAAAACCCAGTTTATCCCGGTCAAGCACTTTCAAAAATCCTTTGGGTCCTCCCCTGAACTGAATGTAAGGAAATCCGTTTTCACCGATGGTGGACAGATAAAAGCCGTCGCGTGTTCCGATGAAATCTGTTTCATAGCTCGTCAGCCCGTCAGTCTGCTCCTGATCCATCCGTTCATAGGCCTTCCTGCTTCCGGCAATTGTCTGAAATGATTTTGAAGCGGCTGAGAAGGCAAGCGAGGAGTAGTTCATATTGGATGTATTGTGTTTTTAAACACCAGGTTGGATCGGATGGTTCCCAATCAAAGTACACTTCTGCCGTTTGCCCCGGATTATGCCTGATTATCAATTTTGCCATATGAGCTGCATTGACCGTTCGTTTAAGTACACATGTATGAGGTAATGAGCTGTAACCTGTCCCACCCGGAGTTTCGGGAACGGAAAGCGACTATGATCGCGGAGTTGAAAAGCCTGACGGTATCAAAGGTTGAAATAGCTCATGGTTATCGATATGCGTTTTCAGGTTCAGATCAATTGATAGACCTTCTGATTGCCTTTATCAAAGCCGAGCGTCAATGCTGTCACTTTATGGAATTCAGTCTCTCAACCAATGGCACTTCAGGCCACACTTACCTGGAGCTCACCGGCCCGGAAGGCGTGAAGGAATTCATCGATAAGGAAATTGAGTTCTGACTCATTTTTTCTTCATTCTACTGGCTGATCTGCTTTACTGTATTTTATGGATTCGGATACTGGCTGGTTTTCAATCCCGTGCCAGCAGAAAAAATCATGACGCCGTGGAATAAATGGCCGGACGGTTTTGTCTAATTTTCGTCCTGTAACCATTTAAAAACACAAATCATTTCGTCATGAGTGAAGATCGCACGCCCAAAATGAGATTATACCACCGCTACCTTGGTTTCTTCCTGGCCGGTATTATGGCGGTATATGCCGTGAGTGGCATTACCCTGATATTCCGGGACACCAATTTCCTGAAGAGCGAAAAGCTGGTTGAACGCCAACTGAAGCCTGATCTGAAGCCTGAGGAGTTGGGCCGGGAGATCCGTATCCGCGATCTGAAAGTGGAGTCGGAGGAAGGAACATTGATCACATTCCGGCAAGGAACCTATGATCGTGCAACGGGTGTTGCCAAATACACCACCAAAGAACTTCCGTTCATCGTGAACAAACTCCAGAATCTGCATAAGGCAGAGACCAAGGATCCCTTGTTCTTTATGAATATTTTCTTCGGCGTTTCGTTGTTGTTCTTTGTGATATCTTCCTTTTATATGTTCCTGCCCGGAACCAGCGTATTCAAAAAGGGGCTGTACTTTACCCTGGCGGGAATTGTGATGACATTGATATTGTTGTTCGTTTGATGATAGGTTCCCGCCGTGCCTTCGCCCCAACACGTCGGGGCTACGCGCAGGCAGGCTGATTGCGACCTCATCTCAATCGAAGGAGCGAATCAAGAATCTTACTGTCACCGCGGGCGTTTCGACCCGCGGTCCCCTTCTTGTGTGTTTCACTTCCTTGGGATACCGGATCGCGCCGCGACGGCTTGTCCGGTATGACGATCAAATCTAATCGCGTTCTTTCACTTCCTCATTGTACTGCCGGTGCCCCCACTAATAATCCTCATACCACGCGAACTGCTCCCTGATAATCTGGTCCTTTTCTTTGCGCAGGTGTTGCAAGAAAGCCTGGGCCACCGGAGAATGACCCTTGCCTTTCGGCCAGATGAGCTGCCATTGGGTTTTGATGGGCAACCCCGAAACCGGTATGATACTCAAGTCTCCGTTTTGCAATTCATTCTTAATACCGATCAACGGCATGATGGAATAGCCAAGTCCGGCAAGCACCGCCTGCTTCACCGCCTCATTGGTAGTCAACTCCATTTTCTTGATGACCGGTACATTGTTGCGCTCGATGAAAGTCTCCATCGCCTGCCGCACGCCTGATCCTTCTTCCCGAAAAATCAGCGGCAATTCTTTAAAGATCTGCTTCGTGTACGGACCCTTCTTCAACTTGTGATCGCCATTGGCCACCAGGAAGAGTTTGTTTTTCAGCAACTCTATCTTCTCCAGTTGCATGGCCTTGGGCAGGATCGAAACCAGCGAAAAATCCACCGTGTTGGCCTGCAGGCTTTCGATGACCCTGGTCTTATTCGTCACTTCCATCAGTAGTTCAACGCCATCATGCTGCTTCATGAATGAGGACAGGAAGTAGGGCATCACATATTTTCCGGTCGATACGGTGGAGATTTTCAGCCGACCTGTCAGCCGCCCCTTGAAGGCATGCGTCTTTTGGCTGATCAGCATGGCTTGATCGAGGATGCTTTCAGCAGCCCTGGCGATCTCCCACCCGAAATCGGTAATGTGGATCTTCCGGCCAACCACTTCCGTGAGGGGAATGTCAAACTGTGCCTGCAGATGTTTTAATTGTATGGACACCGCCGGCTGGGTAAGGTGTAGCTGCTCGGCCGCTTTGGTGACACTTTGCGTCTCGGCGATCTTCTGAAAGATGCGAAGCTGGTTGAGGGTATAGTTCATGAACGTCTTATTCGGGTATTTTTTTAACGCCTGGAGTGATGCAACCGTTAGAAATTATAATCATAAATAATACTTATGATTATAATAAACAAAATAAATATAAAAACCGGTCGGATTCAATCACTGATCGTGTGACAAATTCCGGTTTTTGTTTCTCAACAGCAACCATATTGAACTCAACCTGCCTCGGCCTTCATACGCTGTTACGTGAAACCCTGTCTTAAATACCCTGTAACCATTATTGTACTCCTGCTGATCGGATACACTCAGCTTTTTGCGCAGGTCAACAGGGGAATTGCGTCTACCGAAATCGGCAAATCGCGTACGGTCGTATCGCAACGCGGAGGATTAATACCTGCAAATAGCGTTGATATTATTTTTCAGGAGACGGCTATGGAAGAAGAGGAGGACCGGATATCAACCGATGTTCCCCCCAGTCACTCCGGCAGCTTTTTCATTGCTGAAAGTGTTTCCGGTGAGTCATCGTCCCGCCGAATATCGACATCCCACCACATGGCTCACCGACCTTCGTCCATCAACCCCTGGATATTGTTCCGGGCCTTCCGTGTTTGAGGCTGCAGGGAAATCAAATTCAACGCACCACGTGGTGCAGTCTTACTAATCAATGCAATCATATCGCCCCCGGGGCAATACCATCATGAGTCGATTTCTCATCTTATTAAGTTTAAGTGTCTGGATATGCTTCACCAGCTGCTCTTCGCATGAAGAAGAGAAAGAAGAGGCTTTAAAATTTCAGGTGACCAGCCCCCTGCGCCGGGATACGTTGATTCGAAGAAACTATGTATGTCAGATCCGGGCTATCCAGCACATCGAGTTGAGGGCCCTCGAAAAGGGCTACCTCCAGCATATCTATGTGGATGAAGGAAAGCTCATCCAGCAAGGTCAGCAGATGTTTCAGATCATGCCCATGCTGTACAGGGCCGAGTTGCAAAAGGCAGAAGCCGAAGCCAAGTTCGCCGAGATCGAGTACCTCAACACCAAGCAGCTGGCCGACAGCAACGTAGTGTCACCTAATGAACTGGCCCTGGCCAAAGCCAAGTACGACAAAGCCAAAGCCGAAGTATCACTGGCCCAGGTTCATCTCGGATTCACGGACATACGAGCACCTTTCACCGGTATCATGGACCGCTTTCAGGTACGGTTGGGGAGCCTGGTCAATGAAGGTGACTTGTTGAGCACCCTGTCGGACAACCGCGAGATGTGGGTGTACTTTAATGTTCCCGAAGCCGAATACCTCGACTACAAAACCAATCTCAAGAAGGACAGCCTCATGCGGGTGCATCTCGAGATGGCCAATGGCCAGATGTTTGAATATTCCGGACTCGTCAAAACCATCGAAGCTGACTTCAACAATGAAACGGGCAACATTGCCTTTCGGGCTACCTTCCCGAATCCCAAGGGCCTCCTTCGGCATGGGGAAACAGGCAACGTTATCGCCACCTCACCCTATAAAAATGCGCTGATCATTCCCCAGAAGGCCACCTTCGAAATCCTGGAGAAGAAGTATGTGTTTGTCATCGATAAAGATGATATCGTGCATCAGCGCGAGATCACCATCGCGGCGGAGATTCCAGACCTGTATATCATCAAGCAGGGCCTGTCCGATACCGAAAAGATACTGCTGGAAGGTCTTCGTAAAGTGAAAGAAGGCGATAAGATCGAGTTTGAATACCACGATCCGAGGAAGGTGATCCCGCACCTGAATGTGTATGTCGAATAAGTGAATCGTCTCAACCGGTAAGTCCCATGTTTAATAAATTCATTCATCGCCCGGTCCTCGCCATTGTCATTTCCATCGTGATCATGTTCATGGGCGTCCTGGCCATTGAAACATTGCCCACATCCCAGTTTCCTTCTATCGCACCGCCCATGGTGATGGTGAGCGCTTCCTATCCCGGAGCCAGTGCCAAAACGCTTACGGAGTCGGTGATCATTCCGCTCGAGCAAGCCATCAACGGTGCCTGGGGTATGCGCTACATGACCTCTGATGCCACGAGTGCCGGTGAAGCCAACGTTCAAATTCTGTTTAATCTGGGCACCGATATCAACCAGGCTCTCGTGCAAGTGTCCAACCGGGTGGAGCAGGTGCGCAACCGACTCCCACCACTTGTGCAACGCGAAGGGGTAATCATCACACCCATCATGCCCAGTATGTTGATGTATGTGAACCTCTTCAGCAAAGACAAAAATGCCGACATGAAGTTCCTCTTCAACTTCGCCGGCGTGAACATGATTCCGGAATTGCAGCGTATCAATGGCATCGGTCAGGCCCGTATCCTCGGCTCCCGCCAGTATGCCATGCGCGTATGGCTCAACCCTGACCGCATGCGGGCCTATCAGGTATCTCCCGATGAGGTCATGGAGGCCCTCAACGACCAGAGTATCATTGGAAAGCCTGGTCGCATTGGTCGCGGCGACAGCAAGCGGGCCGAAGCACTGGAATATGTGCTTGCTTACTCGGACCGCTTCAGCGATCCCAAGCAATATGAAAATGTCATCATCCGTGCCAACCCCAAAGGGGAGTTGTTGCGGCTCAAGGACATTGCCACCGTGGTGCTCGGCAGCGAGTACTATGATATTTATTCGAATATAAACGGGTATCCCTCGGCCGCCATCGTGCTCAAGCAAACGTATGGCAGCAATGCGAGTGAGGTCATCAAGGAAGTTAAAGCCAAGCTGGAAGAATTAAAGAAAACATTCCCGCCGGGCATGGAGTACGAGATCAGTTATGACGTGTCCAACTTTCTCGATGCGTCCACCGAAAACGTGATTCACACCCTGCGCGATGCGTTTATCCTCGTAGCGTTGGTGGTGTTCCTCTTCCTCGGCGACTGGCGGTCAACGCTCATCCCGACGTTGGCCGTGCCGGTGTCCCTCATCGGTGCATTTATGTTCATGCAGATCTTCGGACTTACCATCAACATGATCACCTTGTTTGCCCTGGTGCTGGCGATCGGTATCGTGGTGGATGACGCCATTGTGGTGGTGGAGGCGGTCCACGCCAAGATGGAGGCGGAGGACTTGTCACCCTATCAGGCGGTGAAGAAAGTTATCGGTGAAATCAGCGGTGCGGTTATTGCCATCACACTGCTGATGACAGCCGTGTTTGTGCCGGTGTCGTTCATGTCCGGCCCTGTGGGTGTCTTCTACCGTCAATTTGCCATCACCATGGCTACATCGATTGTCATATCGGGTTTTGTCGCGCTTACATTGACGCCGGTGCTCTGCGCCATGATCCTGAAGAATAACCACGGACGTCACCGTAAACGCACGTGGCTCAATCGCTTCCTCGATGGATTCAACTGGGGCTTTGAGAAACTTACGGGCAAATATGTGTGGCTCTTGCAGCGCATCGCGCACCGCAGGCTTGTCACCATCGGACTCTGGTGTCTCTTCGCTTTTGGTATCGTGTTCATCACCAACAACCTTCCGTCCGGGTTTATCCCCAGTGAAGACCAGGGGATGATCTATGCTATCATTCAAACGCCTCCCGGGTCTACCCTGGAACGCACCAATGATATTTCGCGCAAACTGCAGGACATCGTGTTGACGGTGGAAGGTGTTCAGTCGGTATCGTCAATCGCGGGATATGAAGTGCTTACCGAGGGCCGTGGCTCCAACGCCGGTACGTGTTTGATCAACCTCAAGAACTGGTCTGACCGCGATCATTCGGTGAATGAAATTATCTACGAACTGGAGGAGAAGGCAAAAGCCCTTCCGGGCGCAACCATTGAATTCTTTGATCCGCCTGCCGTGCCTGGTTATGGTGCCGCGGGAGGATTTGCCCTGCAGTTGCTCGACAAGACTAACTCCGGCGACTATGACGAACTGGAAAAGGTGAAGAATGACTTCATGGAAGAACTTGGCAAGCGAAAAGAAATAACCGGCCTGTTCACTTTCTTCAGTGCCAACTATCCCCAGTATGAGATTGAGATCGATAACCAATTGGCCATGCAAAAGGGGGTTTCCATTGGCAATGCCATGAACACGTTGTCCATCTTTGTCGGAAGTACCTATGAACTGGGTTTCATCAAGTTCCAGCGCTTCTTCAAGGTGTTCGTGCAGGCAGCCCCGGAATACCGGAAACTGCCGTCGGATATCATGAACCTGTACGTGAAGAGTGACCACGGTGAGATGGTCCCGTTCTCTGCATTCATGCGGATCAAAAAGAAGCAGGGACCTAATGAAATCAACCGCTACAACATGTATAACACGGCTGCGATCCGGGGTGCTCCTGCAAAAGGATATAGCAGTGGGGAAGCCATCGCCGTGGTGCAGGAAGTGGCGAAGAAAACCCTGCCCCGTGGTTTCGATATTGACTGGGCAGCCTTGTCTTTCGATGAAGTGCGCCGCGGCAATGAGGCCATCTATATCTTCCTGATCGTATTGGGTTTTGTGTACTTCGTGCTTGCCGGTCAGTATGAAAGCTTCATCATTCCGCTTGCGGTAATTCTCTCTTTGCCGGCGGGTGTGTTTGGATCTTTCCTGCTGATCAAATCCATGGGATTGGCCAATGACATTTACGCCCAGGTTGGATTGGTGATGTTGGTAGGATTGTTAGGTAAGAATGCTGTGTTGATCGTTGAGTTTGCCATGCAGCGCCAGCGACAGGGAGCCACGGTACTGGTGGCTGCCATCGAAGGTGCGAAGGTGCGGTTCAGGCCGATCCTCATGACGTCTTTCGCTTTCGTGGCGGGGTTGATTCCGCTCGTGGTTGCCCACGGTGCAGGTGCCATTGGTAATCGTACCATCGGATCATCTGCCCTGGGCGGGATGCTGTTTGGAACGGTATTCGGCGTAATTATCGTGCCCGGGTTGTACGTCATCTTTGGCAAGCTGGCTGAAGGCAAGCAACTCATCCGCGACGAAGAGTCCGATTCATTTACCGAGGACCTTGTACACAGCATAGACAAATTTCCACCAAACCATGATGCGAAAGAAAATGAATAAGCACCTGTATCGGTATATCGGTTTGTTGGTCCTTACCGGATGGTTGTCATCGTGCAGTGTACCGACTTCCCTGATTCCGAGAAATGAAAGAAAGACAGTGCCCCAGCAGTATGCGGTTGCGCCGGCCGACACGGCGAACAGCGCGACCATAAAATGGAGGAACTTCTTTGCCGACCAGCAATTGGTTGCCCTGATTGACACGGCCCTGGCCAATAACCAGGAATTGAATATTGTGATCCGCGAGATCAGTATTGCCAAAAATGAAGTGAAAGCCCGCAAGGGGGAGTACCTTCCGTTCATCAACCTGCAGGGAAGCGCCGGCCTGGAGAAGGTAGGACGCTTTACCCGACAGGGATCGGTGGAGGCCAACTCGGATATAGCGCCAGGCACGCAGTTCCCCGATCCGTTGCCTGATTTCCTCCTCGCAGCCAATTTCTCCTGGCAGGTCGATATCTGGAAGAAGTTGCGCAATGCCACCAAGTCGGCGATGCTGCGCTACCTCGCCACGACAGAAGGAAAGAACTTCCTGGTCACCCACCTGATTGCCGAAGTCGCTACATCGTACTATGAGTTGATGGCGTTGGACAACCAACTGGAGATCCTGAAGCGCAACATTGAGATTCAGCAAAATGCCCTGGAGATTGTAAAGCAACAGAAGCAGGCGGCGAAAGTGACCGAACTCGCGGTAAAACGATTTGAGGCCGAGGTGCTCAAGAACCAAAGTCGTATTTATCGTATTCAACAGGATATCGTAGAAACCGAAAACCGGATCAATTTTCTCGTTGGCCGGTTTCCGCAACACGTGGAGCGAAACTCAGATATGTTTATTGACATGGCACCTACCATGATGAATGCGGGTTTGCCGTCACAGTTGTTGAAGAACCGCCCGGACATCCGTCAGGCGGAATTGGAGTTGGCGGCGACCAAGATCGATGTGACCGTGGCGCGTGCGAATTTTTATCCGTCGCTGGATATTTCTGCCGGCGCCGGACTGAATGCCTACAATGGTTCATACCTGTTTACCAAACCGGAGTCCATGATCTATGCCCTGGCAGGCGGACTTACCGCGCCGTTGGTAAACCGGAATGCGATCAAGGCGATGTATTACAATGCCAATGCGCGGCAGATTCAGGCCGTGTACAATTATGAACGGACCATTCTGAATGCGTGTATTGAGGTGGCCAACCAGGTGTCGAACATCAACAATATGCGCACTAGTTATGACCTGCGTGCACAGCAGGTGCGGGCCCTCACCGAGTCGATTGATATTTCCACCCGGTTGTTCAAATCAGCGCGGGCTGATTATATGGAAGTATTGCTGACCCAGCGCGATGCATTGGAGTCGAGGTTTGAGTTGATTGATACCAAGATGCAGCAGTTGCATGCCGTGGTGAACATGTACCAGGCGTTGGGTGGTGGATGGAATTAAAGGTTAGTGTTTTTCTGGTTAGGGTTTAGTGGTCGGCAGGAGTGCCGGCCACTTTTTTTTGGTAACGACCGGTGTTCTTCACCTGCCGACAGGGTGACTTGGACGTCAGCTGCGAAACACCACCTGAAAGCAAATACTTATTAGCATAACCATGCATCTGCGTGTTCAGCATCTCTTCCGCGACCTCAGCGGGAACCCCGCGTTTTCAGCCTCTCCTTCGCGAATTCCGCGGGAACCGGGTGTGACAAAAGTCACATTTACTCTCACGATACTCATTCATTTTACCATACCATTTAATCCCGGAAATCATGACCGAGGAAGCCCGAATTCTGCTGGAAGACATTTTTCCTTTTGGTCGGGTGCTGGTCACCCGCGAGGGACAAGTCTACGACGTCAACAAACAAGCCAGGGCGATATTTCAATTCAGTGAAAACGACCTGACCGGCGTATCGCTGGAGGAATATATTGCTCCTAAATACTGGCAAAGCTTCAGGCGTTTTCTGGAGAAGGTGTTTACATCAAAGCGGCAAGAGCTGCTCGATATTAAATTGACCCATATCAATCCCGACTATCCCACGGATGTTTGTGTGTTCGGGCACTTAGTGCCGTTCGGCGATTTATGTCAGTTGACCGTCATGGACATCAGCGCCAGCCATCGGGTTCCGCGCGTGATTGATGAACACATCGGACAATTCAGGTTCAACCTGCTTGAAAAAACAACCTGGCGTTCTAAAAAGCATGCGCAGATTCTGGGGATTCAGGACCCCACACAGGAATGGTCACTGGAGGTAGCTCTTCAATACGTTGTTGCCGAAGATGTCAATAAGGTGATGGAGTCATTCAAACGCGGGGTGGAACAGGGAATCGATGAGAGCATTGAGTTCCGTATCAAGCGGACAGACGGTGTGATCCGATGGATATGGCTGACTACCAGTGTAACCCGAAGCTCAGAGGGCATGCCGGTGATGCTGGATGGTATTATTCAGGATATTACTGAAATGCGGCGCAATCAAATCGATTTGTTAAGCGCCGAGGAACGATATTTCAACCTCATTTCGAAACTTGAAATTGGTGTATTGATCCTCGGACCGGATGGCCGGGTGTTGGTTTGCAATCCAAGTTCCTTGCGTCTTTTTGGACTCACCATGGAACAGTTACTAGGTAAGACGACAATGGACCCCGCCTGGAACGTGATTCATCCGGATGGAAGCCCCTATCCCGGGGATACACATCCAGCTTCCATTACCTTTAAGACCGGCAAACCCGTATTGAATGCCATCATGGGTGTCTTTCGTCCCGTGACCCAGGATCGCATTTGGATATCCGTCAACTCTGAGCCACGGTTTAACTACGATGGCAGTCTTAAGGATGTGACAGCCACAGCAAAAGATGTAACGGATATTATGCGGGCAAGCGGTGTGACCTTATAAAGCCAGTGTATCGAGCTGAATCTGAACCATTTTACACATTTCATATTCCCACCGCGTGCATTATCTTTGTGGCCCGCCGCTGCAAATAGCGGTTGTTCTTGGTCATTTTGGCTCCGTATTTCAATGGATAGAATTTCAGATTCCGATTCTGAAGATGCAGGTTCGATTCCTGCCGGGGCTACCAAAGCGGACAGGTGAGGAATTTTTCCTTCCTGTCCGCTTTCTTTTTGTCTTAGCGACTCTGAGAATGAGTAAGTTAGAGCGAGTACTGGATTGACCTCATCGGTTCGATAATGGTCTATTTTTCGATCATACAATAATCCCTTCGGGAAGAGTAGATTTTGGATATTCTTCTTCTCCT
>JBGAMI010000065.1:0-16706 GCA_044223085.1 Cyclobacteriaceae bacterium
ATCGAACCAGACCTTGTGCAATGGGGCAGCGACGACGGCCGTAAGCTTTAGCGGAGTTGCCACGCAGTACAACTGGACCAATGACACCGCATCGATAGGCCTTGCGGCGAGTGGCACTGGAAATATTGCATCGTTCACGGGTTTGAACCCGACAACGAATCCGGTAACGGCAACGATCACGATCACGCCGGTTTACAATGGCTGCACGGGCACAAGCACCACGTTCACGATCACGGTAAATCCTATACCTGTATTGGTTCAGCAAGCCAACATCATTGCGTGTCCAGGCGTGGTGCAACCGACAATTAACTTCACCACCAACGTTGATCCGGTAACAAGCTATTCATGGTCTGTAACTAATTCAGCAGCTTTAGGTCTGGCCAGCGGCGCGGGCGTTACTGGTAACATACCAGGCTGGACATTTGCAGCCAACAATACAGGAACGGATATTCCTGGAATCGCAACAGTCACTGCTACCAAGGGAGGTTGTACCAGTGTACCGATGACATTTGGAATCTCAGTGCGTGCACAACCGGTGTTGACTAATCCAGGAAATCAGGTGTATTGTCCCGGGGTGCCAGTTACCATCAACTGGGCTTCTAATGTTCCAGGGTCCATTATTACTTGGTCCAATTCAAATCCGGCGATTGGAATAAGTGCTGGACCGAATAATGGAGATATCAGTTTTACTACAGCTCCCAACTTTACCGGAGTGGATGTGGTGGGTACCATTACAGCAACAGCATCCCGCAACGGGTGTACAAGCGTCTTACAGTCATTCACTATCACTGTAAGCCCCATTCCGATGCTCACACAGCAGGCTAACATTACTGCATGCCCGGGAACCAATCAATCAGCCATCAATTTTGTAACGAATGCTGACCCGGTAACCTCTTACAACTGGACTGTAACAAATTCAGCCCTATTGGGAATGGGGAGTGGTTCAGGTACGGGAAGTTCAATTCCAGCCTGGACATTCGCAGCCAATAACACAGGTGCAGATATCATTGGAGTTGCAACGGTGACTGCTACCAAGGCTGGTTGTACGAGTTCTGTGATGACCTTCAATATTACACTGAGTGCGCAGCCAGTACTTACTGCACAATCCAACATGACGTATTGCCCCGGCGATGCCGTTAATATCAATTTTATCAGCAACGTTCCCGGATCTTCGATCTCATGGTCAAATGCAAACACGGCCATAGGGATTGGTGTAAGTGGAAACGGAAACCTGAGTTTTACGGCACCCGCGAACCTGACTTCATCGCCCATAGTCAGCACAGTGGATGTAAATGCAATTCATTCGGGCTGTGTCAGTCCTACCATGAGTTTTACGATAACCATAAACCCCAGTCCTCAATTCACGATCACAAACAATACACCAATCATATGTGAAGGAACTGCAGCAGACATAACCCTGAATTCCGTAACCACCGGTGCGGTAATGACATTAACGGCTGTTAGTTATAACGGAGCAACAGGTACGCCACTGCTGGCTGGGGCTACCTTCACAGATGGACAGAAAATCACGGAAACGCTGGGCAACCCCACAAACCTGCCTATCAACGTTGTCTATACATTTTCAGTAAGTGCCAATGGGTGTAATAATCCTTTTACCCAAACCGCAACCATCACCGTGAAGCCGATGCCTTCCGCTACTGCTTCCAGTGCAACAATCTGCTCCGGGCAAAATGACTTTATTTTGATTACCGCCGGGCCCGAGAACGTATCTGGAACTACATTTGATTGGACCTACACAGCAAGTGCCAATGTAATAGGGGCGGCGAATGGAAATGGATCTACTATCAATCAGAACCTATCATTGTCAGATTTTGTGCCAGGCAGTGTGCAGTATACCATTACGCCAACGGCAAATGGTTGTGTTGGACCGCAGACCATCGCTACCATTACGGTGAATCCAATTCCAATCGTAAATGCGGGTACTGATTTCCAGGTTTGTGAACCGGCTACCGTTGCCTTATCGGGTAGCATTGGGGGTGCTGCAACATCCGGCAATTGGATTTTGGTGAGTGGTGGCGGTAGCCTGAGTGCAAGTACAACCACAGGAACATTGGTAACGGCTACCTATACCGTTAACCCCGGTGATGTTACAAATACCCTTACATTCAGGTTAATTTCTAATGATCCGGATGGTGTAGGCCCATGTTCTGCGGCTTCCGCACTATTGCATGTAACAGTTAATCGCAGCGCTACAGTGTCATTGCCAGCTGACTATACGATTTGTGAACCTGTTTCATTTGCAGCTTCCCCGATTAACCTCACCGGTACAATTGGTGGATCAGCTATATCCGGATTATGGAGTGTAATCTCTGGTGCAGGCGGCCTTTCCGCAACAAACGTGTCAGGTACAACCGTGTCGGCAAACTATGTTATTTCGGCAGCGGATGTAGGTACAACACTTACCTTTAGACTTACCAGCAATGACCCTGATGGCCTTGGCCCGTGTACACCAATTTCTAATGACATTAACATTCACATCAATCCCAGGGCGATCGTATCTGCAGGACCAGACTTAAGCTTGTGTCAGGATATCCCTTCAATTGCTTTACAAGGTTCTTTTGGTGGATCGACCACATCAGTGGCGTGGTCCGGTGGTGCAGGTTCTTATGGGAACAGTGCTTCCCCTGTATCGACTTACTCATTTGTTCCTGCAGAAGTAAATACGTCATTCATACTTACCCTCACAGCCGCTGACCCTGATGGCGCAGGTCCTTGTGGTGTTGTAAGTGATCAAATGACACTGACCATCAATAAACTCCCGACGGTTGTATTCTTTGGATTACCACCATCAGTGGCTGAGAACAACGCACCATTGACCCTTTCTGGAAATCAGGTAGGAGGGTTGTTTACCATTTCTCCGCTTACCAGCAACATTGGTAGCACAGTTCCAACACCGACAGGTAATGCCAGCTTTAATCCGGGTGCGGCCACATTGGGTATCAATCAAATTACCTATACCTATACAGATCCCTTAACTTCGTGTACCAATGCACAGACCCAGTCGGTGATTGTTAACCCGGTTACCAATATTGACTTTGGAATTACCGGAGCTACAATCAATGCTTCTAACGAATTTGAATTATGTAACCACCAGCCATCATTCGTTAAGATTAATGGCTTCCCGAGCCCCACTACCGGGTTAGGCCCTGAGACTCAGTTTACCGCAACCGTGGGTCAGACCTATGGAGGAACGCTTCCAATCATTATCAACAGCGGTGAATACTATATCGACACCAATGTGCCGTCTGATACCTATTTCATTACTTACACGTTTAAGAACTCAGTGGGCGCAATTACCAGCCTTACCAAGGTACTCAGGCTGCACGCTGTCCCAACTTCGGTTATTTCAGTTGCGAATTCATGTATCTCCAGCGCGATTAGCTTTACAGATGCATCGTCGATGCCGGCAACTCCTTTCCCGACTACAGTTACGGGTTGGAAGTGGGACTTTAGTGACGGATCATTTAGCAACCTGCAGAATGTAAGTCATTTCTATGGAAGTGCAGGTATTTACAATATCAACCTTGAAGTGACCACGGCACAAGGTTGCAAGGGCAGTAGTATTAAGGCAATTCGGGTCGGCGATGTGCCGATTGTAGATTTTAGCTGGTCGGCCATTTGCAACAATGACAGCACCAAATTTATTGATAAGACTAACCCTGGATCAGTATCTATTGTGCAGACTTACACATGGACGTTTGGAGATGGTGACGTGCTCACGGGACCCGCTTCTGGTACGATACCTTTGGGTACCAATGGCGGTCGAACTTCAGGTTCGTTCAAGAAACCGGATCATAAGTATGTTTCTTTTGGAACGTACAACACCAAACTTGTGGTAACGACCAACGACGGTTGCACCAACTCGCAAACGCAAAAGGTATTTATTCTGCCTTACTCTACGGTTACACCGTTGGCGTCAAGTGCTTATGTAGAAGGATTTGAGTTATCAAATGGCGGATGGATTGCAGAGGCTAAACAACCTAGTGACACCAGTTGGATATGGGGCCCTCCAACCGGATCTCATATCAATGTCGCATCAGGTGGCTCCAAAGTGTGGTGGACCGGAAAGAATGGCAATTCCTATTTTGCCAACGAGCAATCCGCAGTCAATGGTCCATGCTTTGATTTGCGTAACCTGATTCGCCCCATGATTTCACTGGACATCTGGAGCGACAGTGAGCATAACCTGGACGGCGCCGTGTTACAATACTCCACTGACGGTGGAGTGACTTGGCGAATTGTTGGCCCTCCTGAAGGTCAATTATCCCGCGATGAAGGTATTAACTGGTTCGACGGTCAGGGTATCCCTTCCAACCCCGGGTTGCAGCCCATTGGTAACTACGGATGGACAGACCCTACCAATGGATGGAGAAATGCAAGGTTTAACCTTGATATGATACCTAAGATTGACAGGGATCAGGTTCGAATTCGTGTCGCATATGGAAGTAACAGCACCAATCCGCCTGCGGTTAAGTTAGATGGTTTCGCTTTTGATAATGTGTTTGTTGGGGATAAGGCACGCAATGTCCTTGTTGAGCACTTTACCAACTCAACACTTAAAGCCAGTACCGATGGAGATGCACAAATCGATAAGCTATTCCTCGATCAGTTTACAGTGCATGATTCAACCGACTTTAATTATGTACAGTATCATATTGGTTTTCCCGGTGCTGATCCTTTGAACACTGATAACCCAACCGATCCAGCCTCGCGCTCGCTCTTCTATGGCGTTTCCCAGCCCCCTGCGACGATCATGGATGGTATCCTGGATGGCGTAAAATTCAAGGGTAGCTACAATGACCTGAGTCGCGTTGAAATTGATCGCCGTGCACTGAAGGACCCACTCTTCGATCTTATCCTGACGGAATATCCGGCCTCGTCAAACAACATGATTTCAGTGGGCCTCGATATTGTGGCCAAACAGAATTTTAGCGCACCGTTGATTGCACAAGTGTTGCTGGTTGAAAAGCAGACGGGTACATTCAAGAATGTGCTGCGAAAGCAATTGTTTGGAGCAGATGGTCAGACCATTTCAAACAATTTTGTGAAGGGTGGGCCGCCATTCTCTCACCAACGAAACAATGTCGTTATTGATGTTCCGATCACCAACCCTGGACGACTCACCCTTGTGGCATACGTTCAGGATAAGAACACCAAAGAGATTTATCAATCAATCATCAGGCCGGCAACCAACAAACAGGGCGCACCTGTTACGGGTATAGAGCCAGCCGTTTCGCCAACTACTCTAAACGGGATTACGTTGTATCCTAATCCTGCATCAGGTTCATTTAACCTCTTGTTGCCTGAAGGTAAAACAGCAGAAGGCTTTACCTGGAAACTTATTGACCAGCGTGGAGTGATTCTGAAATCAGGTGATTTTGATGATCTGATTGATCAGACGCGCACGGTGGATATCAGCAGTTTGGCCAATGGCATCTATATCGTGGCTATTGCTGGTCCAGGCAAATCTATAGTGTACCAGAAACTGGTAATTTTGAACCGGAACTGATCGGTGTTGGCTTAATGAGGGCAGAAGTATGTTGACTGAGTTGGATAGACTTTCAGGTTCAGAGCAGGAGCTTATGATGAAAGCACCATTGTTGGTGTGCATATTGATCGCTGGAGCTGATGAGGAAATTGATGCTCAGGAGATAAAGGGAGCCATTCAACTCGCGGAATCCGCCCGTAAGAAGGAGCAGGTGTCAGCCCTTTTTAGAATGGCAGCTGAAGACTTTGAAGATAAGTTTAAGATTGTCCTTCAGGGACTTCCACAGGAACCAGGAGAGCGCAACGAAACAATCATCGGAGAGCTCAAAGGCCTTAATACAGTTTTACCAAGTCTAAATCCCACGTTTGCGAAGGAATACCTCCGTTGCCTCCGTTTCGTAGCCAGGCGAATAGCACAATCGTCTGGCGGTGTTCTGGGTATTAATTCTATTGGAGAAGAAGAATCTGCGCTAATTAATCTTCCCATGATTATTGAGCCTGTATCCAAAGGCTAGAATAAATGGGCAGCTCCAGGGGCGTTTTTGGCAGCTCAATAGTCCCTATTCGACTTGTCTTTATCATGTGGCTTGCCTTTTCAATGGAGGTCTTCTACCGAATAGATCTCGGATGGCTCGGCATACTTCCAAGAACCTGGTCTGGTTTGATCGGAGTATTTACGGCACCCATGATCCATGCAAACCTGACCCACTTAATCTCTAATTCAGTTCCGCTTTTGTTTCTGGGATCTGTCTTGTTCTTCTTTTATCCCAAAATAGGAGGTACCGTTTTCTTACGATGCTATTTCATTACCAATGCCCTGGTATGGCTTTTTAGCCCCCGGATATCTTATCACATTGGGGCCAGCGGACTTGTCTATGGACTTTCTGCTTTTTTGATTTTCTTTGGCTTCCTGCGGGGGCAGGTATGGTCGCTCATTATCTCTATTTTGATTTTTGCTATGTATGGTGGAATCTTTTATGGCGTACTGCCTACTAATCCCTGGATTTCCTGGGAATCTCATTTATCAGGTGCCATAGTTGGTGCTGTGAGTGCATTTGATCTCCGATCTAAATCTTCACGATGATGGATACTGTCGCCAGGAAAATACTCTCCGACCTAAAGTCCCGGAAATTCGCTCCAGTTTATCTGCTTCAAGGCGAAGAGACGTATTATATTGATCTGATTTCCAATTACATAGAGTCAAATGTTTTAAGTGATACTGAAAAAGGATTTAATCAGGTTGTCATCTATGGGAAGGAATCACCGGTCAGCACGATCCTCAACCATGCCCGCCGATTCCCAATGATGGCGGAACGCCAGGTGGTGATTGTGCGGGAAGCCCAGGATATCCCGGATCTAAGCAAGGAGTTGGGCCAGAAGTTGTTGCTGGATTACCTCGCTAAGCCAAACCCGACCACAGTATTGGTGTTATGTCACAAGTACAAAGCCCTTGATAAGCGCAAAGAACTGGGCAAGAAGGCTGAACAACTTGCCTTGTCAGCGACCTTTAAGAAACCTTATGAGAACCAACTACCCGAGTTTGTAAGTGAATACATCCATGCTCAAGGCTTTGCTATGGAGGATGCAGGCATTCAGGTGCTGTGTGAGGCAGTCGGCAATGACCTAAACCGCCTGGCCAATGAGGTGGATAAGATGTTAATCGGCAGGAAAACTGCAGAGACACTGACAGCCGAATTTGTGATGTCACAGGTAGGGATGAGCCGGGAATACAACATTTTTGAGTTGCAAAAGGCCTTAATTAACCTTGATCTGTATCGTTCCTATCGCATTGCTGAGTATTTTTCCTCCAATACGAAGAAGAATCCCTTGATTATGCTGGTTGCTTTTTTGTACAGTTTTTACAACAAACTTCTGCTCGCGGCGGCAACGTCCAGCAGGACCAAGGAAGAGTTGATTAGTACCTTAAGAATCAGTCCGTTTGCTGCAGGCGATTATATGATTGCTTTGAGAAATTATCCTTTGCAGAAGATAACAGAAAACATCTCGCTGCTGCGAGAAACCGACCTTAAACTCAAGGGTGTACAATCTGGTACCGCCGACGAAGGAGAAATACTCAAAGAACTTGTGGTGCGGTTGATCCGTTGAACGGGTGTAATCTCACTTCTGGCGTTTCCGGGATGGGAATTTCAACAGGAATGTTTATTTTTGATTTCGTGCTACCCCGATTTTTTAGACTGCACGTAGTTAATTTTTTAAACTGAATCCGGCAATAAAAACCGGTTCTGTTAGTTCAGAGAGAAAATGACAATGACGAGAAGTACGATTGTACTTATCCTGTTTCTGATTTGCCGGTTGCCCGGAATGGGTCAGGAACCTGTGTCTTCCCAAACTATTGAAAAAGGTTACACCGACGCCTTGGATCTGGTGGCCCACCGTGCTTATGGTGCCGCCTATAGACTGTTGACCGAATACCTGACATATCCCGACCGAGCTGCCTCTCGAAGAGCTGACGCCCAATACTATCAGGCTTTGTGTGCAGTGCACATGTACCATATGGATGGCGAGCGAATGATGGAGGCCTATATTGACCAATATCCACTTTCGCCCAAATCAGTGGCCGCGAATTATGAGCTAGCCACCTTTTATTACTATGAGAAGAACTACAGCCGGAGTTCCACCTACTTTGCCAAGGTCGACTTTCGAACCCTGTCCCGCGAAGAACAAAACACCGGTCACTTCAGGTGGGGGTATAGTTTGTTTACGATGCGGAAATTCAAGGAAGCACTCGATCAGTTTAATGCGATCAAGGGCTTGGGTGGTCAGTACGGGCCCGCGGCAAGTTATTATGCCGGATTCATAGAATCTTCTCAGTCAGACTATGCCAATGCGCTGATTGACTTGCAACGTGCCGAGGCCAACCCGTCATACGCCACTATTGTTCCGGTCTTGATCACGTACGTTTTTTATAAACAGAAGTCCTACGACCAGTTGTTGTCCTATACCGCTTCCGTACTGAGCAAAGAGGATATCTCATCCGCCGCCGAAATTTCTCTGTTGGCCGCCGAGACGCATTATCGCAAGAGTGATTTCGGCAAGGCATTACCACTATATATCGACTACCTCGACGATGAAGCGAGGAAGGCGGACCGGGGGGTGTTGTTCCGGGCTGGCTCAACAGCATTCAGGCAAAAGGATACCGACCATGCCCTTCAATACCTGAAAGCCTCGGCATCAGACCTTGACACCATTGGTACCAATGCGTCCTACCTGATCGGTCTCATCTATTTGCAGCGAAAAGAGAAGCCACTGGCGCTTACTGCGTTTGAAAACGTTAAGAACACTACCATCGACGCCCGGATTGCTGAAGAGAGCCTGTTCCTGTCAGCCAAAGTAAACTACGAGTTGGGTCGTGCCGACGAGTCTATAGCAGAGCTTGAAGGACTGCTCAAGCGTTATCCCCAATCTGGCCATCAACAGGAGACCCGTGAGCTGTTGTCACAAGCTTATGTCAATGCCAACAATTTTAATAAGGCCATCGAATACATTGAATCGTTGCCGCGCAGATCGCCGGCTGTGGACAGGGCCTACCAAAAAGCAACGTACCTCAAAGGCACCGACTTTTTTAATAAGGAAGATTATGTCAATGCTGTTCAATTTCTGCAGAAATCACTCGAAGTACCTGTTGATCCATCGCTGGAAGCCGAGGCTGCCTATTGGCTCGGTGAATCGTATTCGATAGGGAAGAAATATGAGCAGGCTGTTGGTTTTTATGAACGTGCCCTCGGCGTCTCGCCCGCCACATCCCTGCGCAATGATATCCGGTATGGTCTTGGCTACGCACGGTATAACCAGCAACAGTACGAGCAGGCATTGACAAGTTTTAAGGAGTTTGTGGGTAAGGCTGAAAATAATAATGATTCGCGTCTCCCGGATGCCGCCATACGCCTGGGAGATTGCTACTACACCCGAAAAGCAAATGGCGAGGCATTATTGAGTTATCGCAAAGCAATTCAATTGGGTACCCTCGATGCAGACTATGTGCATTTGCAGCAAGGTATCATCCACACCATGGAAGGTCGCTATACGGATGCGGCCTCAGAGTTAGACATTGTTGCGGCTACGCGAGGCTCACGGTATGCGGAAGAAGCCATGTTTAAGCGGGGTCAGTTGGATTTTGAACAGAGTAACTATGCAGGGGCGGTCACTCGCTTCACCTCATTAATCACTACAGCGAAATCTTCGCGCTGGGTGCCGTATGCGTACACGCGAAGGGCAGCCGCTAACTACAACCTTAAGAAGTACGATGCGACGGCCAATGACTATATCGAGGTGCTGGAAAAGTACCCTACACATCCGGCGTCACAAGATATTTTGCTTCCATTGCAAGAGGCCTTGAACCTTGCCAAACGCAATGGTGAATTTGACAAATACCTCGCACAGTTCAAGGCGATCAATCCGGATGCCGCAGGGATTGAGGTCGTTGAATTTGAGGCTGCGAAAAATCTGTATTTCAGTCAATCATACGCTTCAGCAGCTGATAAACTTGGCGCGTATGCTGTGAATTATCCCGAAAGCCCCAGGCGGACCGAGGCACGTTACTATCAGGCAGAATCTTATTATCGCCTGAAGGAATATGCCAAAGCAATGGAGTTATACAATGAAATTTCATCCGAATCGACTTTTGCGTTCATTAACAAGACGGTTGGTCGTCAGGCAGAACTGACTTTCAAACTGGGCAACTACGACAAAGCCGTTGCATCATTCCAGCGCCTTCAGCTGATTGCGGCTAACAAGAAGGAACAAAACACTGCCTGGAATGGACTGATGGAATCCTACTACCTGCTGGCACAATATGATTCTGCAGATGTCTATGCCCGGAAGCTGCTGAACCAATCAAACGTGAATGTGGGTTCACAAAACAAAGCCTCGTTATACCTCGGCAAATCAGCCATGGCAAAAGGAGACTATGAGACAGCAAAAGATGAGTTCATCAATACCATTAATGCAGCCCACGATGAATATGGCGCAGAGGCCAAGTACCTGCTCGGGGAGATATTTTATCTTACCAAAGAACATAAACAATGCTATGAGACATTGCTTGGGGTAAAATCAGAATTCTCTACCTATACCGAGTGGGTGGGCAAAGCCTTCCTCTTGCTGGCTGACAATTATGTAGCCACCAATGAGATATTCCAGGCCAAGGGGACCTTAAAATCGCTTGTAGATAATTTCCCCACACAGAATGTGAAAGACCTGGCCCGGGAGAAATTGAAAAAAATTGAGCAGGACGAACTTCAGAACAAGGCGAAACCAGACTCTACAGACCGGAACAAATGAAGAAACAATCACCAATAGGAAATTGGCTTTTAGGCTGTGTCATGCTGATCGGGTGTATTGTGCCAAGTCTATCCGTGGCCCAGCAGGCGGAAGGGTGGGAGAAAGCTGACCAGGGAGAGATCAAGGACGTTGAAATTCAGATCGTGAAGGACCGCAAGATTGTTCTCCCCGTTGCTAACCGCGGATTTGAAAAGGTACCCCAGCGACCTTATGAGCCCATACAACCTGCGATTACCTACCAGCCGGCTAACCTCACATTTACAACAACGGACTACAAACCAACGGTACGACCCTTGAAGCTCTCTCAGGAAGAAATTGCGCCATTGTACGGGAATTATCTGAGCGCCGGTGCTGGTAACTACGGCTCCTTGTTTGCAGAAGGCGCAATCAGCACCAAGCGTGATCGGAATAGATTTCTAAGTGCACACCTGGTGAACCGGAGTTTTGGCACGGGACCGGTGGATGGTAAGAATTCTGCGAGCAGCGCCGGTCAGGGAGAGATTTTTGGAAAGTGGATGGGGTCCGCGGTCACCGTGTCTGGACGAGCCGGAGCCGATTGGATGGGAATGTATTTTTACGGTTATCAGCCTGCCGCGGATATCAAGCGCGACTATTTGCGACAGACCTGGACCAATTATCAATTGCAGATTGGTCTCGAAAACACCAAGCCGGCCGACTTCAACTACAAGTTAACTGGATCATTTGGCTTCCTGCAGGATCGCTTTCGTACAAGCGAGTCGCAGTCTTCGGTTGCTTTGATAAGTGCTTACCGGATTTCTGATAACAGACGTGTGATAATTGATGGTGATTTGTTTTTCATTTCACGCAAAGACTCTATGATCACCAATGCTGACCGACAATTGCTTAGGGTGAAGCCAGCATATCAGTTCGAGCCACTCCAGGGTTTACAAATCACAGCTGGTGCTAACGTGGCTGTTCAGAGTGACTCCTACGCTGGATCTAAGTCATTCCATCTGTATCCCAACCTGAAGGTCGCTTACAACCTGACAACTTCCTTGCAGGTCTATGGATGGGTGACTGGCGATATCGACAAAGTTTCACTGAATGATGTACGGAAGGAAAATGCCTGGGTTGACTCCAATTTGCCTATTACCAATACCAACCGATCGCTGGAATTTAAAGCGGGACTGCATGGTAAGTTGGGAAGACAGGTATCCGTACATACAGGTTTTTCCATGGCAGCAATAAAGAATCTGTACTTTTATCAAACTGTACGAGACAACCTTAATCCAGGAGGGGTGGATGCGGGAATTTTGTTTGATAAGTTCATGCTGGTGTATGACCATAATACGCGTCGGATGAACCCCTTTGCCGAGATAAGTGTGGGCGCACCGTCCTCATTTTACTTTCTGTTGCGGGCTGACTATTTCAATTACGACACCGACATTTTGTTGGATGCCTGGCACCGCCCCACGTATCGGGTAAGTTCTCAGGCCAGGTATAACCTTTACGACAAGATCATCCTGGAAGCTGGGCTCGTTGCTCAGGGAGGGATGAAGACTTTTGATCCCGGATCCAATACCATTAAGAGCCTTGATGCCGCACTGGACTTGAGCTTGAAGGCACGTTACTTCTTTTCTAAACAGGTATCTGCTTTTGTTCACGGAAACAATTTGTTGTCAAATAAGTATCCCTTGTATCAGAGTTATAATAGCCGGGGGACGCAGGTGTTGTTGGGCGTGAGTTGGAGCTTTTAACCGGTGATCAAGTAGTAAATATTCCTATTTTTCGCTTAATTTTGATAGAACTATAACCTCAACTAACCCCTCAAACCATGGCCAGCAAGGATTCCAACGAAGAAGGAACCAACGACCCGGTTGACAATTCATCGGATAATTTCGGTTTGCCTGATCTCGACTACAAGCCCCTCGATCAACCGGCCGCAGAAGCATCTGAAACTCATACGCAAGAGTCAGTGGCTGCACCGGAACCAACCCCAAGCCATTCTTATGAAACTGAGACCCGCTCCACCGACATGGATGGTGTAGATGGTATGGAAGAGACTAAGTCAAAATCTCCGGCTATTCTGATTGTAGCCGTGATCCTCGTGGTGGTCGCGGCAGGTTACCTGATTTACAATTTCGTTTGGGCCCCCCGCGCGGAAGCAGAACGGTTAGCCAAAGAAAAGCAGGCCAAAGAACTAGCCCTGCAGAAAAAACAGAAGGAGGAAGCGGAAGCCCGGGCAAAACAGGAGGCAGAGGAACGCCGCCGCCAGCAGGAATTGGCTAATGCCAAACCTGTAATTGGCACCATTGAAACACTAACCGCGCCCACCCGTCGTTATTACGTTATTGTCACCAGCGACATTGATGACGATTTGCTGATGGATTATGCCAAAAAACTGAGTGAGAAGGGTGTTAGTACCAAGATTATCCCTCCGTTTGGCGGCAAGAACTTTTATCGGTTGGCCATCGCTGATCACGATTCATTTGCTTCGGCCCAAACCAACGCTGATGCTGCGAAGAGTGACTATGGAAACACCGTCTGGGTGCTCCGGTATTAAACCGGGCGCCTGGCGCGATTTTTGTTTTTTTTTGCGAGACGATATTTTTTAAACTATGCTATTCGCACAAATCGTAACGAACCAAACCCAGCCTGCCGAAGGGGCATTGTCGGTAATTGACCTGGCCATCAAAGGCGGCTTCATGATGATACCGATCGTGTTGTCGTCATTTTTTGCCATCTATATTTTCGTGGAGCGCATCCTCACGATTAATAAGGCCAACCAGAGTCCTGAGGCATTCATGGGCAGGATTAAGGAACTGGTGCTGCGCGGCGACATCAATGGAGCTAAACTCCTCTGCAGCCAATTCGATAGTCCCATCAGCCGCATGATTGAAAAGGGTATCGCTCGCATTGGTAGTCCACTGAAGACCATTGAGGCCTCTATTGAAAACGTAGCTAAACTGGAGCTATTCAAGCTGGAAAAGAACCTCTCTGTACTCGCCACCGTGTCAGGCGCAGCTCCCATGATGGGGTTTCTGGGTACCGTGATCGGGATGGTGGAAGCTTTTATCTCCATTGCCCAGGAGGAAGGTTCCGTGAGTCCCAAATTGCTGTCTTCAGGTATTTATACCGCCATGATCACCACCGTTGCCGGGTTAATTGTGGGCATCATTGCTTACCTGGCATACAACTACCTGGTTACCCGGGTATCTAAGGTGGTCCATAAGATGGAGTACTCATCCATCGAATTTATTGACTTGCTTCAGGAGCCCCGATAGGTATGAATCTGCAAACCAGAAATAAGGTAGAAGCAGCGTTCAGCATGGCATCCATGACGGACCTGATTTTTCTTTTGCTGATCTTCTTCATGCTCACCTCATCTTTTGTCACACCCTCCGGGTTGCCCGTGAATCTCCCGTCCAGCCAGGCAGGCAATATTGAAGTGCAAAAAGCATCGGTTACGGTGACCCGTGACCTGATTTACTTTGTTAATGACAGGCGGGTGACCAAGAACACCCTGGAAGCTGAGCTTAAGCGAACCCTGTCGCCGGCCAATGGTGTAGTGGTGCTGCACATTGACAAGAGCGTTCCCACAGAAGAGCTGGTTTTTGTGGCAGGCATTGCTACTGCCCTGAAAGCCAAAGTGACCATTGCCACCAAGCCCAAGTAGTATGGATCAGCACGAAGCCCGTAACCGCAGAATTGGCGTGCTCACTTCACTGGGTATCCATGCCGGATTATTTCTGGCGTTGTTCTTTCTGGTAGCCTGGCGGGCACCCAATCCTCCCAATCCGGAATATGGCATCGAGTTGAATTTTGGTTTGGACACTGAAGGAAGCGGCGAAATTCGGCCTGAAGAGAATGTGGGCAGCGACACCGAGGATCCTGCCAAAGAGCCGACGCAGGAAAATGCTTCACCATCTGAGGAAGCCCAACCCGAAACGAATGAGATCGTTCCTGAAAAGACGGTTGACCCCACACCGACACAAGACGACAATACGGTTTCAATAAAAGAAGAGAAGAAGGTAGTAAAAAACAATACGAAGGTCACCAAGAAGACTGAGGTGAAACCGAAAGAAGAAAAGGTGGTTGTCGAGTACAAGAACGACAACAAGACTACAGAAACGACGGATAATTCCCGTAAGGGCAAAGAGGGCTCTCAGGGTGATGATGTCAATAAAACAGGGGACAAGGGTAATCCGCAAGGTACCCTGGACGCCCAGGCATTGTACGGTACACCGGGTGGTGGCGGTGGCGGTGACGGATTTGGTCTCTCCATGTCTGGCTGGACTTGGGCGGAGGAACCAAAGATTCCGGAATTGACAGATACTGATAGTGGGAAAATAACTTTTGATATCGAATGTGATGAAAATGGGGATATTATTTCTATTGTTACAAGCGATCGTGGACTTAGCCTCAAAACTGAACGAATTCTGAAAGATGTGATCAGAAGAAATAGCCTGATTCGAACTTCTGGTGGCGTGGTTCCCTCGAGGTCAAAGGGTAAGATTACCTTTAACCTTAAAACGAAATAGTCCTAATAACTGACTATTAATCAGTCTTATACAGATTGGTTGCAATCTTCTCCGGGAGGGCTTTAGGAAGTAGGCCAACAAGCATTACCGAAATCCAGTTTACGAAGCCGGGAATGATTTCTGCCTTTCCGGCGAACATTCCATTCACTCCAATTCGGGCGACGGCATCCGCGGGCATACTGAATTTTTCAGAGCGTTCTTTAAGTACGCCCATGTTGGCCCGGTCAATAAAGCCGGTGGATGTGGCTCCCGGACTAAGGCACGAAACCGTGGTTCCTGAGCCCAGTAATTCGAGACGCAAGCCCCGACTGAACAGCAATACAAATGCCTTAGTTGCGGCGTAACTCGCCAGTGTGGGTACAGCCTGATACGCGGCGGTACTCCCTACATTCATGATGTATGATCGCGGCTGTTGTTGAAGGTACGGTAATAACACCTTGCACAAATCAGCCAGGGTGATCATGTTCAATTGCATCATGTTATTCAATTGTTCACGATCCAGGGTGGCCACAGTTCCCCATGAACCATATCCGGCGTTGTTGATCAGGATGTCAATGGTATATCCTTTAGAGTCCAGCCATTGCTTCACCTGAATGGCGGCGTTGGTGGTCGACAGGTCCAAGGCAAGAAAGTCAGCCTGAATACCATAGCCGGACTTTAGTTCATCCACATGCTTGTTCAGCGTGCTGCCACTGCGTGCGACAAGTAGCAGGTTGTGTTTGCGGGAAGCAAGTTCTTTGGCAATCGACCAACCGATGCCCCCGCTGGCGCCTGTAATGAGCGCGAATGCCATCGTCTTACTTGTTGGTGATCGCCATCAGTCGCTGATAAAACAGCGGCTTGCTTTCTTCCGTACGCGGCTGATATTTTCCTGTAATGATGGGCACGTACATGACCCGGCGGCGACTCTTCTCACCAATGTGAGGCGATTGCGCCACCCGGTGCCATAGGCGTCCATCGTGAACGGTCAGGTCGCCGGGCTCCACGTTGAGTCCAAGTTCTTTCTTATCGGGCTTGTTGCTCAGAAAATAAACCTTCTTGAACAGGAGGGTACGAATGCCTTTGTTGTGCGTGCCTGGAAGTATCCTCAAGCCGCCGTTGTCAGTAGAGGAATAGTCCAGGTGCAGGCCCACATTGAGCATGGGCATAATCTTATTGCCGTAAAAGATGTCGCGCAAAGCGTCTGTATGCCACCCCAATTGACTGAAATTGCTCTCGGAAGAGTTTACATAGTGGTTAAAAACCAGCCCGTCCTTTTCTACTTCACCCACGCGGGAGTCAGGCATGCCCACCAGTTCGAAGAGTGATTTCAGGCGATCATCCTTGAGGAAGTTCTGAAACAATTCGCTGAATTGGTTGAGGAATGCAAAGCGCTGAACAATTCTCTTGCCATCAACA
>JBGAMI010000066.1:0-16502 GCA_044223085.1 Cyclobacteriaceae bacterium
AGTCGGCAATCTCTTTTAGATACGCGTTAACCTTTTGGTTTGACAGGCTGGGAAACATTGTCCCGGTTGCTAAAGCTCTCGGATGGTTCTTATATTTCTCCACGAGTTCATGAGCCTTGGGAAGTAATGGAACGCGAACGGGTTGATTTGTTTTCTTTCGTGAGGTCATTATCCAGTAATCGCCATCAATACCTAACGAGAGATTTTGTGGTGTTAATCTCATCAAATCGCAATAGGCAAGCCCCGTATAGCAACTGAAGACGAATAAGTCCTTCGCCCATTGTAATCGCAACACTTTAAATTCTCTTTGTTCGATCTTCTCCAGGTCTTCCTGGCTCAGAAATTCGCGATCATTTCTTATAAACTTGGCTTGAAACTTTACAAAGGGATCACGTTCTAACCATTCATTCTTAATGGCGACATTGATCATTTTCCGAAGCCGCTCAATGTGCTTCATCACCGTATTGTTTCCCATCGGACTATGATGATCTACCGGTTTGTATGATCTGAGGAAAAATTCAAAGTCAGCGAGGAATTTGTAGGAAAGGTGATTCAATAGAATATCCGAAGTCCTTACATGACCCTTCAAAAACTCCTTGACATACTTTTGAGTTGTCATATAGTTCTTGAGAGTGCCCCATTCAAGAGTGTCCTTAAGATGTGTATTGTGGTACTCTATGAGATGAATCAGAGAATACTGATCTGCCTTGATTCCCAGGTAGGCATTTTTCAATCCGTCCGCGGTTATTAATTTGTCATCGGCAAGTTGATCGCGGTAATGTTCGAAAACCTTGGCCTCCACTTGCTTCAGGTAGCTATTAAGAGAACGTGCGTCTTCGCTGTTTCCCTTAACCTTACCAGCATCCCAATTCTTCTCGGCGACGCTTCTCTTAATTGAAAACTCTGAACGATTGCCATCTACCGTTATACGGCAGTAGATTGGCGTTACTCCATCCCGTGTCTTCGCTGTACGCAGGATGAATGTTGTGCTGAATGTTGTTTGCATGGCTTTAATTGTTTTTGGTTCACCTTGTTTGTTTAAGAACTGTGAATCCTTCACACAAAAACCACCAAATCGAGTCAATACAAATTACTGATAACCACTCACTTGCAACCCCTCTGGTGACCTCTAGGAGCCTCTAACGCAGGTCACCGAATAGTTCACCACAGCGATGGGTGTATGTGCATTTTTCGGAGAGTTTGGAAAATGAAAAACCCTCCACACATAATGTATAGAGGGTTTTGCTGACGCTTGATTGTCAAGCTGTCGGGGTGAGATGATTCGAACATCCGACCTCCACGTCCCTAACGTGATGCGCTAACCGGGCTGCGCTACACCCCGTAAAATAGGGTGCAATATTAGCAAAATCCTCCCGAAGTCCCCAAAGGCGTTATTTCTTCTTTTTCCCCCGCAAATCCCTATAGAACCTCGCCCAATTGAACGGGTTGAGGAAGGGATTGGTCCGCACAACACTGCGGTCATTGATGGAATTGGTATATTGATCCATGTAATACCGGTAATTCAACGCCCCATCCATGGGCGTGGTCTTCATCATCAACGCCATCAACTCGGCATTCAGGTTCCGCTTGTCGATGCCATTGTCATCCATCGGCACATTCAGCGCCAGCACGGCCTGCTTGAAGACTTCTTCTGTGGGGAATGGTAAAATGGTCACCTCCTTCAAAAAGGTATTGTCCGTTACCATTTCAATAATAATTGTCGTGAAATCCGAGGCTCCGCGTGGGACGATATAGTGACGACGAACATACCCCACCGAACTGATCACCACACTGTCGCCTTCCATCACCGCCATGGAGAAAAATCCGTTGGGCTGCGTGCTTGTGCCCCGGCCCGCCAGCGGAACATACACGTGTGCTCCGGGCAGACCGCTCACGCTGTCTTCACCCAATACAATACCCGATAACTGTATGATGCGACGCTTGCTCTGCGCGTGCCCACTGAAGGTCATGAGCCCTAACCCGGCAACTACCAACACCAACCAAATGAACTTCAGGTTTCCCATAAAAACAGAACGGCCAAAGGTAAACAGAAGGCTACGAATCACCTAACCGGTCATAGAACGCCGGTTTTTTGGTATTTTGCATCGTGAGGCTAAAACATTTTAACATCGACCTGGGCGCCCAAATCTTCCTCGCCTGCTCCGACACCTCCCGCCTGCGCATCCTCCACCTCATTATGACCAACGGCGAGATGTGCATCTCCGACCTCGAACGCATCCTCGATTTCACCCAGGCAAAAACATCGCGCCACCTCATCTACCTCAAAAACTCAGGCATCCTTTCTACCCGCAAAATCAACCAGTGGGTGTTCTACCAGATCAAGGAAGAGGTCGCCGACATTCTCAAACAAATGCTGGACTTTATTCGCCGCGATCAGGCCCTGCAACACGATCAACAGATTTTTCAAACGCTCTTCACCAACCGCGAACTCGCCCTCAACAAACACAAGATTCGTCCGCTTGGCCAGCCGACCTCGCAAGCGAAATGACGAACCCGCTCATGAAAACCTATCAGTGCATCCTCTTCGATCTCGACCATACGCTCTGGGACTTCGACCTCAATTCCAAAGAAACACTCCGCGAACTCTTCGACCACTTTCGCCTTAGCGACCGCGGCATCTCGGGCTTCGACTACTTCTACGAAGTCTTCGTGCGGGTCAATACCAAACTCTGGCAACTGCACGACCAAAACCTGATCGGCACCGACGAAATAAGGATGCAACGCTTTTACAAAGTTCTCAACGAAGCCGGTCTCGACGACTACCCATTCTCACTTACGTTCTCGGCCGCCTTCCTCGACGAACTTCCCAAAAAGAAAAACCTGCTGCCTAACACCATCGAGGTTTTGAATTACCTCCAGGGCCGCTATCCCATGGCCATCGTCACCAATGGCTTCGACGAACTGCAGGCCAACAAGATGCATGCTTCCGGCATCCACCATTACTTCCAGCGGATCGTCACTTCGCAACGGGCAGGCGCCAAAAAGCCCGAGCGGCGGATCTTTGATTTCACCCTGGCAGAAATGGGCTTCACCCCTGTCCAAAGCCTGATGATCGGCGACAACCTGCAAACGGACATCGCCGGCGCGCGCATGGCCGGCCTCGATACGGTATACTTTAACCCGCACAACAGTCCGCACCAGGAATCGGTGACCTACGAAATCAACGACCTCAAGCACCTCACCAGCATTCTTTGAGGGTGATCTTGCGCACCCAGGGATGGTGTGTTTTTTAGTACTTTTGTCGCTCTTAATACTACTGCCATGTCAAAAGGATTCTATAGCATACCCGTACCCAAGAACGAACCCGTCCTCAGCTACGCCCCCGGCACCAAAGAACGTGCAGCCCTGAAGAAAGCCATCGAAGAAGCCAGAAGCACGACGCTCGATATCCCCATGTATATCGGCGGCGAAGAAGTGCGCTCCGGAAAAAAGAAAGCCATAAGTCCTCCTCACGACCACCAACATATCCTCGGCCATTTTCACGAAGGTGACAAGGGCCATGTAGAACAAGCCATCAACGCTGCACTTGGTGCCAAAGAAGCCTGGGCAGCGATGGAATGGGAACAGCGCGCGAGCATCTTCCTCAAGGCCGCCGAACTGCTCGCAGGTCCGTGGCGCTATAAGATGAACGCCGCCACCATGCTTGGCCAATCCAAGAACGCATTCCAGGCAGAGATCGACTCTGCATGCGAACTCATCGACTTCCTGCGATTCAACGTACACTTTATGGGCGAGATCTACCACGAGCAACCGGAGTCCGGACCTGGCGTGTGGAACCGTATTGAATACCGTCCACTGGAAGGTTTTCTTTTCGCACTCACTCCCTTCAACTTCACGGCCATCGGAGGCAACCTGCCAACGAGCATGGCCATGATGGGAAACACAGTAGTATGGAAACCAGCCAACACGCAAGTGTACTCCGCCAGTGTGTTCATGCAGATATTGCGCGAAGCCGGATTACCCGACGGCGTCATCAACCTGGTCTATGTAAGCGGTCCCAATGCCGGTGATGTAATCTTCAACCACCGCGACTTTGCGGGCATCCAGTTCACAGGCAGCACCGGTGTATTCCAGGGCATGTGGAAGACCATCGGAGAGAACATCCACAAGTACAAATCCTATCCCCGCATTGTGGGCGAGACCGGAGGCAAAGACTTTATCATCGCACACAAGAGTGCTCATCCTAAAGAAGTATCAACGGCCATCTCACGCGGCGCATTCGAGTTCCAGGGACAGAAGTGCTCGGCAGCCTCACGCGCCTATATTCCCTCCAACATCTGGGACGAGGTGAAGAAGTATCTCATTGAGGACCTCAAGAGCTTCAAGATGGGCGGCACCGAAGACTTCGGCAACTTTATCAATGCCGTGATCGATGAGAAGGCTTTCACCTCCATCACCAACTATATTGAACTGGCGAAAAAGAATCCGTTGAATGAGATCATCGCCGGTGGCAAGTACGACAAGTCGAAAGGCTATTTCATTGAACCTACTGTGATCCTCACCAAGGATCCCTCTTCGGTAACGATGTGCGAGGAGATCTTCGGACCTGTGATCACCATTTATGTTTACCATGAAGAGAACTTCGAGCAGACCCTCGAGTTGGTGGACCAGACCTCGCCCTATGCATTGACCGGTTCCATCCTGGCGAAAGACCGGTATGCCATCGAGCTGGCCACGAAGAAGCTGGTGAACTCCGCCGGGAACTTCTACATCAACGATAAGCCAACCGGTGCAGTCGTCGGACAGCAGCCATTTGGCGGAGCCCGCGGATCAGGCACCAACGACAAGGCGGGAGCAAAAGTAAACCTGATGCGTTGGGTATCGATGCGCACTATTAAGGAGACGTTCGTTACGCCGAGGGATTATCGGTATCCGTTCCTCGAGAAGGAATAGTGGTGGGTGGTGAGAAGTAAGTAGTAAGTGGTAAGAGGTGGATAGTATGTAGTGGCTCAAGCAGTCACATTATCAGCAGTTATGGCCGGAGTTCTTCCCGGCCATTCTTATAATATCCAAACCATACACTACTGCTTTTTGTGGCGTTTAATGACAAACTTCCATTGCGGCTGCAGATGAAGAGCAGGTTCATGGCGTTAAAGATAATGATTAGAGGTTCCCGCAGAGGCCGCGAAGAAGACGCAGACGGCGCGGAAAGTTATGAATGGAGTTCTTCGTTAAGTCATGACCGGTGTTCTTCACCGGCCATTTTTATATATCCCAACAATGCACAAGCGTTTGATGAGGCACTTCCAGTCATTGCCGAGAGAAATAGCGTGCTCGTACCTATAATCCTGTGATTACGTAGAGAAGAAATACAGTTCCCGCTAATGGTGCAGAGAAGACGCAGACAACGCTAAGTTTCTGAATAAAACCTTGCCATGTTTTGCGTCTCCTTAGCGGCCATTACAAGAACCATTAATCCACGCCAAAACAAGACATTTTGATCTTAAGATTCGATTCGGTCGATGGAATGAGCGCATACTCCCCAGCTGTGAGCGTAGTATCAAATACAATCTCATAAACGTTGTCCCTGATCTTTTTGTAGGATGCCTTGATTAACACATTCCCGACATCCAGAGCGCGCATCTTCCGGTCATACTTCCTCAACAAAAAGGATCTCTTAGCCTTTCCTTGTTCACCGCGCACAATCGAAAACATTTCTGCCGGGTCCACACCATTGTCCACCTTGATAATGATTTTGGGTGGTGTCCCGGAAGGAAAACGCGTATCAGATTTGTCACCCATTGCGGCATAGTAGGTGTCCATTCCCTTCATACTAGTCTTTGCTTCCTGAGATCCGTCAGTCCGCTCAAAACTGACCAGACCATTGTCCTTGAGGAAATAAGGTCTCCCGGCAAACTCAGGATCTGGAATATCCTGAGACGCACCCACGCGGCAAATCAAAAGCAGCATGGATAGAACTGAAATTTTCATAGGATAATTGGGTTAAGTTGGTGAATATGATTGAGATATATTTTGAATCAATTCTTTATACATCGAACTGAATATCCATTCTCCTTGTCAAAGCTACCCCTTACAACCTCGGCACTGCGTGATCGAACATTTCGGCTCCAGGCAGAATTGGAGCTGCTCGATGTGGCTGTCCACCACGAGGTCTCGCTGCCAATCGCGTAAAATAATCCATCATAGCTGCGATAGCCTGCCGGCAAGGCTTTAAACCCGTGGGTATCATCTCCCTGTCCGTTCTGGTTCCACAAGCTGATTGCTTTAAGCTGCCTTCCACCATTTATGCCCAATGTCTCGGTGAAAATTGTCCATTCTTCATCCGAAGGCACATGCCATCCGGACGGGCACAATCCGCGGGAATCCATTACCGCATACCAGTTATAGAGTTTACCATACTGCACACCCAGGGAAGCATCATTGTTATAATAACTCCAGGCAGCACGGTTCATACGATGAGCTTCCTTCCAAGCTTCCGGAGTCTTAGCTTCCTGAATGGCCGATCCGTCAGAGAATACGCCCACATTCAAATTCATGGCCATCCATTCCTGGTTGCCAACCGACAACTTCCCTGTCACCCCTTTGCCATACCCGAAATCGTCCTTCAGCAAACTCTCATCATTGACCGGATCAGCCACTGATGATGATACTTCAACAACATTGTCTCCTTGCACGGGGGTAAAGTAAAAATCACCGCCCAGAGAGTTGTCCTCCACACTGGGGAGCTGCGATTCTTTCGAATCCCCGTAAACATCCTGCTTAACTTTTTTAAGCACATCGGTAATATTCAGATTTGGCATATTCATGGCTCGCAGGAAACGAGACGTAAACAATCCGTTCTTGTCTGTTCCATCCGATGCCACTTTGCCAGGTTGCGTGGCATAAACGATAATTGTGCCTTGAGGCGCTTCCATTCGTGTAAGACCTTGTTCAGTGGCACGCGTGAAGCTCGGCAGTGAACGACAGGCATCCAGCAGGAGGATGTTAAGGGATTTGCTGGAAGATTTCAGCACAGCCATGATGGTGTTCATCTTGACGCAGTGTTCGTCGAGGTCTCCCGGACTTTGAAGGACAGTAGATGCCGGAATGATATAATTTTCTCCGTCGTACTGCATTCCATGTCCAGCATAAAAGATAATCCCAACCGCACCAGTCTGTTCACGCATAACATTATAGTAGCGAGTAATCGCGTCCCGTAACTCCTTCTTGGTTTTTGGGTCATAAAGCGTCTCCACAACAAAGCCTTTGTTCTTCAGCGATGCAGACATCATCGAAGCATCATTCAAGGAATTACGCAGCGGAGGTAAAGCTGTGTAGTTCTGAACTCCAATTACCAACGCGATCTTCTTTTGTGGGGGCTGAGCTCTGGAGCAAGTAGAAAAAACAAGTAAACTTGCGAAGAGCAGGTAGACAGCCGTTTTCATCACGCACAATGGTATTATTTCTAATATAGTACCGTTTTACTTATATCCAATGAGGAAAGTGATTCAGTTTTGTTCCGGAATGTCCAGGTATTTCTGGTGAGCAAAGCGCAAGAGGACATCAAACAGGTTGGAAATACCTGCTGCCGCTGATGTTGCCCGGAAGTACCGCAACGCGCTGAAATCATTGAAACTATCACTGCGGATTCTGCGTCTTCTTTGCGGGTTCAGCGGGAACCAACCCTGATTCTGGCAGAATTGTTGCTATCTTCAGGCTATAACAAAACAAACGAGCCTATGCGCCACACCAACAAACTGCTTATCGTATGCCTCCTGCTGATCGGAACCATCAGTGCCCAGGCACAAAAAAAGAACACGATCAAAATCAACATCCTGAGTCCGATTGTAAAAACCTTTAACGTACAGTACGAAGCGAAAGTCAAGGCGGACGCCAGCTTCCAACTGGGATTCTTCTACACGGGTTACTCTACCTCAGGAACTGACTTCAGTGGTTTCGGAATCACGCCCGAATACCGCATGTACCTGGGAGATACCGAAGCACCGCAAGGAGTTTATGTAGCACCATTTGTACGGTACCAGAGTTTCAACCTCTCCGATACCGGCAGCAAAGGAACCCTGAGCACCTTCGGCGGCGGCTTAATCCTCGGCAAACAGTGGTTGTTTAAAGACAAGGTAGTTCTTGACCTGTTTATCGGACCGAGCTATTCATCCGGTTCGGTTAAAGTCACCAGTGGCGGCAGTACATTTGATGTACCAAGCACCCTTAATGGCTTCGGACTTCGGGCCGGGATGGCGTTCGGGTTTGCGTTCTGATCCAACCAGTCATTTTGAGTATATAAGAGAGCTGCCTGATGGGCGGCTCTTTTGTTTAGAAGAAATAAATACAATGAACCACCCAGTCACGGAGGGCACGGAGGCACCTTGGGTGCAAATAAAATTTAGGAGCAAGTGAACCTCCTACTTCACCACAATTGACAATCGTTTGCTCACGGGCTGCCCGGTGGAGTTTACGCCTTCTACGACCACCGTGTATCTTCCCGAGAAGTCGGTTGCATAAAATGAAACCCTGGCTCTTTTGTTCCTGGTGATCCTTACCGATGGGTTCCAATAAATCAACGACCTGAAATCGGAACGCAGGTTGTTCTTTGGGTTCTGATCATAAGACGGTGAAGTAAACACGGCCGGTCTGGAATATCCCGGTACACGAATCACGTTTCGAACAGAATCCCGCGAGGGAGTGGTGGCTTCTGTACCATCTTTCAAATAGACTGACAAAATACCCCCAGCGGCCTGGGATCCGTACATTACATTGATTCCGGTTTTCAACTCAACCGACTCGACCTGATCGGGATTAATCGTACTCAGGATCTGCTCAGGGGTGCCTCCAACGAACTGATCGTTGACCATCACGGTTACTTCCGGAGGGAAATTAATGGAACTAGTAGCGCTTCTCAGGGTATAAACAACATAGTGGGGTCCATTTCCGTTAGTACCATCCGGACCTGCATTATCTGCTATTCGCACAATCAATCCGGGAAACTTGCCAGGTAGTGCCAACAGCAAATTGCCCATCGCTGTATTGAGGTTCTTGCCCTGTACAACATATCCCGGAGCGCCAAAAGGCCGGCGTAAACGAAACTCAGGTTCATCCTCTTTCCGCAACTTCTTCGCCATAACGGACACTTCATTTAACATTTTGGATGGCCTGATGGAATCTGCCCAAATCCTTCTCGGCGAATTTGTTTCCTCCCGCTGAATAGTGAACCTGTTTTCAAGGGGCACTACGACGGGAGAATCCACTGGCAAGAGTTGCACCCTTCCCGCCAGGGCTGTCTTCGCATTTGCCGGCTTTATCAGGAATGCGGCAGAGTCATAGAAGGCAAGACCGCTTACCGTAAACACACCTTGTTCATCCGACCATGCCATAGAAAACTTCTTTGGCTGCAATTGGAATACATGCATCAGTTCCGACTGCGACTTATTCCCTGTTCCTGTATAGCGGCCCCTGAATCTTATGCCTGTTTCCAGCGGATACCTGAATTCCCGCTGAAACAGGGGTATACCCGACTTCGCTATCGGCAGCACATCATGGATATCCGGTGATGTTTGTATTGGGAGCACTTGAAGTGAGTCGGTGACGGCCATCGATAAATCAGCCGCGAATGATTCATCTCCTTCAGGCAAGGAAACTTCGATGGTAATTTTCTCCCGGGGATTATAGCTTGACTTATCCGTACTCAACACCACCTGCCCTTCTCCTGTATTGGCTTCCGGTGCCACATAGCGAACCCGGTCAGTCAGCGCAAGCACATAAATTGGTTTTTGAAACAAATTCGCATCACCAAAATTGCGACCAAGACTTGTGTAGGCCCGCAGCACATAACGCGCAGGCGCCAGCTGATCTGCCAAGGGTATGTTTCCTTGAAACCTGCCACTGTCGATACGATAGGTTCGGGATGCGATCTGTCTGTCATCGGTCTCCCTTACCACATCAACATACACAGTCTGACTTAATGAGTCGCGCAACAACGGCGAGGCATAGTTGATGTAACCCTTGAGCCAGATCGTTTCACCGGAAAAATAGTACGGCCGGTCGGTATGGACATAGATTTTTTCGTACAACTGCTGATAGGCGTCAGCGGAGTCACTGACCACGGCAGGTGCACCCATTGGGAGGTAGTTCATGGGCAACAGGTGTGGTATCCTTTCCTCGCTCATGGCACCGGAGACGCTCACAGCTTCCGGATTCAACTCCACTCCGTTTCGATTCACCCACACAGCTCCACCCGTTACTGTAATCCAGCTTACCGGCCAGAATACGTCCCGATACGTGCGGAGTTTGGGTTTTTCACCACGGTAATGAACCTCCATACGGGTGGGGATACTTAGTTTGTACAAACTACCGTCCTTAGATAAGGACACCAATTGTGCTGTGTCATACGCCGTCACCTCCGTGCCCAGAACATCTTCAAAAAACGGAGAACGCGTTTTGTTCATGTCTGTGTCTTCCAGTTCACGGTATATATTGAATCCCTCACCGTGTATGCGATGGTCCAGCATAGCCTTGAACAAGTGTTGTTTGGAATGGGCGTAGTTTCTTTCCCGATTCTGTTGCCATTTGTCCTTTTCCGATGTCGACGCTGGTGTTAATTCATCGAACCTGACATTCCCGGTTATCAGATAACTTGTTTGACCGGATTGGAACCGGGTGAGGTAAAACATCAACTTATAGCCCAGATATCGGTTGACAACCTCGATCGGCTCACGTGCGGTGGCCGTGAATTTCATTTTCCCTGATGAGGTACCAAAGTCAATGACCCAAGGGTTGGTAATGATGCATTCCGCAGATGGCGCGTCGTCGCCCAAAAACACGTCCTTAAATTTCCTCAGGTTCTTCTCCCATTGCTTATCGCGAGTGCCGGCCACTTCTACAGCCCCAAGTATTTTTTCGTCCGGCCTGAGGCGAATGGTGTCCAGTGAAGTTTGATCTGCTTGTATGGCAACCCTCGCTTGGTACGACTCATACCCGACAAATGATACGACCAGTTCCACCACGGCACCCCTCTCCAGATTCCTGATCAGGAAGGCACCTTGTTCATTGGTGGTCGTGCCGATGGTAGTATGGTTGATGAACACGTTGGCATACAACAGTGGTGCACCTGATTGAGCATCAACTACAGTCCCTGTAATCGATGACGTTTGTCCGAATGCGGACAAGCCAGTCATAACACACAATGCAATGAGAATAACTCTTGAATTATTGATCAGCATATATTCATTCGTTACTACTAATGGTGTAGATAAGGGCCGTTACTATTTGGGAAGTAAGCGTTTGAGACTATCCGGGGTGAATGTAATTATCGCGACGTTCAATAGCCAGAGCTAACCTATTCAATCGATGATTCTATTTGGGGGAATTTTTTCGGTGTAACTTATCATTGCAATAATGCAACTTTCGGGTGTACCATATTAATTTTTCTTCAGGTCAAGACTTGAAAAAGAAATTTCAAGGACCTATCAACCATATACTCATAGCAGTCTTTGAATGCCATACCATTCGAAGAATTGCCTGAAGGTGGAGCAATTTCACTATAAACTGCAGAGCCAGTCCATTTTAATAGTAGAGGGATATGGCAAGCCTGCATTTCAGTCAAAATTGCCTCGCTCATGCGGCCTGTGAGTCCGGGAATGGGGTGAGTGGAAAAAGGAATTTATTATTGAAAAAATTTCTACCCAATCCAATCCTTAGCTCAGCTGGTTAGAGTCCCGCACTTGCGGGATTAATCAGAGGTTCCTGGTTCAAGTCCCTTTCCACTTATCTTTTGAATTTTGGTATGTACTTCATATACATACTTTATTCACATCGCGCTGACAAGTATTACCTGGGTTATACTTCAGACCTCACTTCACGAATCCAACAACACAATAGTGATGGAGACAAAATAACGTTCACGAGGAAGTATCAACCGTGGGTACTAAAGGCTGCTTTTGAATGCGGTGGACAGCGCTGCCGTGAGAATTGAGCGCTTTCTCAAGGAAACAAAAAAGCCGGTCCCTGCTGGAGAAGATGGTTGCCGGGGATCAACTAACTGGAATTCTGGCTCCCCTGAAAAGGTTAAATCCTACTGGAAAGGGCTGAAATTTGTGCTTATCAGGAATTCGTTAATTGTTTTTGGAGATTTTCTATTCAATCCATTATTATTATTGCACTCCCAAAATCAAAGCGAAAGCCGTAAATTTGGAGTTTTTCTAGTATAGAATCTTCCTTAGCTCAGCTGGTTAGAGTCCCGCACTTGCGGGATTAATCAGAGGTTCCTGGTTCAAGTCCCTCTCCACTTATCTTTTGAATTTTGGTATGTACTTCATATACATACTTTATTCACATCGCGCTGACAAGTATTACCTGGGTTATACTTCAGACCTCACTTCACGAATCCAACAACACAATAGTGATGGAGACAAAATAACGTTCACGAGGAAGTATCAACCGTGGGTACTAAAGGCTGCTTTTGAATGCGGGCCGGACAGAAGCGCTGCCGTGAGAATTGAGCGCTTTCTCAAGAAACAAAAAAGCCGGTCCCTGCTGGAGAAGATGGTTGCCGGGGATCAACTAACTGGAATTCTGGCTCCCCTGAAAAGGTTAAATCCTACTGGAAAGGGCTGAAATTTGTGCTTATCAGGAATTCGTTAATTGTTTTTGGAGATTTTCTATTCAATCCATTATTATTATTGCACTCCCAAAATCAAAGCGAAAGCCGTAAATTTGGGTTTTTAGTATAGAATCTTCCTTAGCTCAGCTGGTTAGAGTCCCGCACTTGCGGGATTAATCAGAGGTTCCTGGTTCAAGTCCCTTTCCATTTATCTTTTGAATTTTGGTATGTACTTCATATACATACTTTATTCACATCGCGCTGACAAGTATTATCTGGGTTATACTTCAGACCTCACTTCACGAATCCAACAACACAATAGTGATCGAGATAAAATAACGTTCACGAGGAAGTATCAACCGTGGGTACTAAAGGCTGCTTTCGAATGTGGGCCGGACAGAAGTACTGCCGTGAGAATTGAGCGCTTTCTCAAGAAACAAAAAAGCCGGTCCCTGCTGGAAAAGATGATTGCCGGGGATCGACTAACTGGAATTCTGGCTCCCCTGAAAAGGTTAAATCCTACTGGAAAGGGCTGAAATTTGTGCCCTGAAGGAAATCATCCATTGTTTTTGGAGATTTTCTACTCAATCCATTATTATTGCACTCCCAAAATCAAGGCGAAAGCGGTAAATTTGGGTTTTAGTACAGAATCTTCCTTAGCTCAGCTGGTTAGAGCATCTGACTGTTAATCAGAGGGTCCTTGGTTCAAGTCCAAGAGGAAGAGCATCAGAATGAGGCAGTTACATTGGGTTGTGACTGCCTTTCTTTTTGCGGTCTGCCCAAAAGCTATTGAAAATCTGATTCCATACTTTTGAATACGTGAAGTCAGCACCCAAAAATCTGTTCGCGCTCTTCTTCCTCGTTGACATTAGCTTTATTCTTTATTGGAGCATCACTTATTTCCATCTCCTGCCACCGGAATGGCTTTATAAGGACTACACCAACCCAATCCTCGTAGACTGGAACTGGTCGTTCTTTCCGATTGACATGTTGATCTCTTTTTCCGGATTGAACAGCATCTGGTTGTACCAAAAACAGTCGGCGTCGTGGTCATTCTTTGCAATCAGTTCGCTCTACCTCACCCTGTGCTCCGGACTGATGGTCATTTCATTCTGGGTATTTCACCAGGACTTCGATATGAGCTGGTGGATTCCGAATTTGTTTCTGTTGGGGTATCCGGTTTATTATATCCGGAAGTTGAAGTGAGCACCTGCGGTGGGCGGAACGGATTGCGCTGAAAAATACAGGAATACGCGGATCATGCATAGTTCAAAAAGAGCCCTGCGTCTTTGCGCCTCCGCGGCAAAAATCCGTTGCGCAAGTCCTGTGACCTAGGTCATAAGAGGCACAAGTGATCGCTATTGAATTTCGGTTGAATATCAATAACACTGTCCGCGAACACTTGCGCCAGATTGCCCAACGGGACGAGAAGGTAGTAGTGATTATTTCTTGCGGATGTCAAACAGTAGCAGCAAGCCAACGCTGAACTGGGGCAATATCTCCTGAATATCATCTACCCGATCCGACGGACCTACGGTATATACCCCGGATATCATCTTGCCTTCTTGCTGATACATCCGGTGTATGGTCATCCGGCTGAGTCCAACGGAGTAGTTGAGAAAGAAAGTATTGCGTCTGTCCAAGACTATGTTATCGGCAAACATAAGGCATACGTTGTTATAGGTATCCGAAAACACATCATTGATCAAGGTGCTGGAAGTTTTCACACCGTAGGCTATCGTCGGAGACTTCATGGCCTGATATTCCAATTGAAGGGATCCAAACCCTCCGTTGTGCACATGCTGGATATGAATAGAAGGCCTGATTCGCAAACCAAATGCCGCGTTGAGCAAGAAAGGATCATAGGAAGGATCCCCAGATGAATGCGTTATCGGGTCGTGACCAGACGGAAATTGATAGCCAACCTCCAGGGCAAAGTTGCTCTTCGAAGCCTTACCAAAGCGATAACCCAGGTAGACCTGGCGGAATACTTTTATTCCGGCGTACGGCCTGCCTCCACCTCCTTCTGACGGACCGGATGATGCTGATGCTGTTGTCTGCTTCTGCATATCCAAAATATCCTGTTCACGCGCCATGAATAATTCCCCCTTCATGCTCTTTCCATAAACAACTCCCTTGTTGATACGCGTAATTTCAATCACGGCCGGTTGCCTCCGCTTTACTTGTATCCTGTAGACTTCACCCTGACGGGCACTCCTGGCCACTTCGTACACTTTGTCCGATGAAGGATTCTGCAAGGTCGTATCCACTTTGATTTTCTTCCACTCGCTGATATCGGTGCCGGTAGCATGGGCATAGTCACTCAGACTCCCGAACCAAATCCGACGAATGTCGACGAGGTCTTCCCGGTAAATGGACATGACCTTCTTCTTTTCCTGCCGGTGCGTCACCGGATTTTTCAGTACGGCATTTTTGCCATATACATCTTCACCCCGCACACTGTCTACCGTCATGTATACCTGATTTCCATCATCGTAGGTGAACTGGTAGTAACTACCGGGAGAAAGCCTGCGCATCATTTCTGCTACGTCGCCTGATTTTGGATCATTTACAGAAATCAGAGGTACATAGGTTATGCAAGAACTTACAGAGAGACCATAAGTCAAAAAGACCATAGCACGAACAGACCGATAGCCCATACGCCTTGATTGATATAGATTAAATATAATTAAACCCATGGAACCTCCCACAGTCTTCAACTGCGGATCCTGCCATTCGTTGGAGTTCCAGTCCAGGAGTCACCAAAGAACAAATTCAAAAGTTATTTGTACTGCTGAGAAATCGGTATCAAGTTTTTCAAAACAGAGATTCTGCATGAAGAATGCGCTGGCAGTGAACACCAACAACGGGGCAATTCACTATCTTGTTCTACATCCAACCAAACCCCTATGAAAAAATTCCTCTCCATGCCCCTCACTGCGTTGTTTCTGTTCATTGCCCTGGTGTCGATAGCCCAGGTAAACCCATTCATGAAGAAATACGCCGGTCCATACTACCTCCTCAACTTTGGTGAAGAAACGCCGACGGCAGCCTCAGAGAAAATCAATTTCACGATGGATGGCAAATGGTCGAGTGTCAGCTTCCCGGTCGATGACAATGGTACTCCAGCCAAGGTGCCGATGAAAAAAGCAGGTACGTGGAAAGCCAGTGACGGACTCATCCAGGTCACGACCACGGGTTCACCAGGCACAACGGATTTCAAATGGAGTGATGGCATGTTCATGTCAGCGGACAAGTACCTGCAAAAGGTCTTCGTCACGAACCCGGTTTTCCTGGCTAAATATGCCGGCTCATTCAAGGTGCTCGGCAACAGCGAAGAGCACCCGACGGAGTTTTCGGAAACAATAACCCTTAAGCCAGACGGCAAATGCTCCCGGTCCACCCCTGCCGTGGATGATGCCGGACAAGTCACGAAGAACCCGGTAGTGGTGGCAGGTACGTGGCAAGCCAATGACGGTGTTATTCAAATAACGTTCCCGGAGGAAGGTCAGGACCGCATGACGGAGTTTACATTGAACAATGGTGTGTTTGCAGACCGGGGTGGCAACTATCTTCAAAAGTCATTGCCTCCCGCGCCTGCAGTGAACTACCTGCCGAAGTATGCAGGGGTATACAATATGCTGGCAGATGGTGAGCCAGCCACTGCCAAAAGTGACAAGTATGTATTGACAGCCGATGGCAAGGGCACGTGGACGTATTTCAATGAAAGCGGTGTGCCGGTCACGGTAAAAGGAACCTGGAAAGCCAGTGAAGGTTTGATCCAGATTTATTTCAGTCCGGGTGATTCAGGCGGCAAGGGCGATGAATTGCTGACAGACTTCAGGTTGAAGGATGGGGTGTTCCGGGCAGAGGGGGTGGTGCTAAAGAAGGTAGTGCCGAAGTGATTTTAACCGCGAAGAAGCAAAGG
>JBGAMI010000009.1:0-82123 GCA_044223085.1 Cyclobacteriaceae bacterium
GTTATCACGTCCTGCGCCAACAGCACCATAGACGTGCTTAATGCCATCAACAAACTCGGGAGCCAGCAGATACGGTGAACCTGAAAAGCCTTTGTCGGTATCGGGGCAACCGCCCTGGGCCACAAAATTTTTGATGACCCGGTTAAAGGTCAGCGAATCCCAATACCCCTGGTTGGCGAGGTTGATAAAACTCTCCTTGTGCCTGGGTGTTTGATCATAAAGCCAAAATAGGATCTCACCAAATTCTGTTTTGATCTGACCCACCGGAAATTTCTTTTCTTCATGGGGTTGAGCTTGTACAGACCATGAAATCGACAGCAAAAGACAAAGCACTACACGCATGGTGAAGAGGATTAGTTGTTTCGGTTTTTTCGGGCCTCAATTTCGAGGGAGACCAGTCGGGTAATCATAATGGCTGGAAAAAGCTGGCCAGTCAACCCTTCGATCATTACCAATGACTTGGCGATCGGATTGATGGGGATAATATCGCCAAACCCAAGGGTGGTGAGTGTTTCATAACTGAAATACACAAAGCGGGTATAGACAATCTCTTCATTGGCCTGCAGGTGTGGAAATACAAATGCATTGCTATCGCCCAGGAATACCAGGTGGTAGGCTTTGGACCAGATCAGACCAATTAACAGGTAAACCGAAACGGCTCCGAGAATCCGATGATGGGTGAAATTTCCCTCTTTGAACACGTGATACAGCACAACAGAGGCTAGTGTGCCGAGTGACAACATTGAAAAAATATTGTCAGCCTCCTGCAAGGGCAAAGAGCTTAGGTTAAGCCAATGCACAACAATGGCAATGGCGGCCAAAATGAGAATCAACAGTCGCACATGCCCATGTTCATTGGCAGCAAATACACCTGACACCAGCACCATGGAGAAGAATACGGCATTAACAATTTCTGATCCCCGGGATAAAGTAAGGGGAGGCAACACAAAAATGACAATCAACAGGTAGACCAGCAGGGCGGTGAGGCTTCGGTCTTCTGTCCAAAAGGAGCTATTGAGTCGAAGGACTCTTCGAAAGAGATTCATCTTCTTAATTCAAATCCAACATACCCTTTTTCTGGCTGTTCCTCAAGGGCAAACGTCATGACTTTAGCCCGGGGAGGCCCTGTGCGGAGACCTTCAATGAAGGATTGGATATGTTCGGCTGGTCCTTCAGCCTCAACCGTTACGCTGCCGTCAGGCTCGTTTTGAACAAAACCGCAAATTCCAAGACTATTGGCCAGATCGCGGGTAAAGGCCCTGAAAAATACACCTTGTACTTTTCCGCCAATCCGCAAATGGACACCCTTCATTAGAAGATATAATCGGTGTTCATAAAGGCAGATTCCCGGTTGCGCAGGATATTGCCAACAATCATCTTATTCTCGGGTGTCACTTTCGCAGCTACGAGGGTCCGAATGGAAAATACACGCAAAGCATCAGCCACAGAAAGCGTTCCTTCTGCTGAATCCTTTCGACCATTAAAAGGAAAGGAATCGGGTCCCCGCTGGCATTGCGTGTTCAGGTTGATGCGCCCAACCTGATTTGCAAAGGCGTCAATGAGTTTGGCCATGCGTTGTGAATCACGTCCAAAAATGCTCAGTTGTTGTCCAAACTGCGAGTTGAGAACATACCGGATAGGCTCGTCGTCGTGCTCAAAGGGAACGATTGGGATGACCGGACCAAATTGTTCTTCGCTATAGACTTTCATCTTTTCGTTAACCGGATATAATACAGCGGGATAAAAGAAACTGAGTCGGGTAGCCCCACCACCTGGATTCATCACTTTAGCGCCATGGGTGACAGCGTCTTTTACCAGATTGCTGAGGTATTCGGTCTTGCCAGCCTCAGGCAATGGGGTGAGATGAACACCTGTGTCCCAGGGCATACCTGGCTTCAACCTGGCAATACCATCACACAATCGCTTGATGAAAATATCGAGGATGCTGCGGTGAACGAACAGGATTTTGAGTGCGGTACAGCGTTGACCATTGAATGACAGCGTACCGGTAATACACTCGTTAATGGCGTTGTCCAGATCGGCATCGGGCAATATAATGGCCGGATTCTTAGCATCAAGCCCAAGAATGGCCTTGAGACGATGTGATTTTGGATGGAGTTTCTTCAGATCATTGGCTCCCTTGTTCGTTCCAATAAAGGCAAACACATCAATCTTGCCGGTTTCCATGAGGGCGCCTACTGTTTCGCGTCCACGGCCATAGATGATATTGATAACCCCGGCTGGAAAGCAATCACGAAAGGCTTCCAACAACGGACGAATCAACAACACGCCGTATTTGGCCGGCTTAAATACCACGGTGTTTCCCATGATAAGTGCCGGGAACAGGGTTGAAAATGTTTCATTCAACGGATAATTAAACGGCCCCATACACAATGCAACGCCAAGGGGTACGCGCCGTACCTGTCCCATGATACCTTGTTCCTGCACAAACTTGCCGGAGTTCCTATCCAGTTCTTTCAATGCGTGAATCGTTTCAGCGATATAGTCACAAGTCCGGTCAAATTCTTTCTCAGAGTCCTTGAGTGGTTTTCCGATTTCCCACATCAATAGATTGACTACCGCAGATCGCTGTTCGCGCATGCGCACGAGAAACCGCTCAACATGATCAATTCGCTCACTCACTGTCATCAAAGGCCAGGCTCCATGGCCGAGGTCATATGCGGCCACCGCAGCATCCAGCGCTTGCAGTGACTCAACAGAAGTGAGTAAGGGTGTACTGCCAATTACTTTTTGAACAAGCTTATCACCTTGTTGTACATACACCGGGCTTACTACAGGATTCTGGTCACCGGTCCAGCGACGCAACTCACCGTTGATCAGGTATTCTCGCTGTTCAATAACTTCTTTTAGCTGGGCATTGGCCGGAATATTGCCTTCGGCCGGAAACAGGTCGGATAGAAAATCACTCATGGGTCGGGTATAAAGGATTATTCAAAGATCAGGCCTTTGATGAAGAAATACTACCGTCAAATTAATGCCGGATGCCGCAGATCTTACAGTATTTTCTTTTTCCGAGAGGTCGGATTTTCGGCGGCTTCTTATGACCGAAGTAGGGAGGCTTCATGTAGTCGGTAGCTTCTCCCATGCTTTTCTTTTTTTCACGCTTTTCGCGGTCCCGCCAATTCGCTTCTATCCGATCGTAGTACTCATTTCGGGCATCGTGGGTGACACCCTTCTTCTTCGTCTTTTTGGCCTTCTTCGGGCCATTGTATTTTACCGGATTGACTGGCTGCAAAGAATTGGGGAACCCTTTATCCGCTGGTTGGTTAGCCGGAGGATTGTTCTGGGCATAAACCAGCGTAGTACTGGTCAATAGACCGATCAGCCACACCAGAGTTTTCATCGGGTAAAGGTAACGAATCTGCCGGAATGGGATTTTTGAGCCTGAACTAGTGCCGGATACCACACTGGGCACAATATTTCATTTTGAAGAAGACCCGGCGCTTGGGAATTTTCTTATGTCCAAAGTAACGTGGATCGGCAAACTGCGGATGGTACAGTTTCTTCAGTACCTTTTTCTTTTCGTGAGCGGCCTTCTCAACCCGGTCATAAAACTCATAACGGGGCGTATGCTTTACGTTGGGCCGCTTATATTTTTTGGCTTTGCCGGACTGTGGCGAATACACGTATACAGTACGTTGTGGCTCACGGGAGTTCGGCACCTGGGTTTGCGCAAAGGCGGGTGAGCCGATCCATAGGATCAGAGCACCAATCATGAAGCGGGGCATAGCGTATTGATAACGCTATGCCCCGCAATTTATTTTGATGACAGCTAGTAAATCAGGCCCCCGTCTTGGGTTCCAGCATAGATTGCTGCTGACGGTAAATCCAGGGTGGCGTAGGGTTAGAATCACTCCAAATTCCATTTCCATTTCGGCGAGCCTCTTCGCTTAACAGGTGTAACTCATGAGTATCACCGAGGCCATAGGTCCAGGCAAGTCCTGCCTTCACCAGTTCTTTGCGTGGATCAATGCCCTCAAATGAAATTTCACCCAGTCGGTTACCGTGGCGGTCTTTGCCATGAATGACGATGGTTACATGCCTATTCAGCATCAGTTTTTCCAGAAGCATTTTTGCTTCTGCAGCGAACTTTTGTCCTGCTTCCGGTGAATCAACTCCGTGCAGTAATACGTGTTGATTATCGCGTTCAGGTGTAGATATGATCAATGTATTTCCGTCTACAATCGACTTTACGATTCCGTGAATTTCCTCGCGCTGCTGGGCTTGCGCAGCAAACGATACGAAGAGAGCAATGACAGGGACTAGCAGCGCCTTTTTCATGAATTATTGGATTTTAATCAGGAATAAAGGTGCAAGAACCTCATTTTGGTTCCGTCTGGCGGTATTTTTCGATGAGTGGGCACTTTTGCCCGACTTAACCTCTACCTGGTTCGATGACCATTGAGGCCCCTCTTTCAACTAGACTTCACCTGGAGCATGGCCTGCTGCCGCCTGTAAATCCAGGGAGGCGTAGGATCAGCCTCTTCCCATATTCCTTTGCCCTGGGCCCTGGCTTCTTCCATTACGGCTTCCAGCTCGGGATCTTCTTCGAGGGTCCATGCCAGACCATGTTTAACTAATTCCCGACGCGGATCAACACCATTGATCTGAAAAATGGCCATTCTGTTTCCATGCCGATCTTTGCCATGAATTTGAACCGTAACACGTTTGCCAAGAAGGAAATTTTCGAGCAACCGACGCGATTCATCACTAAACCGTTGACCTGATTCCGGGCTATCAATGCCCTTTAGCAATATGGTTAGGTCTTCATAGTCTGGTGTGGCCAGGATCACCGTATTCCCATCGACAACGCGCGTGATAACGCCATGTATTTCTTCAGCGCTGAGGGGAATGCTGCACAGGATCAATAAGGATATCAGTGTTGACTTCATAGGGTCTCGAATTAATTCAAAAGTGAAGCATTTATGGCATTGGTACTTTCTAATTCCGTCGCCGTAATTTCTTGTGTAAGGTTTAAGGACTTTTTGTCGCTATGGCCAATAGGTCCGCAGAATCAGGTAAATCAACAAGCTAATTAACAGCAGGCCGACAAAAACACGGGCCCTGTGCATATAGAACCGAACGGATGGCATTTTCACAGGCTACTTTTTTCGTTGATACGCACAGAAGTTCGGTTTGTGATGTTCTGTCGTTCAAGTGCTGGGCGCGGCTGCCGGAGGTCGTGCCGGTCGGTGAAATGTAGTTACCGGAAATAAAAAGCCCCGGCTTTCGACCGGGGCTTTGATTGATCTATGGTCTGTTTCTACAAATGAATAACCTCGCCATAAGCTGCAGCCGCTGCTTCCATGATTGCTTCGCTCATGGTGGGGTGAGGGTGCACGGTTTTAATAATGTCATGCCCAGTTGTTTCCAGTTTGCGCGCAGCTACCACTTCAGCAATCATTTCGGTGACATTGTGGCCAATCATATGCGCGCCCAGCCACTCTCCATATTTTGCATCGAAAATTACTTTAACAAAACCATCGCTTGCGCCTGCTGCCTTGGCCTTGCCCGATGCGGTGAATGGAAACTTGCCCACTTTGATTTCATATCCGGCCTTCTTTGCAGCTTCTTCCGTATAGCCAACCGATGCGATCTCCGGAGAGCAATATGTGCAGCCGGGTATATTATTATAATTCAGTGGCTCTGGTTTTTTGCCAGCAATACTCTCAACGCAAATAATTCCTTCGGCTGATGCCACATGCGCCAGGGCTGGACCTTTGACGATATCACCAATAGCGTACACCCCGTTCACATTGGTGCGGTAGAAGTCATCTACAAGCACCCGGCCCTTGTCTGTCTTAATGCCCAGGTCTTCTAAACCCAGGTTCTCCAGGTTGGTGGCTACACCAACGGCAGACAACACGATATCTGATTCAATCTTGATCTCACCGGTGGGAGTTTTCACCGTAGATACACAGCCTTTCCCCGCTGTGTCAACTTTGGTTACTTCCGAACTGGTATAGATAGTCATTCCTGCTTTCTTGAATGAACGTTCCAGGGCCTTAGACACTTCCTCATCTTCTACCGGTACAATTCGGGGCAGAAACTCGACTACAGTTACCTCAGTTCCAATGGTGTTGTAGAAGTAGGCAAACTCAACACCAATCGCACCGGATCCGACCACCAGCAATTTTTGGGGACGTTGCGGGAGCACCATGGCTTCCCGGTAACCGATAATTTTCTTCCCGTCTATTTTCATGGCAGGCAGTTCGCGCGAACGACCGCCGGTCGCCACAATAATATGTTTGGCTTCGTAATCAGTTTTCTTTCCGGCAGCATCGGTCACTTCCACTTTGCCGCCCTTCTTGAGCTTGCCATGACCAACGATCTGTTCAATTTTGTTTTTCTTAAACAGGAACTGAACACCTTTGCTCATGCCCGCTGCAACTTCGCGGCTGCGCTTCACGATGGCCGTCATGTCGGGAGCTGCCTCCTTTACCTGAATGCCGTATTCGGATGCATGCTGGATGTACTCGAAAATGTTGGCACTCTTCAGCAAGGCTTTGGTGGGAATACATCCCCAGTTGAGGCAAATGCCACCCAACTCGGCTTTCTCTACCACGCCGACTTTCATGCCCAATTGAGACGCGCGGATAGCGGCCACGTAGCCTCCGGGACCTGATCCGATCACTATCAAATCGTAATTCGCCATGCTGTTTGTGTTATGTTGAGCCCAAAGATATGCCGCGAAACCATTAAATGAAAAATACTATTTTTGTCCACTTCTTTCACCACCCGATATGAAACTCCTCCAACAGAAAAACGCACTGGTTACCGGTGCATCCAAAGGAATTGGAAGGGCCATTGCCCTTAAATTTGCCGAAGAGGGCGCCAACGTTGCTTTTACCTACCTGTCGAGTGTAGAACAAGGTTTGGCACTGGAGGCTGAACTCGCTGCAAAGGGCGTTAAAGCCAAGGGATACCGATCCGACGCATCTGATTTTGCCCAGGCTGATAAACTGATTGCCGATGTGGTGGCTGAGTTTGGATCGCTGGATATCCTTGTAAACAATGCCGGTATCACAATGGACAACCTTCTGCTTCGGATGACCGAAGACATGTGGGACAAAATAATGCAGGTGAATCTCAAGTCATGTTTCAACACAGTTAAGGCTGCCTGCAAACCGATGATGAAACAAAAATCCGGATCCATTATCAACATGACTTCGGTGGTTGGTCTTAAGGGCAATGCCGGGCAGGCAAATTACGCAGCCTCTAAAGCAGGAATCATTGGATTCACCAAGTCCATTGCTCTTGAGCTTGGTTCGCGGGGCATCCGTTCAAATGCCGTGGCACCAGGGTTCATTGAAACTGAAATGACAGCCAAGCTGGACCCAAAGACCGTACAGACCTGGCGTGATGCAATACCTTTGAAGCGGGGCGGACAGCCAGATGATGTTGCCGAGGCCTGCGTTTTCCTTGCATCTGACCGCTCTGCATATATCACCGGCCAGGTAATTCAGGTGGACGGCGGGATGTTGACCTGACTTTTGGTGGGTGTCAATTGAAGGGGATTTATTAAGTTTGTTAAATCCACTTTCTCCAGTGACAACCGCACCCATTTCCACATCGGAAGAACTGGCTATTCGATTTGCTGATGAACTGCAGGCAGCTTATGCCCTGCGCTCCTCTGACCTTAAGAAGAGTATTGAACTGACCGAAGATTTGCTTCGGTCATGTAAAGTCCATCAACTCGAAGAACTTCAGATGGCAGCCCAAACCAATCTGGGCTTGTTTTACCTCATACAAGGACGGTTCGACATTGCCCTGGAATATTCAAGCGATGCCTTGCGGTATTTTGAAGAGCGTCAGGATCAAAAAGGAATTGCCGACGCCAAGTACAACATCGGGAGCATATATTATCGCACGAATAATTATCACCAGGCGCTGTTGCTTCTGGTGGACAGCCTTAATATTTATCGCCACTTAGGCGACCACTACAATCAAGCGCGTACCCTGAAAAGCATGGGTACGGTGTATGAACTTTTTGCAGACTCCGGCAAGGCAGTTGAATCTTATGAGAAGTCGATCGAAGCCGCCAGGGCCATCCATGACCCATCACTGGAATCAAATGCCCTCAATCCGCTTTCGGCGATATATTTTAAACAAGGAAAGCACGCTCAGGCGCTCGAGACGATTGAGCGAAGCGTGGAATTGAAAATCAAGACCAATGACCAGCGCGGGCTTGCCTTCGCGTTATACGGTCGAGGAAAGATTTATAGCAAGCTGGGAGATCAACCCAAGGCCATAGCTGATCTTGAAGAGACTTGCCGTTTGCTGATGCGGGCAGGTGACCAACTGGGCATGGGTATGGCTTACAATAAACTTGGCGTTGCCTATATGGAGATGTCCGATTTTTCCAGGGCCCGGATCTATTTTGATAAGGCTCTTGAAATTTCCGGACCGATCAATTTTCAGGTCGTGCGATATCGGGTGTTTCATAATCTGTATCTATTGGCCAAGCGGGAAGGAAAGGAAGCTATGGCACTGGACTTCCTCGAAAAGCATATGCAATGCAAGGATGCCGTGGTTGATAAGGAAACCTACAACCTGATCAAGAGTTATGACGCCGTAAGCCAAATCGAAAGGCTCGAACAGGAGGCGAAACAGCAGCAAGAGCGAAACGAGATTATCGAACGTAAGAATGCAGAGCTGGATTCATTCTTCTACCGCGTTTCACATGACATTAAAGGTCCAATATCCTCCCTGATGGGGCTCAGCAGCCTCGTGTCACGCGAGATTACACATCCTGAATCACTCAAGTTGTTCAATATGTATCATTCACAGATTCTCCGGGTGAATGATATTGTGATGGGACTTATCAATCTAACCCGGATCAGCAACCAGCAGGAGGGCTTAACGATTATTGATTTTGACAAACTGACAACGGATTGCATTGACTCCTGTCGCTACCTGCCGCAGTTGAAATCCATCCGCATAATAAAAGAGATTAGTCCGGCTGCATTCAAGTCGGAATGGGCTATTGTAAACACCATCCTTCAGAACCTGATTGAGAATGCAATAAAATACTATCGCCCCCGCGCTGAATCATTTGTGCGCATCAACGTCAGGCAGGAACATGAAGAGATTGTTATTGTGGTGCAGGATAATGGTCAGGGCATACCGGAGAATCATCGTCAGAATATCTTTGACATGTTTTTCAGGGGCACAGATCGCACACAGGGATCAGGACTGGGTTTGTATATTCTGAAGCGCGCTGTTGAACGACTCAATGGCACCATTGCTGTTGAAAGTGAATTTGGTGTTGGTTCAACCTTTACCGTGAGGCTCCCTGCTAGTCCGGTTAGTACTAACGCCCGATAGGGTATTTTAAAAAAAATTAACAATTTTTTAAGAGGCCAGTTGGAAACTCTACTAAACTGGTATACGTTTGTGCTATCAGATCGATGAGGCACTTCGGCCATAATCGATTTATAAAGAAGCGTGGAGAGAAAGGCTCTGTGAAGCGCTAGCAACCCCGGGTTCATTCCGATAAAGTCGGAAAGGAATGCCGAAAGGTGCTAAATCCTGCCTCTGAGAGGGTCTCAGGGGAAATATAAACCGGTTAAAAAATGAAAAACCAGTTCAACAAATTCCGTCCCAAGGCCCATCGCAGGCCGAGCGCTTTAACAAGCACCCGAACAACGATTATTACAATGCCCATGAAACCGGTTGCGGTTCATGCGTGCTGTTGTTGCTGATCGCCCTCACTCCATCAACACTTGTGATTCCTACCGATGCTTCGGCACCGTGACAGGTACACGCCTATTCCCAATACGATTACTAACATTTTAAATAACCATTTTATGTCAACACCAAGATTTGAAACCCTCCAGTTACATGCCGGTCAGGAAGTAGATCCCACTACCGGTTCACGCGCTGTACCGATTTATCAGACTACGTCATATGTGTTTAAGAACTCTGAACACGGCGCCAATTTGTTTGCCCTCAAAGAGTTTGGAAACATCTATACCCGTATCATGAATCCTACTACCGACGTATTCGAGAAACGGATTGCTGCCCTCGAAGGTGGGGTAGCAGCCCTGGCGGTAGGGTCCGGGCAGGCTGCACAATTCATTGCGCTAAATAACATCCTTCAGGCTGGTGACAATTTCGTGTCAACTTCATTCCTGTATGGCGGAACTTACAACCAATTTAAAGTGGCGTTTAAGCGACTAGGCATCGAGGTTCGCTTTGCCGAAGGTGATCAACCTGCCTCATTTGAAAAGCACATTGATGCCCGTACCAAAGCCATCTACCTGGAAACAATCGGAAATCCAGGGTTTAACATTCCCGATTTTGAAGCGATCGCCGCCCTTGCAAGAAAGCACGATGTGCCGCTTATCGTTGATAATACCTTTGGCGCAGGCGGCTATTTGTTTCGCCCGATACAATATGGCGCAAACATCGTTGTGGAATCAGCCACCAAATGGATTGGCGGGCACGGCACATCAATCGGCGGCGTGATTGTTGATGGTGGCAATTACCGCTGGAACAATGGAAAGTTCCCGCAATTCACGGAGCCCAGTGAAGGGTACCACGGCCTGAAATTCTGGGATGTATTTGGCGAAGGCAATCCGCTGGGCTTACCCAACATTGCATTCATTATCCGCGCCCGGGTGGAAGGCCTCCGCGACTTTGGCCCTGCCCTGAGTCCATTTAATTCATTTCTGCTGTTGCAGGGACTGGAGACACTGTCACTCCGGGTTCAACGGGCCGTCGACAATGCCTTGTCGCTTGCCAAATGGCTCGAAGGCCACCCCCATGTTGAAACGGTAAACTATCCCGGACTTACGAGCAGTACCTATCATGCCCTTGCCAAGAAATACCTGCGTAATGGTTTTGGTGCGGTGCTTTCATTTACCGTCAGGGGTTCAAAGAAAAACACAACCGACCTGGTAGATAACCTCAAACTGGTGAGCCACCTGGCCAATGTGGGCGATTCGAAGACATTGATTATTCAGCCTTCCGCCACGACCCATCAACAATTGACGGATGAAGAGCAACTCTCATCGGGAGTGTTGCCCACCCTGCTGCGTGTGTCAGTAGGTACCGAACATATTGACGATATCAAAGCGGACTTTGAGCAGGCTTTTGCCAAGTCATTCGCAAGCGGCGTATTGGTGGATAAGTAAGTTATATGAAAAATCAGCAGGTCTTTCGGTATGAGAAACCATTTGCACTCGAGGCCGGGGGAGTACTTCCCGGCTTCGAATTGCAATACACTACACTGGGAAAGCCCAATACTTCGCATTCCAAGGTGGTGTGGGTAATCCATGCCCTGACCGGAAGTTCGGATGTTACTTCCTGGTGGCCCGGATTGTTTGAGGCCGGTGGTCCTTATGATCCTGCTGAGTACTTTGTTATTTGTGCCAACACCCTGGGCGGATGTTACGGATCAACAGGTCCGCTGTCAATAAATCCGGTTACCAACGAACCGTACTACCACAGTTTTCCGGCCATAACCAACCGGGATATTGCGCGATCATTTGATCTTTTGCGTGAGGCACTGGGATATGATCAGGTGGATACGGTGATTGGAAGTTCATTGGGTGGACAACAGGCCCTTGAATGGACATTGTTGGCTCCTTCCGTATTTCGTCACCTCATCCTTATCGCGACCAATGCCAGCCATTCTCCCTGGGGCATTGCATTTAATGAAGCGCAAAGGATGGCGATTGCAGCAGACCCCACCTGGAAGGAACAACGACCTGATGCAGGAAGGCAGGGCATGAAAGCGGCCAGGGCCATCGGAATGCTCTCTTACAGGTCGGCAGAGGGATTTCTGGCGACGCAACAAGAGAAGACCGATAACAAACTGGACCATTTTCGTGCAGCATCCTATCAGCAGTACCAGGGAGGGAAATTGGCCGATCGGTTTAATGCATTTACGTATTGGACATTAACCAAAGCCATGGACAGTCACCACATTGGCAGGGGTCGGGGACCTATTGATGAAATATTGAAACAAGTCAAGCCAAAAACGCTGGTGGTAGGGATAGAAACGGATTTATTGTTTCAGATCAGTGAACAGCGTTTGCTGGCAGAAAAAATACCGGGTGCCAGGTTGGCGTACCTGCAGTCCTTGTACGGTCACGATGGCTTTCTGGTAGAATTTGATCAGTTGTGTGACATCATTCAGGAGTTTTATAAAACCATTAGTTCATCTGTATCAATATGAAAAAGAATCTCAAATTAGGATTGTTCGGTTTCGGTTGTGTGGGGCAGGGATTGTATCACGTATTGCATGAAACGCGCGGGGTAAAGGCTACCATTCAAAAAATTTGTGTGAAGACGCCTGGTAAGCCGCGCCCGATTCAGGAGGATCTCTTTACCTATAACAAGCAGGACATTCTCGGTGATCCTGAAATCGATGTTGTCGTTGAGTTGATTGACGATGCCAAAGCGGCATTTGAAATTGTCAAGGCGGCCCTTCAGCAGGGTAAAGCAGTTGTCACAGCCAATAAGCGCATGCTCGCAGAGCACCTGGAAGAAATCTATCAGCTGCAGCAAACTTATCAGCGTCCGGTGCTGTACGAAGGATCGGTATGCGGAAGTATTCCTATTATCCGTAACCTCGAAGAATATTACGACAATGATCTTATTAATAGTGTGGAAGGTATATTCAATGGCTCTACCAACTATATCCTGACCAAAGTTTTTGAAGAACGACAGAGTTATTCCGATGCCCTGAAGAAGGCCCAGGAGCTTGGCTTTGCTGAAAGTGATCCAAGCCTGGATGTAAAGGCTTATGATCCGGCGTTTAAATTGACGATTCTCATCGCCCATGCTTTTGGTGTATTTATAGCACCGGAACGGTTGATTCGTTTTGGTATTGACAAGATTTCGGCAACGGATTTGCGATATGCCAAAGACCATCAGCTGAGCATTAAGTTGGTGGCCCGGGCTTTCAAAGAGGGTGACAAAATTTATGGGTTGGTGGCACCTCAGTTTGTGGATGAGCATCACCCGCTGAGTTCGGTGCGGAATGAATATAATGCCGTGAGCGTGGAAGGCGCTTTTGCGGAAAAGCAGTTGTTTGTTGGCAAGGGAGCGGGAAGCTATCCCACCGGCTCGGCCGTATTGTCGGACGTTTCTGCCCTCACATACGACTATCGCTATGAGTACAAAAAACGGCATCAGGAAAATCGCCTGGTGTTTTCGAATGAAGCCACCGTGGAGGTTGTGGTGAGCTTTACAAAACCCGGCCAGGTAACGGTGGCAGACTTTGCGGTGTTTACCGGAGGGTTTCAGGCAGCCGGCCAGCAGAGCCTGAGCGGTGCTGTGCACCTCGAGAAAATACGCGAGTGGTCAAGTCAGGAAGGCATTAGTGTAATTCTGGCACCCCGCGTAACCTTAAGGCCATTGGTAGCCGCCAAAAAAGAGGATTTGACATATGCCTAGGCAATTCCGGTAGGCCGTTTTTTTTGATGAACCGGTCAAGATTTGTGGATGAGGTGAATATATTTGTGGTCTAATTTTTAAGGTCATGCTTCCTATTATCTCCACGTCCATTATCGCATTTACGGTAGTTATTCTCCTGTTGGTTCTGCTTCTGCTGCTGGCCCAAAAACAATTGGTGCAGTCTGGTCCGGTGAAGATTACCATCAACAGCGAAAAGACCATCACGGTGTCAGCAGGTTCATCGTTATTGTCCACACTGGCTAACGAGAAGATATTTCTCCCATCAGCATGCGGTGGAGGCGGTACTTGTGCCATGTGCAAATGTGTTGTAGAGAGTGGCGGTGGCGATGTGTTGCCCACCGAAGTAGGCCACCTTTCCCGCAAAGAGCAGAAGGACCATGTGCGCCTGGGTTGCCAGGTGAAGGTGAAGCAGGACCTCAACATCGATCCCGGATGAGATTTTTGCATCAAAGTGGGAATGTGAAGTGGTGTCAAACTATAACGTATCCACCTTTATCAAGGAATTCGTTGTAAAACTCCCTCCCGGGGAGTCCTTGAAATTTGAAGCGGGTGGTTATATCCAGATTGACGTTCCACCGGTAACGGTCGATTTCAAGACCATGGACATTACGCCGCATCCTGACCTCGGACATAAACCTGATGTTTTTAAAGGTGACTGGGATAAGTTCAAGCTTTGGGACCTGAAGATGAAGAATGAAGAACCCATCTTCCGGGCTTATTCCATGGCCAATCACCCGGCTGAGGGAAACATTGTCATGCTCAATATCCGCGTGGCTACCCCGCCCTGGGATCGTCAGAACAATAAGTGGATGGATGTCAATCCAGGGATTTGCTCTTCCTATGTATTTTCACGTAAACCTGGAGACAAAGTAACCATCTCTGGTCCTTATGGTGAATTCCACATCAACAAAACCCAGCGTGAAATGATTTATGTGGGTGGTGGTGCCGGTATGGCTCCGTTGCGCGCACAGATTTTCCATCTCTTCCATACAGAAAAGACAAACCGCAAGGTGTCGTATTGGTACGGCGGTCGCTCCAAGAAGGAGTTATTTTATACCGAACACTTCCGGAATATTGAAAAGAACTTCCCCAATTTCAGATTCTATATCGGTTTATCCGAACCACTTCCGGAAGACAACTGGAAAGTAAGCAAGAGCCTGGACGATCGCGAGTCGGATGGCTATACCGGGTTCATTCATAAATGCCTGTTCGATAATTACCTCAAGAACCATCCTGCCCCAGAGGATGTAGAGTACTATCTTTGCGGCCCCCCGATGATGAATGCTGCTGTACTTAAGATGCTTGATGACATGGGTATACCGAAAGAAAATGTTCGCTTTGATGATTTCGGAGGTTGATCTCCGATCAAAAGCAAAGGAAAGCCTTCCGGACTCCGGAGGGCTTTTTTTATGGGTGGAAGGTGAGAACCGCCGGGTTTATTAACTTAGCAACATCCGCGACTGAATAACCCTGCCACCATGGATCTTACCCTGCTGTTTTCTCCGGTTGACGAAGCAGTTTACTCAACCATCACATCCACTTCTTCGTTCTTCAAGAATATCCAGTGTTATGGAGAGAAAATGCCCGATTACAAAGGGGCTCATCTCGCCATCGTAGGAGTGAGTGAAACGAGAGGTGCCGGCCATCACGCAGGACAATGTCAGGCACCGGACGAAGTCCGAAAAAAACTCTACCATCTGAAACGCGGTACTGGCGGCTACCGCATTGTAGACCTTGGAAATCTGAAGCCCGGTGTTGACCTCGACGAGACCTATGTACGACTCAGTGAGGTGTGCCGCATGTTACTGGAGGAAAATGTGCTGCCCATCATTATCGGCGGATCCCATGACCTCGACTATGGCCAGTATTGGGCTTATGAGCGAATGGAGAAGCTTATTAGCCTGCTCAATATCGATGCATTCCTGGATCTGGAAGACCGGCATGGTATCCAGCCGGATCGCCGCCATATCCATAAAATTCTTCTGCACGAGCCAAACTACCTGGTGAGTTACACCCACCTGGCTTATCAGAGCTATTTAATCGACCCCTCTTCCATTGGGGTTTTGGAGAAGCTTTATTTTGAGGCCTTCCGGGTAGGCCAAATGAGAACCAATCTCAGTGAAATGGAACCTGCGATCCGCCAGGCGGACATGCTTACGTTTGATGTCACCGCTATCCGCTCGTCGGATGCTCCGGGCAGCGACAGGGCGCAACCTTTTGGTTTGAGCGGAGAAGATGCCTGCCAAATCGCCTGGTATGCGGGCACGAATGAGAAACTTAGTTCGTTTGGAATTTACGGGTATAGTCCTGACATCGACGACAATCACCACAAAACGGCGAGTGTTATTGCTACCATGACGTGGTATTTTATTGAGGGATTCTATCACCGCAAGAATGAGCAGGGCTTCCGCAGCAATGACTTTACAAAATATACAGTGGCGATGCCGGTAGAACCCGAATTGCTAGTCTTTTACAAGAGCCGCTTCACCGAGCGATGGTGGATGGAGGTGCCCAGACCAGGAGCTGCCACCTATACCCGCAACAGCATTGTGCCCTGCAGCTATAGTGATTACCAGACGGCCACGCGCGGTGACATACCAGACCGGTACATCAGTGCGCTTTCGAAGTTATAACTAAGGAAGTTCTGCGATTACAGTTCTGCCGCCTTTCGTAACCTGATCCATAGTCACCAACACTTTGGCGTCGAGGGGAAGATAGATGTCTACGCGCGAGCCGAATTTGATAAAGCCAAACTCCTGACCCTGCTCGAACTGTTGTCCTTCGGCGACATAGCACTTGATGCGTCGGGCCAGCGCGCCCGCAATCTGTCGGAATAGCACCTCGGTCCCGTTTTTCATTTTAGCTACTACCGTGGTGCGTTCATTCTCGGTACTGGATTTCGGATGCCAGGCTACGAGGTATTTGCCCGGGTGGTATTTGTAATAGCTGATGGTTCCACCTACCGGCATGCGATTAACATGCACGTTGACGGGTGACATGAAGATGGAGATTTGTTTCCTTTTTGAATTGAGGTATTCGGTTTCGTTCGTTTCTTCGATTACCACCACTTTGCCATCTGCCGGCGCCAGTACCTGTTTTTCATTGCGGTTAATGGTAAAAATCGGACTTCTGAAAAATTGAAGAATGATCAGGTAAAACCCTACGCTGATACCAATAATTATGTTTTGCAACACCGTCGCATCGGGCATGGCGTAGGCGATGCTGGCATTAAGGCCGAATAATAAAACCAGCAGTACAAATAGGAGGGTTCTTCCTTCCGGATGAATGGTCATAAGGCGTATAAATAAATGATCCCGACAGTAATGCCGGGATCAAAAGTAAGCATCAAAATGCTTATGCAGGCTATTCTGGCGTCTGAATTAGTAGCCGCCGCGATATTTATAGGTTTTGGCCACCTTGTCGATGGCTACCATATACGCCGCGATACGCATGGAAACCTTGTACTCCATAGCTACACGGTACACGTTGTCGAAGGCATCTTTCATGATCCGGTCACTACGACGGTTTACCCGTTCTGCAGTCCACTTATATCCGAGGCGGTTCTGTACCCACTCGAAATATGATACCGTTACCCCACCTGCATTGGCAAGGATGTCGGGCACCACGCTGATTCCTTTGTCATAGATGATACTGTCGGCCTTGGAAGAGGTAGGTCCGTTGGCACCTTCCACGATCAATTTGGCCTGGATCTTGGCTGCGTTGCTTACCGTGATCACATCTTCTGTAGCGGCAGGCACCAACACTTCTACCGGCAAGGTGAGGAGGTCGGCGCCTGGAATTTTTTGCGCTTCTGCATAACCCTCCAATGAGCCTTTGTTACCGTCACGGTATTGCACCGCTTTGGCTATATCGATACCGGATTCATTATAGTAAGCACCGGAGATATCGCTGATGGCAACCACTTTGAGTCCGCGCTCTTCAAGGAGGCGGGCGGCCCACATACCAACGTTACCAAATCCCTGAACGGCACAGGTAGCGTTGTATGGGTTGATTTTCAGTTTTCCCATGGCAGCCAGTGTGGCCACCATCACACCACGTCCGGTTGCTTCTGTGCGGCCAAGAGATCCACCCAATACAATGGGCTTACCCGTTACCACAGCGTTTACAGTCATGCCTTGTGTGCGGGAATATTCGTCCATGAGCCACGCCATCTCGCGGGGGCCTGTACCCATGTCGGGCGCAGGAATATCTTTATCGGCTCCGAAAATATCAATCATCGCCAGCGTGTACGCGCGCATGAGGCGCTCGATTTCACCGGCGGACATTTCACGCGGATTACAGTTCACACCACCCTTGGCACCACCGTATGGGATGTCAACCACCGCGCACTTCCACGTCATCCACGCGGCCAGTGCTTTTACTTCGTCCAGATTAACGTGTGTGTCGAAACGAATACCTCCTTTCGAAGGGCCGAGAATAGTAGAGTGAATTACACGATAGCCTTCGAATACCCGAATGCTGCCGTCGTCCATGGTTACCGGAAGGGAAACGATCACTTGCCTGGCCGGGACTTTCAGTACGTTGTAGATCTGTTCTTCCAGGCCAAGAATCTGGGAGGCTGTCTGGAAGCGGGACATCATTGCCTCAAAGGGATTCTCCTTGTCCAATAAAGGAGCGGGTTCGATATATGCCATTGGGTTACCTGTTTTTAGAAGTCGAAGTATACTTTTTCCTGTCCGTCTTTCTGCCGGAAAGCTAATCCGAAAACGGTTGCAAAGATATATAATTTAGTCATTTAAGGGTGTAAAACGACGTGTACTTAGCGACCGGAATAAATTAAGGAGAACCCCCTGAAACCCGGTATTTTATTAGGTGTTCAGAGCGGTATCCCGGGCGTAATTCTGCCGTCCAGGTCAGAAAATCTCCAGAAAAGCAACGATGAAAGGAGCGGAGATCAGCAGGCCGTCAAATCGATCAAGAAAGCCGCCGTGACCGGGTAGAATACTGCCGGAGTCTTTGATTTCAATGCTCCGCTTGAGCAGCGATTCGATCAGGTCCCCATAGATGCCACCAACGATGATAATGGCAGCAACGCAGTACCATTGCCAGGGGGCTAGGACGGAAAAATAAAGTTGCATGATGAAGGCAAAGACGAAAGCCAGGATGGCCCCGCCCAACGCGCCTTCCCAAGACTTCTTGGGTGAGATGCGCTCAAAGAGCTTGCGCCGACCAAACAGGGTGCCGGCAATGTAGGCCCCGGTGTCACTCGCCCAAAGAATAAAAAGACAACCAAATATGATTTCGAAATTATAGGTGCCACTTTCAAAAGCGGCAATGTTCAATAAGGCATACGGCATGGCCACATAGAAAATGCCAAGAAAAGTATAGGCGATGTTGGTAAAGGGTTTCCGTTCAAATTTTTTATAGAGCTTGATCATGTACACGCAGCTCACCAACGGAAATATCAGGAAATAGTACCGGTAAGAGATGTCCTTGTGTTCGATCAGAAAGGAAAGGGTGAAGATGATCATTCCACAGATGGTACCAAACGTACGCTGCACCACCATCCCATCCAGTCCCGCAAGTCCGTAAAACTCCCACAGGGTCATTAACGCAATAAAGAAGAACACGGCGAAGTAGGTCCATTCATTGTACACTACACCCCCGATAATGACGGCGGCACCAAAGAGGGCGGTAATGATGCGTTGCGCGAGATTGCTATAGTTCTTGAGTAAAGCCACGAATAGAAGTTGAGCGTGAAAGGAAATAGTTCTTATAAAATACAAACAAAACCCCCGTCAGCACAATCGCAATGCCAACCATTTTCCAGGGTGCGCTTTCGGTGGACTCGATATCAGTGGAAATAATGCCCTGCTGGTACAAGTAGAGCCCAACCACCTGAATTCCGTTGTTGAGAAAATGGGCGAGTATGGGTACCCAAAGATTGCCACTCCAGTAATACAGGTAACCAAGGAATGCCCCCAGCAATACGCGTGGGAAGAATCCGAGGAATTGAAGGTGAAATGCACTGAAGAAGATGGCGGTTAGCCATATGGCCAGGTGAGGGTTTCGCACGGCCCGCGTCATTTCGGTCTGGATCAATCCACGAAACACAAACTCTTCTCCGAATGCAGCGATCACCGCCACCACGAGCAGCGTTATGGCAAATGATGATGGTGTTAAATTAGCGGTGATGGCTTTGATAATGTCGGCAGCGAGGTTTTCGGTACTGCGTACCCAGTTGCCAAACGCGGCCATCGATTCCGGGAATTGTATATTCATGTTCCACTCCACCACCGGTGAAATGGCTACTGCAACGCCGATAACGCCGGCGGCTACCGCCGGGATCACTACCAGCCATGAAGGTTCGTTGTAGAAAAATGATGAGAGTTTTTTGCGCTCAGACTGGTACAAATAGAATACCGGCAGAAGAATCAGGCCAACGGTCGAGGCAATACCTTGTGATAACAATATGGCGTACTTAATCTCGGGATGGCCGAGGGGATCGGAAATGTGCGTAAGAAAATCAGCGCCGTACAGGAGTGAGGCTACACCTACACCAAAAAATGGCCCGACCAGAACAAAGCCAATCAGCACCATGGACATTATTCTCAGGAGCGAGATGAGCGGAGGTCTGTCTGAAACCAAATTGGAGGGCATGTGTGTGCTTTTGGCTATTTTTGCGGGCAAATATGGCGAATTATTGCGTTTTGAAGACGCATCGCGATAACCTCAATGGTAAAGATCGGAAATATTGAATTGGGTGATTTCCCCTTGCTGCTGGCTCCCATGGAGGATGTTAGTGATCCGCCATTCCGTGCCGTGTGCAAGTCGGGCGGTGCCGATCTCATGTACACCGAGTTTATATCTTCTGAGGGGCTTATCCGCCATGCTGCCAAAAGCAGGCAAAAGTTGGACATATTTGAATACGAGCGGCCTATTGGTATTCAGCTCTTCGGAGGTGATATCGGCAACATGGTGGGCTCTGCTGAAATCGCCTCTGCTGCTGGTCCCGATTTGATTGACATTAACTATGGATGTCCGGTGAAAGCGGTGGCTTGCCGGGGAGCCGGTGCTGCGTTGCTGCAGGATATTCCCAAGATGGTGAAGATGACCGCTGAAATAGTGAAGTGCACCCACTTGCCGGTCACGGTTAAGACCCGGCTGGGCTGGGATGAAAAGACAAAGAATGTAACAGAAGTGGCAGAGCGCCTGCAGGATATAGGCATCCAGGCGCTCACCGTGCACGGCAGGACGCGCGTACAGATGTATAAGGGAGAAGCGGACTGGACATTGATCGGAGAAATTAAAAACAACCCGAGAATCAAGATCCCCATTTTCGGCAATGGCGATATAGACTCTCCACAAAAGGCCATTGAATACAAAAACAAGTACGGTGTTGATGGCATCATGATCGGCCGCGCTGCCATTGGTTCTCCATGGGTCTTTCGGGAGATCAAACACTTCCGTGAAACAGGCACCCTGTTGTCACCACCAACCCTGGCACAGCGCGTTCAGGTATGTCGCGAACATGTGGACTTCTCCATTCGCTGGAAAGGCGATCGCCTGGGTGTTTTCGAAATGCGCCGTCATTATTCCAATTACTTTAAAGGGCTTGCTGACTTTAAACCTTATCGTACCCGGCTCGTGACCGCTGATACGGAAGCAGAAGTACACGCCATCCTGGATGAGATTCTTGAACTTTTTGATACACAGGCAGCGTTAGCCTGATCTGAAGACTTTGGAAAACAAAAACTCACCGCTTTCGATAGCCCTGCTCCTGGTGTTGGCCCTGATCTGGGGAACCTCGTTTATCCTGATGAAAAGAGGACTGGTGGTTTTTCCGCCAGGCGAAGTTGCAGCCCTGCGTGTGATGATTGCCGGGGTGATCTTATTGCCAATGGCTTTGGTGAAAGCGAAAGAAGTAAAATTGACGCACCTGAGTAATCTCTTTTTGTCTGGCTTGATGGGGGTATTTATCCCTGCCTTTCTGTTCACCGCCGCGCAACAACATATTGATTCTTCCGTGGCTGGAATCCTGAACACCCTGTCGCCATTATGGACGATGATCATGGGTGCTCTTTTTTTCAGAATGACGTTTACCCGGGCCGCGGTGTTTGGAATTCTGATAGGATTGGCCGGAACGGTGATTCTCATGCTTTCCCGAAGTCATGGCAACTTTGGAGCAGTCAATTGGTATGCTTTATTAATTGTTCTGGCTTGTGCGTTTTACGGGTTCAATTTGAACTTTATCAAATTCAACATCACCACCCTTGGCTCGCTTACCATCACCAGCGTTTCAGTTGCCCTCGTTGGTCCTCTGGGAGTGATCTACCTTTTTGGCTTCACCGATTTTATGCATACCCTGAACCATGTACCCGGTGCATGGACAGCCCTCGGCTACATCGCTCTGCTGGCGTTGATGAGTACTGCTGTAGCCGTCACCATCTTTAATAAACTGGTGAAAATGACAACACCCCTCTTTGCGAGTTCAGTGACCTACATCATGCCCCTCGTTTCGGTGATGTGGGGTGTGTTGGATCATGAGCAATTGTATACTGGGCACTTCATTGGGATGGCTGCTATTCTGGCTGGTGTCTATATTGCCAACCGGAAATGGAGTTAATCCTCCATTGTTATGCACTCCATCGACTTTTTAATTATCGGCCAGGGATTGGCAGGTAGTGCGCTGGCCTGGGAACTTGTTCATCGGGGGAAGAAGGTCATGGTCATTGATGAACCAGAGGCAAATCGATCGTCTACTATTGCAGCAGGTCTATTTAATCCCATCACCGGACGCGTAATGACCAAAACGTGGATGGCTGATCAACTCTTTCCGGAACTCCATCAGTTTTATGCTACGGCATCAAACGAGTTACACCAGCCTTTCTTTCATCCGGATACCATCTACCGTCCTTTTATTTCAGTATTGGAACAGGAACAATGGAAGTTGAAGAGTGCAGATCCGTCCATGTTGCCATTTGTCAAGCGGTTTCATGAGACGTCACAATGGTCTCACCAGGTGAAGAATTCCTGGGGCGGCATCGAGATTGCACATTCGGGATATATTGACACCAATGGGTGGATGAAGGCAATAAGGAACTGGTTGATTCTGTCCGACAGTTTTATGCAGGCCCATGTTGAGGAGTCTGAACTGCATGCCGGTGATCGTATCACTTACAAAGAGTTGAGTGCCGGATCGGTGATTTTCTGCAATGGATTGGGTGCTTCCAGCGGATCCTGGTTTAACTGGCTACCCCTCAAGCCGCTGAAGGGTCAAACCTTACGCATTACCACGCGGGAAAGGCTGGAACGTGTATACAGCCGGGGTGTATTTATGGTCCCTTCCGGGAATGAGTATGCCGTCGGTGCAACGTATGAACATCCTCCCTTTGAACAGCAGGTGACGTTAGCTGGTAAAGCGCTGCTCGTGGAAAAGTTGGAAGCACTATTGGCGACATCATTCGATGTTGTTCACCAAGACTGGGGTATCCGACCAACAACTCCCGATCGCCGGCCCATGCTTGGTCAACATCCGCAACATAAAAATGTTTGGGTCTTTAATGGCCTGGGCACGAAAGGAGTTAGTTTAGCCCCCTATTTCGCCAGGCAATTGGCGGACTGTCTGATGGGTCAGGTATCGCTGCTGTCGGCGGTCAATATTTCTCGGTTCTATACGTTATATTCGGGGTCACGGTGATTCAAAAATCTGATATGCATAATGGTTGGCGTTTGATCATGGTAGCAGCACTTCTCCTGGTGTCTGCATCGGCGATCCATGCGCAGCGATCAACCGAGACTTTTGGCAAGAACCGGGTGCAGTACCGCAATTTCAATTGGCAGTACCTCAGCTCTGACAACTTCGATGTGTATTATTATGACGACCGCAAGAAGATAGCCACGGAAGCGATCCAGTACCTGGAGACGGAGTTTGACCGCATCACCGATCTGATTGGTTGGCCGTCGACGATGAAGTCCAAGGTATTTATTTACAATTCAGTCACGGACCTGCAGCAGAGCAACATGGGCATCAACGGCCAGCAGTTTACGGTTGGTGGTCAAACTGATTTTATTAAACCCTATGTGGAGGTCGCGCATCCGGGAACATTGGATGAATTCAAAGAGGAGTTGGTGTACAAGGTGGCTGATTTGATGGTGAATGAGATGATGTTCGGCGGAAGCCTCAAGGACATGTTTCAGAATGCCGTGTTGCTGAATCTTCCGGATTGGTTTGTGGATGGAGCCTCCCTGTATGCGGCGAAAGGCTGGAGTCCTGAAATGGACGATTATGTTCGGCAACTGGTACGTAGCAAGAAAGTAAACCGCGCGCTGAAGTTGCAGGGGCCTGAGGCGGCCCTGGTGGGGCAATCCATCTGGAACTACATCGTAGAGAAGTACGGGAAGGGTCATGTGTCCAACATCCTGAATTATACGCGGGTGATTCGCAACGAACAGAAAAGTATCTATATCACGCTTGGAATAGGATTTAAGCAATTGATGAGTGATTGGAAGAAATTCTATTTGTCCGAGCAGGAGAAGGTAGAATTGAGTTATGTAGCACCTTCGGACTCTTCCCGGTTCAGTCCTTCCCACCGTAAGTCTGTAGTCTATACCACGGTGAAGATCAGTCCGGACGGGAAGCATGTTGCCTACGCCGAAAATGATCGTGGCAAATTCACCGTTATCGTCAAGTCGCTGGAGAATGGGAAAGAAAAAGTAATCATCTCCGGGGGCAACAGGGTTTTCCGACAAACGGTAGACACAAACATCCCGCTGCTGAGCTGGTCTGATTCGCATACCCTGGGTGTCATTGGTGTCCGCAATGGGGATTATGTTTTTTGGTTATATGACCTGAGTACCCAAAGCAAGTTGCCGCGTCCGCTCGAGAAGTTCAGCAACATCCGGAGTTTCTCATTTTCCGGAAACGGAAGGCTGGCGGTGATGAGTGCAGACATTGCCGGACAAAATGATCTATTCCTGATCAGCAGCCGTCGGGACCGGACCCGCCGGCTTACCAATGATGTGTTTGACGACTTTGATCCCACCTTCATTCCCAATTCCAATACCGTAATATTTAGCTCAAACCGAACAACCGACACCACCAACACGGTGCAGAAGGAAATCAATAAGATTCCTTCCAACTATAACCTTTTCGCATATAACCTCGACACTACAACCACTGTGGTGACACGGATCACCAATACAATAAGCAAGGATTATTATCCCAAGGCATTGGATGAAAACAACATCTATTACCTGAGTGACCAACGGGGTATCCTGAACCTTTTCCGCTATAATCGGGCGATGGGTGTCTATGCGCAGATCACCAATTTCCCTTCCAGCATCAAGGAATACGATATCGACTTTGGAAGTAATACACTTGCTGTGGTGATGATGAAGAACCTGCAGGAAGATATTTTTGTGTTGCCTCACTTTAACCTGGAGCGTCAAATATTCACACCAACCACCCGGCGAAAGGAAGCACAACAGGTAAAGATCCTTACGGAGAAACGAAAGAAGGAGGCACGGCAAGGAGTGTCCATCAAGCAATTGATCAACGAGCGATTACAGCAAAAGAAGGACACGGTTAAAAAACAACCCATCGAGGTCCCGGTTGTCAAGCCGGCTACAGACACAACGAAAGTGGTGAAGAAATCAGGTGATGTGCTTAATACCGACGACTATTCCTTTGAGGAGGAGAAATCACCCGCCGTCGTTGAGCCAATCAGGAAAGACACGTTAATTACACCGAAGAAGGAGACCCGCAACCTCAACACGGATGATTACAAGTTTGAGGATGAAGTAACCAAAACGAATAAGCCGGTAGAGTCATTCCTTACCCGGTATATGAAGGCCCGCGAAAGCAGCCGCATTAATGGCCCGTTTGATTACCTCCCCAAGTTCAACTACGACAACTTCGCTACCAATTTTGTGGTAGATCCCTTGCGGGGCTGGAGCATGCGGCTCGAAACACAGATGAACGACATGCTGGAGAACTTCCGGATCATCGGTGGTATTCAAATGGCCTTGCAGGACCTCAGGAGTGGTGATGTTTATGGTGAGTTTCAGTACCTCAAACACCGGATTGACTATTCATTCCGGTTTGACCGTAAAGTGATCATCTGGGATCAGAACGATCAAAAAACCAAGTACACCTGGCAGAAGATTGAAGTTGGTGCGGCATTGCCATTAAGTGTGCGCACACGGTTGGCGGTTAAACCATTTCTGGGATATACCCGGGATGTTGACCTCGGCGCCATCCAGGCGGTGGCTCCTGGAGGCCCCACATACCTGGCGGCCCGTGAGCAATTCTACGGTGGACTCAAGGCAGAATTGGTATATGACAACTCAGTAACTACGGGTATGAACCTCATTGAGGGAACCCGTGGCAAGATTAACTTTATTCACTACGAAGGATTGGGCAACGAGCGCGCTTCCTTCACCCAGGTGTCTCTCGACTTCCGTCACTATCAGAAAATCTATAAAGAGATTGTATTGGCTGGACGCGCATACGCCGGAACTTTCCTGGGCCCCGGGGCCAAACAGTATGTGCTGGGTGGCGTGGATAACTGGATTGGAAGCAGTCTAAATACCAATGGGCTTCGTAACCCGCTGCGTGTAGCCTCTGGTTATAATGATAATCTTATCTTCACAGAGTTCGCTACAACCCTCCGTGGATTTGATTGGGCCACTTTATTTGGCAAGAGTGTGGCCATGGCCTCTGCTGAGTTCCGACTCCCTCTCATTCGTGCGCTGGCCGGCGGACCAGTCACGTCAAACTTCTTCAGGAACATGCAGTTCACTGCCTTCTACGACGTGGGTACCAGTTGGACCGGATCACCGCCTATTAATACCCAGAGTAGCCAGCTGACCGAGCAAATCAAACAGGGCCCGTTCCAGGTTGACCTGAAACAGTACCTCAACCCGTGGCTGTACAGTTACGGACTTGGCTTCCGAACCATGATGCTCGGTTACTACCTGAAATTTGACTTTGCCTGGCCGGTAGAGAATTACAAAGTCAAAGATCCCCGCCTGCAGGTGTCCATGGGCTTCGATTTCTAGACTCCAGGCACCCCGTGCTATTTAGTATCTTGTCACGGTATTTAACCGGACATTATGATTAAATCCATGACTGGCTTCGGCCAATCCGTATTGCGTGTCGGAGACGCCACCTTCGTTGTGGAGATCAAAACCCTCAACTCCAAATTCTTTGACCTGAGCCTTCGGTTGCCAAAGATTTTCCTCGATAAAGAACTCGAGGTGCGTGCGCTCGTTACCGATAAACTCGAACGAGGCAAAGTTAGTGTGTCAGTCGAGTACCTCCCCGGAGCTGTCACCGCCCTGAAGTCACCTTATGACAAAGTCTTGTTTGCTGCCTATTATGAGGAGTTGAAGAAATTGGCCGATCTCGTCAAGGCGCCGCATGATGGCTTGTTTGAAATAGCCCTTCGGTCTCCTGATGTGCAGCAAAACGCAGAGCGGGAAACCGTTGATCCTGCTTTGATGGATAAAATGATGGAGGCCTTGCAAGAAGCGCTTGTGCGTTGCGATCAATTCCGCGCAACCGAGGGCGCTTCACTCACCCAAAAGTTCGCACAATACATCCAGGCCATCGGAGCATCCCTCCTGGAGGTAGAAAAACTCGATCCGCTGCGGATAGATAGAATCAGGTCCAAAATCAAGAAAGGCATTACCGACTTTTTTGGTGATCAGGGATTTGACCCCAACCGACTTGAACAGGAGATAATTTTCTACATTGAAAAACTGGACATCCATGAAGAGCGTGTGCGACTAAAGACCCACCTCGACTATTTCATCACCATCATGAAGGAATCATCCAACGGAAAGAAACTGGGATTCCTGGCGCAGGAAATTGGGCGCGAAATCAACACCATCGGGTCAAAAGCAAATGACGCAGCGATGCAGAAGCATGTGGTAGCTATGAAGGAAGAATTGGAAAAAATCAAGGAGCAGCTCAATAATGTGCTCTGATCCGGAATAGGTTTTTAGTAACTTGTTTCATCCCCTCTGGCCATGAAACGATTTCTAATCCTTTGCTACCTTCCACTGATGTCCTGGGCACAAGTCCCTGCAGAAAAGGCACTTTCCGGCGTGTGGCAAAATAATTCTTTTGGATACCAGATGGTGCTGATCCTCCAGCCTGACGGCACCGGAGAGTTTGACGGCGAGACCTTGACATATGCTACAGCCCCTGGCCGCTTGTCTATCACCATCGGGTCAACCACTACGGTGTATACCTATTCCCTGCAGGGCAACAGCCTTACGTTGTCGGGTGGAGATCTTCAGGGTGCAGTGGTGTTTGGTCGCGATGGTGTACCTGCACCTGCTATGCCCGACACCAACCCGTCAACGGTTCGAACCGGGATTACCGATATCCGCCTGCTTGGTTTGTGGTCAGGCAACGGAGAGACCATCGACTTTCGTGCCGATGGCCAGTGTATTTATCTGGGAAATACCCTGACCTATAAATTAGCCCAGGGTTATGTTACGTTAATTTCAGCGCAAGGAAACGCCGCTTTTAACTACAACATTCAAGGCAGTACACTCACACTATCGGCCAACGGCCAGAACATCAGGTACAATAAGGTAACGGGAGTTGTCTCCGGTCCGCCTGTGTCGCAAACGGGAACCGTGCCTGCTGAGCTGGTTGGTAAATGGTGCTACCTCAATATGACCAGCAATTCACAAACCAGTCGTTGCCTTACCCTAAATGCTGACGGTACTTACATCTATGTTGCTGAAGGATCGCGATCCGTAAATACGGAAACGCTCTACGGGGCAACAGCGTCACAAGACGGTGATCAGGGCACATGGTGGGTGAAGGGTGATCGTATTTATTACAACTCCAGAACCAGGGGAGAGGGATCCTACCGGCTGGAGAAACGCAATCACCCCAAAAATACCAGTGATCCGATGATTGTACTGGATGGGGAACCGTATGTCACTGCAACCCTCAGGGCCCCGTGGAGGTACTGAGCTATTTGATTATATTGAATCTTATTAACCCCCGGATATGAGCACAAAATTAAGTCGTCGCGATTGGTTCAGGTCTTCACTCGCCCTCACAGGCGGCGTGATGTTGTCCACTTCTCTGGCAGAGCAGTTGATGGCTGCCCCGGTAAGCAAAGCTGAGATGGAATACATGCCCTTTGCACTTCCGGCGAGTCAGCTAATTCGCCTGGGTTCGAATGAAAATCCATATGGCCCGTCTCCCAAGGCACGTGCAGCTATTCAGGCCATCATGAGCGAAGGCAACCGTTATGCCGATGACCAGTCCAGGGAGTTGCGTGAGCTTATTGCCAAATACGAGGGGGTTAGCCCGGACTATATTTTTGTTGGTGCCGGTTCTGCAGAGTGCCTGTGCCTCACCGGAATGGCCGTGGGTTTAGAGGGTGCGTCTGTGCTATCGGCCTTCCCGACTTTCCGGCTTCTCATGGACTACGCCGTGAAGTTCAAAGCGCGCTGGGACCGCGTTGACCTCGATCAATACCTGGTGCATAACCTGGATGCCATGGCTTCAGCGGTAAAATCAGATACCAAAATTATGTTCCTCTGCAATCCCAACAACCCAACAGGTACCGTGTTGAATGCGGATCGCCTGAAGAGTTTCTGCGTGGAGATGGCAAAAAAGACAACGGTATACGTTGATGAAGCCTACCTTGAATTGCTTGAGCCAAACGAACAGGTTTCCATGGCAAGTCTTGTGAAGGAAGGACATAACGTGATTGTGTCCAGGACTTTTTCGAAGGTATATGGATTGGCTGGACTTCGGGTTGGTTATGTAGTCGCCCCCCCTGACGTGGTAAAGAGGATGGCCAATTATCAAATGGGCCCAATCCTTAATCAGGCCGGCCTTGCGGCTGCCAAAGCATCACTTGGTGATAAAGATTTTGCAGCCCTCACCCGTCAAAAGAACAATGAGGCGATGAAATTCTTTACCGACTACCTCGATAAGAAAAAATATTTTTACGGTAAGTCACGGACCAACTGTATTCTGTTCCCGGCGCCAAAGGATGGCAAAACCATTTTGGCAGAAACCGAGAAGCGCGGATTTCAAATCCGCGTTTGGGATTATCAGGGCAAAGAGTGGTGTCGTGTGAGCATCGGAACCCTCGAAGAAATGAAACTCTTCGTTAAGGCATTTGATGAAGTGATTGCCTGATCCTTATTGGTAAGCACACACTCAATGACGGCTTCCGCGAATGCGTATTGTCAGCGAATACATCAGCCACAGCGTCAATGCAGTGGTCAGTGTAATTATAACGACCCAATGACCGCCAGGTATTTCGATGGCTGCGGAAATAGACTTATCGATGTTGTTAAGCCCCATCATCAGCACGGACGAAAAGATGGCAATCAGCACGACGTTATAGCTAATTGAAGGCCGGTGCTCTTGGGGAACCAGATCGGGATGATTGACCATGAGGATCAGGAAGGCAGTTAACAAGGGGAGCACTAACCCATTAAGTGCTTGCACAGCCAGAATCACAGGAATGGGTTTGATGCCGCTGATCCCAAAAACAAACCCCGTCAACAGTACCGTGATCCAGACAATACGCTGATGGGAAAGCCTCCAATCGAAGACTGAGCCGGCAATAATGGAGGCGGCATAGGGCGAAGTAATGGCCGATGAAAAGCCAGCCGCAAACAAGCCAATGCCAAGGGCCCATCCTCCCAAAGGCCCTATGCTTTGGGTCAGGGAAGATGCCAATTCATTAAAATTCGAAAAAGATGAAACTGCTGTTCCGGCCACCAGAATGGCTGCAGTAATTAGTCCGCCAATGAAGACTGAGATCGTAAGTCCCACCCGCATCATGGGCACCGTTTGCCCTTTGCTGATTCCGGATCCCAGAAAGACATTATAGGGCACAATGGTGGTTCCAACCAATCCCAGGGTAAGTAATTCGGAGCCTACCGGAACGGAGGGCATAACCGAAAAATGAAGGTATTCACCGGCGGAGTAAGGGCGTGTTGCTGCCAATGCAAAAAATGCCAGTCCCATCAACCCAACAAGAAATGTCATCAGCCAGCCGATGGCTTGGCGGCGATCGGTCCACAGTACGGCGAAGGCAACAGCAGTACAGACCACCGTAATGACGGGAAGCTCCCAATGAGAAAGGAGTTGGACGCCGGATACTGCCCCCAGGATATTGCCGGCTTCGTAGGCTGCGCAACCCAGGATTACCGGTCCGCCCAGCATGACTGTAAGCCATTTGCTGCGGCCGGCACCATATCCACGCACGAGAGCCTGCCCCATAGTCAAGCCGCTTACAATGGTGAGACGGGCCGACACCTCCTGCAGGACAATACAGGCTATCGTTGCAAAAACTACAGCCCATAACAAATCAAGCCCGAACAAAGAACCTGCCGAAGCTGCGGTGGTTACTGTGCCTGGCCCTATGAACGCAGCGGAAATAACCGACCAGAGGATGATGCTAGTAAGGGTCTTTTTCTGCATGGTTAGCGGGACATTTCCGCGCTGAGGAAGGATCCATAGAAAATGGCATTCATCAACACTTTATTGGTTCCAAACCAGTATGCCCTGAATGCGAGATCTTCTGTAAAGCCGATAACCCTTCCTCGGCCCACGGCTGACACACCAAGCCCGGAAGTATTCTTGAGTTTCGCATAATTGATTTTGGAGATGTATCCGCTCATCAATGGCGATCCACCATACGTAAGGGGATTTGCATACGCACCTTTTGATTTCTCCATAAATAAGTTATTCGACTTAAACATAGGCATGGTGCTGTTGTAGTAACCGTAAAAGAGAGGATTGGTGATGTCAATATTTCCCTCAATGATGGCTCCGCTGGTTTCCTGTGCTCCCACGGCATCGGCGATGTCACCATACGGTCTGGGTTTTGAAGCGTCTTTTTTCTCTTCCTCTTTGCGAATGTCAAATTTTCCAAGACCAGCACCAGTGAGCCAATTCAGTGCCTGCTCAAATCCAATAATCACACCACCTTGTTGTGCCCAGAGTTTGAGCTTTTCTTTTGCGGCTTCAGAAATTGCACTGTAACCACCTGCCGGAAGAATGATAGTAGTATAGCGGTTGATGTTGGCGGTGTTGAATACGGCAACCGGCATACAGGTCAGGGGAATGTTGAATCGCTGGTCGAGGAGGTGCCATATCTCTCCTGCATCCGTCGGCGAAACACCGGTAAAGCCTCCACCATCTACCAGCATGGCAATCTCAGGTTTGCGTACCAATTGGAACGAACTACTGCCGAGACTTACTCCCCGGTAGTCCAGACCGGTATTAAAGGCATATATATCGATGCCATCGCGTTCGGCGATTTCACGGATGTATACTTCGATCTGATCCGGATTTTTGTCCTGATTGTCGAGGGACACCAGAATGCTTCCAGCCTCGAATTTCTTTCCTGAAGGATGGAAGAATGCGCTCGTGGATACTTTAGTTCGAATGCCATGGCTCACCAACCGGTATATAGCGCGAGGTGAGTAATAGCCGTAGGTTTCAAAAGCGTATGCATAGGATCCTTTGTCTCCGATTATTTTTCCAACGGGGGGTTGTACGTTTTGTATGCGGGTGCCGGTGGCTACTGGTGTTTTTACTTCTTCATAATCTACACCAAAAGCCAGGGGAAGTGTCCAGCTGGAAATGTCATAGAAAAGGCTGTCCTTGAATTGAGTGATTCGTCCAAACATTCCCTTCAGCAGCCGGTACTGCGCCTGACTGGTGGGCACAACAATGCTGGATTCTGTATCATAGGTTTTGCCGTTGAGAGTTAGCGAAGTCGCGGGACGGTACATTTCGATTTGCTGTCGTTGCAGAATTTCTGCCAGGTGGTATACGCGGGCTTTGTCCCGGGAGGTAAAGACATAAGCCCGAACAGGATCTTTGGCTGCTTCGGGTAAACTGGTCTTATAAAAGTCGCGCTGGTAGCTTAATAATTCTTCGCGCATTTCATTTACGGCTTTCAGCGAACTCATCATCGTGACCACATGGTTGCGAATGGTAAAGGGAAACCGGAGGATACCGTTGACGCTTTCCTGGGCATGTCCTCGTGAACTGGCCTGTTCGAAAAGTACTCCCACGGCACCCTGGGCGTCAGGGTATGTTGATCCTTTGCCATAATAAAAATCGTCGTATCCTTCCTGGGTGAAGTAGAGAGAGCCAATCTGGTCAAGGGCCTTGGCGTGGTACTCGCCCATTTTTCTGGTGAGCTCCTGATTTTTTTCAGGAGTCATGGGGTGCACCCGGGTAGGCTCACCAGGCATAAAAAAGAAGGAAGCGTTGGTGCCCTGCTCGTGATGGTCCGTGAGGAGGTTGGGTCTCCATTCCTGGAATTTTTTCACGCGGGCCTGAGATTCAGGAAGTTGGGCTACCATCCAGTCGCGGTTGAGGTCAAACCAGTAGTGATTAAATCGCCCCCCTGGCCATGCCTCATTATGTTCCATGTCGTTGGGATCGGGAGAAATTAGTTTGCTCTTGCGGGAATTGGCCCAGGCTGCAAAACGGCTAAGCCCGTCAGGGTTGAAGCTCGGATCGAATAAAATGATGGTGTTTTCAAGGTATTTCTCGATTTCCTGCCCCTGAGCGGCGGCCAGGTGGTAGGCCATAACAAGACCCGCGTTAGCCCCACTGGGCTCATTACCATGAATACTGCATCCCAGGTAGTACACGGCAGGCATATTTGCCACCGGCAACGAGGCGCTACTGGCAGCATCCGAAAGAGCCAGATGTTGTTTTCGAATAGCTTCGAGGTTCTGATGGTTTTTTGGCGAGGTAATAGTGAGGAGAAGCAGGGGCCTGGCCTCATAGGTTTGCCCGATTATTTCGAGCGAAATGCGGTCGGAAGCCTTGTCCAGGGCCATCATGTAGTTAACGAGCCGGTCGTGATGGACGTGCCATTCTCCCACCTCGTGACCTATTACCGAGGCAGGAGTCGGGATGGCAGGGTTGTAGGTTACTCCGGCCGGGAGGTAGTACGAAAGGTCCACCTGGGCATGGGTAGTTACGATGAACAATCCAAATGCCAGAGAAAGAGCAAGTTTGTTAATCATGATTTAAGTTAAAGTTGAAAACAACGTTACCATTATATGAAAAAACAAGCAACCGCCAACGGGTTGAGCGGTTCGTCCGGCAGTATTTGTTAACAATTTGTGAGTAATATTTAAAAGCCGGTTAAAAGGGAGTCTGCCTGAATTAGAATACTTTTGTGGCGAAATTCCAAAACCACTAACCTATGAGAAAACATTTACTTCTGTTAGGCGCTCTGCTGCTGACCGCAGGAGGGCTCTATGCTCAGGTTACGAACTCTTCCATTAAGGGTATCGTAACGGACACCAAGGGGGGAGGTCTTCCCGGGGCGACCATTGTTGCCACCCACACCCCTTCAGGTACTACTTACGGTACAGCATCAGTTGCTGATGGTCGTTACACCATCCCTGGTATGCGTATCGGTGGTCCTTATTCTGTAAAGATCAGTTTCGTTGGCTACAAAGAGCAGACCATTGATGGTATTTACCTCAGCCTGGGTACTGCTGCCGACGTTAACGTTAAACTGGTAGAAGAGAGTGCGGAATTGCAGGAAATTGTTGTTTCGGCCGACCGCAACGACATTTTCAGTTCCGATCGTACAGGTGCGGCCACCAGCTTTGATCGCAACATGCTCAACACTACGCCTACGATCGATCGTACTGTGAACAGCATCATTCGTTATAACCCTTTCAGTGGTCCGAACAACTCATTTGCCGGTCAGGACAGCCGCTTCAACAATTTCACGATTGATGGTAGCGTGTTCAACAACGGTTTTGGATTAGGTAGTTCTGCCCAGGCCGGTGGTCGTACCGGTACAACGGCTGTGTCGTTGGATGCCTTGGAAGAAGTTCAGTTGAACGTGTCACCTTTCACGGTTCGCCAGTCTGGTTTTGGTGGTGCTAACCTGAACGCGGTAACACGGTCTGGAACAAACACTTTCTCCGGCTCAATCTATACCCTGTATCGCAACAGTGCCAACAATATGCTGGGTACGAAAGCCATGGATCAAAACCTTCCTCCGGTATCATTGAAGGAGCAAACTTCAGGCTTCCGCTTTGGCGGTCCGATTATCAAGAACAAATTGTTCTTCTTTGTAAACGCAGAGCAATTCACTTCCAGCAAGCCTGCATTGGATTGGGTAACCAGTCAACCAGGTGCTGCTGGTAACGTGTCCCGTGTTACCGCTGCTGATCTTACAGACCTCAGCAATTTCATGAAGACAAACTTCAACCGCGATCTGGGCGCAATTGATAACTTCAACAACGAAATCACCAGCAAGAAATTCCTGGTCCGTTTGGATTACAACATCAATAGCAAACACAAGTTGTCGGTTCGCTACTCCCAGCACGATTCTGAATCCGGTCAGATCATCAGCAACAGTAACTCCAGCCAGACTGCCGGTAACGGTAACCGTACCAACTCCGCACTGGCCATCTCTCCGCAGAATACAGGTTATATCATCAAGGATAACACCCGTTCATTCTCGGCTGAGTTGAACTCCAACCTGGGTAGCAAGTTTTCGAACCAGCTTCTGGCCACGTACAACTATCAGAACGAGGACCGTCGTTACCTGACCGCTCAGTTCCCTACTATCGACATTCTGAATGCCGTGGGTGGAACAACCTACACCTCTGTTGGTTTTGACCCATTCACCCCGAGCAATAAGTTGAATTACTCTACTTTGAACTTCACGGACAACTTTACCTACTATGCCGGTGCACACACCATCACAGCAGGTTTGTCTTACGAATTCTTCAAGTCCAACAACGTATTCTTCCCTTCTTCTAACGGGGTTTATGTTTACAACTCAATTGCAGACTTTAAAGCAGCCGCAACGGACTTCCTTACCAATCCGAATGCAACCACTTCCCCGGTAACTATAAAGCAGTATAACCTGCGTTACTCATTGCTCCCTGGCGGTGTTGAACCTTTGCAAACATTGAAGGTTTCTACCTACAGCTTCTATGTTCAGGATGAGTGGCAGGCTACGGAGAACTTTAAACTTACAGGTGGTATCCGCGGTGATGTGATTGCTTATGATAACTCTACCGCATCTGACTTCTACAACCCGGTTGTTGGAGGTCTCATCGTAAACGGTATGATTCCTTTCCGTGATGAGAATGGCAGGGACTACAATGTAAATACAGGTGCATTCCCTAAGACCCGCCTGTTGTTGTCACCCCGCGTTGGTTTCAACTGGGATGTGACTGGTGATAAAAAGACCCAGATCCGTGGTGGATCCGGAATCTTTGTTTCCCGTATCCCTGAAGTGTTGGTGTCAAACCAGTTGGGTAACAACGGTATCAATACAGCAGTAATCTCTGCAACAAACACCACAGCTTATCCTTTCCGCTTAGACCCCACTACATTGCCTAACGGTCTGGGAAGCCCCGCTTCACCTGATATTACGAAGTTGGCTCCTTACGCAGTAAACGCAACGGACAACAACCTCAAGAACCCGATGGTGTGGAAATCTAACCTCGCTGTGGATCAGAAGTTGCCTTGGTTTGGGTTGGTGGCTACCCTCGAGGGTATCTACAATCAGAACATCCAGGCCCTCCGCTATATCGATGCCAACCTGAAGGCTCCTTACAGTCTACTGGCAGGTACGGATCAACGTGCTATTTTCCCCGCTTTTGGTGTAGCCAGCTCAGGTTCTGGTGCAGCTAACACGGTAAATATTGCCCGTTTCATTAACCCTAACATTGGTAACGTGTTTGTGCTTAAGAACTACCAGCAGGGAAGCTCTTATACCCTGACTGCCCGTGTTACCAAACCCGTGCAAAATGGCTTCGGAGGTATGATCGCCTATACGTATGGCCTCGCCCGCGACATCCAATCAGTGGGTAGCACTGTACAGGCTAACATGCCTACTACTGTGGGTCAGAACTACCTCGGCCTTTCTTATGCAGACAATGACCTGCGCCACAAAGTGGTAGGTTATGTAAACTACCGCAAGGAATATGGCGGCCAGTTCGGTGGTGCTACTACCGTTACTTTGGGAATGACGGCTCTCAGCGGTGCCAAGTACTCATATGTATACGGTGCTGACTTGAATGGTGATGGTCAGATCAACGACCTCATTTATGTGCCCAAGAGCGGTTCAGAAATCAACTGGGCTCCACTCACTATCACACAAGGCTCTGTAGTAAGTACTTACACGGCTGCTGATCAAGCTGCTGCTTTCGATGCTTACATTGATAACAACCCTTACCTGAAGAGCCGCCGTGGTCAATACGCTGAGCGCAATGGAGGTTATGCTCCCTGGTTGGCTCGTTTTGACTTTGCTGTCATCCAGGACTTCTTTATCAAGACTGGCGCTAACGGAATGAAAAATACGCTCCAGCTGCGTCTTGACATCCTGAACGTAGGGAACCTCCTTAATAATAATTGGGGAGTCGGATACCTCACCACCACGGTCAGCCCTATTACCGCGGTTGTTCCAACTGGTACCGGTGTTGTACCCACTTATCGCCTGGCTACTCAGACGATAAATGGTTCTATCGTCCCGATCCAGGATTCATTTGTGAAGGGTATCACGCTGGATAACGTATGGCAAGCCCAAATTGGTCTCCGCTATATCTTCAACTAATTATTCGGTAATTTGAATTTGGGAAGCATCCTTCGGGATGCTTCCTTTTTTTATGCCTATGAGAAATTTAGTTACCATGTTGACCTTGTTGGGTGTGACGTTATGTGCAACCGCTCAACCTTTATTGAAGAGGCTGAAACCTTCCGCCACACTTGTTGCGGCACACCGGGGTGGATTCAATGATTCACTGCCCGAGAATTCGATGGTGAACTTCAAGAGCACTGTGGCCAGGAGCCGCCAACTCGTGATGCTGGAATTCGACTTAAGGAAAAGCAAAAATGGAACGTTGTACCTCCTGCATGATGCCACCGTCGACAGAACCACAAATGGTACGGGTGAAATTTCTGCACTCCAGGATGAGTATATCACATCCCTCCGATTAAAGGACTCACATGGAAGGCAAACAATGGAAAAGGTGCCAACATTCAGCGAGTTTTTGAGCTGGGCCAGGTCGGCTCAGGTTTTGTTGATGATGGATGTGAAAGCCGATGTATGGGCTGAAGCGTTGGCGATGATCCACAGCTTTGATATGATTGATCGTTGTCTTGCGCTGACGTTTAAAACAACCGATACTCAACGGGTAAGGACACTAAGTCCTTCGATCGCCATATCCTGCCTTGTAAGTTCTGCGAAAGAATGGGGCTCAGTGAAATCCCAACTTCCGTCATGGGCCCCTGTGATGGCATATGTCAATGACGACGCAACCCCTGCTTTATTGGAGCAGCTGTCAGCAGCAGGAATCAGAACCGTTGCAGATGTGAGTGAACACACAAAGCACGATGGAAAAGTATTGAGCCGTCAGGAATATGAAGAAGCATTGAGTCGGATGGCAGGCGGGATTCTGGTTACCGACTTTCCTATCGAAGTATCGATCATCGCTGACCATCCTTAACGCGTTGTATAAACTGGCGTGCGCAAGATGGCTTGTTTTGAATAACGACTATCGTCCATCACCCACACTTCATATTGGGATCCGCCGGGATATGCCCGCACCACAATGTGCCCGCGCCGACTGCGGTAGTTGTCGCTAAGCCACCGCCCATACGTAGTTACTGTTTCTGGATGTATGTAGGTCGCAAAGATGTCGCGACCACCTGCGTAGGTGGAGGGTGCAATCATGCGGTGGAGTACTTCTTCTCCCGGATGATTTGTACTCCAGGACTGCTGTACCAGCACCCTCGGTGCCAGGAGATGCAGGAATTCCAGATTTGAAGCATCCCTGACTCCATGATGATTGATGGATAATACATCTACAGGGCCGACGACTGCAGCCGTGGGGGTCTCTGTATCAAACCAACTGGGTAATCCAAATCCCTGGAGTCCGGTCATGTCTCCGCCAGTGAAGTAATCAAATGATCCGTAGGTAACCTTGAGTGCAAGGCTGAGCGGATTTTCATTATAGTCTTTCTCATTGATTGCTGCTGGTATGATTCGAACGGATAGTGAGTCTTTGCCGGTCCACAGCGAATGGCTTGACTTGATGTTCCTCACCTTGAATCCGGGATATTTATCTGCGTGAATGCGTTGTCGGATTTGGGTGCTGCTTCCGGCCCTGAGCGACGAAGCCTTTAGCTTTCCCGCCTGCACCTGGGAGTTTACAAAAATGAGATAGTTAGCAAATACTTCTTTATCAAGAACCTTGCTGCGCAAGTCCACCGGATAGTTATAGTCGGGATAGTCCCTGTCGAGTAAATAATTAATAGGGATAGATTCATGCACTTCAGTGATTCCAGTAAGCCGGTAATTTCCCAGGCGCGACAATCGCTGGCCAGCCTTCAGGCTGCCGTAATGATCGCTGTGAAAATGAGAGACAACGCCAAAGTCGAGTTGTTTAGTTTCAGGATGAAAGAATCGTATATAATTGACAATGCTTTGTCCTGCGCTGATGGAGTCTGCTGGCAATGGAGGTGATGCCTTCAAGGGATTAGGGGTGCGGGTTCTTGCCACCCGATCAACATCGCCGGCATCAAACAATAAAGTGGTGCCATCTGGAAACACCATGAATGTAGCATTACCACTTCCCGTGCTGATGTGGTGTATATCCAGGTAGCCTTCCTGCCAGGGTTGCCAGGTAAGGTCCTGCCCGCGGGCAGGGAGAAAGCCTGATAAAAAAATCAACAAAAGAACTTGACGCATAAATGCTGGATTAAATCGTCTGATGGTCACTAAAAATAGCATCGTTTACCCGAAGGACACGGCTTTTAATATTAATGCTTTTAGAGTACTTTCAATATATGGCAAAACTGGCTTCCCTTCTTTTGTTGGCCTGTGCGCTGTTTATGACGGACTGTTCCCAAAAAGGAGGTCCAGGTCAGTTTACCCGGGAGCCGGCAGTTCAATTGGATTTGCAACAAATCCAGGCGCGGGGATATCTGCAGGCCATCGTTGACAACAACTCGATCAGTTACTTCATATATCGTGGGCAGCCCATGGGTTATGAGTATGAATTGCTGCAAAGTCTCACAAGACACCTGAAAGTCAAGTTAAAGATCAAGGTGATCAGTGGTATTGAGCGCTCGGTTGATCTGTTGAATCGAGGCGAGGGAGATTTGTTGGCATTTCCGTTGACGATTACCAAGGACCGTACCGATTACCTCGCTTTTACAGATTCACAATTCAATACCTGTCAGGTGTTGGTGCAAAAGAAACCTGCCAATTGGCGGCGGATGCCACCCACGCGGGTAGAGCGTTCGCTTATCAGGAACCCTGTTGACCTGATCGGTAAGGAAGTGCATGTGATGAACGAGAGTTCTTTCAAGGACCGACTTGAGCACCTGTCCAATGAAATTGGAGGTAACATCGTGATACGTGAAGACAGTGCCACGGCCGAAACGGAATCCCTGATTCAAAAAGTTGCCATGGGTGAGATCCAGTACACCGTAACCGATCAGACCATCGGCATGGTGAATGCCATCTATTACCCGAATCTGGATGTGAGCACGGTACTAAGCCTTCCTCAGCAAATTGCCTGGGCCGTGAGGAAAAACAGTCCTGATCTGCTGGCGGCTGTTAATGGCTGGCTGGCAGAAATAAAACGGTCCAATCAGTTTGCCAACATCTACGCCAAGTATTTCAACAACCCGCGCTCATCCCAGATTGTTATCAGCAGTGAATACTCATCGGTGGCGGGCAATAAGATTTCGCCCTATGACGAAGAGATCAAAAAAGAAGCAAAGCGCCTTGGCTGGGACTGGCGGCTCTTGGCTTCTGTGGTTTATCAGGAGTCCAACTTCCAGCCGAATGCAGAAAGCTGGGCCGGGGCAGTCGGCCTGATGCAGTTGATGCCGGCAACGGCAGAAGAATTTGGTGCGCGCGATCGCCTCAACCCATACCAAAGCCTTCGCGCAGGCGTGCGGTACCTTAGCTACCTGGATCAATTGTGGGGCAAATATGTCAAGGATGACAACGAGCGGCTCCGGTTTGTACTTGCCTCCTATAATGCCGGCTTGTCACACATCATTGACGCGAGAAACCTGGCCAAGAAATACGGTAAGAACCCAACCCGTTGGGAAGATGTGGAATCCTTTCTGCGCCAGAAATCCAATCCCAGGTATTATCAGGATGCGGTGGTATTGGCCGGATACTGCAAATGCGAGGAACCAGTGAACTATGTTCATGATATCCTTACCCGCTATGAACAATACAAACAGCTTATCGCTGAGTCGTAAGTTGATTTACGATTGCTTTGAAGTCCAGGGACTCCCAGGTTGTTTCTATCGACGGCGTTAACATCACTTTGGCCATGATCTCCTTTTGTTGATTCCCGATACGAAGGGCATCATCATACGATAAGTTATCATAGAACGTCACCATGCTATAGAGGGGTATCCAGCGATCCGGATACAGTTGGTGCAATTTACCTTCAATTTTCTTCTGCAGTAGAAAATCGGGATCACCAACCAGGTCTCTCATCTCCACAAAATTATCCAGGGCTAGTTGGGCGATGGCGTCAGCGTTGGGCTTCCGGAGTTTTTCAAACATGGGAAGCAATTGATCCCAGTCGTCATCATAACTGTTCAGCAGATCGTTCAATACCCGGCAGTCTTCAAATCCGGCATTCATCCCCTGACCATAGAACGGTACGATACCATGGGCAGCGTCACCGATCAGCAACGTTCTGTTTCTATGCCATGGGAAGCACCGCACAGTGACGAGAGAGGAGGTTGGGTTATCCCTGAAGTCTTCAATCAAGGTGGGCATCAATCGCGTAGCATCCGGGAAGGAGCCCTCAAAAAATGAATGTATTTTTTCAGGTGAGTTTAACTTTTGAAAAGATGGACTTCCCTCGAAAGGGAAAAACAAGGTACAGGTAAAAGTGGCATCCGGATTGGGCAAAGCGATCAGCATATAGCTTTCGCGGGGCCAGATATGAAGTGCTTCTTTTTCCATTTGGAAAGCGCCGGTGTCTGAGGCGGGAATACGAAGTTCCTTGTACCCGTGTTCGATATAGGTCTGTGAATATTCAAAGCGATCAGATGTCTGTAGCGCACCACGAACGGCCGAGAAGGCACCGTCCGCACCAATGATCAGGTCGGACTGCCGGTGAATAACATCACCATAGTGTTGAAATGTCAATTCCGTCTTTTGCAGATTAACTTCAAGGCATTTGTGTTCGAAAAAGAAGTTAACACCCAGGTGTTCGGCCTCATTCATCAACAACATGTTGAGGTCGCTGCGGGATATTGAATTGATAAACTGACCTTGCTTGCCGTAGGCCTGAAACGTGAGATTACCATAGACATCGTGCATCATACGGCCATTCATGGGAACGGCATTCTTGCGGAGGTGACTGTCCAACCCAACTTCATGTAATGCACGAAGTCCACGATTGCTCAGGGCCATATTGATGGATCGGCCCCCACCCAGCATATTCGAGCGCATATCGAAGCGACGCTCAAATACGGATACTTCATATCCGCGCTTTTTCAGGTAGATGGCCAGTAATGACCCTACCAGACCGGCTCCTACAATAGAAATCCGGGAGAGTTTCTTGTTCATGATTTCGGTGCTTGAATAAGTTAAATTCAATAGAAAATGAGGCTCAAACTATGACATTGGTCAGGGACCGAAATAATCGATTTTGAGTCTATTTGAGGGCTTTCTTAAACAATTTCGCGAGATCAAACACATCCTGAAAACTATTGTACAACGGCACGGGTGCCAGGCGGATTACGTCGGGCTCCCGCCAGTCGGCGATTACACCATCGCTGGCGAGATGATCGAAGACCATTTTGCCTTTCCGATGCATCAACAGTGACAACTGACAACCCCGTTGTTCCGGATCAGTGGGCGTGATGATGGTAAACCAATCCTGGTGGTTGGGTATTTGCAACAACAAAAATTCCAGGTAGCCGGTAAGCAGGAGGCTCTTGGTGCGGAGGGATTTCATCCCGACTTTATCAATCACTTCCAGGGAAGCCAGCAATGCTGCACCGGATAACACCGGAAAGTTTGACAATTGCCATCCGTCGACACCAGGCATGGGGATAAATCCCTTCCTCATTTTAAATCGATTGTTTTCCTCATGGCCCCACCAGCCGGCCATCCGGAGCAGTTCTGGATTTTGGCCATGCTTTTCGTGAACAAAGGCTCCCGCAATTCCGCCAGGTCCGGCATTCAGGTATTTGTAACTACACCAAACAGCGAAGTCAACCTGATCTTTGTGCAAAGAGAGTGGCACATTGCCTATTGCGTGTGCAAGGTCAAAGCCTACATACGCTCCCGCTTCGTGACCAGCAGCGGTGATGGCGCTCATATTGAAGAACTGGCCCGAATAGTATTGAACGCCGCCAAACAGTACCAACGCAACCTTGTTGCTGTGTGTCCGGATGGTTGAAATGATATCTTCCGTACGGAGGGTGTGTTCACCTGGCCGGGGAAAAACTTCAACCAATGCCTTCGCGGGATCCATTCCATGCAACCTGAGCTGCGACTCAATGGCGTATTGGTCGGAAGAAAATGCTCCTCCCTCCATAATAATGACATAGCGGTCTGCCGTTGGTCGGTAGAAACTGGTCAGCATCAGGTGCAGGTTTACCGTCAGTTGATTCATGGCAACCACTTCGGTTGGTTTAGCGCCAGTAATTTTGGCCAGGGCTTTCTTGGCGAGTTTGTGATAATATAGCCAGGGGCGTCGCGCATGAAAGTGTCCTTCTACGGCAAACCGACTCCAGTCATCCAACTCTTCCTGGATCCATTTGGAAGTGCTTTTGGCTTGAAGCCCCAGGGAGTTACCGGTGAAGTACAGCGCAGGTTTTTTCTTAATCACCGGGAAGAAGAATTTTGCCCTAATTGACTTTAGCGGATCTTTGCGATCCATGAGGCGCGCGAAAGAGGGGTCGTTGGAAAATTTCATAGGGTCCAGCCGGTCAGGCGATAGGTTTCAATTGCTGCTTGTGGTGGCCGACGTGGTAAATGGTAAAGTATATCATTTCCCGAAGAGTCAATTTGCCCAGCAGCGGATGAGGCAACAAATAGGTATCCAGTTCTGTTTCTGTAAATGACTCCAGCGATTGACAAACACCCTTGACCAGGTCAATCAATTCCCGGGCAATCCGGTCAGGCGATGCTGATTGGGCAGAAGGAACAAATCGACCCGGAGCCTTACCGCCTTCCCGTAACTTGGTTTGATAGCGTTCCACCAGGGCTTCATACGGGCGCGATGGTCGGTTGGCCGTGCCAAAAATCCGAAGCACGAACTTCGGTAGCTGCAACGCAAGCCGAACGGGCTTAACACTGATTCGGATGTGGTCCATCAGTTGAACCGCATTCCATTTGCCTGGGTCAGTCTGAACGAGCCGGGCTTGGGAAATTCCCAGAATGTGGTCTGTAAAATCCTGGTGACTTGTAATCAGCTTTTGCTGAAGTTCTGCAATCGACATGGGCTTAAACAAACCGGGGATCTGATTCCATGATCGTGCCGCACTTCTTACAGGTTCGCAATTCGACAGAACCATAGAATTCCCGGAACCTGGGCAAGAAGTCCTTTTCGATGTTCTCGAGATGGAATTTGTATTCGTGGAGCGGGTGGTTGCAGGCCTCACAGAACCACATCAGCCCGTCGTCTTCATCTGATTTGCGTTTGCATTCAATAACTAACCCAATTGAGTTGGGCGTGCGACTGGGTGAATGCGGTACTCGGGCGGGAAGGAGAAACAGGTCTCCGGCATTCAAAGGAATGGCAACCGCTTTACCATCTTCCTGGATATTAACGGTGATACTACCTTCCAATTGATAGTACAATTCTTCCGTTTCATTGTAGTGATAGTCTTTACGGGCATTGGGGCCAGCTACGATCATGACAATGTAGTCGCCGGCATCGGCATATAGATTCTTATTGCCAACCGGTGGCTTCAGCAGGTGTCGATTTTCAGCAATCCATTGTTGCAAATTGAACGGGCGACGGATAGACATATTCTTGGCGTATTTACTATGTAAATCTAAAACTTTTCAGTCTATCTTTATCATCATGGATTTAAGGCTAAACGGTAAAAGAGCACTGGTTTGCGGCAGTACGCAGGGGATAGGAAGAGCTTCGGCCATGGAGTTGGCGGAACTCGGAGCTACGGTCATTTTGTTGGCCCGAAACGCTTCAAAGCTGAAGCAGGTGTTAATTGAATTACCGGCACATCAGGGGCAACATCACAGTTTTCAGGTCGCTGATTTTGCAGATGCTGAACAAGTGAAAAGAACGGCTCAGTTGGTGGCCACTGAAGGTCCAGTACACATCCTGATCAACAATACCGGCGGTCCTCCCGGAGGCCCAGCCTTATCAGCCGACACGGCGGAATTTGTAACTGCTTTCTCCAATCATTTGTTGTGCAATCATCATCTCGTTCAGGCTTTGGTGCCGGGCATGAAATCAGAGCGGTATGGTCGGATCATCAATGTTATTTCGACTTCTGTAAAAGTGCCGATTCGGGGGCTGGGGGTTTCCAATACCATTCGCGGCGCTGTAGCCAATTGGTCCAAGACATTGTCCCTGGAACTGGCACCATTTGGTATTACGGTTAACAATGTATTGCCGGGGGCATCCATGACCGGCAGACTGGAAGCCATTATTCGCGACCGGGCTGAAAAACAAAAGAAAACCGAAGAGGAGATAACCCGTGACATGGTGATGGAAATTCCCGCAGGACGTATTTCAACCCCTGAAGAGGTAGCAGCTGCGGTGGCGTTTCTCGCAACACCTGCAGCAGGCTATATCAATGGGGTTAACATTCCAGTCGACGGCGGTCGAACCGGATCCTTATAATTTTTATGCAAAAAATACTGAACTACATAGATGGTACAGAGCGCGAGCCAATAGGCGGTAAATATCTCGATAATATCGATCCGTCTATTGGTGCACCCTACAGCCTGATTCCTGATTCGGATGCGGCTGATGTAGACCTCGCTGCCCGGTCGGCGCGCAAAGCGTTTCCGCTTTGGTCTGCCATGCCTGCGGAAAGACGTTCGGCAATCCTCTTGAAATTAGCTGATCTCATTGACCGGGATGTCGACAAGCTGGCGTTGGCTGAGAGTGTAGATAATGGAAAGACGGTGGCGCTGGCGACTTCACTTGATATTCCACGCGCAGCTGCCAACATCCGTTTCTATGCAACGGCCTTGATCCACTTTGCTAGTGAAGCTCACCTCACTGGCAATGAAGCGGTGAACTATACAGCCAGAACGCCAGTTGGTGTAGCGGGTTGCATCTCTCCCTGGAACTTACCGCTTTACTTGTTCACCTGGAAAATCGCCCCAGCGCTTGCAGCGGGGTGCACAGTCGTGGCCAAGCCATCTGAGCTCACACCCATGACAGCGTATCTCCTCGGTAAGCTATGCATCGAAGCTGGATTGCCTGCCGGGGTACTTAATATTGTACATGGTCTTGGTGCCAAAGCAGGGCAGGCCATAATTGAGCATCCGGATATTTCGGCGATATCATTTACCGGAGGCACCGTTACCGGGAAAAAAATTGCATCTACAGCCGGGCCGATGTTGAAAAAACTATCGCTCGAGTTAGGGGGCAAGAACCCCAACATCATTTTTTCAGATTGCGATCGTGAGCAAGCCCTGGATACATCCATTCGTTCATCTTTTACCAACCAGGGTGAAATCTGCCTGTGCGGATCCCGCATTTTTGTAGAGCGGTCTTATTACGATGAATTCCTGGAGCAGTTCCTGATTCGCGTGAAGCGATTGGTGGTAGGTGACCCTTTGCTCAATGGTACTTCCCTGGGTGCGCTGGTATCTGCCGGGCATCGCGATAAAGTATTGTCTTATATTGACCTCGCCAGGCAGGAAGGCGGTAAGGTATTGACAGGTGGTCGCGTGGTGAATGTACCCGGTCGATGTGCCCATGGTTATTTTATTGAACCTACGGTGATTTCAGGGTTGCCCTTCGATTGCCGCACCAATCAGGAAGAGATATTCGGCCCGGTAGTAACGATCATGCCATTCGATACGGAGGAGGAAGTGTTGCGTTATGCCAACAGCACGACGTATGGTTTATCTGCCACTTTGTGGACGGAGAATCTCAAGCGGGCGCACCGCCTGGCGGCCGGACTGGCTTCTGGTATCATTTGGGTGAATTGTTGGTTGTACCGCGATTTGCGAACGCCTTTCGGAGGCATGAAGCAATCGGGTGTAGGAAGAGAAGGTGGCTGGGATGCGCTTCGTTTCTTCACCGAGAGCAAGAATGTATGTATCCGGTTGTAATCGCATGAACTTTTTCGACAGCGATTCCATCGCCATGACGGTACTCGGCACACCGGTCAGTTATCTGGAATTTTTCGGAACGTTGGCTGGTGCTGTTGCAGTATGGTTGTCAGCACGGGCCAATGTCTGGAGCTGGCCCATCGGTATCATTAATGTGGTGCTGTTGTTCTTTTTGTTTTATCAGATACAGTTGTATCCTGATATGTTTTTGCAAGTGTTTTTTTTCATCACCAACCTGATGGGATGGTGGCGCTGGACCCACCCGAAGGCGGGTGAGGAAGACCAGCAGCAGCATCTCCGGGTAAGCTGGATGCCCAGACGCCAACTTGTGCTATTGGCAGGAGTAACTGTGTTGGGTACGGCTGCTTTTGGAAAATTTGCCAGCAACCTCCATGAATTGTTTCCCGCGGTATTCAGCCTGCCGAGCGCATTTCCATACTTCGATTCTTTTGTTACGGTGGTAAGTATCGCGGCCACCTACCTGATGGTTCAGAAGAAGGCGGAATGTTGGCTCGTTTGGATATTGGCCGATGTAGTGGCCACGTATCTTTATTTCACCAAAGGAATCATGCTGATGAGTCTGGAATATGCGGTGTTTTGCTTGATTGCCGCGTTTGGATTCCTGCGCTGGAGAAAAGAATTTCAATCTTACACCACATGAAGCGCGGCTTGGTCATTGGCAAATTCATGCCGCTACACGCTGGCCATGTGGCATTGATCAATTTTGCGGCTGAGCGATGTGATGAATTAATTGTCTCGTTGGCCTACCGGGATGAAGATCCTATACCGGGCCCCATGCGCTTTTCTTGGTTGAAGGAACAATTTGAATCCAACAAGAAAATCCAACTGGCATTATCCGTTGATGATTTTGACAATAATTCATTGACGTACGCCGATCGGATGTCGATGTGGAGTTCCTTCCTCAAAGGTAGATTCCCTTCCATAGATGTGGTCTTCAGCTCTGAATTATACGGAGCACTCCTGGCAGTGGAGATGGGTATTGTTCACATCCCCTTTGATCCAGAACGCAAGCAGTTTAATGTATCAGGCAGCCTCATCCGCAACCAACCTTTCCGTTACTGGGAATTTATCGCACCTCCTGCACGCGCCTACTTTGTGAAGAAAGTCTGCTTCTATGGTCCTGAAAGCACCGGCAAATCAACTATGGCCAGACGAATGGCCGGGCACTATAACACGGAATTTGTGCCAGAGGTGGCCCGGGAGTTGGTCACCAACAATGATTTTTCGGTTGACGACATCATCCGTATTGGCCATGCCCAAACCGAACGCGTTTTGACAAAGGCCAGGTCAGCCAATAAGATCCTCTTTTGTGACACCGACCTGATCACTACACAGGTGTACTGCAGACACTATCTCCATGAGGTACCTCCGGTACTATATGAGCTGGAGAAGCAGGTAGGATATGATTATTACTTTCTTTTTGATATTGATGTGCCGTGGGTAGCCGATGGACTTCGCGACCTGGGTCATCAACGGAAAGAAATGTTTGACGTGTTCGAACAGGAGTTGATTCAGCGAAAAATTTCCTACCAGTTATTGCGAGGAGATTTTCAGCAACGGGAGGCGATCCTGAAAAAGTTTATCGACGGCCTGCTAGCGGAATAACCTTTCCGGCGATGTCAACTTGGAAAGTCTCGAGGCACTTTCGGTCTTGCAAGGTGGCGTAGCAGGTCTTTCCATCAACACCACCGAATGTCAGATTGCTTACTTTCTTGCCCTTGAGTTGAATTTCACGGATCACCAGCCCATCGGGGGATACCATCAGGATGGTGCCTTTGTCATAGCGCGTGATGTACAAATTACCCTGCGTATCGCATTTCATCCCATCCAGGCCAAAGTCATCAAAGCGCATGAAAATCCTTTTGTCGCGCAGGTTCCCATGTCGGTCAATGCTATACGTCCGCACCAGTCGTTGAAGGCTTTCGTTGACATAAAGTATTTTTTGGTCTGGACTTAAGGCTATTCCGTTGGTGGTGCCCAGGCTATCCATCAGCAGGGTAGACCTGCCATTCGGGTCGATGCGCCACAGCCGGCCAGTGCCCGCTTTCCAGTTAGGGTCAGAAGCAAAGACCTGCCCTTTTCTGTTGATGCAAATATCATTGGGTTGGTTGAAGCGTAGATTATGACACATCACCGTGACCTGGCGGGATACGTGATCAATGCGCAGAATTTGATGCCCGGTCCAGTCGGCGAGCAGCATATCGCCTTTTCGGTCAAATATAATGGCGTTGGCAATACTGCCTTTGGGTAGTGTGACATACCGCGTTACGGTGCCATTGGGCAATACTTGTCCAATAGTGCCATCTTCTTCAAAGTTGACTACAAAGAGGTCACCCTGCTCATTGGTATTGGGTCCCTCAATGTTTTGGGTAAATAGATTTTCACCTGTAAGGTCTTTGACGATAAAGGACTGCCCCGAGGCAAGAACAGGGATGGAGAAGAGTGCGGCCAGCCAGGCCCTCATATTGCTTTGGGTTGGCCCATCTTATGGCCTGCGGCAGCGTAGTACAGGATGAAGAGGTAGCACGGCACCATGATCCAGTATGCATCTTGTGTGTTCCAGCTGTCGGACAGCCGGCCGTAGACCAGGGGCAAAATGGCGCCGCCAGCAATCGCCATGATAAGCAGGGCAGAACCGATTTTGGTGAACTTACCCAAGCCGGTAATGGCGAGGGGGAAGATGGCAGGCCACATCAATGAATTGGCCAGACCAAGGGATGCAATGAATCCCACCGACACCATGCCTTGGGTAAAAATGGCCATCACCGAAAACACAACACCCAGGATAGAACAAATCAACAGTGCTTTGGCCTGGCTGATATACTTTGGAATAGCGAATATTCCAACGATGTACCCCACGAGCATAAACGCCAAAGTTCCTTGTGTAAAGTAACGGGCACTTGATAAAGGTATTCCGAGGGACTTACCATAGTTGATAATTGTATCACCGGCCAATACCTCAACCCCTACGTACAGAAATAGGGTAATTACGCCAAGTACCAGATTAGGATATTGGAATACAGAACCCTTGTCTGCTGGTGCATGGGATGAAGATTCGCTTTCACCATCATCAATGTCTGGCAGGCTGGAGAATAAAATACCGACAGCCAACACAACAAGGCTTATGGCAATGATAATGTAGGGCACAATAACCCGTGAGGCAAGTTCATTTAATGTAACTTCCCGGGCCGAAGCATCCATCGACTTAAGACCAGCCACTAATCCGTCCGCATCATTAAGTGCGATGTATCCGAAAATCAGGCCGGCGAGTATGCCTGCGAATTTGTTGCAAATACCCATCATACTTATGCGGCTTGCTGCACTTTCGATGGGTCCGATGATAGATGCATAAGGATTAGAGGCAGTTTGCAACAAAGCAAGCCCCGTTCCGATCACAAACAGGCCAACCAGGAATAGATTAAAATTTCTTGCCTGTGCGGCAGGTACAAATACCAGGGCTCCTGCTGCCATGATGCACAGTCCGATGGCCATACCTCTTTTGTACCCGGTTTTGCGCAACACCATGGAAGATGGAATGGCCATTACCGTATAGGCTATGAAAAAGGCTGTGGCAACCAGATATGCCTGAAAATCAGTGCTTAGCTCACAGGCAATTTTGAGGTAAGGGATCAGCGTGCCATTGAGCCATGTGATAAATCCAAAAATAAAAAACAGGGCCCCGATGATAACGAGTGACATCGTGTAGCTGGCCGGGCGGGAGGGGTGTGACATAATGCTAAAGTAATGAATAAGTTTGTAGTGAAAATCCTACTTTTACATCGCATTTCCGGAACATCTTAAACTTTCTTCCTGTGAAAAATAAACAACTTTCTCTGCTGATTATGGCGGCGGGCATGGGCAGTCGCTATGGTGGAATAAAACAAATTGACGGCTTTGGTCCGAATGGTGAAACCATCATGGACTATTCATTGTATGATGCCTTGCGCGCAGGCTTCAATAATTTCGTCTTCGTTGTGCGCGATGAAATCAAGGAGACGGTCAAGGAAATGTTTCTCCCCAAATTGCAGGGTAAAGCAGAAGTTCACTTTGAGGTTCAATCGCTGGATCGCTTTGTGCCAGCCTCTTTGGGGAAAGTCGATAGAAAGAAACCCTGGGGCACCACTCACGCAATGTTGTGCGGCAAGGATGTCATCAAAGGGCCGTTTGCTGTCATCAATGCTGACGATTTCTATGGAAAGGATTCATTTGCGGCCCTGGCTAAATTTTTTGAGACGGCACCGGCCAACCACCATGCCATGGTAGGCTATGTATTGAAAAATGTACTCTCGGATCACGGCAGCGTTTCTCGCGGTGTAGCCGAGGAGCGGGACAGCGAAGGGTACCTGAAGCACCTGAGCGAACTCACCAAAATCGTTACCGAAAACGGCAAGATCATTTCCAAAGAGGAAACCGGTGACCGGGAGCTGGCGCCTACTTTGCCGGTATCCATGAATTGCTGGGGATTTCAACCCGGCATCTTTGAATTGAGCGAGAAGATGTTTGTGGACTTTGTTGGCAAAAACCTGGGCAATCCCTCCGCTGAATTCTATATCGCGTTGCTTGTGTCAGAACTTATCCGGCAAAACCTGGGCAAAGTGAATATCATCGGAGGAGGTACCACCTGGTTTGGTGTTACCTATAAAGAAGATAAGGAAGCCGTGTCAGGCAAGATTCGCGCGCTTGTGGATGCGGGTGTTTACCCTTCTTCTTTATGGAAATGACGGGCCTTCCCGCTGAGATAATTTCCGCCTTTGGACTACCAGATGATCCGGCAACCGTTTCGCCAATAGGTACCGGACACATTCACCAGACTTTCAAGGTTTCAGGCGCGCGTAGTTTCATAGTGCAGCGCGTGAACAAGAATGTTTTCAGACAACCTGGAGTCATTGATAGTAACTGGGTGCGAGCTGCTGAGCACCTATCCGCCCATTACCCGGATTACCCTTTCCTTCGTTGCTTGCCGGCAGCCAATGGAGCAACGCAGGTATTTGATTCCAACGGTTTTCCATGGCGTGTTTTTCCGTACATCGGAAATACGTTCACCATCGATCAGGTAGCCACCCGTCAGCAGGCCTACGATGCCGCCGCTGAATTTGCCCGGCTTTGTCATCACCTCGATGGTGCGGATGTGTCGCAGTTCAGCGAGACCATTCCCAGGTTTCATGACTTGTCGCTTCGGTATGATCAATTCGAAGAGGCCTTGCCATCTGCCCTGCCTGAACGAAAAGACCAGGCTGAATCTTGTATTCAATCTGCACGTGATGCCCGAACGCTGGTTGATGACTATGTCCGGAATACGAGTAATGGTGCCTGGAAACTCCGGATCACCCACAATGACACCAAGATCAACAATGTGTTGTTTGATATGACATCGGGCAAGACGGTGTATGCCATTGATTTGGATACCCTCATGCCCGGATATTTTATTTATGATGTGGGTGACATGATCCGCACTTTCGTGCCGCCGGTGTCGGAAGAGGAAAAGGATTTGTCCCTCCTCAGGTTCCGAAGGGATATCTATGACGCAGTGGTATCCGGGTATCGGTCAGAGATGGATGCGGTAATGAGTGCTGAGGAATTGGCTTACATTCCCTGGTCAGGCAAGATGATGACGTACATTATGGCACTCCGGTTTCTGGCTGATTACCTGAGAGGAGATACGTATTATCGCACCACCTATTCTGGGCAAAATCTGGTAAGGGCCCGAAATCAGTTTCACTGGCTCGGGATACTCATGAAGGAAACTTAATCCAACGGAACGTTGACATGGCGCTCCGCATGATACGACGAGCGCACCAGCGGTCCTGACTCTACATATTTCAAACCTCGCTTTAAGCCTTCTTCCCGGTACATGTCGAATACATCAGGATGGATGTACTCCGCCACCTCGAGGTGCATTTTGGTGGGCTGCAGGTATTGCCCAAGGGTAAGAATCATCAGCCCATGGGCGACTAAATCATCCATGGCCTTGAATACCTCTTCTTTCGTTTCGCCTACACCGAGCATGATTCCGCTCTTCGTCCGCATGCCAGCTTCGCGGATTCGCTTCAGTTGCTCCAGGCTTCTTTCATACTTGGCTTGTGGTCGCACGCGGCGGTACATGCGCTCCACGGTCTCCATATTGTGCGATACCACTTCCTGTTTGCCTTCGATCATGCGATAGAGTGCATCCCAATTTCCCTTGGTGTCTGGAATCAAGGTTTCTAATGTGGTGGTCGGCGCTACTTGTTTGCATTGAACGACAGTTTGATACCAGATCTCCGCCCCCCGGTCTTTGAGTTCATCGCGGTTGACGGAAGTGATCACAGCGTGTTTAACTTGCATCAATTTGATGGCCTCGGCAACCCGACGGGGTTCATCCGCATCATATTCCGGCGGCCGTCCCGTGGCGACAGCACAAAAAGTGCAACTGCGTGTGCAGACATTGCCCAGGATCATGAAGGTGGCTGTGCCTGCGCCCCAGCATTCGCCCATATTGGGACAATTGCCGCTTTCGCAAATGGTATGCAGCTTGTGGGTGTCCACGAGCTGGCGCACATTAGCGTAAGCAGGGCCAATCGGCAACTTCACCCGAAGCCAGTTGGGCTTGCGCTTGGGTTGCTCGGCGGGAATAACAGGTAGTTCAATCATACCAGGAATAGGTCAGATGACCCTATTCAAAACCAATTATTTACCAATTAGTTCCTTGTACTGTGCAGCGGTAAGCAATTTCGCCACGGCAGCCGGGTTGGCGACTTCGATCTTGATCATCCAGCCATCGCCATAAGGATCTGAGTTCACTTTTTCGGGGCTGCCGTCGAGGGATTTGTTGACTTCGATCACTTTGCCTCCAACAGGCATATACAGATCGCTTACGGTCTTAACGGCTTCTACAGTGCCAAAAACGGTATGTTCGGCTACACTTTGTCCTGCCGTAGAAATATCGACGTAAACGATGTCACCCAGTTCGCCTTGCGCGAAATCGGTGATGCCAATGGTGGCTACTTTGCCATCGAGTTTAATCCACTCGTGATCTTTGGTGTACTTCAGTCCTTCTGGAATATTCATGATGTTGCGGGTAAAATGTGGCCAAAAATAGGGGTAAAAAAGGTAATCGGGAAATCAAATTGCAGCCACCGGAAGGGCGTGGTGGCGTTACTGAGCCAGGTTGAAAATGATCTTGGTGCCTACGCGGGTGGTGGCCCGACGGAATGAATTGGAAACCAGGGGATCACTGATGTTGCGATCAAAATAAAGCTGAATCTGAAGCTTCTTGTTTACCTCATAACTCAGGTTAGGCCTGATCTGAATGTTGATATTTCCATTGGTAATGGTGGCCACGTCGTCAATTTTCCGCTGAATCGTCTCGTTGTTGGTTACACTGAGGTTAAGCCTGAAGTTGACATCATTCTTTATGGTGATCACCCGGCCATGATCACGGAACGGCATCCGCATGTTATTCTTGATAAAACCAACTTCCAGTGACCAGTCTTTGGCATTGACTTCAGTAATCTGTGCGTTGGCAATGTTGAGTGAAAGATCACGCTTGGTTTTGTATTCAAACCGGGCGGTGAGTTTGCTTTTCGTGCGCACGCTGACCCCAATTAAAGGTGCGAACTGTTCAGAGATCAATACCTGACTGATCACGTAAACCGGAATCACTTCTTTATTGCTGTTCAGCACATTGCCAAAATTTCCTCCGGTGTTGTAGTCTGTAAGGGATGTGTTGTTCGCCACATTAGTGTATTCCAGCGAATTGGTAAAATTGGCAACCGAATAAGTGGCTGAGTAGCCATGTGAAATGCTGATGGACTGAAATACATCTTTGAAGGCCTCGAGTTTACTCAAGCCATTATAATCCATCCGCCATCCGGGAAGTGGTGTAGAGGGAAATGGCGACAAGCTGACTTTATTGGCGTTTGCGCCGGTGTAGGCAGAGATGAAAGCAGGAATGAGCACATCCTGTGACTTCTTTTCATAGCCCGATTGGCCTGAGACGGCAGCAAATCGGTCTTTCATTACGTCAATGTTGGTCTGGAACTGCTTGAAAACATCTGAGGTAAGGCTGTTGTTGTTCATGAACGATGTTCCGATCGCGATGGTTGAAATGCGATAGGAGCCGGTTCTTGTTGGACTAAGTTCAGAGTATCCAAACGCATCCGGTGTAACGGAAGTATTGGTGGGATCAAAGCGATAGATCTCCTGAAAAGAGGAAGTGGATGTCTTTTTCACGTCCAGCTGAATCTTTAAATCTGGCGTTAGTTCCAGCGCTGTTTTGATGCCCAGGTCCTTGGTCTGATTTTGACTGTAAGCGGTGGTGAGTTTGGAGGATCGTGACAACCAGTGATTTTCTGCAGCGCGCTTATTGATCGTAGGATCCTGACTACCGAGAATAAAGCCCCAGCCAGGCGCATTCCAGGCGTTGTCCATACCCATGAGATTTGGACTGGGCAGGAAGCCAGGCAGAATGGTACCTGAGTTGATGTTGTAGGTTGCCGTAACGGACCGCACAGACATCAGCAGCCGCAAAAGTCCCTTGAGGGCATAGTTATTCGGTGGTTGCTTGACGGTATCGGGCTTGGCCTTGGCCTTTTCAAGGGGAGTGGGTTTGCGTTTTGGCGTATTGATATCCTTGAGGAACCCTACCTTATTGTAAAGCTTCACGAGGTCAACACGACCATTCCAGGCCTGCTCCTGGGTGTTTTGAATAATATTCCCAAGGCGAAGGCTATCAACGCGCTCAATAGGACCCGCCCGCCAGCTATAACCGACATTGTACCGATACTCCGTTCCCAACCAGTTGGTGAGCGGCAGTTTGTCAAAGGGTACAGTATAGTTTGCGGTGATATTTTGCTGGAAATTCTTTTTCCGGCCGAAGCTCTTCAGGTTCATAAGTACCGAATCTCGATACTGCTCGGCGGTGATATTGCGCTTGAGGATGGAGGAATATCCACCGATGGGATCGGTGTCTGGTTCGTCTATGATGGCGTTCACTACCGCATTGTAGTCCAGGGTTAGGGATTTGGCAAATTGCCACCGCAGCGTATAGTACCGGTTGAACAGGAAATATTTCTGCAGATTGGGTTGCGGTGTTGTCTGGTTACTGAGCGAATTGCGGTATACAATCTTGTTAAAAGACCGGTCCAACTCCCCCCGGATACTGATGCTGGTGGGTACGGGATTAAAGCCAAAGTCCTTGATCAGTTGCAGCCAGGGTGATTTCCAGGTAGCGTCTTTGAATGGTTGAATGCCTTTAAACTTTGGATTGTACTGCCACGCGACGGAGCCCTTTATGTTCCTTTGGGTATTTTCAATGAGGTTGAAGTTGGTGTGTGTGGCTTCGCTGTAGGCATAGGTGAAATTGAAGTTCTCGACATCCCAGACGTGGGCAACGGCGTCTTTTTTAACTTTTGTCTTACGGACGTTGGTGAAGTTGAGACTTCGCCTGATCGCAATGTCCTGAATGAGCTTGTGATAGGCCTCCTTTTCAGCATCCGTATCGAACGATTGGTCGAGTGCGGCAATGCGCATATCCGGGTTAGCCGGATCGAAATTCGGATTCAAGACATTTTTTTCATAGCTGATGAACATCGGAATTTTTAATCCGGTATTCCTGGGCAGCAGCTTGTCAAGGGCAATGTTGGCGGAAATATCGAAGATGGTTGTCTCTCCCCGTGCACGTTCGGAAATCTTGGATTGTACGTTGCCGTAACCGTATGTGATACGTTTGAAGGCTGTTGAGATATTACCAAGGTCGGCCAGTTTGGCATTAAAAACAGCATTGGCCGCCCATCCTGCCGTGCGGTCAAAGTCAGTAAGGCGCATTTCATCAGCCCAGATACAAACGTTTATGGGCTTGCCGTCATCTCGCGGGTTTCGTACCCCAATCATCATCAGACGCACCTGACTTAGGTCGGGTCGTCCAAAGATGCGAATGCCCTGACGGCCATCCACGAGTTTCGGTCCGGCACGCGGATAGAGTTCACCCAACGGAAAACTTTCCCGGTCTCGCTGGGCCTTTAATGCATAGAGCGCATTCAGGTCCATGTCAAACAGGTTTTCGTCAGGCCAAACGTCGTTGACATCACCATTGGTGCCATTCTTTGATTTCTTCAGCGGAATTTCTATTTCATAATAGTTTTGATCGAAGTCTGTACCTAACCGCAGAAATCCGGTCAACTGATAATCCTGTAGTTTGTTGGTCGGGTCATGGGCAGACATGAACATCTTGATCCGTCCATAGTTGAAGAAGTCGAAGGACACGTTCTTGTAAATAGAGCGACCATCTCCGTCGGCGAGGCCATTCACACACATTTGCACCGACTGCTCGTTCAGGCGGCGCTGGATGGTAGACGTTACATCACGGTCCCGCGCCAGGGGAGGAACGTACCCTGGCTTTTCACCATTGCCCTTACCATTCTCTTCCACGTTCACCACCGAAACTGAGAAATTATCCAGGTTTGGTTCCAGTTGTTCGCTCAACTGCGACTGGGCCAGATCGGCCGTGTAACGACGCCAGCGGTTGCCCACGGCGCGGAAGCTGGAAAAGCGCAATACAACCGGTTCGGTGAATCCAGTGACAATCATCCGCGCGTATTTGATCGACTTGAATCCATTGATGGCACCCACCTGCTCTTCAAACTGCCGAATGGGTATCCGCACGAGGTACCAGGTAACATCACTCTTTCCGTCGGGGACAATCTTGTCCACGATGTACTTCTTACCGACATCAAGTTGCCCGGGTTTCAGGTCAAGATTGAATACATAATACTCTTCCAGATCACTCAGCGTATTGTCCTGGTTCAGGTCCTCGTTCTCCGGGATGTTGGAACCGGATTGTGCAAAGGGCTCCGTACCCGTGATAATGGGAGAGTTGTTCTCTACACCGTTGATGTGCTTATAGCGACCCAATATCGTTGTATTGTTGGCGTCCTGCTCGCTGCCAAGGAAGTACTTGAAGTCATCCGCGGAAGGGTCTTTCGCTACAATGGCCTGGGCGGCGCCGGTTTGCGAGATGAAGCTCCTGAACTTCACATTTTCCACTGAGTTACTGGCACCGTCGAGTCCCACGTCCTGGTTGGAACGCGCCGTGGCATCGGTGTTAAACGCGTTGTTGAGATATTGTTGGTTGGTTACGTATCCCCAGCTGTTTTCAGTAACAGCGCTGTTGGTGGCTCCGTTGACTATCGATCCATCCGTCGGCAAACCGTTTTCAAATGCATGCCTTCCATCGTGCATCAGGTCTTCAGAAATACTACCCAGGTGAAAAATCAATTTACCACCGGTGGTGTTCGGTCGGGCGTTGCTGCTTCCATCATTCACCACGCCATTGGAGTTGTTAATAAACGGATCCATCAACCAAAACTCTACGTACTCTACGTTAGCCTTGTCGAAGTCAACTTCCGTGCGGATCGCAGTGGTGATACCGGCCCAATTGCTGGAGGGATTCTTCAGTGTACCATCCGGGTTCAGGTCGGGATTATAGTTGTATGGTCCGCGCTCACTGGGATAATAAGCGAGGTCAAGAATCTGTTCGTAGAAGTTACCGACGAATGGATCTTTATAGGGGAATATCTCTTGCGGTAGCACCGGTCGCACATAGTGATTTTCAAGGTCTTTGTCACTGATATTACTGGGCTTGAAGCGGCTGGTGGACCGGTAAAACAGGTTATCAATCTGATACCAGGCCAACTTGGCACGACGATATCCGGCCCGCACATCATCGATTAAACCACCGCTCAGGTCATAACGGTTGTCGGCTGTTTGTGGAGGCACCGCCAGCTTCCAGCCTACCGGGTTAAGCAAACTGTAGGGGGTGGCCGTGTTTTCAAAGTCGTCAATGAATGATGTTCCATCACCCTGAACGATGTTGGAAGTCCCGGGCAGCAATTGGGCGTATTCGGCGTTAAGCGTAACAGAAGACGTTTCTTTGGTCTGCAGAAAGGGAAGGGCATCGACCATTTTAGTCAGCAACCTGGAATTCTTTTTCAGATTGACGTCCATACCATACTGCCAGTTTCTGGCGGGTTCTGATCCGATCAGATTTCGGGTGATCAGAGGCCGTTCATTGTAGTACAGCAGCGTACCACCAATGTTCACCTCATCACTCAGCCGGTAGTCAAACCGCGATCCCAACAGCGATCGGGTCTGAAAAGCAAAGGGATCTTGTTGTTCATAGGTAATGCTGATATTTTTTCCGGACGACAGGATTCCTTCATTGAGGATGGATACTTTACCGAATGTGTAGTCGACGGTGTAGTCGATATGCTCACGCAGGGGAGTGCCGCCCGCAAAGACCTTTACTGACCCCTGCGAAATATTGAAGCCCTGAATGACAATGTCGCGACCGGCACCGGCCTTAAACGAACCGGAGATGTAAAACTTGTTTTTTGTAGCGACGAGTTCGGCTTCTGCTTTGGTGGTATGATACAAGGTATCGTATACGTATTTCTGTATGAGGAATTGCTGGGTATTGGGATTGGTTTCTCGCTTGAACAGGTTTCGTAACCCTTCATTAAATGGCTCCAGGAACGGGAATATGATCAACCCTGTTTCTGAATTGATGGTCACCTTTTCCACATAGTCAAAGTTGCCATCTGGCTGTGGGTCGTTATATGGATTAAGCCGGTCAAGGCCAAGCGCTTGAATAAGCTGAACCGTTCTGGAAATATCGCCATCCTGAATTTGCGGATTGTCGATACCGGTTCTGTCGTCGCGATAGATCACCCGCAATTGAAACCCGTCTTTCTGCAACTGGGTGACGCCGAGGTTGTAGACGTTTTTCATCATCAGGTTCCAGGTAGGAAGAATTTTTCCGGTAGCATCTTTGGTGGCAATCTTTCTGGGGCGCAACATTTTGAGAAAGACCACGTCCTTGGTGCCTTTGTTTGAATAGTCTTCGCTGAGTTCCCCTACTTTGTATCTTCTCCCGTTGTAGGTGTATTCAAAAGCCACTGCCAGGGCCTCGTCGTTTTGCAGCTTGCGCTGAAGGGTGATGTAACCCAGCTCTTTGTTAAAGCTGTACTCCGTGACGGCAAGTTTTCGGGCGCTGGTGATTTTTTCAAAATCAGTACCATTTTCAAACGGCTTTCCGCCGAAGAGTCCTTCCAACTGTTGATTAATGCCATCAGAGCCGGCTGGCAATTTGCTCACCAGATCGTACAGGTTGTTGTTATCATTGTTGGTTGGTGATCCGTCTGGCACCACCGTGTTGTAATACAACTTGCGATAAGATTTATCAGATTCACCCAGGTCCATGAGACCGATCACGTCTCGCAAGGTCTGGGTGTCATTGTTTCGGTTGAGCAGGTACACTTCAACGCGGGTGATATTTACGCCCGAGGTAATCTGGGGTAGGGTACTGAGCCACTTTTCGAAGTTGTCACGGAAGAATTGTCCCAGAAAGAAGTGTCTGTTCTCGTCATAGTTGGATCCAACGATATCAAACGGGCGACCCTGTGCGGCACCGCCCGTACTTCCTGCAATGTTGATTACCGATTGCTTGCCGCGCTGGGTGGTGGCAATGGAGGTAACAAACAATTTTCCGAATTGCATCTGGGCTTTTACACCAAAGAGGTTTTGTGCACCGGTTATTAAGCTATTGTTGAGTGGCAGGCTGACGTTACCGATCTCCAGCTTTTTGAGAATGTCTTCCTTAAAGCCCGTGTATTCCACCTTCATTTGATTTTGAAAGTCGAAGGAGTTGTTGTTATCGAAGTTGGTAGTGATCTTAAGCTTCTCACCCACCTTACCTTGCACCTGCAGGCTGATCTGTTGATCGAATTCAAATCCGCCATTGCGCTGTTGACGAATGGGTATAGATGGGTTCTGTATCTTTTGCCACTGCCCGCCAAAGTCAAGGGTGACATATCCCTTGGGAATCAGCTCTACATAGCTCCCGCCAAATATCCGATCGAGTACGGGGCTTACATAAAGTTTGGGCAACAGGTTGCGACTGCTCACGGCGCTTTCTCCATCGAGAGCCTTGCTGCGGGTTTTCCAATAATCTTTGATGATAGATTGGTTTTGCAGCTGATTGGCTTCCTGAAAAGTCATGAAAGACGGCGAGCGGAAATTGACGCGCCCCAGTTTTTCATAAATGGAATAGGTCCTTCCGGTGTCGGGAAGCACCTCCACCTTCATTGACTTGGGGTCCTTGAGGAAAAGGGGTGACTGTGTTGTGATATTTGAGAACGGATCGCCGTAACGGTCGGTGGGCGTGAAGGTAGGGCGATAGACGGGCTTGTATTCAACCGTGTCTTGCCGTGTAGTATCCTGTCGGGCGGTTCGAAATTGTGCCTTACTGGGAATGGACACCAGGCATGATATCGCGATCACGGCCAGTCCAGGGGTGAACTGCTTTGTCCAGGTTCGGTAGTTCAAACGTACTCTATGCGTTTTTCAGTGCTTGCTTTACCAGGTCTTCCAAGCTAATGGTATTTCCTGATTTTTTCAGGACGGTTTCGATACTTTTCTCGGCCGCAGCACGTGGAATTCCAAGGGTCATTAAAGCAGTTAACGCCTCCTGTCGGGTGGTATTGTTTTGGCTGCCACCTAAAGTTAAAATTTCATTTGGACCGGATTTGCGAAGCTTGTCCCGGAGCTCCAAAATGAGCCGCTGAGCGGTTTTTCCGCCAATTCCTTTCACAGCCTGAAGGGTGGCCGCATCCTCCCGCAGGATGGCAGATTTCAGTTCCTCCGGTGGTAGTGAAGACAAGACCATCATGGCCGTATTCGGACCAACACCATTTACCGAAATCAGGTTGAGGAACATGGATTTTTCAGCCTCTGTAGAGAAGCCAAAAAGTACATGGGCATCTTCACGCACGTGCAGATAAGTCGACAAGCGAATGTCTTCCCGGTCTTTGATATCCGAGAAGGTATTAAACGATATGGAGGCCTGATACCCCACGCCTCCAACTTCCACAATCACGTTGGTTGGTTCTTTATGAACCAGCTTGCCCTTCAGGTATGCAATCATGCCCGCTTACTTTTTCCCAGACTCGATTTCCTGTTGTAATTGTGCGTCCACCACGGCGATCGCAGTCATGTTTACAATTTCACGGATCGAACTTCCCAGTTGCAGGATGTGCACCGGTTTTTTCATTCCCAGCAGGATCGGACCGATGGTTTCAGCTCCGCCAATTTCCATCAACAATTTATATGCGATGTTAGCGGAAGCAAGGTTGGGGAAGATAAGGGTATTAGCTCCTTCTTTTGACAAGGCGCTGAACGGGTACAACTCTCGCTGCAAATCAACGTCAAGGGCAACGTTAGCCTGAATATCTCCCTCAATAACCATGTTGGGATATTTTTCTTTGGCAAGTTTTACGGCCTTTTGTGTTTTTTCAGGAATCTCACCTTTGCTGGATCCGAAATTGGAGTACGACAACACGGCCACGCGGGGTTCTGCCTCGAAGAAGCGGGCACCACGTGCAGTAAGACCTATGATGCCCACCAGTTCTTCTGGCGTGGGATCAACATTGACTGTACAATCGGCAAAGAAAAAGGTTCCTTTCTTATTGAGAATGATGTACATACCGGCTACCCGCTGTACGCCTGGCCGCATGCCGATGATTTGCAGTGAAGGGAGAATCGTCTTTGAATAATCACGGGTCAACCCGGAGATAAGCGCGTCAGCTTCCCCCAGCTCTACCATCATCGCACCGAAGGCATTGCGGTCACGCATGGCCCGATAGGCATCAGCAAGGGTAGATCCTTTTCGTTGTCGCTTGGCGTAGTAAGCTGCTGAGAATTTCTCATCGCGCGCCTTGTCTTCGCGGGGATCGATGATGGTGCACTCGCTCAATTCAAGCTTATACTCTTTAATGAGTCGTTCGATCTCGGCACGATTGCCAAGCAGGATGGGCTTCGCAATTCCCTCGTCGACGAGCACTTGTGCCGCCTTGAGGATTTTGGGATTGTCAGCTTCTGCAAAGACAACGCGTTTGGGTGACTTCTTAGCACGGTCAATAACGGTCGTAATCAGTTTCTGATCAATGCCAATTCTCTTCTGCAACTCCTGGTTGTAAGCTGCCCAATCGGTTATGGGCTTCTTGGCTACACCAGAGTCCATAGCCGCTTTGGCAACAGCCGGAGCAACGGTAGTGATCAGGCGATAATCGAGGGGTTTTGGAATAAGGCACTCGCGTCCAAATTCAAGGGTAGCACTACCATAAGCGAGAAGGACGCTATCGGGTACAGGCTCTTTGGCCAATGTCGACAACGCGCGAACAGCAGCAAGTTTCATCGCTTCGTTGATACCGGTGGCCCGCACGTCCAGGGCACCACGGAAAATATATGGGAATCCCAATACGTTGTTTACCTGGTTGGGATGATCAGAACGTCCGGTGGCCATGATGAGATCAGGTCGGGTGCGCATAGCCAGGTCGTAGGCAATTTCCGGGTTGGGGTTAGCCAATGCAAAGACGATCGGGTCTTTGGCCATATTCATCACGTCTTCGGGCGTCAATACATCTGCCTTGGACAAGCCGACAAAAATATCGGCACCCTTAATCGCTTCCTGAAGGGTTTTTACTTTTTTGCTGGTAACAAATTCTTTCTTGGTGGCATCGAGGTCTTTGCGGTCAGTGTTCAGTACGCCCTTGCTGTCGCACATGATCAGGTTTTCGGGTTTCAGGCCGAGCGCGAAGTATAATTTAGAGCATGACACGGCAGCGGCTCCGGCTCCATTCATAACCATGACGACCTTATCAATTTTCTTACCGATGATCTCAAGCGCGTTGATCAGGGCAGCACTGGAGATGATGGCCGTACCATGCTGATCGTCGTGCATGATCGGAATTTTCATTTGCTCGCGGAGTACCTGTTCAATCTTGAAACACTCCGGCGCTTTGATGTCTTCCAGGTTGATTCCGCCAAACGTAGGCTCCAGTGACTTTACGATCTTGATGAATGCATCAGGATCTTCTTCATTGATTTCGATGTCGAAGCTGTCGATGCCCGCATACTTCTTGAACAGAACAGCTTTGCCTTCCATCACGGGCTTGGCGGCCTCGGGGCCGATGTTACCCAATCCCAATACAGCAGTGCCGTTGGAAATTACGGCGACCAGATTTCCTTTAGCCGTGTACTTGTACACATCTTCCTTGTTGGCGTGGATTTCCATACAAGGCTCGGCAACTCCGGGAGAGTAGGCGAGGGCGAGGTCGTGTTGGGAGGTGAGGACTTTGGTAGGGACTACTTCGAGTTTACCAGGTTTGCCCATACTATGATAGTTGAGGGCATCTTCTTTACGGATTTTGATAGCCATGGGGTATCAGGGATAAGCCTCCCAAGTTACGGTATTCGCACCAAACGAAGAGGTTTCAGCGGAAAGTTTTACAGGGTTGGCGGCGTCCTGTAACTCAGGGTTTTGGCAACTCGGTGCTGGTGCGGAATGTGTGCAGAATGGTCTCCAGTTCGCGCATGATTTCCCGTTGATTCCTGCCGGGACTGAACGTAAAGCCTTCTATATAGTAAAACTGTTGATTAGCCTCATCTACCAGCGCATAGCCCTGAAAAGGTCCACCCATGCCAAAAGTATTACTCCGCCAGATTCCGCGCAGGCGAATGGCAAAGTGATTGTTGAAATTAATGGTGTCGGCAGTTACCGGAATGAATGGCACAGCACGTTCGGTGACGAAATAGGTATCAGGGATCTCCGGATCTTCATAGATATAGTGACGCAACATGTCATCGCGGAAACGCACCAGGCTCTCCAGTCCGAACGCTGCTGGCGTCGTATACTTCTTCCTCGCAATGAAAATGTCCTTGTCATCTTTGGGATTGATTTGGCGCAGCCAGACGAAATCAGGTTGTTTGTCGGCTAGTTTATAGCCAAACGGAACCTTTAGGTAGCATTGGTACTCGTTCTTCAATACATCACTCACTCCAGATACCTGGTTCGATTTAAACAGGGAGACGCTCAGGCGTTCGCGTTCACGCAGATCAAAATGATCCGTGAGTTTTGAGAGATTTTTTTTCACCATCGAAAGGAGATGTTGCTCCTGCGGACTGGTGAGGTACATCACTTCCTGATTCTTCGCGAATACATTCTTGGCGGAGGCTAAGAAGTTGTCCGGTTGCGCTTTGATTTTTTCAATCGACTCCGGCGTAAACAAACTCCGTAAGATTCTGGATCCTGAGGTTTTCTGATCCAGGGTGAAGACAAAAATCAAATTTCTACTTTGTTTTAATACGAAATTGAGCTTTCGCGGATCAATCCATCGCATCTTGAAACGGGCCTCTTTGCGGGGCAGTCCAGGCATCTCTGCATTGAAAGCAGAGTCCAGCGTCCTTCCCAGCGGACCGCGCCATTGGAGCGAATCCATCACCAGAAAAATATCGCCCACGCCGCCAGAGGCCGGGGGCATGTTCTTCACGTCTTTGGAACAGCTGCCAAACAGGATGGCGGTAAACAAGAGTGCTATCAGGGTGCGCATGGTATCAATCAGAATGCCAAAGGTAGCAATTCGTCACAGGGCTATTTCTCAGGCAGAAGCACCGCCTGGAAAAAATTCTTTTGCTGCAGGTACCTTTTGGCTGCATCCTGTATGTGCTGCGGCGTTATGGCTTTCAGCCGATCTTCGAAAGTGAGGATGCCGGAGGCGGTGATACCGGTTTCGGCGCTCCGCTGCAGCCGGCTTACCCAATAGCTATTGTCCCGCAAATCTTCTTTGTGTTCTTTGGAAAACTCTTCCTTCACTTTGTTCAGATCTTCAATCGTTGGACCGTTGTCTTTGATCTTTTGAATCTCAGCGAGGGTGGCTTTGATGAGCTTGTCTACATTCTCAGGACCACAGGGCAGGGTGACATTGATGGTATAATTGCTGTATGGATTTTTGTTCAGGGTGCCATTCATCCCACCGCCATAGATGCCGCTCAGTTCTTCGCGTAGTGTTTCAGTAAGTTTAATGTTCATTAACTCGATGAGTGCCTGCAGGTGAAGTTGTTCCTCTTCGGAATAGGTTGCCTCACCGGTATACGTCATCACTATGAGACTTTGTGGTTCATGTCCTTTTCGAATTTCCTTTTTCAGCACACCCTGCATCGGGCGTACGCCGCGGTCCTTGTAAGCCGATACCGCTGTAGTTGAGCTGGGTAACGTACCCAGGTAAGTAGCAATCAGGGGTTTCAGTTTGGCGAGGTCGACGCTTCCAACGATGTAGAATGTCCAGCCACGTGCATTGCCAAAGCGCTCTCCATATATCTGCATGGCGCGGTCGAGGTTTATTTTATCAAAATCAGTTGTGCGCGGCATACGGGGGCCACGCAAATGATTTTGGTATAGCATGCGCTGCGTGGAGTCCTGAAACACGGTACGCGGGTCACTCAGCATGTTCTTGACTACACCTTGTTGTTTGGAAATGAATGACTTGAACAATGCTTCGTCTTTGCGTGGTTTGGTAAAATACAAATGAACCATTTGTAGCATGGTTTCAACGTCGGCTGACCCGGATTGTCCGGAAATGCCCTCAGAAAGGTTGCTTAGCCGCGGACTCACAGAAACAGATTTGCCAGCCAGCGCCTTGCGCAGGTCAGTCGGGGAAAATTCACCGATACCCATTTGGTTGACCAGCGTTGCGGCGTATTGCCCGCTAAACCAATCCGCATCTTCAAACAAGGATTGCCCGCCAAACCGGAAGCCAGACAGCACAACTTCGTCATTCTTGAAATCGGTGGACTTCACAATCACCTTTACCCCGTTGCCCAGCGAAAGTTCAGCATATCCCAACTCCGTATTTTTCTTGTCAAACAGGATGCGTCCGCCTGTCGGAGCTTCTGCCATCAGGGTGGTGNACTGAATCTTCCGAATCTCGGCAAGGGTAGCCTTGATGAGCTTGTCTACGTTTTCCGGACCACAGGGCAAGGTGACATTGATGGTATAATTGCCATACGGATTCTTGTTGAGGGTGCCGTTCATGCCGCCACCATAGATACCGCTCAGCTCCTCACGAAGGGTTTCGATCAGTTTGATGTTCATCAATTCAATAAGCGCTTGCAGTTGAAGGTGCTCTTCTTCTGAATACGTCGCCTCACCGGTATATGTCATCACAATGAGGCTCTGCGGCTCATGACCTTTGCGAATTTCTTTTTTCAGTACGCCCTGCACCGGGCGCACTCCGCGGTCTTTGTAAGCAGACACCACAGGGGTTGATCCGGGTAGCGTGCCCAGGTAGGCTGCAATCATTGGCTTTATTTTGGCGAGGTCAACACTGCCAACAATATAGAATGTCCAGCCACGTGCATTGCCAAAGCGCTCGCTATATATCTGAAGTGCCCGGTCCAGGTTGATCTTATCAAAATCAGTCGTGCGTGGCATGCGGGGTCCCCGCAGATGGTTTTGGTACAGCATACGCTGGGTTGAATCCTGGAACACGGTCCGCGGATCACTTAGCATATTCTTAACCACACCCTGTTGCTTGGAAATAAATGACTTGAAAAGCACCTCGTCTTTGCGTGGCTTGGTGAAATAGAGGTGAACCATTTGCAGCATGGTCGCGCTCATTGTAAGCGCGTTCTATGCTTCGGAGCATGGATTTACGCGAACGGTCGAGTTCATTGGCGCTGAACCCAAATTGACGGGCGCGCTCATTTTCCTGAATCAGGGCGTCGATGGCGGCCTTGATGCCAGCCTTGCCCAGCAGGGCTGCTGCAAAGTAAGACTCATGCCCATGTACGAATGCTCCCCGGCCGCTACCGCCGGCAATGAACGGTGGTTCTGCTTTCTGGGTGAGTTCCTGCATGCGCTGGCTTAGCATGCTGCTCACCAGGCTGCGAACCATCCCACCGCGATAATCACCGATGGTGGTCTGGATCACGGCCTTCTGGGTGGGATAAAAGATCTGAACGATATGGTTGGTGGCTTCGGCATCCGTTACAACCAAACCCGTGGAAGTAGTGCGGGTGGGTACACCGGCATATGTGCGCGTACGTTCTTTGGCTGGATTCTTCAGCTTTTCAAAATGACGCTTGATCATCGCTTCGGCTTGCGCCGGATCGATGTCGCCGACCACAATCACAGCCATCAAATCAGGACGATACCAGTCGCGATAATACCGGGTGATGGCGTCTGGCTTGAAGGTCTTGAGTATGTCAGTTTGACCAATGGGCAACCGTTTGGCGTAAAGTGATCCTTCCAGAATGTAGGGAAGGGTTTTCTTTTGCATCCTTTCCTGAGCCCCCTTGCCGAGGCGTTCTTCCTCCAACACCACACCGCGCTCTTTATCAATTTCGGACGGATCAAAAGCCACCGCACTGGCCCAATCTTCCAATACCAGGAATGCCTTTTCCAGATTCTCTGGTTTGTCGGTGGGGATGGGAAGGATGTACACCGTCTCGTCAAAACTAGTGTAGGCGTTCAGGTCTGCGCCAAACTTCACACCAATGGACTGGAGAAATGACACCAGTTCGTTTTTCTGGAAGTGCGTGCTGCCATTAAAGGCCATGTGCTCAGTGAAGTGTGCAAGTCCTTGCTGATCCTCACCTTCGAGGATTGAACCGGCCTTGATCACCAGGCGCAACTCTACCTTTTGCTCAGGACGGTTGTTCTTGCGAATGAAGTAGGTGAGCCCGTTGGATAAGGTTCCCTTCTTGATCTCGGGAGCAATAGGCAGGGGGTCGTTGATGTTGACTTGCGCCTGGCTGGCTATGGAAGAAACGACCAGCAGAATGACGAACAGGAAATTGTTTTTCATGATGTAGGTGATTGAATGAAAATGAAGCACCAAGGGAGCTTACTTGCCCCACGCACTGCGGATGATGTCAAGCATGGCCCCGTGAATGGGGCAGCCGGCAATTAACTCCCGTCCAAACAGAAAGTTATTACCGCCGGAAAAATCAGTTACCGTGCCACCTGCCTGTTGCACCAGAAAAGCACCCGCTGCAACGTCCCAGGGGTTGAGGTTGTATTCAAAGAAACCTTCAAACCTTCCGCAGGCAACGTAAGCCAGATCGGTTGCTGCACTTCCCAGCCTTCTTACGCCATGTGAATGGCGGAGAAATTCACGGATGATGCCCAGGTACGCTTCCATTTGTTCAAACTCGTAATACGGAAAGCCGGTGGCCAACAAACTCTCATTGAGGGATTTTGTTTTTGACACGTGAATCTCCCGTCCGTTGCAATAGGCCGGATTTCCTTCCACCGTGTGAAACATCTCTTTCTTGTTAATCTCATAGACAACCCCGAGCACCACCCTGTCCTGGTACGCCAGCCCGATGGAGATGGCGAACAATGGCATGCCATGGGTGAAGTTGGTGGTGCCATCCAGAGGATCAATGATCCACCGGTAGCCGCTGGTGCCCGCAATGTCGGTTCCCTCTTCACCAATAAAACCCGAACCCGGAAGAATGGCAGACAAGCCTTTCACCAGCTTCTTCTCCGATTCTTTGTCTACATAGGAGACGAGGTTGTTAAAACCCTCCTTTTGCTCAATGCGCGAGGTGTCGAAATGCGAGCCCTCCTTATCGATAAAGCTACCCACCTCATTACACAGGTCGGTAACATGCTGTTCCAGGGTCTTCAGGTTCACCATCACTTTGAAGTTTGATGCTTAACAAACGTAAACAGGAGAACAAGGGTTGACACCCAGGCGGCAGACCGCACGACAAATTCTCCGCGCGCAAGATACGTAAGATCAGTAACGCCGCCGGAGGTGGTGTAAAAATTCATCATCTCAACATGGGTGATGGGAGTAGTCTTTAATCCGTAGGAATACGCCAGCGGTGCACCCAGACAAATAACAGCCGTAACGATCCATGGCCATTGAAATGGCTCTTTAGACAGTACAGCCTGGTAAACGACCAGGTTCGTAAGTAATATCCAGAGCGATCCACCCAGAAATCCGGTATGGGTATTCCAACGCATCCAATTCGGAACGAACTGGAGGGCATCGCCCAGGAAGATAGCGTGATTCGGAAGTATTTTAAGCAACAAGTATTCCAGGGCAAGCCAGAAGAGAAGAATGGTCAGCTTCCCGGCCCTGGGCCCCAGGGTGTGGCGAACCCAAACATGCGCCACCAGTGTAAGGGTAAATGCAATGGCCAGGGCGAGTGATGAAACGATGTAAGAAAAGTCAAAGTGACGGGCCGCCAAAAAGAAAATCGATAATCCAATCAGGGGCCATTCCATCGTTTCCCAAACTGTTGCAGTGTTCTGGGCGCGATCTGTCAAGGCGATAATTGGGGCGATCCCTATGAAGATTAGCAGGGGAAAGGGCCCCATCAGCCAGGCCCCGGAGGTCAACAGGCCAGCCGCCAGCACGAGCAAAGCGGGATGATAACTAACTTCTTTTGCCATCAATTACTATAACAATTTCACCTTTGACTTCTTTTGATTGAAAATGAGCGAGTACCTCTGCAACAGTGCCGGTGCGCGTCTCTTCGTGTAATTTTGTGAGTTCTCTGGATACGGATATACGCCGGTCGGGGCCGGTAATTTCCATGAATTGTTCGAGACTTTTGATCAACCGATGCGGCGATTCATACACGATCACGGTTCTTTCCTCCTCAGCAATTTGTTTCAATACGGTTTGCTTGCCCTTTTTGTGCGGAAGAAATCCTTCGAAGACAAACCGGTCCGTTGGAAATCCAGAGTTAACCAATGCAGGAATTAATGCGGTGGCACCAGGAAGGCATTCGGCTGCAAGTCCGGCACCGAGACAAGCCCGTACCAACAGGTATCCGGGATCAGAAATGCCCGGTGTGCCGGCATCGCTCACCAATGCAAACACCTCTCCGCCTTTCATGCGCTCAATAATTTTATCAGCAACCTGGTGCTCATTGAAGATATGAAAGCTCTGGAGCGGTTTACTGATTTCGTAGTGCTTGAGTAGTTGGCCTGATGTGCGCGTGTCTTCGGCGAGAATGGTATCCACTTGCCGGAGGGTATCCAGGGCACGGAGCGTGATATCGCCGCGGTTGCCGATGGGGGTTGGAACAATAAACAGGTTTACTTTCCGCCCCTCGCTCATACCAGTTTATCTATGGCTTTGGCAAGCGCGTGATCCAGATCAGTGATGGCGTTGCCCGCATCATGTGTATTTAATTCGATCCGGACTGTGTTCCAGGTATTGGTCCAGGTGGGATGATGGTTCATTTTCTCGGCCACAATGGCCACCCGGGTCATGAACCCGAAGGCTTCGGTGAAGTCCCGGAAGACAAATGTCCGGGTGAGTTTGTTATTTTCTGTCGTCCACATGGCGCTGCTTTTCGGTTGGAAAAGTTAGCGTATAATCGGCGGATTGCAAGAAGGCTCAGAGTGCAATAAGACCCTCGATGGCAGCGGCCTTGCGGTATACAGCAATGACGGATTCTCCGGAAGGCATCATCATTTGATAAGTAAGGCTTATGTATTTACCCTGGCCGGAAGATTTTTCCCGGGGTGTATGCATCGGAAACAATTGACGCAGTTGCATCTCCTGGCCTGCGGGTACGATAAACTTAAAAGTATAGAGTGCAGGCCATGCATAGAATTTGTCCAGCTTTTCCTGAAACGTAACAAACCAGGCTGCATCCATAGGTAAATAAAAAGCCCCCACCACCGGAACAACACCGGTAGTGGGGGCTCATACTTTATAGGTTAAAAGAATTTGTAACGCTTGTCGTCAATGTTAGCGCCGTCTTTCAGTGTCTGGGTAACATAATAACCACCGCGGTTAATCAGGTTCTGTTGCAGTTGTGATTTGAAAATGCTGAAGTCGCCGATAGCCGGAGCTGTTGTTTTGTTTTGCACGTCGCCTACAACAACGCCGTTTTCGCCAATCACTACGCGGGTGCGTTTACCACTCTCTGCCGAGAACATGGCACCAATGATTACCGGATCAAAACCAGGACCTGCCATGCTGGGTGCGTTTATTTTGAGGTCACTCACCGACTGCACGACCGCATCCTTGCCAAACAATTTTGCCAGGTCGTCCAGTGATTCAGTCTTGCCTTTCAATTTCTCTGCAATGAATTTTCCTTTGATCTGATTCGTCACGACAGGTGTAATTTCTTCCTTCACTTTCTCAAAAGGCTTAAAGCCTTTTTCAATTTCACCGGTCATGATGGCAACAATGTAGTTATCATTCAGGTCGAAAACGGAAGAAACAGTTCCAACTTTAGCTTCCCGGAAAAGCCAGGTAACCACCTGACGTGATTCACCGAGGTTGTTGATCCGACGTTCAGCTGTACCGAGATCGTTGGCATCATACACCACCAGTGAGTCTTTCTTAGCCTTGGTTTTAAATTCCTCCAGGCCGGAAATATCAGACGCAAAAGCATCGGCCTTGCGTACGATGCTGTTTAGTGTTTCGTCGCTGGCGGTAAGTGCATGTTCGATGGTGGCTACACCATAGTACGTGTTGTCTTTCACGGCCGTAATATCAATGATGTGGTAGCCGAATTCTGTTTCTACCAGGTCTGCGAGCAGGCCTGTCTTCCTGGCTTCAAAGACAGCATTGTCGAAGGGTTTTACCATGGCGCCACGGACAAACCATCCCAGGTCTCCACCGCGGGAGGCCGTACCATCCGTACCAAACTCACGCGCTTTGGCCGCAAAGTCAGCCCCACCGCGAATATCATTCAGGATTTTGCGTGCCTTGTCTTTGGCCGCCTTCTTGGCTTCGGGCGTGGTATCATCCCACTTGATCAAAATGTGACTTGCCTTGGCATTGTACACCGTATCCTTGCCGATGCGTGAAATCTTGTAGAGGTAGTACTTGCCGCCGTCAAGCACAGGGCCGATCACCTGGCCGGGGGTCAGGGTGGCGCGCTGATCATTGAGGATAGCGGGCAGGTTGGCGATGGTGTATCGTGAGAAGGGTGTTAGGCCATCAGAGTTGACAGATGCAAAAATGGAATCCTCCGTAGACGATTTGAACTGTGTAACCAGCCGGTCGAGTTCTTCTTTAGTGGCCAGGGTATCGGCGGAAGAAGGTGCTACCGGGAAGGTCACATAACTGATGCTCCGGGTATTTTCAACTTTGTACTTCTCTTTGTTCTTGTTGTAGTATTCGCGCAGGTCGGCGTCAGTTACTTTAACCGTAGAGTCGCTGATGGCAAAAAAAGGAACGTACAGGTACTTCACTTCTGCCACGTCATTCTGGTCGTGGTAATCCTGTTCAGCTTCAGCCTCGGTAACGTAACCTGTCTTTACAATGAGATTTTCATATTTGATGCGCTCGCGGGCCGCTTTCAGGTTGTCCTTAAACATATCCCAACGCAGACGTCCATTATCTGTTGCTGGCAGGCGCTCTACCTGTTCGATATATTGGAACAACCGGGGGCGGTCAAACTGACCGGCAGAGTCGAGGAAAGCAGAGCGAACACCTTCGTCCATATTCTTACCCTGAATCATGTCCCACACTTCATCAAAGCCAACCTTGATGCCGGCTTTTTCATATTGGGGCTGAATGGCATGGCGAGCGATCAGGAGTTCCCACGCCTGTGACTGCATCGTCGGCCTTTCGCGCTCGCCAGGCTGGCGGCCGAAGTTGATGATGTAGTTATTTTCCTGCTCCTGCAGGGCGCTGTTGTATTCATCGATGGTGATTTCGTCACCGCCAATTTCACCGACCATTCGGTCGCTGCCGCCAAAAATAGACCGGGGACCGCTGCCGAGCAGGTCACTGCCTACGATAAATGCGCCCAGGGAGAGCGTAATTGCGCCAACTACGAACTTGGTCATCTTCTCCCGTAACGTGCTGATAAGTGCCATACTGATTCCTGTTGTTTAAGAGTGCCTTGTGCCAAATATTCGGCAAAAGAGCCGCAAATTTAACCCGTTTGCTGTATTCGGCAAAGGGGCGGGAAAAGTATTCGGACGGCTGAAATCAGGCCGGAATGCGGCCTTTTTTAGTCCTCTACGCCGCCATCCTTAACAGTGACGCGCACGGTATCGATACCGTTGCCCCGCATGGTCTGGATGCTAAAGGTGAATGGAGGCACGGTAATGGTCTCTCCTTTTTGCGGGAAGTCCTCGGTATAGGACAGGATCAGGCCGCCCAGGGTTTCATAATCGCCGGTAGGAAGGGCCCAATTGTATTTTTCATTCAGGTAGTCCACCTCCAGCCGGGCACTCAGCAGATAATTAGCGTCGTCGATTTTTTGTTCGGCGAGGGTGTCAGCATCGTGTTCATCTTCAATGTCACCGAAGATTTCCTCGATCACATCTTCCATGCTCACCAAACCGGCTGTACCGCCAAATTCGTCCACCACCACGGCCAGACTTCTGCGCTCACGGATCAACTGCACCATCAGGTCATTGGCCATCGTGGTTTCGGTCACAATGCTGATGGGGGTGAGAATCTCTTCGATGGTGGTCGGATTGCGGAATAATGCGGCCGAGTGGCAATAGCCAATCACATCGTCAATGGTTTCGCGATAGATCACAATTTTGGAATGACCGCTTTCCACGAAAGTGGATTTCAATTTATCCATGCCGTCTTCGAGTGCTACAGCCGTGATTTCTGTGCGGGGAACCATGCATTCGCGAACGCGAACGGTCTTGAATTCAAGTGCGTTGTGAAGAATTTTTTTGTCCAGGGCAATTTCTTCGTCTTCGTGACTCACCTTGTGCATGTTGCGCAGGTAGTGGTTGAGATCCGTTAGTCCAAACACCGGCTTCTCTTCGGAATACTCCAGCCGAAGGATATACACGATCACAAACTTGGAAAGGTTTACAATGCTGAACGTGATGGGATACAGAATACCATACATTACCACAAACGGCAAGGTGAGTGTGGTTAATACCAGATTGGGATTAATCATGAAGAGGCTCTTCGGCAAAAACTCGGCCGTAAAGAGAATCAACAAGGTGGAGAGTACGGTTTGCGTCAACAAAATAGACGGCTCGTTATTCAGGGAGGAGGGCAGGTGTTCGGTGAGGATCGGGGTAAAGTATAAGGCCATGTTATTGCCAAAAATCACAAGGGCCAGCGTATTGCCAATCAGGGTGGTGCCGATGAACCTGGAGGGGTTTTGCATGAAGTACCCCATGATCCGGCCGGTGAGATTGCCTTGCTTGCTTTGCAGTTCTATCTGTAATCGGTTCGCCGACAAAAAAGCGATCTCTATTCCCGAAAAGAAAAAGGAAAATATAAGTGATGCAATAATCCAGGGATACAGATCTTCCATTACTCCTTGGATTTTTTGCGGTAGGTAAACCAGAAAAAGCTGCCCAATGCCAGCATCAGGTAGGGGTATGCCAGTGACAGTCCGACGGCCATGACTTCGTAGATGCTGATGATGATGAAGACAACGCCCAAGGCCAGGAGCAGCGTATCAAAAAGTTTCATTGAACTGCAAAAATACAACATTTTAGTCGCTGGCGGCGACCGCCATGGGAGCGATCAGTCCTTGATTTCAAAAATGCCTTCCGGCTTGTGAATCGTATACGTGCTCATATCCTGAGCGGCATCCAGGCCGGTGCCGTAGATCACCTCATTTTCAAGGCGGATCGTGACGAACTTGTCGGTAAAAATCTTGTGTTTGGACTCTTTCCAGAATAGTTCTTCCGTGTTGAGTTGTTGCTGTTTGGCGATGTTCTTTACAATCACATTGCCACGGCCCCTCCACTGATCTTCTTCCTTGAAATAATAGGCGTGATTGGCCTTGAGGGTTGATGTCATGATGCCATTTTCATTAAAGAACTCCAGGTAAATGCCATCCGGAAACTCTTTGTCACCGCTTTTGTATTGCAGGATGCGGTGGGCCAGCATCTTCACCTTTACACGGTCCTTTTCAGAGTACAGCATGTCCACGTCCTGCATTTCGCTCAACGGCCCGTTGTACTCCACCGGAGGCGGCGTTTCCTTCAGGGTGCAACCGGCGAGCAGAGAGAGTATAAGAGCGGAAATCAGGCGCATGGATGTAGTCCAAAAAAAAGCCCCGGGTTACCCCGGGGCTTTGTGATTTGTTATTGAGGTTAGTCGCGGGTCTTGAGGGTAACAGTCTCGTTGATCCAGCAACCCACTTTCATGCTCTGACCAGCAGTCCAGTTGAGGAGGAATATCTCCTCGCGTGAAGGGAACTGTGATTTAGCACGGCTCATCAAGGCTGCATTGCCTGCGCGCTGATACATATCATAGGCGGCCAGGTACACGAGCCGGTCTTCTGCAATACTTTGCTTCTTGGCGCAATTGTCGAAGCTGTTGTAGTACAGGTCTCCGATTTGCTGCCAGGCATCCTTGTTGTTGGCATCTGCGGCGGCAGCCTGACGGAACAATTCGCGGGCACCATTATAGTTGCCTTTCTTGGATTCGATACCACCCAGGTATAACATCACCTCACCTTTGTCGGTAGGGGTTGGTGCCATAGTCAGGGCCTCCTTCAGTAAGGCCTCGCCTTTTTCGGTATTGCCATTGCGGAGGTACTGCGCGCCCAGGGCTTTAGCCAGACCAAAGTCTTTTTCGGGGTTCAGTTTATGGATGGCTTCTCCGGCCTCCAGCCACAGCGGATCATCGACGCATTTGTCTTTCAACATGAACGAGAAGATCTTTTTGGCCAGGGCCAGATCGTTGGGATTGGCCTTGAACTTGGGAGCCAGGTTCTTGCGAACGAAGTCACAGTTTACATTCACCATACTGATGAGCAAACCATCAATCGCATCCTTATAGCTCTTTATTTTGTTTACGTCGTCAAGCTTGTTCGTTTCCTGATAGCCTTTGATTTTAGCATCGGCAATACCCATGATCTTATCATAGCGTTGGAAAATCTGATCTTCCGTAATATTCTTAAATGCCAGCTGGTTGGCCTTCACCGTAGTCATGTAAGCCACCAGGTTGCCATCAGAAACCTTATTGCCATTGAGTTCGAACACCTTGTCATAGAGGGCCAGCAATTCAGCAAGCTTCTCCTTGTTCTTGATGTTGTACTTGTACATGGCGTACACCTTGCGGTTCAGTACGTTGGCCTCATCACCACAGCTCTTGATTCGCATGTCATAAATCAACATCAACGAATCCACCAATACCTTTTTCTTGGCGGCATCAGCTTCTTTATCAGCCAACTTATCGTATATATCAGCGGCGTCGATATACAGCTTGGTATTCCAGTTAGGCGCATTGGTTAACATCCACTGAATGCTGGATGTTGCACTGCGATAATTGCCTTGCTTCAAGGCATCCCCCCAAACAGCAACACATTCGTCTGCTTTTTTGCGGTCCTCAGGCCATTTCATTTCCTTGCACTGAGCAGCCACTTTCGTGTGCGCACCGGCCAAAGCCATCAGAGCAACCATCACCAACAATCTTACTTTCATAGTCATTTAAACTTTAGTCAAACCTTCTTTTTATAAACCACTGATCATTAAAAGTCAGCCCAAAATAGAGTTTTATATAATTCTCTTCAACAGTATTCAGGGCTTTGTCACCTTTCTTACCCACCTTCAGGGCGAGGTCCAGCGACGAAATTCTGCCTACCGGTAAGGATAAGCCAAAAGTAATGCCAAAATCCTTAACCGTGTTGCCATTCACCAAATACGGGTAATTTTCGAGGCTTACACCCGTTCGGTATGCCACCCGCTTGAAATAATTGCTGAAAGACCCCCCATCGGGGATGAGTTCGAACCCAGCTGCCAGGCGCCAGCTGTTAGTGCCCGAATAGGGGTTCAGTCCGCTGATGTCTTTATAGCTGGAATAGTTAGTGAAGGAACCGTCAATGGCAGCAATCCAGGTGTAGGACTTGGCAAATGAAATACCCACAGATAAAGTAGATGGCATTGAGACATTGCCCGGAACATTCCTGATGAGGGTAAGCGAGTCAATAATACCCGCCAGGTTATGGCGTTCCGTCCGCTGGTAGAATTTGCTGTTCAGGTTGGCGGCCATGTCATACACCAATCCAAAGTTTAGCCGGTAATTTTTCTTGGTGATGGAGTCAATGTGAATGGAGACCGAAGGAGAAAACTTAAGGGAAGAGACAAAGGTGCGTTCGTAAACATACGGTGTGATTACGAGCACCTGCCCGGAGGCCTGGGTTTCGTTGCTGTACAAATTGGAAACCGAGCTGAACAAATAAGTGCTGCGGAGTCCAACCGAGGCCCATTTGTTGATTTTGACGCCGTTTGACCACCCGAACTGATTAATTCCGCCTGATCCTTCTTCCGTTACCTGTACATGGGCCGTGTCTCCGGCAACTTGCTGACGGTACGTAAGCCGGTAGTTCAATTTGGTGTATGGCATCAGGTTAAACGACGTGGTCCATTTGCCATTGACTACCGGAATGGCAATGGTGACATAGTTGAGGTTCCCGCTACCGCTGCGTTCCGATGCCAGCGTCGAAACCTGGGTTCGTTGCTCACCGATCATGCCGGCTTGAAACGATGTGTATCGGTTGTGGACGAGAAGGGCGGCATTCTGGTTATTGATGTTCCAGTAATGCATGTTGCTGATACCTACCCCACCCATACCCTGGTCTACGGCCGACGCCAACCCGTATTGCTCACCGAGACCAAATGAAGAAAATGGGCTGCGGGCAGCTTGTCCGAATGCCTGGCCGGCAACCAGGAGAAACGCGGGAAAAAGGAGACATTTCTTAATGAACATGAGCAGAAAGCTATTCAGACCCTTCCATTTCAAATCAGGGGTCACAAAGATGGAAGGTTTCAGATGGTTTTCAAACTGACGGATTGGCCAAACAACCCAAAATCACGGGTAACGGGGTGCGGAATCATGGTCATACTGCCGAACGATTGGTTGGAACAGCGCTGCGAGAACATGATCTGCCCCGCATTCTGGGAGAATTTTCTCCAATCATCGAATCATATCTGAAGAAGTTATTAGGGTATCAATATATTTGCCGATCATGAAGACCACCTACCACCACCTGATCAACCGAAGCCGAAGGGTTCCTTTGGTATTGGTGGTGCTCGTGATCTCCATCAGCCTGTTGTCAGCTGTTTCTGCTGATCGTCCGGTGCATCATGTTGGACCGCAGAAGTACTTTATGGCGATGGATACTGATTTGCAATCTATTGCCTTGCGACCAACCGCCTTGTCCAAGGAGGTAAAGGACAATTCAGTTCAGCAGATCTTTCTCACACCACAAGTCAACATCGCGCAATCGACCTCGATTACTGCAATCATTGCTTCTTTCACTGTCAGTTTGATTCCCCTACACCACAATTCTTTATCGGTGTTTCTTCGGGTGATTCGTATCTGATCATTTCTTAATCCCTTTACTACGTATGAAAAATTTTGGCTATAGCCTTGGGCTATGCGTTATGTTTTATCTGTATGCTTTTTCTGCCGGAGCACAAATCCGCCAGGAAGAAGCGCTTGATTCCGCCGGACTTGAAATCGGGTATGAAGCGTACATGGATTTCCATTATAGCAGTGACTTTAATCATTCAAGAGACAATATCAGGCCATACAACAGCAATCCCATTGCGGTGAATCAGTTTGCTTTGGCGTATACATATGCCCAGGCGAGTTTTAATTATCGAAGGATGACGGCGCGGGCTGCGTTTCATACGGGTGAAATTGTAAGCCTGATGTATGCGGGTGAAGACTACCTCACGAAGTTTATCAGGGAGCTATCTTTTACCTACCGCCTGACGTATAAAATGGAATTGGAGGCTGGTATTTTTCCTGCGATCTATGGCGCAGAGACCTTTATCAATAAAGACAATCTCCATGCAAGTCGGGCTGTGATGACGGATTTTGCACCTGACTTTGAAACTGGAATCCGGCTAAAATATAAATACTCACGCTACTGGAGAGCGACCTTTCAAATAACTAATGGTTGGCAGGCCATAAAAGAGAACAATCATTCACCAGGTTTTGGGATGGTGCATATCTATGACAAGCCCAATAAGTTTCTTTTCAATTACGGCATATTCGTTGGCAATGAGGTATATCAAAGCAAGAATGCCCTTGACCAGTTTAAATTTTACAACAACTTGTTTGCCCGGATTCATGTTGGTAAACGTTGGATTGTGGCACCCATGGTGGACATCGGTATGATGCGTAACCCGGTGACACAAGCCATGGATCAATGGCAGGCCTATGGCGGATCGGTTCGGTATGCCTTGACGCCGGAATGGGGTATTGCCGCGCGATACGAGCGTATCTATGACCCCAATCAGATTATCAATGAAGTCATCACCAATACACCGAATGGGTTTCAGTTGCATGGATCTACGCTCACCCTGGAATACAATCCTGCACCCCAGGTTATGCTTAGACTGGAGGGAAGACATTCACTCTCCAAAGATGCGATCTACAACTATGGGGATGGACAGAAAAGCAAACAGGATTTCTTCATTATGTTTTCTGTAGCCATTCAATTGAAGAACTCTACGGCTGTGAAAATGAAGCAGGAGCCGGCACTGAAAGACAATTACTAGGCGACGTGAATCAGCTAACCTTCCAAATCAATAGGTTCAATTGGATAGGCTGTTTTTTGCTATTAATTACTGTTGCCAGTTATGGCCAGGAAGACCTTAATGAACTTACCGTAGATCGTCCGGGAGTAGCCGATACACCCTACACGGTTCCTGTAGGTCTGTGGCAGGCCGAGATCGGCTTTGACTATTTCAGTCGGTACAACGGGGATCATTTTCATTTGCCTACCGCCTTGGTTCGTACCGGCATCAGCAGGAGATCAGAGATTCGGATATCGACGGTTCATGTAATCGATAAGACGGAGCCCAATAGATTTCAAGGCATCTCGCCATTACTTCTGGGGTTGAAGATGCATATCATCGAGAAGAGGAAGTGGATACCTGAAACTGATCTGATGGTCAATATTTCTTTGCCTATGCATTTCGGCTCCGGGTATTCCACAAAGCCAGGCCCGGAAGTGTTGTTACTGTTTGAAAATGACTTTTCAGACAGGCTTGCCATCAACTATAATCTGGGTATGCTGTGGGATAGTTTCCGCGGATCCCGGATTCTGGAATTTTCGGTGTGTTTTAACTATTTGCCCACCCACCGCGTAGGACTTTTTGCTGAGGCTTTTGGCTATTCGCCGTTGCAGGATGCCGTGGAAACAGGAATGGATGGGGGAATGACCTATCTGTTGTTTCCGAATTGGCAACTGGACCTTTCTGCGGGACTCAGTACCATCAACGGGCAACTCAATCATTTTGTCTCTACAGGCTTTACGGTAAGATTCAAGTAGAGACTATACTGCCCCCAGGAAATGTTCAATAAGCAGGTAAGCACCGCAGCCTGCAAAATATCCGATCAAGGCAATGAGGCTGATACGCTTCATGTACCAGATAAAATCGATCTTTTCCATGCCCATCACAGCAACGCCTGCGGCAGAGCCGATGATCAATATGCTGCCACCCGTACCCGCGCAGTAAGCAAGATATTCCCAGATAAAATGGTCCTGCGGATATGTATCCAAACTATACATACCCATACTTGCGGCCACCAGCGGCACGTTATCCACAATGGCGGATAGCATACCAATCAGTGTTACAATAATCGATTGACTGCCTACGGTTTGATCCAGCCAGACCGCGAAATGATGCAGTATCTCCATGGATTCCAGTGCTCCGACGGCCAGCAATATGCCCAAAAAGAACAGTACACTGGACGTGTCAATCCGCTGCAAAGCGCCTGCAGCCGTATAAGGTTTCCGCAAGGCCTCATCCGCATGGGGGTTGATTAATTCACTTACAATCCACAGGATACTCAAACCCAGGAGCATACCGATGTATGGTGGCAGGTGGGTGATGGTCTTGAAGACAGGAACAAAAATCAGAGCGCCCACACCCAGAAACAGCATGACCGAACTGCCTTTGATTTCCTCATGTCCGTAACCGGCATTTGCGTGCTCAGCATTGGGATGTTCCCCCAGGGTGCCTTTCATGGTGAATGTGAGGTACAGCAAGGGTATGATCATACTCACCATGCTGGGCACGAAAAGTACTTTGATGATGTTAACTGTTGAGATCTGTCCGCCGATCCATAGCATGGTGGTGGTGACGTCACCAATGGGTGTCCAGGCACCTCCGGCATTGGCAGCAATCACAATCATACCCGCAAAGAACATGCGCATCTCCTTGTCTGGTATCAGCTTGCGGATCAGGGACACCATCACAATGGCGGTAGTGAGGTTGTCAAGGATGGAGGACAGAAAGAAAGTAACCATACACACCAACCATAGCAGCTTTACCGCATTCTTGGTCTGGATGCGATCGGTGATCAGGCGAAATCCCTGATAGGCGTCTACCAGTTCAACAATGGTCATGGCGCCGAGGAGGAAGAATAAGATCGAAGAAATCTGACTCAGGTGTTCGCCCAGGTGAAGGCCTACAGCATCCTTGTCATTTTCAGACAATGCATACAATGTCCAACACAATACACCCGTGAGCAGTGCCGTAGCTGTCTTATTGATTTTGATGGGGTGTTCGAGTGCGATGGCCAGATAGCCAACGACAAAGACAAGAATGATAA
>JBGAMI010000067.1:0-15216 GCA_044223085.1 Cyclobacteriaceae bacterium
GATATTGATGTGGACAAAGCCAAGCAGGAGGTGAGTGATGCGGTTGACCGTGCCAAGCCCAATCTCCCGACGGACCTTAAAGATGATCCGCAGGTAATTGATATTGACATCTCAGCTGTGCCGATCATGAACGTTAACCTGTCGGGCGACTACGACTTGCAGACACTGAAGAAGTACGCCGAGCAGATGCAGGATGCCATCGAAGGGATCCGGGAGATCCGACGTGTGGACATCGTGGGTGCCCTTACCCGTGAGATTCAGATCAACGTGGATATGTTCAAACTCGGTCTCGCCGGGGTGAGCCTGGATGATGTAGAGAATGCCGTGCGCAGTGAGAACGTCATTATTCCCGGCGGTCAGATTGCTGTGGGTGGTATGAAGCGTTCGCTGACTGTCAATGGAGAATTTACCTCTGCGGAGCAATTGGCCAATATCGTGGTAGGGTCTACCCGTGGTGGCAAGATTCTCCTCAAGGATATTGCTGAAGTGAGGGACTTCCACAAAGAGCAGGAGTCTTTTGCACGGCTCGACAAGAAAAACGTAATCACCCTCAACGTGGTAAAGAGAAGCGGGGAAAACCTCATTATCGCTTCTGACCAGATCAACGAGATTGTAAAGAAATTTAAAGCTGAAGTGTTGCCGACTGGTGTGGATGTGACGATCACCGCCGATCAGTCAGACAATACCCGGACTACCCTGCATGACCTGATCAACACCATCATTATTGGTTTTATTCTGGTGACGATCATCCTCATGTTCTTCATGGGAGCGACCAATGCGATTTTCGTAGGATTGTCTGTGCCCATCTCCAGCTTCATTGCGTTCCTGGTATTCCCCAGCCTGGGCTTTACCCTGAACCTGATGACCCTGTTCTCCTTCTTGCTCGCTTTGGGTATCGTCGTGGATGACGCCATTGTTGTCATCGAGAATACGCACCGCGTGTTTGATAATGGCAAGGTACCGATTCGCAAAGCAGCTAAGATTGCTGCCGGTGAAGTGTTCCTTCCTGTACTTTCTGGAACCCTGGTGGTATTGGCACCATTTGTTCCATTGGCCTTCTGGCCCGGCGTAATTGGCAAGTTCATGTTTTACCTGCCCATCACGTTGATTGTTGCGCTGCTTGCTTCATTACTGGTTGCTTATATCATCAACCCGGTATTTGCGGCGGATTTCATGACGGCCCATGACCATGACCACGATGGTAAGTCAAAAGTCACCAAAGGCTTCAAGGTATCCTCCGTGGTATTTGGTGCCATCGCGGTGCTGTTCTATATCATCGGATTTGCCAAAGGAGGCAGCGAGACCGTGCTGGTATCTGGTGAAGTTGTGGCGGAGCCTTCCGGATATGTAGGCCTGGCTAACTTCACGGTATTCATGTACCTGGTTTATGTCCTCTATCATTTCTACCTGAGCCGCGTGATTTCTCACTTTCAAACCGACTTGTGGCCGCGCGTACAGAGTGCCTATAAACGCAGGTTGACTGCCTTGTTGATTGGCAAGCGCCCCTTTGTAGTGGTAGCCGGTGTGATTGTGCTGTTCTTTTTCTCGATTGCATTTACTGGCTGGCGCAAACCGCCGGTCGTGTTCTTCCCGGATGGTGATCCAAACTTCATCTTTGCTTACATCACCATGCCGATCGGAACGGATCAGCACGTAACGGATTCTATCACAAACCTGGTAGAAAACAAAGTGGTGGAAGTCGTTGGTAAGGATAATCCGATCGTAGAGTCAATTATCTCTAACGTGTCGGTAGGTGCTTCTGAAGATCAGTTTGCCGGCACCAATCCGCAACCGCACCTGGGTAAGGTGACGGTGGCTTTCGTCAACTTCGCCAAGCGTGATGGTCAGTCTACCAAGGTGTACCTGGACAAGATTCGTGAAGGCGTAAAAGGCGTGAAGGGTGCGGAGATTTCAGTGAACAAGGAGCAGGGTGGTCCTCCCACCGGTAAGCCCGTAAACATAGAAATCGCTGCCGAAGAATTTGCTTCACTCGTGAAGACAGCTGATCGGACCAAGCGGTTCCTGGATTCACTTCAGATTCCAGGCGTGGAAGAATTGAAGTCGGATTTTCAGAGTGACAAACCTGAGATCCTGATTTCGATCGACCGGGAGAAGGCCAACCGCGAAGGAATTTCCACCGCGCAGATTGGTATGGCGCTCAACACGGCCATCAATGGCAAGGAGATTTCAAAATTCCGCGATGCCAACGATGACTATGAAATCACACTGCGCGTACGCGAGGATCTGCGCAATGATATTAATACGCTGATGAACCTGCCGCTTACATTCCGCGACATGGCGTCTGGAGGTCAGGTACGTCAGGTGCCCATGTCCGCTGTGGCCAGGATTGAGTATTCCAACAGCTACGCCGGAATTCGCCGCATTGACCAGAAGCGGGTGATCACGCTTTCATCCAACGTATTGAGTGACTATAACCCCAATCAGGTGGTTGCCGAGATTCAAAAGCAACTGGCAACCTTGTCTGTGCCGGATGATGTTACCATCCGCATGACGGGAGAGCAGGAAGATCAAAAGGAGACGTCGGACTTTCTCGGCGTGGCATTTATGCTTGCCTTTGGATTGATCTTTATGATTCTGGTGACACAGTTCAACTCGACCAGTAAACCGTTGATCATCTTATCTGAAATTGTATTCAGTATCATTGGTGTACTTATCGGCTTCTCCCTCTTCAAGATGGAAATTTCCATTGTTATGTCGGGCGTTGGTGTGATGGCACTGGCCGGTATCGTGGTACGCAACGGTATTTTGCTCGTGGAATTCACCGACCTCCTGCGTTCACAGGGCATGGAGCTGCGCGAAGCAATTGCCGAAGCGTCCAAGACACGTATGACACCGGTATTGCTTACGGCGATGGCCGCTACCCTCGGCTTGATTCCGTTGGCAGTAGGTTTGAACATCGACTTTGTTACCATGTTCACGGAATTTAATCCGCACATCTTCTTTGGCGGGGATAACGTGGCCTTCTGGGGCCCCCTGTCCTGGACCATGATCTTCGGATTGATCTTCGGTACATTCCTCACCTTGTTCCTGGTGCCGGTGATGTACCTGCTGGTGGCCAAACTCAAAGAGCGGGTGTACGGCAAGGCGAAAGCCGATGCCATGGCACTGAAAATGCACTAAAATAAATCTGACGGAAGGTCGTCCTTATCACGAGGACGACCTTTCTTTTTTATGCGAGCCCGTATTATGGTAATGTTCTTCACGATCCTCTTCTTTCTCCTGGTTGATTACTATTTCTATCAGGGTGTTCTCGTGGCCAGTCAAAACTGGTCACCCGCATGGAAGAGTGGTGTTCGCATTGGATTCTGGATACCCACGGCATTTTGCTTCCTGGCGGTGATGTGGTGGACTTTTGGTAACCAATACTATTTCACTGCCACGACGCGCAGTTTCATCATCACCGGTGTTGTTGCCACCTACTTCTCTAAAGTTCTGGGATTAATTGTGCTCTTCACGGATGATATTCAGCGCGGTGTGCGTTGGGTGGTGAATTTCTTCCGGGCTGGAGCCGATACCACCATAGCCGGACCGGTGATTCCCCGTTCGGAGTTTCTATCGAAGTTGGCACTCGCCACTACGGCAGTCCCCTTTACGGCTTTTGCCTATGGCATCATCTCAGGTGCACATGATTATCGCGTGCGAAAAGTCACTGTTAAACTGAAAAACCTCCCAAAGTCTTTTGATGGACTTCGCATCGGTCAGATTTCAGATATCCATTCTGGAAGTTTCTGGAACAAAACAGCGGTGAAGGGCGGAACCGAGATGCTGATGGCTGAAAAACCAGATGTGATCATGTTTACCGGAGATCTGGTCAATAATGATTCAACAGAAATAAAAGAGTATTTCCCGATTTTTGATAAACTCCGTGCTCCGCTTGGTGTCTTCTCTGTTACCGGTAATCATGACTACGGTGACTACAAAAGATGGGAATCTGAGGCCCTGAAGCAAGCCAATTTCAAGAACCTGGTAGAGGCGCATAAGCTGATGGGGTATGACCTGTTGATGAATGAGCATCGTTTCCTCAGCCAGGGCCCCGACAAGATTGCTATCATCGGAAATGAAAACTGGGGTGTTCGCTTCTCCAAACATGGCAAACTGGATCAGGCGGTCAAGGGTACCGATGAAGCTGCCGTCAAGATATTGTTATCCCATGACCCCACGCACTGGGATGCACAGGTTCGGCCTAATTATCCTGATATTGACCTGACCCTTGCAGGACACACCCATGGATTTCAGTTTGGTGTGGAAATAGGCGGAATCAAATGGAGCCCGGTACAATATGTCTACCGCCAGTGGGCGGACCTCTATAAGGAAGGCGAACAATACATTTACGTTAATCGGGGCTTTGGTTACCTGGGATATCCGGGTCGGGTGGGAATGCCACCAGAACTGACCATCCTTGAGTTAAAGCGTGCCTGATAAATCCACGCGCTGGTTTCCAGAAAATAGCTGTTTGATTTTGTCCCGGAAGGCTTTGCGTTGCTTCAGCGATAGTGCCTTGAGATCAAAGCGGTAGTCGATTTCTCCTTCACGTCCCCAATGTCTGATGGTAAATGGCACTTTGTGCTTCACCTCCTGTTCGAATTTCTTGTGAAATGCCACCAATTGGTCAACGGCTTTGCTGTCGATGCCAGCGCCCAGGCTTATGAAGTTCACCGAGTAGGTATCGCCTTGCTGTTGCGCATGAGCCCCCGTGTACAGCAAAATAAAGATCAGTGTTAGTCTTATCATCCTGCTCTATTCGGTAAAGGTAACTTGTTGCCTGAATGCACGCGGCGTTTTCCCTGTAACTTTCAGGAAGATCCGGTTGAAGTTGGAAACGTTGGCAAAGCCCGATTGGAAACACACTTCCTGGATGGTGCGATCGGGATGCATTAATAACTGACAAGCCTGGCTTACCCTCACTTCGTGCAGGAAGTTGATATAACTCTTTCGGGTATGCAGCTTGAAGTACCGGCAAAATGCTTCGGTAGACAAATTCGCCCGCTGGGCAACTTCATCGATATAGATACGCCGGTGGCTTTCCTGAAAGGTAAATTCAATGATGGAGTTCATACGACCTTCTTCACGCAACCGCAACAGGGAGGTTTGTAAGGATAACGTTTTTCGGTCGGCGGGATTGCACAACAGCAACAGCAGCCTGAAGAATGTCACCACCCGGTCCATTCCGGTGCTTTCGGGCAAAGCGGTAAGCAAGGATGCTGCGTGAGCCGCCGTTTCTTTACCGTATTGCATCCCTTGCTCACTTGCCGCCGCCAATTCGCGTACGGACTTCAACTCGTTTGTATACCAAAGGGTCTTGCCAAAGTACTTCTCATTAAAGTAAAGCGATATGCTCTTTGATTGCTTTCGGGTGTGGGGTTGGTAATAGGAGGGGTCACTTCTGAACACGTGTGGCAATCCACTGCCCAGCACGAACACATCACCGGCCTGAAACCGCCCTACATAATCGCCGGCTACCAGGGTTCCTTCACCAGATTGTATCAACATGACCTGGATTTCCGGATGCTGATGCAATTGATCATAGAAGTGGGACAGGTTGTCCACCTGCACACGCACCACCTCCTGTTCTGTCTGTGGAACATTGAATGAAACAACCCTTTTTGACAGTATTTTAGCTTGCTGTGTCATGCCGGCGTATCAAAGTTATCAAAATAGTACCAATATTGACTATTTTCAGCGCCTGCTGCACCCCTGTCAATGGCTACCTTTGGTCAAAAAACCAATACTGCTATGTGGACCGGAGTATACCCTGCCTTAACAACCAAGTTTACTGCCCAGGACACCCTGGACTATGCACTCTTTGAAAAGAACCTGAAGTTCCAGCTGGAGTGTGGTGTAGATGGCGTCATCCTGGGAGGCTCGCTGGGAGAAGCCAGCGTGCTGAGCAATGAAGAGAAATTTGATCTGGTGAAATTCACCATTGAAAAAGTAGCTGGCAAACTGCCGGTGATCATGAACATCGCTGAGGGCAGCACCCGGGAAGCCACTAAGCTAGCCCAGCATGCAGAGAAGCTCGGGGCCAAAGGCCTCATGTTATTGCCCCCCATGCGCTACAAGTCCGACCACCGCGAAACGGTGACCTACTTCAAGGCAGTAGCCGCTGCTTCATCGCTGCCCATTATGATTTACAATAACCCGGTGGACTATAAGATTGAAGTGACCCTCGCCATGTTTGATGAATTGGCAGCCGTGCCGACCATCCAGGCTGTCAAGGAGTCTACCCGTGATATCAGCAATGTGACCCGGATGATCAACCGCTTCGGGGATCGCTTCAAAATTCTATGCGGTGTTGATCCGCTCGCCATGGAGGAGATTCTGATGGGAGCCCACGGATGGGTGGCAGGGTTGGTTTGTGCTTTCCCGGCCGAGACCGTCGCTATTTTCAAATTGATCAAAGCCGGACGTGCTGCTGAAGCATTGCCGATTTACCGCTGGTTCCTGCCGTTGCTCGAATTGGACATCGATGCCAAGCTGGTGCAATACATCAAGCTGGCAGAACAAGAAGCAGGCATCGGATCCGAAATCGTTCGTGCACCCCGCCTTACCCTCGTTGGGGATGAGCGCGCCCGTGTACTGAAGATTATCCGCGATGGAATTGCATCGCGTCCCAAGTTACCGGACTACAAGCACCTTTAGTTCATCACCGGATGGAAAGGCTTTGAGTGATTTAACACTAACTACATGCAACAGGAAACCAACATACAAGGAATTGATCAGGTGATGAAGCGCAGCCAGACGGCTTTCCTGGCGTACAGGAACGTGAAGGGTGCACTGCGGGCTACTTTCCTGGAAGCCATCGCTACCGGGATTGAAGCGATCGGGCCTGCATTGATTCAGCAGGCTATGGAAGAAACAAATCTTCCGGAGGCACGCCTTGCCGGCGAACGCGGGCGCACCTGCAATCAACTGCGACAGTTTGCGGCTTTGATCCGTGAAGGATCATGGGTGGAAGCGCGTATTGATACTGCTATTCCTGATCGGGCCCCGCTGCCAAAGCCCGACATCCGCAAGATGATGGCGCCACTGGGACCAGTTGTGGTATTTGGTGCAAGCAATTTTCCCCTGGCATACAGTACAGCCGGTGTTGATACGGCATCAGCATTAGCTGCCGGTTGCACGGTAGTATTGAAAGCTCACCCCGCGCATCCCCGGACTTCTGAGCTTGTCGCCGGCGCCATTGCGGCTGCAGCGAAGCAGACCGGAATCCCGGCAGATACTTTTATTCATATCCATGCGCCTTCCTTTGAAGCCGGGAAGGCACTGGTGCAACACCCCGTGACGAAGGCAGTAGGATTTACAGGTTCCTTCTCTGGCGGCAAGGCGCTATACGACTATGCCACACAACGAGCTGAACCAATTCCGGTGTTTGCCGAAATGGGTAGCATTAACCCGGTGTTCATCCTGCCGGGCGCATTGAAGGCACGGAGTGAGAAAGTTGCCGAGCAATACGCTGCATCCATCACACAAAGTGTAGGACAGTTTTGTACCAACCCCGGTTTATTGATAAGTCTGCAGTCGCCTGAACTGGATGGGTTCCGTAAGCAATTGGGAGAAAAGCTGGCGGCCATCGCCCCCGGCACCATGCTGCATCCGGGTATCGCCTCTAATTTTGTACGCAACCGGGCCAAGGCACTTTCGCAACAGCAGGTCAGTCTTGTAGCTGAATCCAAAGAAGCGCCGAAGGAAAATCAAGGCGTAAGTTCATTGGCCAGTGTCCCTGCATCTGAGTTTATCAATAACCCCGTCCTGGCAGAAGAAGTGTTTGGTCCTTATTCGCTGTTGGTAGCCGCATCTGGCATCCAGGAATTGGAGGCAGCACTGGATAAGATACCCGGACAGCTGACGGCGACGATTATCGGTGAGGACGATGAATTGGTAACCTATGCCGGTTTTATTCAGAAAGTTGCCAATAAGGTTGGGCGAATTATTATTAACGGTGTCCCCACGGGTGTTGAAGTATGTCCTGCCATGCACCACGGTGGACCATTCCCGGCTACCACCGATTCGAGATTTACTTCGGTAGGCACGGATGCCATCAAGCGGTTTGTACGTCCCGTGTCGTATCAGAACTTCCCCGATGTCTTGTTGCCGGATGAACTCAAGGCTGGCAATCCCCTGAACATCTGGCGCATGGTGAACAGCGAATGGAAGAAGGCCTGACTTTGAATGAATAACCCTATGCCTGCAAAAACTTTCTTTTGTATTGATGCCCACACCTGTGGGAACCCTGTCCGGTTGGTAGCTGGTGGCGGACCACTCCTGGAGGGAAAGAACATGAGTGAAAAGCGTCAGCATTTTTTACGCGAGTTCGACTGGATCCGAAAAGGGCTGATGTTCGAACCCCGCGGTCATGACATGATGAGCGGAAGTATACTGTATCCACCCTCTGATCCTGCCAACGACATTGGCGTGCTGTTTATTGAAACCAGTGGTTGTTTACCCATGTGTGGGCATGGCACCATTGGTACGGTCACCATTGCCATTGAACAGGGATTGGTGATTCCTAAGGTGCCCGGTGTGCTAAACCTGGAAGTCCCGGCCGGTTTGGTACGGGTGGAGTACAAACAGGAGGGAAAGAAAGTGAAATCGGTAAAGATCCGGAACGTCAAAGCCTATCTGGCAGCGGAAGCCATCACGGCCACCTGCCCGGACCTTGGCGAGCTGACGCTCGACGTTTCGTATGGAGGGAATTTCTACGCGATCGTAGATCCCCAACCTAATTTCCCCGGACTGGAAAAATTCACCGCCGATCAATTGATTAGCTGGAGTCGTGAGCTGAGAAAGGACATTAACCGCAAGCATAAGTTTATTCATCCCGAGAACCCAACCATCAACGGATGCAGCCATATTTTGTGGGCTGGTGCCGTTATCGACCCGACGTCTACGGCCCGCAATGCGGTGTTCTATGGCGATAAGGCGATTGACCGTTCACCGTGTGGTACCGGTACCTCGGCGCGGCTGGCGCAGTGGTATGCCAAAGGTAAACTCAAGCCTGGGCAGGATTTTATTCATGAGAGTATCATTGGTTCCAAGTTTATCGGCCGCATTGAAGAGGTGACTGAGCTGCAAGGTAAGCCTGCCATTATTCCAAGTGTGGAGGGATGGGCCAAGGTATATGGATACAACACGATATCGATTGATCCGGACGATGATCCATATGCACACGGATTTCAGGTGATTTAATTTCGCACATCAGCTATGAACAGGGTAGGGATTATTGGAGGTGGTATTGTTGGTTTGAGCAGCGCGTATTTTTTGCGCCGGGCCGGATTTGAAGTCACCATCATCGAGCAAGGCGAATTGCAGGACGGATGCTCGTTTAACAATGCCGGTATGATTGTGCCCAGTCACATTATCCCGCTTGCCGCACCAGGAATGATTGCGAAGGGAATTCGCTGGATGTTTGACGCGACCAGTCCGTTTTATGTACGGCCTCGTTTCAGCAAAGACCTTATTCGCTGGGGTTGGCAATTTTACAAGCATGCCAATGCGGCCCATGTAGCCAGGGCTATACCAGCCCTGAAAGAGCTGAGCCTGTTCAGCAAGACCGTCTATCAGCAGTGGGCCAAGGAACTTCCTTTCGACTTCGGCTATCACGAGCGTGGCCTGATGATGCTGTATCAATCGGCTGAGGCCGAACACGAAGAGGCGGAGACCGCGCGCATGGCCAACAAGGCGGGGGTGGAGGCACAGATATTGTCGCTGGCAGAGATTCAGAAAATGGAACCTGATGTCCAGGTGAAAGCACGTGGTGGCGTGTATTATCCGGGAGATGCCCACCTGACGCCAGCTGTTTTGGTACGCGATTTAATCTCCTTGTTGAAGAAAAGCGGAGTAGTTTTCAGCACCAATACCTGTGTGACAGGTGTAGTGACAGAACGCAATCAGGTCAAGTTGGTTCACACCAGTCAGGGAGACATTGAAAAGGATCAATGGGTATTGGCATCCGGCTCCTGGTCAGGTACCCTGGCTGAGTCGTTTGGTATTTCACTGCCGATGCAGGCAGGGAAGGGGTATAGCTTTACGTTAGATCAGGTTGAAAAGAACACCCGGATACCTTCCATCTTTCTGGAGGCGCGGGTGGCTGTTACGCCCATGGGCAGTTCGTTGCGCTTTGGTGGCACCATGGAGATAGCCGGAGTGAACCATGACATCAACATGAACCGTGTAAAGGGTATTGTGGATTCGATACCGCGATACTATCCGGATATGAAAGTTGGAATGCCGGCCGTGAATAAAGTATGGCATGGTTTGCGGCCATGTTCGCCAGATGGACTTCCGTACATAGGCCGATCCACGACGCGGCCCAATGTGATTGTAGCCACGGGTCATGCAATGATGGGCTTAAGCCTGGCTCCGGGCACCGGTAAACTCGTTGCTGAGATTGCAACTCAGGAGAGGCCATCCATTAACCTGGAGGCGTTCGGTCCAGAGCGCTACCCGGCATAAAATAAAAATGCCCTGTTTCCAGGGCATTAGATGTATCGAGGGTTGAGCCTTCTAGTCTTCGCGATTGAAACCGCCACGACGGAAGCCGCCACCACCACCACCGCTGCGGTAGTTGTTGGGTCTTTCTTCCCGGGGACGAGCCTCATTCACCACGAGGTTCTTACCTTGAAAGTCAGCACCATTCAGGCTGGTAATGGCCTGACGGGCAGCGCCATCATCGGACATCTCTACGAAACCGAATCCACGGCTGCGCTGAGTTACTTTGTCCATGATGATCTTTGCAGAGGTTACTTCCCCATACGCTGCAAAATGTGACTTGAGCTGGTCTTCGGTGGCCTTCCAGGGAATGTTGGCTACATAAATGTTCATGTGTACTGTTGAAATTAGTTAATGTTTAAACCGTTAATCGCTAATCTCAACTCAACTGAAGTACTAAGAAACCTTATGTGCCTACAGAGGCCGAGCATCAATTAACCGGGTAAATATAACAATATTTTAATTAACCAAATCCAAGTTCCTGAGTGGTCTGGGCTGGTGATAAGCGTAAATCCCCCATAATGACCAAAAATAACTGATTTGGCCTCGATTGGCCGCTTTAAACTACGTCTTAGGGCGTAGATAGCCGGGTTCTGATCCATGAACTTTTTGAGATTCCCCATGGCGGTAGCCCTGATTCTGTTTTGAATCATCGGCGTCCATCCCAGCAGCTTTCCGGATAATCCCAATGCCATGCCTGACCATCGCCACAGGTCAAAGGAGTCTTGGTGTTGGATGATGAGCCCGTCTTTGAATTGAAATGTGGCGTGGATGATATTATGTACGGATCTGCCTGTTCGGGAGAAGGAGTAATAGGCATCCCACCGGCACGATCCTGTGTTATCCTTCGTAGCAACTTCGGATAACACGACACGCAGGTCTTTGCTGGCGGCTGTAAGCATGTGCCACATGGCCTTTGCTTCACCAGCATTCAAATGCTGAAACACCGGGTCGGAGAAGGTGACGTCATCATGATAGCAGGCCTGCATCGACTTCCAGTCTTTTTGACCAAAGGCGGTATAGAATCGCTCAATACAAGCTGGGTTATCCATAACTTATTGGGGTTTCTTGTTCCAGGAAAAACTAAAGACATCTGGTCGGGCATAGTGACCGATAACATCAAAGTCCATTTTGGCTTTGATGATTTCCCGGGTGTCGATTTCAGCGCTTACAATTCCTTCCTGGCCGAAGAGCGGACCTGCCAGCACCCTGCCAAGTGGATTAACAATTACGCTTCCACCAGAGCTCGGTAAACCACTATTGGTTGGCGGGAGTATTTTTTGATATTCAGGAGGGTATTGATCAGCGGTCAGGTATTGGTTGCATCCCAATACGAAGCACCGGCTTTCACAGGCGATATGCGTGAGTGTGGCTTGCCAGGAATCCCGGCAATCGGCTGTGGGGGCGAGGTATAACTCAATACCTTGTTCATACAAGGCCATGCGCGCAGCAGGCATGTAGTTTTCCCAGCAGATGAGTCCGCCCATCTTACCCAATGGCGTATCAACTACCTGCAGGTCGCTTCCATCTCCCTCACCCCAAATGATCCGTTCTGCCGCAGTGGGTTTGATTTTCCGGTGACGATGAATTAACTGCCCCTCCGGCGAGAAATAGAGCAAGGAGCAGTACAAGGTGTCGCTGACCTTGTCTTTTTCGGTAACACCAACGACGACAAACGCTTTTGCGGTTTTGGCCCAGGCTGCGATCTGCTGCGTTTCAGGGCCGGGGACTTCGATACTGTTTTCCCAGTAGCGGAGAAACATCTCACGGCCTTCCGGTGTTCGTCCTCCGATGTTCGTACCAAATGTCAATCCACGCGGGTAGCCGGGGATAATGACTTCCGGGAAGAGTATAAGTGAAGATTTATTCGATGCGCAATCGCGAATCAAGTCGCCAATGCGCTGCAGTGTTTTTGCCTTATCAAAGAAGGCGGGGCTGGCTTGAACAACGGAAGCTTGGAAGACAGCCATGCCGTTTAGTATACCCGATCAACGGCACCTGAACCAAACACCTTCTTCGTCAGGGTCTTGGTATTGCCTTTGTGCTTTACGTTGCCACTGCCCAGCACATAAGCTTCCAGGCTATTGGTAACGTTTACTTCTGCGGAACCACTTCCACTTACCCGAACCTTGCCGGTTTCCAAAGGGCATTCATATCCTTTCAGATTGCCACTGCCACTGAGGTTTGCGTCAATGGACGTCGCATAGCCGCGGAGGATCAGGTTGCCACTACCGCTAAGTTCGGCTTTGACTGTATTTCCTTTGATGTCAACATCCATCGTACCGCTGCCCGCTACGCCCAGGGTCAGGTAATCAGAGGCGATGGAGTTTTCTGAGAGAATCTTGCCGCTGCCATTAACCTGTAATTCGGTGATGGACTTCATGCTGACATAAACCTTCATGGTTTGATTGATCTTAATGTCGTCGATCTTGGCCCAGATACTTTTGTTCGGGCTCTCAGGTTTGCGCTCAACATTGATCAGCAGTACACCATTTTCAACTTTAATTTCAGTGACGTCGATGATTTCCTGTAAGGCTTCCACCACCACCTCTTGTTTGTTGGTCTGCTTCAGCATCACGGTATAATTGGAGTTGCAGTAGATGCTCTTGAATTCAGGAAGTTCAAGTGTCTTTTTGACGTTTTGGCCAAAGGCTATGGACGCAGCTGAGAGAACCAGGAGCGACAAAACGATGAGGAAGAAGAGGACGTTGATTTTTCTCATGGTGAAACCGATTAAAGATGAAATGTGCGCTCCGTAGTTAATCCTATCAAAGTCAGGACGTTAAAACTACATACAAAGCGACAAATTGTCCAAAAATCTGGTTGAAATAACCGGAGTCAGGGGCGGGGCTTCCGGAAAATAAGCCGGTACACCACGATGAAAATGACAAACCCGATGGCCATGGCCACCATGACTCCGGGGGTGATAAGACTGGTTGCGTGCATGTGGAAAGAGCTTCTGTGGGCTAAAACCTGATCCGAAACTGAAATTTAAGATCATTTTGGCTATTATCTGCTATTCCGTCTGTACCAGATCCGATGGAATCCTGGTGGTCGTAGAACGATCCTGACCACCGAAGCCAGCAGTCCACGTTTTCGCTTATGGGATATTGGACCATCACCACATTTCGAATACCCGTGCCGTAGAGGGCGGGAAAAGAGAAGGCCAGCCAGACATCGCTTTCGTACAGGTATTGGCGATTGTCGAAATCGTCGGTGTCGAACAGGGCGTGCCGCAATGTAAGGGTCCATTTACTAACCCGGAGGCGTATGTCCTGTGCCATGGCGATACCGGTTGTCACCTTCCCGGATTGCATAAAACGACTTGCTTGTATCCGGGTCTTTAGGGCCAGTGCCGGTGTTGGCTGATAGTTGGCCGACAAAAGCATCGTATGTCTTGTGGTGGAGGTCGCGTGATACACCGGTCCGGCATCACCATTTCTTGGTTTGGTTTCTTCTTTAAACTGACCAATCAGGGTTACTTGCCTGGATGGTTGGGCAGTAACACGAACAAGCCATTCATACCCTTCTCCCGGGGCATATGCCCTGAAGCGCAGCCATGGAAAACGATAAACATCAATGAATGAGCTGACGGCAATCCGACGACTCACCCGATATTTCAATCCGGTATAGATGCCTTGTTCATTTTGTGGGTTGGTACTTTCCGCGAAAGCGTTGGCGCTCAGCGTATGAAAATTCCGATCGAAGGAACGTAGGAGGAAAGAGATTTCGAGATTGCCGGCCAGGCTCATCAGCGCACCAACCGTAATCGCGTTGCCACCTCCTTCAGCATGTGACGCTTCGCCAAACAGGGTAGCTGGTCCCCATGTTCCGGAAAAATAAGCACTCACCTGGTGAAGTTCACTTCCGCGAAAAGCAAATTGGTTGTAGGGAGTCGGTGCTGGTGTGTATGGCCTGTCAAAACCTGTATACTGGGTGAGTACCCCTGCTTCGAGACGTTGGGATCGAAAGCTCAGTATGGAACCCCAGGTTACTTGTTGCATCGCTTTGCGCGTATTTAGTTCTGCCGTCGTGCGATGTTGCCCTGAACTGATCAATGAGGTGATCGCAGCATCGGTGGATGAATCGGCCGGGTGCGCATCGTGCCGCATCCGGGAATAAAACATATGAACCTGTAAAAACCGATTGACCCGGAGTGTTGTTGCGATACCCCGAAGTAATTGATTTTCATTCAGCGAAGTGTATGGCACGAAGCCCAGCGTACTGCGACGGGTGGTGGCAATGGTCTCTGCGTTTTTGCCAAACCCAAAGACGCTGCCCATCACAAGCCCCTGTCCGAACTGCGCCTGATAATCTCCCAGGATCAGGTTACTGATGCGCCCTTTGTTCTGCACTTGCAGGTGCGCGGACCAATAGTCAACGCCGTAGTAGCGCATCGACGGATTCCATTGAAGCGGCTCGCCCGCATCTTTTTCTCCGGTGACCCCCAGGCTAAAGTCATTGCTGCTGCTTACACGGTATCGGAAGTACAATTTATCTGGCGACCCTTGGTAACGGCGGGCCGTATCACGGTTTTGGTAACCAGCCCTGGTCTCCAGGGTGCGCTGCCACCGGACCAACAGGTAATTATTGTTCTCGTGCGCGATTCGCTGGAACAGCGCTTTGTTCAGGGCTGACTTCGGATCTGAAATCACCAGGAAAGATTGGCTGCGGTAGAAGGTCTCGCGGTCCAGACTGGGAATGGTT
>JBGAMI010000010.1:0-82051 GCA_044223085.1 Cyclobacteriaceae bacterium
CTAGCATTCAAAGCAGTTCATGAATCTATATATCTTTACAACCAACATCGTCCTCACTGGGCTTTAAATCTTCAAACCCCTCAAGAACGGCATGTGGCATAATCAATTGTTAAACCGTCAACCTATTTCAGGACAAGACATTCTTGCCGTTGAAGTTCAATCGTGTTGGTGGATCGCTCTGATTCCAAAGACTAAAGGCAAAATGATAAATGTAAAATTCCGAAGTCCTAGCCCCCAATCCCTGATCCCCAATCCCCCAGTCCCTAATCCCTAAGTCCTAATCCCTCCTCAAGCCTTCAACACCCCCTGCACCAAACACGGCACAATCTGATACTTATCCAGCGTCAAACAATGTTCGATATCCTGATGAATGTCGAGGCGGGCGAGGCGCTTGACGTGTGATGAGTCGGCGAGAAATCCGACCATGTCGATCTTCGCCATGTTGTAGAGGCGCTGTGCCGCCAGCGGGGCATCGCAGTCGGGCTCGATATGATTAATGAGTTTGTCTACGACGGCGCCGGCAAACAACGTGTCTTCCAGATTGACCTTGCCTTTCCATCCGGCACATACTACCAGCACACTGTTTTCTCCAAACAACAAGTACTTAACCACCGACGACAGGTTGAGGAACGAACCGACGATAATACGTTTCGCTCCTTTGGCTTTCTCGATAGCCTGGGTTCCGTTGGTGGTGGTGAATGCAATTTTCTTATGGGCTACATCAGAGCCCATGTATTCAAACGGTGAATTGCCCTTGTCGAATCCATCCACCTTTTTTCCATCCCGCTCGCCGGAGGTAATGTATCCTTTGGTCTTCATCACCCGGCAGGCTTCCAGACTGGCAAACGGTGTGATGCTTTCTACCCCGTGAGCAAAGGCAGTCACCATGCAGGAGGTGGCCCTGAAAATATCCACCACCACCACGGTGCGGTCTTCCACCTTGTAGAGGTGCATCAGCTCGGGACTCAGGCAAACATCGATGGTTTTCATTTGGAAGGCAGACAGTTTGAAATATTCTTGCAGTTCTTGGTGATGTGTGATAAAGATACCTGGTTTCCTTTCCGGTACGACCGGCACCAGTCATCACACGCTTTTTCCTTAAAACCCATTTTGAAATTGGCAATCCCGCGGTTGTGCAGGGAGTTGTCGTGTTCCGGATTCAGGACCAGGGCGCGGTTGAAATCAGTAAGGGCCTTGTTGTAAATATTCAGCTTGAGGTAGAAGGTACCGCGCTGAAAGAAAAACTGAAAGTTCTCACCATCTATGACAATGGCCTTTGTGTAATATGATTCGGCCAGCTTTGAGCTGTCCAGTTTTTCAAAGAGACTGCCTGCCTGAAAGAAGTATTCAGCTTCATCCGGAACTGCTTTGGTCAGTTCCAGGTAATCCTGAAGCGCGGCCCGGTAGTTTTTCAGGTGTGTTCTTGTGATGGCCCGGTTATACCGGTACAAGGTGCTGCCTGGGTTCCGCGCAACGAGTTTGCCAAAATAGGGCAGTGCTTCTGCGTATTTCTCCTGATCCATGAGGGCTACGCCCTTGTTGTTCAGGTCTCCGTCGGGTTGGGCGATGGTTACCTGAGCGACGATCAGCAGCAAGGCGACTACCGCAAATCTCATTTGGGCAGAAACGGCAACTTGGTCACTTCAGCTTTGAGGTTCTTGCCCCGCACGCTGACGTAAATTTCCGAACCAGGCTTGCTGTTGGCGATGGTGACGTATCCCAATCCGATGCCAATGCCCAGCACGGGCGAGATGGTTCCGCTGGTGACTTTGCCAATGATTTGTCCTGCGGCATCTACCAACGGATAATCATGACGGGGAATACCTTTGTCGATCATTTTGAATCCAACAAGTTTACGGGTGACGCCGGCTTCTTTTTGTTTCGCCAGCGCGGCACTGTTGGTGAACTCTTTGGTAAACTTGGTGACCCAACCGAGTCCGGCCTCGAGGGGAGAAGTAGTATCATCAATATCATTACCATATAAACAGAATCCCATTTCCAGGCGCAGGGTATCGCGCGCACCGAGACCGATAGGCTTGATATCAAATTCTTTTCCGGCTGCGAATATGGCGTTCCACAGTTTTTCACCTTCCGATTTCGGGCAATACACTTCAAAGCCACCGGCACCGGTATATCCCATCTTGCACATCAGGACATTCTCACATCCTGCAAATGTGCCGATGCCAAAGTGATAATAAGGAATTGCGTTAAGGTCTACCGTGGTAAGTTTCTGAAGGACTTCGGTTGCCTTGGGTCCCTGCACAGCAAAGAGGCACGTGTCGGCAGAAATATTCTTCATGTCTACTCCCTTGGTGTTGAAGGAGCTGATCCAGTTCCAGTCTTTTTCGATGTTGGACGCATTTACGACCAGCATATAGTCATTGTCTTTGATCTTGTACACGGTAAGGTCATCCACAATGCCGCCTGTCTTGTTGGGCAGGCAGGAGTACTGGGCCTGGCCATCGATCATTTTGCTCGCGTCGTTGCTCGTCACCCGTTGAATCAGGTCCAGGGCATTCGGTCCCTTCAGGGTAAATTCTCCCATGTGTGAAACATCAAAAACGCCCACGCCATTGCGCACCGTCATGTGTTCTTCGAGGTCGGAAGAATAACGCACCGGCATGTTGAATCCGGCAAAGGGAACCATTTTAGCGCCAAGCGCTTCGTGAACGTGATTGAGGGGGACGAATTGTAATTCCATACGCGATAGATCAAGGATTTAAAGGTGGGCAAAGGTAAAGAATACCGCTCATTGGAGCGGCAGCGCCTCGAGGTGATTTTCCAGCACATAGCGGCGGAAAGAGGCCGGCGAAATCAGGCCTTTAAGGGTAGTGAGTGCGCTGGATGCAAAGGCGTCATAGCCACGGGCGAGTGCAACAGGGATATAGGCTTTGAGGATAGCTGGCGACGCAGCATTCACCTGTAGGGCTTCGGCCAGAATGCGGTACACCTGCTGATCGGATGTGTGGTGGGCCATCAGGTAATTGGCACTGATTGCCACGGCCTCGTCGAAGTATGGATTTTGGGTAGCCACTTCGCGAAGTCTGCGTTTGGCACGGACTGTATCACCAAGGCTGGCGAACTCCAGACCTTCGTAGTAATCTGCAAACGACTTATAATAAGGTCCTGACTCCATGTTCTTCCTGCGCGCTGAAAGCAAACTTATTTTTCCTTGTGCTGCGAGAAGCCGAAGTTCGAGGAGTTGAACCTCCAGCAGGATAGATTGGTTGGTTGGTCGCAGCCCTTCCGCTTTGCGGAATATGGACCAGGCCAGGGAAGGCTCATCGGCGCGCAAAAACTTCATGGCGCGGTCAGTGATGGCATTGATTTTCCAATCATCTACTGTGATTTGTTTGCGCTTGCGATCAAATTCGGCTGAGTCAGCCAGGGTCACGCGGTAGTGCAGGTATAAGTATTTCTCTTCGTCGGTCAAAGTTGTGTACCAGGCATCCGGTCCGGCCAAAACACGTTTGTATTTTTCTACGCGCCGGGTCAACACCGAATCCTTTCGTTTGGTCAGTGAGTCGAGCGCTACGACGGCCTCGTTGATCCTGCCTTGTTCGGCGAGTGCTATTGCGAACGGAAATGCTGCATTCGGAAAATGCATATTCACCGCGGCAGTCAGATAGGGCAGGGCTGCATCGGGTTTGCCCAACTCAAGGGCCCACAATCCCATGATAGTCTGATGTTCGCCGGCATTCCCGCCACTTACTATGGCTTCTTGCAGGAGTTCGAAAGCGAGACTGATCTTACCATGTGCATAACAAACGTGCGCAGCCGGAGCAAGAATAATTTCCCGGAAGCTTTCGTTGCGCGGCAGGCGTGCGACAGCGATGCTGGCATTGAGGTAACTCGTATCCGGTTGGAGGATGTTATTCGTGAGGTAGTTGCCCATCATGGTAGCGATGAACAGATTTAACGTTGAATCTTTTGGCAACCATGCCTTGAGGTTTGTTCTGCGTCCTTGTTGATTGGCCATAGCCAGCAGGTTCGCGAGGACGGCGGGAGATTGGTCATCCAACAGTGCTGATAGTGAGTCCGGTGCCTCCGCGGAAGACCGCACCGCCATCATGGCCACGAGATTGAGGTCGGCGCTCTCCTGGGTCTTGTGATCTTTTCTTGCTTTCAGCAGATACCGTTGAGCGGAATCAGCGAGGCCTAGCCGGGTATATGCCACCCCGAGGTTATTATTTAATATACCGGACGATGGATTTTTTCTCAGTGCATCCTGCAGGATGAAAATCTCTTCCAGTTTATTCGTTCGTGTGCGTGCCGCATTCACCGCCGTGTATTCGGTAGGCATGTAGCTGTTTGCCTGCTGATAGTATTGCTGTTGGTCGGTTGGGTTGTAGTACTTTCCTTCCCAATCACCGAGGGCTGTTGAGGCATGGTGGTTGTAAGGTCCATAGCCGTTGGCGCGTTTGTAATAGGTGACTGATTGGGTGCCATCTTCATGGAATTGATAGACATCCCCGAAAGCGGTGAAGGTGGCTGAGGTGAAGTGATTCACCGGCACCATCCAGCGGTTGTAGGCCACCAGGGCAATGGCAAAAATCAAAGCGCCCAGCCGATACGAGAAATACGGCATCAGGGTAGGCTTGTACATTACTTTATACACAGGCAGGTTGGCCCGCAACATCCCCATGAAATTGGAAATGATGTATAAAAAGAAAATTGTTCCGTACGCGATGTGGGTGTAGAGAATGAGGTCATTCACCGAAAGCAGCGCGATATCCTGGGATGCGCCCGTAAGGTATCCTACCAGGCCGGTGGCCATCAGGCCAAGGGCGATCAAAAAATACACTCCGTATGGGTTGGCTGGAATAATATTGTCGTATTGCGGTTCGCGTTGACGCATGCCCCATATCCCGAGAATGGTGGAGGCTGCCAGGATAAACATGGGATGGATCACCATGCCGAGGTGTGTCCATCCAATCTTATTGAGGTATGTCATCCACAGCGTGAGCAGGTAGATGGCGCTGATAATCAGAAAATGTTGCAGGCTCTTGCTGTTGCGGGTGCCTTGTCCAACCAGTGATACAAATCCCGCGATGATTTCGTGGGCCACATTGATCATGAAGATCAGCAGGAAGACAAATCCGGCAGGCAGGGTGCTGGCGGCAATGTGGTGAAGTGCTGGTGCCGGGGCGCCGAATCGGATGACGATGCCGGTAAAAATAAAAGTCGCCAGAACCACCATCCACCGTTGCAAGAGGGATGCGGTGGTTTGAAAGAACTGATAGTAGATGGAGATTCCGAGGAGAATGGATACGAGGCCAATTACCGGTGTGTTGTTGTGCAAGCCAAACAATCCGATTTGATCCAACTGAAAGGTAGAGATCACCACCACAAGCACACCGGCACCCACATAGAACCAGAACCGGGGAATGAGCGTGAGCAATGTGATGAGGATGGAAAATCCGAGCAGAAAAAAAATGAAATAGATGTCGAGTGCGATTAGGTTGATCTGCAGGGGCTGGGTAGACCATGTGTTGAACACAAGGTAGTTGCTGCCTTCGGTAGTGAAGGTATTGCCGCCCACCGAAAAGCTATGCAGGGGAACCGGATATTTCTTCAATTCCTGAAATTGGTCCCAGCCATAGTTTGCACTGGGGCTGCTGACATATCCAATGGCGATGGCGACGAGGGCAAGACCCAACAGTACAAACAAGACCATTAAGATCCGTTGATAGACCGATGGCCATGATTTCCAGAAGGTGATTTTATACATACTCGTTATTCCAGCACTTTCGGTACACGAAAATGCTGGCCGTCGTGCTGCGGTGCCTGACGCAAGGCCTCCGTGCGATCCAGCGCTGGTTGCACTTTGTCTTCGCGCAGCGCATTGACTTCATGACTCATGGTGGTGAGCGGCTCCACGCCATCGGTTGGCACTTCGTTTAATTGCTCCACCCAGGAAACAATGGCCGTCATGTCGTCCATCATTTTTTGCGCGTCCTGTTCGTCAAACTCGAGGCGGGCGAGGTGTGCAATCTTGTCGAGGGAGGCGCGATCAATGTTCATGTTGGCTCAATTCCTTTTCGATCACATCAAACACCCTGTGCTTCAGGGTATCGAGGTCGGCGAGGGTCATGCCCCGGGTAGGAATAGGCTCGTGAAAGATAACGGAGACTGTCCCCCACCGCAGCAGAAACTCGTCGGGGGGCAAAATTATCCAATTGTTAGGAATGGTGACCGGAACGATGGGTATTTGTTTTTCAATCGCGAGACGGAAGGCGCCGTCTTTAAATCGCACCATCGCCGGAGGTTTTTCCGTGTAGATGCCTCCTTCCGGGTAAATAACAAGACTTTTCCCTTCATCGAGTGCCTGGCCGCTCTTGATATAGGTGCCATACTTGCTTTTCAGTTTAGAACGATCAACAGTAATGTGAAGTCTTTTGTACATGAAGCCAAACAGGGGAATATTCTCCATGTCATTCTTTCCCACAAAAATGCTATCGATGGGATTGAGGCCCATGGTGGGGATGTCGAAGTAGGAAGCGTGGTTGGGACAAAAGATATACTGACCATTCTTATCTAATGTAGTGCGGGTGATGACCCGGTACGGAAGAAAGCAACCGAGGCACAACAGCCTGGCCCACCAGCGGTTTACCTTACCGACCCACCGATGTTTCCGGGGGAAAATGATGGGGACGAGCAGCGGAAAGAAAACGAGCAGGAACAGGACCCCGAAAATCAACAATCCATACAGGGTGTGTATCCCGCGAAGGAGTTTCATGCCGCAAAAGTACAAGGAAACGAAATCGCCATCTAAAATTGATAGAACAAATAGAGTCCGACGCCCGGCTGCAACGACATATTAAATACGCTTGACGAGCTGGTGTTGATCACGCCCGTCGCCAGCGTGTTGCGTTGGTTGGTGGTGGAGGTCCAGTTGAAATTATAGTTGGTCTCGGTAGCCACATACAACCTATCCATCAGGGCAAACCGAACGCCGAACAAGGGCGCGAAAGTGGTGATGTTGCTGTCGTTGGTGGTTACCGTGAGGAACACGTTGCCGGTGTGGTCTTCTGTGCGGGTCGTGCCCAGGCTAAGCCGGATATCGGCTCCGTAATACACGATCAGTCGGTTGGCGATTTGCTTTTGCCACTCTGCACCCACACTGGGAACGACGGTGTAGGTGGTTACATCGGTATAGCCCGTGTTATCGGTGAGGTTGTTTCTTGTGCTGGTATACGTCAGGTTCAATCCGCCGCGCAAAGCCACGCCGTTGCCGATGGTGCGCTTGTACATGATGATGAAAGGCGTTGCGGGGCTGTTGAAGAATCGGGTACTAAAACCAAAGTCATTCTTTCGGGGTTGTTGCTCCTGCGCCAGGGCTGGCATAGTCAGGAACAGGAATAAAATGAGGAGGTTTTGTTTTTTCATGATGTTGGTGGCGGTTTAGCGAACGGAGGGCTGTGGCTTCGGAATGATCATCAACTCCGTCTGGCGGCCGTCGATATACCGAAAGCCGGTCTCATCAAAGTATCCGTCCTCTTCGAGCATGATGCGCACATCCTTCTTCCATTCGGGAATATTGACGGCGCAATTCAATTCTATTGAATAAGCGGTGCGGAGGTGCATGAGGTAGTCTCCTGTGTGGGGTACACCCTGTTGCATATCCCACATCCCCAGCGTGGTGCCGGAGGCATGGCCGTGGTATCCGATGGGGTGTGTGTAGATAGAAGGATTGATTTTTTCGTCGATCGCCTGCTTGCGCGATTCGGCAAGGATCTGATTGCCTGTCTTTCCTTCTTTGAAATTGTTTGTGAATATATCCTGTAACCGATTGCCGGTGGCGAAGGCACGCTTGAGGAACTCAGGGGCATCCGTTTCGCCAGCGCGCAATACGTAAGCATGCTCTTGTGTGTCGGTGTTGAGGCGGAGGTACGTGATACCAAAGTCAACGTGCAGCAAATCGCCGGGAAGAATTACGAGCGGTTGTGGCCGCTTGGCGGTGATGGCATCAGATTCATTCCGTTGTACAGATACCGAAGTATGAAACCATGTTTCGAGTTTGAGTTCTTTGATGCGCTCACGGTACCACCACACCACATCTTCGGTGGTGGTAACTCCTGGCTGAATAACCTTATCGGAGAATCCTTCGGCAATGATCTGATGGGCGATGCGGCAAATGTTGCGGTATAATGTCATCTCTTTTTCGGTGCGGGTCTCTAACCAGCTTACGGCCAGTTTTTCCGCAGAGACCACCATTGGCTTCAGGTTTGCGGGCAACACGCGCATCAGGTTATCATAGTCGTTGGCGGTAAGTCCGTCCGCATGTCCGTAGTGTTCAGCTTTGTTGACTCCGATTTTCTTCGGATTTCTTTCTGTGATGATCTTTCCCAATTGCGCCCACTGGTCGGGGTTGGCGTCCGGATCCCAGGAACGCTTGAATACTTTGCCCACATCATATCGTGCGACAGCGAGGTACTCTAGGCCTTTGTCTTCGCCGGTCTTTTTGTCGATGCCCTGGTCAAACGCCACGAGCATCGTCGTGCGGCGCGCGGCCAGCCAGGTAGCGGGCAGCATGGTTTTCAATACCGGGTCTTCATTATTTTCCCGCGAAATAAGTACCCACATATCAAATCCCTCGCGGCGCATGAGCATGGGCAGTACCGTGCGGAGGCGGTCGTCAAGGACTTCGTCGATGATCCGGGCCTGATCACGTTGACTGAGAATGACGGGTTGAGCAATAGCAGAAGCGCTCACCAGCAGGAGCAAGAAGAAAATCAATCGCATAGAATATGAGTTAAGGGATGTACTGTAAGACACAACGTTCATTTTTGAGAAGTTCAGAAGCCTGATCAACTTCAATGTTCGAGCGGGCATCATCCATCTGGTCTTTCACTGCAGATTTTACCTCCCGCACCCGCATGGCCTCGATGAAGCGCTTCACGTCTTCACGGGTCTCTAATATTAGTTTCGGTACGACGGCAGGCTTTTCGTCGTCACCTTTGGCTACCATCGTAAAAAAGGATGAATTGGTGTGTTTGATGATGTTGGTGCGCACATTCAGTGACTCGACCCTGATGCCCACGACGAGGGACGTACGACCTACGTAGTTTACAGAGGCATGCAGCGAAACCAGCTCGCCGACTTCAACCGGCTGAAGGAATTCCACATTTTCTACCGACACTGTGACACAGTAGGTGCCTGCATGTTTGGTGGCGCATGCATAGGCTACTTTATCCATTAAGGACAATAATATTCCACCATGAATTTTCCCGCCGAAGTTGGCATAAGATGGCACCATCAATTCGGTGATGGTGGTCTGCGAAAGACGAACGGGACGGGCAGGCTGTTCCATAAAACAGTATGGTGAATTTGAAAGTTAAGCGATAAAAACAGAATTCGGAACGACCGTTTCCGCGAGCGGATGAAAATACCCCTATATCCCCGGTTGCCTGCGGGTGAGGGAATGAAACCTCCACAGCATGGCGCTTGCCGTGAGTGTGAGTCCAATCAACAAGCCGGTCCAGATACCAACGGGTCCAAGGTTCAGGCGAAAGCCAAGCCAGTATCCCAACGGCAAGCCGATGACCCAGTAGGAGATCAGGATCAGTACAGACGGAACCTTCACATCCTGTAAGCCTCGCAGTGCACCGATGACCACCACCTGGGTGCCATCGGAGAGTTGAAAGAGTCCGGCAATGACGATCAGCGGTGCGGCTATTGCCACGACATCCATATCGTCTACATATAATAAGGGCAGGTGATTGCGGCCGAGCAGGAAAATGATTCCCCACACTGCCATAAAAGTCAGTGCCATCCCGAGCAACACAAATGCGGATTGCCGTGCTTGTCGCAGGTTGCCCTTGCCCAACTCATTGCTCACCCGAATGGTAGCGGCGGCCGCCAATCCGGAGGTGGTCATGAAACTAATAGTCGCAAGGTTGATTGCAATCTGGTGCGCGGCGAGGGCCTGGGTGCCGAGCCATCCCATCATCACGAGTGAGAAGTCAAAAGCGGCCACTTCAAAAATAAACTGAGCGCCGGCGGGAATGCCAATGTGCAGCATCTTGTTGAACAACTCGCGTGAGTAGTTACCGATGCGAAAGCCGGGTCGATAGGATTTGAATCCCGGTGACCAATAAATAAACGCAGCGATCGCACCGCCCATAATCACCCTTGAGATCAGCGTGGCCCAACCTGCTCCGTTTAGTCCCAACGCGGGGAAACCGAAATGACCATTGATCAGTACATAGTTCATGGCGATGTTTACTACGTTGCAACTCAACACAATCACCATGGGCATCCACGTATTGGACAAACCCTCTGAAAACTGACGAAAGGTTTGAAACACCAATACCGGTATGATCGAGAAAGTGATGATCTCCAGGTAGGGGATAGACAACACGATCACTTCAACAGGTTGATCTAAATGGTAAAGCAGTTGTTTGGCGCCCATCACCAGCATCACCAACACCAACGCTGTTGTCACATTGATCACCAGTCCATGGCGGAGGGTTTCATTCACTTTGTGGGTGTCTTGTTCCCCATCGGCCGAAGCCACGAGCGGTGTTATGGCATAGGAAACACCAATGCCAAAGAGTAGCAGCACGTTAAAAGCCACGTTGGCCAAACCGGCTGCGGCCAGTTGCTTCGCGCCAATGTGTCCCACCATCACGTTGTCGGCAACACCCATCATCACATGGCCCAGCTGACTGAGCATAACCGGGTAGGCCAGTTTGAAACTTTGCGAAATGTCGTTGCGGTAGGAGAGCAAGGTGTAAGCGCTAAGGATTAATGTTGAAGCCGTCTGGCAACGGCAAGAAGACCAATGACACTCAGGCTGTCGGTAATGCGTCCATCGAGTACCATGGCCAATGCATCTGTGAATGGCAATCGCCATATTTTCATGCCCGCTTCAGTTTCTTCGGGTGCGGACACGCCTTGTGAAATTTCCTCGGCGAGGAAAATGAAACCTTCTTCGTCAGAAACAGAATTGGAAAGATGTACGCGCTGGATTTCAGTCCATCGTTTGGCGGTGAGTCCGGTTTCTTCAGCCAACTCACGCTGCGCAGCCGCGAGGGTGTCCTGGTCCAAGGGTCCTCCGCCTTCCGGTATCTCCCAGGACCATTCATTCAAGGGATAGCGGAACTGCCCCACGAGCCAGGTGTGGTGGTTGTCATCGAGGGCAACTATGCCAATGGCTTTGTTCTTAAAGTGCACCTTCCCATAAATACCCGGCTTGCCCGATGGGTTGATCACCTGAAATTCAGTGACACGAATCCAGGTATTGTCATATTTCTCCTGCGATGACAAGGTGGTCCAGGGATTGGCGTGTTCGGGGTTCATGGTATCTGAGGAACTGCAAAAAACGGCATTAATCATGGAACTTTGCAGCCGAAGACGTAAACTCGACCAGATTTTTGTCCGCCGTGCTCAAGAGCTCATACACCAAACACCTCACCGAAGCCGGCTGTGACGAAGCGGGCCGCGGCTGTCTGGCGGGTCCTGTGGTGGCAGCGGCAGTCATTCTGCCTCCGAAGTACCGGCACAAATCGCTTAATGACTCCAAGAAACTTTCGGCGGAAGAGCGACTGGTGCTCAGAGAAGATATCATCCGCGATGCGCTGGCCTGGGCAGTAGCCGAAGTAAGCCATGCAGAAATAGATGAGATCAATATTCTGAAGGCGTCGTTTTTGGCCATGCACCGGGCATTGGATCAACTGAAGATTCGACCGGAACTGCTATTGATCGATGGTAACCGGTTTGTTCCATATGGCGAGACGGCCTATCACTGTATCATCAAAGGCGATGGTAAATACCAATCGATTGCCGCTGCCTCCATACTCGCCAAAACCCACCGGGATGAATTGATGCAGCACATGGCTATCACTTATCCCGGATATGGATGGGAAACCAATATGGGCTACCCGACACCTGAACACCGCGATGGAATCCGTCGACAGGGAATCACACCCATTCACCGCAAGAGTTTTCAACTACTGCCTGCACAGTTGGATCTGTTCGCTGACGCGGAGTAGGACGGTGAAACTAATTAATGGGTATCACGGTTTACAATTTGTCCGTACGTACCTTTGGCGTTCATGTGCCTCATTTTTGTTTCCCTCGATTCACACCCAGACTACAAACTGATTGTAGCGGCTAACCGCGATGAATTCTATCAACGTAAAACAGCGCCAGCCGGATACTGGCACGATCGCAGTGATATCCTCGCCGGCCGCGACCTTGAAGCACAAGGCACCTGGCTTGGCATGACCCGCACCGGCCGCATCAGCCTGCTCACCAATTACCGTGATCCAAAAAATATCAACCCAAAGGCTCCTTCACGGGGTCAATTGGTTTCCGACTACCTCGCCAGCCAGACTTCCGCTGCGGATTACCTGAATCAGGTGGAGGCAACAGCGAAACACTATAATGGCTTTAACCTGCTGGCCGGTACAGTTGATGAGTTGTATTATCTCTCCAACTATGCACCCGGTGTGCATAAGGTGTCTGCTGGTGCTCATGGCCTTAGCAACGCACTACTGGACACACCCTGGCCCAAAGTAACAAGGGGGAAGAAGCAATTTGAAGCCCTGTTGGGCCACGCATTCTCCACCGAGCAATTGTTTGAATTCCTGTATGATGACCGCCGCGCCGCTGACGCCGAACTTCCGGAGACGGGTATAGGATTAGAACGCGAGCGCGCATTGTCCTCCATGTTCATCAAGACCGACAACTATGGATCCCGGTGCTCGACGGTTATTCTCGTGGATCGTCAGAACCGTGTAACCTTTTCGGAACGGGTATACAACACAATCGATTTTACTTTTTCACTGAGGACCTTTGAGTTTTCAGTATCAGGCCGATGAAGAAACGAAACAACAACCTTCCATTTATGTTGAGGGCCATGCGCTGGGCGTACCCGCGGATGGAACGCTATATGCCCTGGCTGGCAGAACAGGTATTTCGCCTGGTGTTTTATGTTCCGTTGACGTATCGCGTGCCGGAGAAAGAAACAGAAATGGCCAAATCAGCAACCTGGTTTGCGTTGCAGGCGAATGGAAAGAAGGTTCAGTGCTATCAATGGGGTAATGATGATCAGCCTTATGTTTTATTAGTTCACGGTTGGGCTGGTCGCGCTACGCAGTTCAGAAAATTCATACCATCCTTTCAGCAAGCCGGGTTTCGTGTGATTGGTTTTGATGGACCCGCGCATGGAAAATCGGAGGGCACCCGGACGTCTATCATGGAATTCGAACAAGTTTTTATCCGAATGGTAGAACAATTGGGTACGCCTGCCGGCGTTGTCACCCACTCGTTCGGTGGAGCCGCCATATTGTATGCTGCCATGAATGGACTAGTTGTTCCTCGTCTGGTGAACATCGCGAGTCCCTCCCTGGAAGATGAAATCCTGAAGACATATTTGCGCGCCATTAATGGCAGTTGGGTTTCAGCAGAAAAGTTTAAGCAGTATGTCATACGGCGAACCGGCAAGTCTTTTGAGCAATTCACCGGACTTTATGCTATTCAACGCCTGCCGCGGCCCATTGACTTGCTGGTTATTCAGGATGAAGACGACGAGGAAGTGCTCATGGTGCAGGCAGAAACTCTCATTAAGGCCTATCCGAGGGCCCGCTTATATACTACCCGCGGACTTGGCCATAACCGGGTGCTCAAAGACGAAGGCGTCATCACGGCCACCGTTGATTTTATCCGGAATTCCGTCGCTCCCCAATAAAAACATAGTTCTGGCGTAACATGACCAGCTTTTGGGCGTCTGAGTGCTGGGAGCGAGGTAGCGGAATTGGGCGATTTTTGCCGTTCGCAGTTATTTTTTCGCCATTTTCCCTCAAATTTGAAACTCTATTTGTATTCCACAGTTCAAGGATAGGAGAAACCAGAGAGCCATGAGCCGAATTATTGAGACCCAGAACATTGCCAAGGTGTATAAGATGGGTGACAACATTGTCAACGCCCTTCAATCGGTATCCATCGCCATCGACAAGGGAGAATATGTGGCCTTTATGGGCCCCTCTGGTTCAGGTAAGTCCACCCTCATGAATATCGTAGGTTGCCTGGATACGCCCACGGCGGGTACTTATGTGCTCAACAATCAGCTGGTGAGCGAAATGACGGAGAATGAACTGGCCCATGTGCGCAACAAGGATATTGGCTTTGTGTTTCAGACATTCAACCTGTTGCCACGGGCTTCGGCGCTGGAGAACGTAGCGCTGCCCTTGATTTATGCAGGCTATGGAAAGAGCGAGCGCACTGAAATGGCGATGGCGGCTTTGGAGAACGTAAGCCTGGCCGACCGCTGGCACCACAAACCCAATGAGCTTTCCGGTGGTCAGCGCCAGCGCGTAGCCATTGCCCGCGCCCTGGTTAACAATCCTTCCATCATCCTCGCCGACGAACCTACTGGTAACCTGGACTCGAAAACGTCTTATGAGATCATGGCACTCTTTCAGGAGTTGCACGACAAAGGAAACACCATCATCATGGTTACCCACGAAGATGATATCGCGCACTATGCGCACCGGATCATTCGTCTTCGCGACGGACTGGTAGAATGGGATCGCAAGAACGATCAGATTACGCGCCGGCCTACGGAAGAGGCGGTGGCTCACTGATTTCTTTAAGTCACCCAATCTAATCAGGCCTCAACACACTTGTTGAGCCACATTACCACAGATTTATCTAAGTTTGGGTAATGAAAATCTACACCAAAACCGGCGATGAAGGCACAACGGCTTTATTTGGCGGAAAGCGGGTGCCCAAGTCCGAATTGCGAATTGATGCCTATGGTACGGTCGATGAGCTGAATTCATGGATCGGTATGCTGCGCGATCAGCCGGTAAATAAGATCCGCACCGAAGAATTGGTGGAGATTCAGGACCGATTGTTCACGATCGGATCTATCCTGGCCACAGAGCCGGGTAATACCAAAGTGAAAATTCCAGTGCTTACTGCAGCCGATGTACATTTTCTGGAACGCCGTATTGACGCCATGGAGGCAAACCTGGAGCCCATGAAGTCATTTGTATTACCGGGTGGTCATCCTTCTGTTTCCTATGGTCATGTCGCCCGCACGGTTTGTCGCCGGGCAGAACGCTTAATCGTCGCACTTGATCAAACGGCTACTGTCGATGCCGTGGTAATTCAATACATGAACCGGTTGTCTGATTATCTGTTTGTGCTGTGCCGGTATATGACCAAGGAACTCGCTGCTCCTGAGACACCCTGGAAGCCCCGGATGTAGCCTGAATGCCTCGCCCTGATTGGGTGAAAAGAACACCGGATAGAAAACAGAGGTACCGTTGAACCCTGTCATTTGCCTTCCTGACAGAACTTTGTAACCAATTGCTGCATCACAGAGTCTTACCACAAAGACTTTTTATGATCCGCAACTACTTCCAGGTAGCCATACGCAACATCCGACAGAATAGCCTTTACGCATTCATTAACATCTTCAGTTTGGCCATCGGCCTGGCTGCATGCCTGGTCATTTATTTGTTCATTGCTGACGAATCCGGGTTTGATTCCTTTCATTCCCAAAGTGCATCAATCTACCGCCTGGATGAAGTGCAAAATTTCTCCGGCACCCATGAACAAAAAGTGGCCCTTTCCATGCCGGGTATGGGACCATCCATGGTGACTGATTTTCCGGAAGTAGTCGGGTATGCCCGGTTCTTCGGTAACAAACGATTGGTGAAGAAGGATGACCGGCAATTTCTGCTGAAGAATGTGGCCAGCGTAGATAGCACCTTTCTTGATTTCTTTGACTTCGCCTGGAAGGCAGGCGATCGGAATACCGCGCTGGACAAGCCATACAGTCTGGTCCTCACGGAAACCACCGCCAGAAAATTCTTTGATGATCCGTCAACAGCGGTGGGCAGTTCGCTGAAGATGTTGGATAAGGAATACATGATTACCGGATTATTATATGATGTGCCGGAAAACGCGCACCTGCAGTTTGATGCCCTTGCCTCCATGACGACAATTACCCAGGAGCAGAAGGACTTCAATGACCGGTGGGGTTCAAATTTTCTGGTTACATACGTCCGGCTGGCGCCAGATGCGGACGTAAAGTCGCTGGAGGCAAAGTTCCCAGACTACCTGATCAAGCACACCGGCGAACAGGACATCAACCAGTACTATAAGTTGTTTCTCCAGCCCTTGAATCTGGTGCACCTGGGATCTACGGATATCGAACATGATTATCACAACTACAGAAAATTCAATGGCGCTTACCTGCGAATCTTTGCCATCGTGGGCGGACTCATTCTGCTGATTGCAGCCGTAAATTTCATGAACCTCACTACGGCCAGGGCCTCTCATCGGTGGAAGGAGATAGGCGTTCGGTCTTCCATCGGCGCCGGTAAGAGACAACTGTTTGGTCAGTTTGTGTTTGAGTCTGTGCTACTCGCGTTAGGTGCCTTGTTGTTGGGGGTGCTGGCCGATCTGTTGTTGTTGCCCGGACTAAACCTTCTGATCGGCCGTCAGCTTTCGCTCCTGGCTTTGGCCAATCATCCATTTGAACTCGTGGTGCTGCTGGCAGCCACCATCGTGCTAGGTATGCTGGCTGGAATCTATCCCTCCCTGTACATGACCTCGTTCCAGCCTTCGTCCGTGCTGAAGGGGAACAAGAAGGAGGGGAGGTCAATTTTCCGGAGTTCCCTGGTCGTCATCCAGTTTGGATTGGCACTGGCCATGATCGTGAGTACCATCATCGTGGTGCGCCAGCTGAGCTATATGCAGCAGTCCGAAATGGGATTTAACAAAGATCATATCCTGCTCATTGATATGAATCAGGAGGTGAACCAAAAGTATGCTACCCTGAAAGAAGAATTACTGAAGAGCCCGCATGTTCGCGGTGTTACTGCGTCGGGTCAGCGTCTGGGCAACAATTTTCACCAATGGGGCTATAAGGTGCGAACGGATACCGGGGTAGTCAATATTACACCATCCAATGTCAACGTTGATTATGATTACCTGACGGTATATGGTATCCAAATCAAAGCAGGCAGGAATTTTAACAAAGACAACGCACGCGACAAGGATTTTGCCTTCATCATCAACGAGACCTTTGCCAGGGAGCTTAATGCGCCTAATGTGTTGGGAATGGGAGTGGGACATGGTTGGTACAAAGATGACTCCCTGGGAAGTATCATCGGAGTAGCGCAGGATTTTCATTTTAATTCAATGCATCACAAAATCAATACCCTGTCCATGGTGGTTCATCCCGACTGGGGGTACAGTGAGATGTCCGTGAAGGTGGATGGCAGCGATCCCGCAGCGGCGATTGATGAGGTGCAGGATATCTGGAAAAGGACAGTTTCCTATCCATTTGATTACACGTTTCTCGATCAGCACTTTGATAACTTGTATCAGTCCGATCGGCAGATGAGTTCGGTGGTTACTATCATGGCCGTGCTGGCCATCCTGCTGTCCTGTCTCGGCTTGTTTGGTTTGGTCACGATCACTGTCCAGAAACGCGTGAAGGAAGTTGGCATCCGAAAGGCACTGGGTGCCTCCGAGCAGGAGATAACTACCCTGTTGTCCAGGAATTATATGGGCCTTATCGTCATCGCTTTTTTACTGGCCAGTCCCTTAACCTATTGGGTATTGACCGGTTGGTTGGATGGATTTGCCTATCACATTGGTATTCACCCTGGCTGGTTTTTCGCCGGGGCTGCCCTTACCCTGGCCATTGCCGGACTCACCATTGCCTATCATACGCTGCGTGCAGCCAGAGAGAATCCGGTAAAAGCCCTTCGCTACGAATAACGAAAAGCGAGTTTTACAGACGTCCTTCGAATGATTTTGTCGCTGCGTAACTATTTTACATACATTTACGTAATTAATCGCAGTTATGAAGGGAACCAACATTGGTGAATTCGAAGAACTGGTGCTGCTCACCATCGCGGCACTGGTCAATGATGCCTACAGCGTGGCGATATGTGACGACCTGCTGAAACGCACCGGACGTGACGCGAAACTTGGCGTGGTCCATGCTGTTCTCAACCGGTTGGAGGAAAAAGGTCTCGTCAAAAGTATGTTGGGCGAGGCAACGCAGGCCCGTGGCGGTAAGCGAAAGCGGTATTATACCGTGACGAATGCCGGTAAGAGCGCTTTGCTCAAGTCCAAAGAAATCCGTGATCAACTGTGGAGCGTGATTCCCAACATGACACTGAAGCGCATCTGATGGAGCCCCTCAACCCCATACGACCACCGCGCTGGGCAGAACGACTGCTCGAATGGTATTGTCGGCCCGAACTGCTGGAAGACCTGCAGGGTGACCTCCTTGAATACTTTGAGCGTAATGTTAAAACCCGGGGACCGCGCCGCGCCCGACTGATCTATATCATCGATGTATGTAAGTTCTTTCGGCTCTATACCATTCGCAAACCCGAATTCGTCAACCTCCTAATCAACTGGATTATGCTGGGCAGCTACATCAAAACATCCGGACGCAGTCTGGTGCGCAACAAATTATTCTCCACCATCAACATGGCTGGTCTCGCCATCAGCATGTCGGTGGGGCTCATCATGATTAGTGTGTTGCATGATGTCTTCCAGTATGACCGGTTCCACACCCACTACGATCGTATCGAACGGGTAATCTCCCGGTATGAGTACCTGGGAGAAAAAGATAACAGTTTCATGGCCACAACCTCCATGAAGGCAGGCCAACTTATCCAGGAAAACTTTAAGCAACCCGAAGCCATCGCCATCTTCCACCGCGGCTTTGATGATGATGTCTCGTTGGGTGAAAAGACCATTCCTCTGCGAGGATTCTACGGCAACTCGGATGTTTTTAAAGTCTTTTCATTTCGATTGATCAGCGGCAACCCGGAAACGGCATTGTCGGAACCCTTCTCTGTGGTGCTCACGGAAAAGTCGGCGCAGAAAATATTTGGCGATGAAGAAGCCCTTGGAAAAACGGTTCGCATCGGTGCCGACCGGGACTATACGGTAACTGGTGTGGTGGAGGATCCCCCGGTATTTTCACATATCAAGTTTGATATGTTGGGCTCTCTCAGCACGCGGGCCACTACCGTTGTTGATCAGAAGAGTGAAATGAATTGGGACAATGTGTGGAGTACATGGGTGTATTTGTTGGTTCCGGAAGGGTTTGACAGGAGCGCATTCAAACAGGCGCTCGCTGATATGGCCAAGCGGGAAGACCAATCCGTGAAGAATACCCATATTGAACTGGAGTTGCAGCCATTGCGGGAGATCATGCTGACGGATAGTATGGGCAACCAGATGGGGGCCACTCTCGGCACCACTGTACTATGGATTTTTGGCGGGCTGGCCCTGGTGGTCATCCTGTCAGCATGCTTCAATTACACCAACCTCTCGATTGCGCGCTCCCTGCGGCGAACCCGCGAAGTAGGCATACGCAAGGTGGTGGGGGCGGCCCGCGGTCAGGTGATGAGCCAGTTTGTGGTAGAGGCTGTGATCCTGTCGTTAGGCTCATTGGTACTGGCTTTCCTGCTGGTATTGTTGTTAAAGCCTTATTTCCTCAGTATTGAACCTGACTTGCAACGAATTCTGGTGTTGGATTTGTCACCTGCTGTGGTAGGCTGGTTTATTCTCTTTGCCATAGGCGTTGGTATACTGGCCGGCTTCTTTCCGGCTCTTTTCTTTGCGCGCATCAATGCCGTTCAGGTCTTGAAGAACATGTCGTCAGTGCCGGTATTCCGTAAACTAACCCTGCGAAGAACATTAATTGTCTTTCAGTATTTCATCTCCATACTCTTCATCACCTCCACCATTGTGGTCTATAAGCAGTACCGGCATTTTGTTTCATTTGACCTGGGCTTCTCCACGGCCAACATTTATAACATATCGGTCCAGGGCAATAAAGCAGAACTTCTGAAGAAGGAACTGAGTGAATTGCCGGAGGTGAAGGGTATATCTGAATCCATGATGATTACCAGCGTCGGAAACTATTATGGTACCAACATGAAGTACCCGCCCCACCCGGATGATTCGGCTGGCGTCAGTTTTAACACGGTCGATGAGCATTATATGCCTCTGCACCAGCACCACCTGCTGGCCGGTCGCAATTTTTTGCCCAAGCCGGATAGCGCGGTGGAATCTGAAGTGATTGTAAATGAACAGGTCCTGCATCGTTTTAACATTGCCGACCAGGACCCGCAGAAAGCTATCGGTGAACCGCTCCGGGTGGATGGCAAGGATATGGTCATCATTGGCGTGATGAAGAACTTTCAATACGGACGCGCCAATGATAAGGCCGGGCAGCGCGAAGTAGTATTTCGCTATGGCAGCGGCAATCCCGATCAGTTAAACCTGTTGATTGAGTCAACGGATATCCTGGCTACCCGCCAAAGGCTCGAAGCAATCTGGAAAAAAATTGATCAGGTTCACCCGTTTGAAGGCCAATGGTACACAGAACAGCTGGCTGAGGCCTTTTCAGGTCTTCAAGCCGCCGTGAAAGTGGCAGCCTTCCTTGCCTTTCTCGCCATATGCATTGCTTCCATGGGACTCCTCGGCATGGTGGTGTTCACTACCGAAACCCGGCTCAAGGAAATCAGTATCAGAAAAGTACTGGGTGCCAGCGTGGGCCGACTGCTATTCTTATTATCGCGGGGGTTCCTGGGGTTGTTAGGCGTGGCCATTGTCATTGCTTTGCCGGTCACCATTCTGTTTTTCGAACAGATCGCCTTCCCCGAGCTGGCCAATCATGCACCCATTCCCTTCGCTGAAATGTTGTTGGGGGTACTGGCCGTATTGATGATTGCGTTGATTATGATTTTGTCGCAGACGTTTCGCGTGGCTACCACTAATCCTGCGGAAGTGCTGAAAAACGAATGATGTGACTTTTGACGAGTGATCGTATTCTGGATAAAATCCAAAACCGATGACCAACCGTCGCGAGAGGCGTATCGAACTCAGTACGAGTTCTATGGCCGACATTGCCTTTTTGTTGCTCACTTTTTTTCTGATTAGCACACAAATCCCGTATCAACGCGGACTGTTGATAATGCTCCCGGAGTTAAATAATGTTGTTAATAAGAAAATTCATGACCGCAACTTATTCGCCATTCAATTGAACAGCGAAGATGTCCTGATGGTTGAAGGAGAAGTTCGTCCCGTTGCCGGCTTGCGCGAAGCGGTGCGGGCGTTTATCCTCAACCAGGGACGTGATGAACACTTATCTGACAATCCAATAGATGCAGTAGTATCATTTAAGGCCGACCGGCTAACCTCTCACCGGGCATATATTGAAGTGCTCGACGAAATTCAAGCCGCCTATTTTGATATCTATGCGGAACGGGCTGGCATGACTTCGTCTGCATTCCGGGCGCTAAATCCCGCAAAGCCCAGCGACAAGGAAGTTATGGATCGCGCAAGAGAAGGTTTCCCCATGAATGTTTCCATCGCTGAGCCCACCCGCGCAAAACCAGGATGATAAAAGTGAATTCTTCGTACTTTCGGTGTTATGAAGTTAACCTATTGGATGGCAGCCATCGCCGGCGTGATGTTTTTGGGATCATTTGTCGTGAACCAAAGAAAGAAGGTGATATTATTTGGGGACTCCATTACACAAGCCGGTGTGGAACCCCGCGGCTATGTTACACGCATGACGGGTTTGGCTGAAGCCGAACACCGTTCATCTGACTTTGAATTTATGGGTGCCGGTATTGGCGGCAATAAAATTTATGACCTCTACCTTCGGGTAGATGATGATGTGCTCAGGCACAAGCCGGATATCGTAGTGATCTATATCGGCGTAAATGATGTGTGGCACAAAAGGCTGACGGGTACGGGAACTGATCCTGATAAGTTTGAGAAATTTTATCTTGCCCTGATTAATAAACTGACCAGTCAGAACATCCGGGTTGTGCTATGTATACCTGCCGTGATTGGAGAAAAGACTGATTTTTCGAATGAGCTCGATGGCGACCTCAATCGGTACAGCCATATCATTCGAAATCTTGCCAAGCAGAATAACCTGCCGCTGGTGGACCTGCGCAAAGCGTTTCTCGATTACAACCTGCAAAATAATCCGTCAAACAAGGAGTCAGGAATGCTGACCACCGATCGCGTGCACCTGAATGACCAGGGGAACTTACTGGTGGCAGAAGCTATTTGGTCCGTGATCAAGGGCATGTAATCACCACGCAGCGAGAGAATTGCGTATTTTTTGATTTTTCCTAACAGGCGTTAGTCGCAGGTTGAATTATCCGTTAAATTGCACCCTTAACCTGACCATGAAATTTATGGTAGATACGCTGAAGATTGACATCAAGAAGACATCCGCCTCCCGATTGGCAAGCGTTGACTTTAATAACATTCCATTTGGAAAGATTTTCGCCGATCATATGTACCTCGCGGACTACCGCAATGGAGATTGGAGAAATTTCAGGGTGATACCGTACGGTTATATTCCCATGAGTCCGGCGACACCGGCTATTCACTACGGTCAATCCATCTTTGAAGGATTGAAAGCGTTTCGTGGAGACAAAGGCGATGCATTGGTATTTCGCCCTTTGGAAAACTGGAAGCGGATGAATGTATCGGCTGAGCGCATGTGCATGCCTTACCTGCCTGAAGAGGTGTTTATGGAAGGCCTGAACACTTTACTTGAAATAGATCGGGCATGGATACCCACCACGGAAGGAAGTTCTTTTTACATCCGGCCGTTCATGTTTTCAGCGGATGAATATATCGGCATCCGGCCCTCCATGGATTTTACTTTTATGATTATCAACTCTCCGGTGGGTCCATATTATTCCACACCCGTGAAAGTGAAAATAGAAACCCACTACACCCGGGCTGTCGAAGGTGGTACCGGGTTTGCGAAAGCGGGTGGAAATTACGGCGGCTCCTTGTATCCCGCCAAGCTGGCACAAGACCAGGGCTATCATCAGCTGATCTGGACTGATGGCCGGGAACACAAGTATATCGAAGAGTCTGGTACGATGAACGTCATGTTTGTAATCGACGGGGTGGTGGTGACACCCGAAACCGGTGATTCGATTTTGCGGGGCATTACCCGGGATAGTGTCCTGGCCCTGGCCCGCCATTGGAATATGAAAGTGGAGGAACGCCGAATCAGCGTTACCGAACTGGTGGATGGACTCAAATCAGGACGTGTGCAGGAAGCGTTTGGGGTGGGTACCGCTGCCACCATAGCCCATATTGAATTAATCGGACATGAAGGCGTTAACCACTACCTGCCTCCGGTGGAAGCCCGCAAGTTCTCAAACCGGGTTCTTCTCGAGTTGGATGCAATCAAGCGGGGGCTGCGACCGGATCCGTTTGGTTGGATTCATCATTGCTAATTATGCGTTGATCATCGTGAAGCTAGGACTCATCAGTTTGATTCTGGTGTGCAGCCTGGAAGTAGCTGGGCAACCGCAGTTGACCTTGTTTAACGGCAATCGTGTGGTTACCCGATTCAATGAAGGGGATATGATTCGGTTTCAGCGCAAGGACCGAAGCATCCGCCAGGGTTTTGTTTATGGTTTTTCTCCCGGTATGATTATCCTGCAGGGAGACGACACTACCTTTATTTCACAAATCCGGTGGATTGACCTGCGTCACGTTTCCAATACCAACTTTAAGACCGCTCCAGCGGGTAAGAACCTCATACTGGCCGGTGCGGTACTCTTGTTGATCGACTATTTCAACAACACCCCCCATAGCATTGATCCGGAATTTGCACGTGGGGCTGCCGGCTTTGCCGGGGTGGGATTGCTGCTGCAGGTGGTGAACAACAACAAGTTCAGACCAGGTCGGCATCGTCGCCTGGGTGTGATTCGATGAAGTCGCCGGGATTCGTATCTTTGGGCAAAATTTTTTATGACCACTGAACAGTTGAAAGACTTGAAGGCCCGTGTGGCTGCCTTGAGGAGGTATCTTTGACTACGATCGCAAGAGAGTAGAAATCGAAGACGAAGAACGAATCAGCCAGCAGGCTGACTTCTGGAATAATTCCAAACAGGCTGAAATCATCCTGAAAAACATCCGGGCCAAGAAAATCTGGACCGACGCCTATGATGCCGTCAACAAACAAGTTGAAGACCTCGAGGTATTGAATGAATTTCATGAAGCGGGGGATGCCTCTGAAGAAGAACTCAACCTGGAATACCAAAGAACTGCCCAATCGGTAGAAGAGCTGGAATTCAAGAAGATGCTGAGCAAAGAAGAAGATCAGCTCAGTGCCATGATTGAAATTAACCCGGGAGCTGGTGGAACAGAAAGCCAGGACTGGGCGGATATGCTCCATCGCATGTATATCATGTGGGGCGAAAAAAACGGATACAAAGTTCGCGAGGTAGATTACCAGGCGGGCGACGTTGCCGGCATCAAGTCTGCCACCATTGAAATTGAAGGTCCCTTTGCTTACGGAAAGCTGAAATCTGAATCAGGCGTTCATCGCCTGGTGCGCATCTCACCGTTTGACTCTAACGCGCGTCGCCATACATCATTCGCATCGGTGTTTGTTTATCCCGAGGTTGATGATACGATCAACATCGAGATCAACGCCGCGGATATTGAAATGCAGACCTCACGGTCGGGTGGTGCCGGCGGACAGAATGTCAACAAGGTGGAAACCAAAGTTCAGCTTACGCACATCCCCACCGGTATCGTAATTGTTTGTCAGGTAGAGCGATCACAACATGCCAACCGGGAAAAGGCGATGCAGATGTTAAGAAGCCGGTTGTACCAGCTCGAGATGGAAAAGCGCAATGCCGCCCGCGACAAGATCGAAGCCGGCAAAATGAAGATTGACTTTGGATCTCAAATCCGCAACTATGTGTTGCATCCCTATAAGCTGGTGAAAGATGCCCGGACCGGCGTTGAGCGGACCGATGCGCAGAATGTGCTGGATGGCGACCTCGATGATTTTATCAAAGCATTTTTGCTGGGCGCACAGGAGAACGCGGTAAAGCAGCCTTGATCCGGTGAGCGACTTAGCACCCAAAAAATTTGCCTATAACACCCAGTTCTGGCTGCTGTGCCTGAGCTCGTTGTTGTTTTTTGCGAGCTTCAACATGATGATACCGGAGTTGCCGTTTCACCTGACCAAACTGGGTGGCGCCGACTATAAGGGGCTGATCATCTCCTTGTTCACGCTCACAGCCATGATATCGCGCCCCTTCAGCGGAAAGCTTGCTGATAAACTCGGACGCAAACCAGTAATACTGGCGGGCTCTCTTGTATGCGTCGCCAGCAGCCTGCTGTATCCGATGCTGTCTACCGTTTTCGGCTTTTTGTTACTGCGTCTCATTCACGGCTTCTCCACGGGATTTACCCCTACTGGCCAGGCCGCCTACCTTTCAGACGTCATTCCGGCTAACCGGCGCGGTGAGGCCATGGGGCTGTTGGGTACGGCCGGAACGCTGGGTATGTCAGGCGGTTTGGCTATCGGACCGTGGATGACTTCGGCCGTTTCTGTGAACGCCATGTTTTATCTCTCGGCCTTTTTTGCGCTGATGTCGGCAAGCATTGTTCTTTCTATCAAGGAAACGATCCGTGAACGGCATGCCATCTCCTGGAGGTTGCTGGAAGTCCATCGCAGAGACTTGTTTGAGCCGCGCGTGCTGGTGCCTTGTCTGATCATGGCTATGACGGCATATGCCTACGGAAATTTATTTACCATCGTTCCTGACTTCGGACTTCACGTAGGTATTCCCAAAGAAGATAGTGGTTTACTCTTTGCTTACTTCACGCTGGCTTCACTCATGGTCAGGCTTATCGGCGGCAAAGCCTCTGATATTTTTGGACGCGTCTCTGTACTTCGGGTTTCTACATTCTTGATGATGACGGGTATGCTCTGGATCGGCATGAGCACCACGCCTAAAATGTTGATTATGGGTGCGTTTATTTATGGCCTCGCCCAAGGGGCAACGTCTCCAACCTTGCTGGCGTGGGCAGCAGACCTCAGTGACCCTGAGCACAAGGGCAGGGGTGTGGCTTCCCTCTATATTTTCATGGAATTTGGAATTGGAATCGGGGCCTTGCTGTCCGGATTCCTATATGGTAATAATGCATCCCAATTTATCCTCACCTTTGCCGTGAGCGCCGTTTTGAGTGGTATCTCATTCTTGTATTTATGGACTTCACCCGTACGCCGGGTCATGAAACCCTATGAAAAATAATCGTATCGTTTTGATGTTATTTGGAGTTGTTGTACTGGTTCATATGGTCAGCATTGCATTCAACCAGGAAGTTCTTCAGCAATACTCCAAGCCATTGATCATGGTATCCTTGATGATCTATTATGGCATGGCGGCCAGCCGGCGTTCGTATGTGTTCATGGCTGCCATGTTATTTTGCTGGGCAGGCGATGTGCTCCTGATGTTTCAGAATACTGTGCCGTATTGTTTCTTATTGGGACTTGGCGCCTTCCTGATTGGTCATCTGATGTACATCATGGCGTATCTCCAGCATCGCAATGAAGACACCGGCGCCGGGTTTCTCCCAACGCAGAAGCTTCGTTATGCCATGCCCTTTCTATTGGCAGGTACCGGACTGTTAACGGTGTTGTATCCGAACCTGGCGAGTTTGCTCTGGCCGGTAGTGGCCTATGCCGCTGTCCTCGTCACGATGGTGATCGTAGCCTTGTTTCGGTATGGACGCACGACAGCAGCCAGCTTTGGCCTGGTATTCGGCGGGGCGGTACTGTTTATGATTTCAGATTCCCTATTGGCCATGAACAAATTTCACGCGCCTATTCAACAGGCTGGTTTGTTGATCATGATTACCTATTGCGTGGCGCAGGGCCTCATTGCGGAGGGCATGTTAAAACATGAGGCCGGGCCCCGGTAGATTAATATTCAAAGCACCTCACGCGGTTGTACTCCCGCAGGTAGTGGTTGAATGAGTCCAACTTTTTCTCTTTGCCGGAGATTTCAAACACCAGGACCACATGATCGTGGTCTTTCATTTCTCGTTTCTTCTTACAGATCAGATTCAGGTTGCGGGCCCGGGTAACGACATGATCTTCTTCGACCGCATTGGACTCAAAAGTTATCTTGTACGTCCGGCTCTGATGTAAACGTTCTATGAACACCTGCAGTTTTTCAAAGACACCCAGAACGATAATAACACCCACCATCCCGAATATGGCCAGGAAGTACTGACCGGCACCCACCGCCATGCCGAGGGCCGCGGTGATCCAGATGGTGGTGGCGGTGGTAAGCCCTGTCACGTTGAGTCCGTCCTTGAAGATGACGCCGGCACCCAGGAAACCAATGCCGGTAAGGATGGTGGAGGCAATCCGATCCGGTGAGGAGGGACTGATGATCATCGAAAGTTCAGTGAACATCGTCGACCCCAGACAAATCATGATCATGGTTCTCAGTCCTGCAGCTTTGCTTCGGTATTCGCGTTCAAATCCGATGGCGGTACCAATCAAAAAGGAGATCAGAATACGCCAGGCAAATTCTTCATCCAGTTGGAAGTTCATAAGCGGTATGTTACGGGAAAGTTAGGCACGGAAGGACCAAATAAAAAGGGGCGGTATTTGCCGCCCCTAATGTGTTGTTAATGGTCTTGTTACATCTTCCGCACGTGACCACTGCCCGTGGCATGGCTGTTGATATGACTGGGGTTTCCCTTGTAGTTAACGCTGCCACTGCCGGTAATGGAAGCGTCAAGATCGTTTTTCACGTTAACCTCCACATCACCAGATCCGGTGATTCGCACTTCACATTTCTCAGTTTCGAGGTTGGACGCCAGTACTTTGCCAGAACCGCTGATGCCGGCGTACACGGCCTTGGCAGTTCCGTTCGCAGATATCTTGCCAGAGCCGGATACGTTAAAGTCAGCCAGGTCACGGACATCGCTGGTGATGTTCACTTTGCCTGATCCGCTCACCACGCTTTTCAATTGCTGGCAGTTACCTTTCACGGTCAGGTCCCCTGAACCAGAAACAGTGGCGGATAACCGACCTGCCACGGTGGCCTCAATCTCCAGGGATCCTGATCCACTAACGCTTAAGTCGAGATCTTCGGCTTTAAAGACACCTTCCACAATCGCGTCACCTGATCCGCTGACATTGACGGCACTCAGGTCCTTTACGGTGATGTATACATTAATCCGCTCATCATTGTTCCAACCCCAGTTCATCCATCGCCCTTCACGTTCAATCACCAGTTTGCCACCGGACACGTCTGTATCAATTTCCTTGAGGACATCCGGGCGTCCTTCCAGTTCCAATTTTTGTGGGCTGCCTTGCCTGATATACAACTTGCCCGGAATCCGGAAAGCCAGTTTTGTAAACGTATCTACATTGCGCGTTTCACGGGTCTGTGCGATCGCCAAGGAGCCAATGGCAATCAGTACGAGGAAGAGGGTTGTGCGTTTCATGCTGTATAATATTTGGTACCAGAGACTGGCCGACAAACGGAAAGGTTGCTTCCGCACCTGGCAATCTTTTTCTTTGACGCATGAAATTGCCTTTGGGTTACGTATGATGCCTTTTTCCTTTTTGACACTCGCAGGGCCTGCCGAAGGCCTGTACAAGGAGAAGGGCAGCAAATTCATGGCTTTTGCCTATCCCGTGACTTCAGAAATTGACATCCGAGAGAAAATCGGAAAGCTGAAAAAGGACTACTTCGATGCCCGCCACCATGGCTATGCCTGGATACTGGGCCCAGATGCCAGCCGCTACCGGGCTTTTGATGACGGCGAACCCAATCACTCCACCGGCGATCCTATTCTGGGCCAGATTCGCAGCCGCAAGCTCACCAACGTGCTTGTGGTGGTGGTGCGCTATTTTGGCGGCACCAAGCTCGGGGTAAGCGGTCTTGTTGCTGCCTACCGCGCCGCGGCCGATGACGCACTGGGTAAGGCGCAGGTAATTGAATGTGAAGTGACCGGATCACTCAAGATGCAGTATGAATTTTCGGCGACTCCTGAAGTAATGCGGTTGATTAAAGAGTTTGGCCTGGTGATTAAGGACCAGCATTTTGAATCCGACGGTCGAATTTGGCATCCGGCACCAGGTGGCGCTCATGGAAAAATTGACCCTGTTGAAAGCCATTGGTCATAAACTTTCTTTCACTGAGCCATCTATTGGTTAAATTGCTTCTTGCTTATCCTGGTAACATGAAAAAAGAGGCTGCTATCGGTTTCATCTTCGTCACGATGCTCATTGACGTGATCGGCTTTGGGGTAATTATTCCGGTGATGCCTCAATTGATCCAGCAACTGGCCGGCGGCAGCATGAGCAATGCTGCGACGTATGGTGGATTCCTCATCGCTTCCTATGCAGTGATGCAATTCATCTGCTCGCCGATTGTGGGTGGACTCAGTGACTGGTATGGACGTCGTCCGATTTTGTTGGTGTCCTTGTTTGGATTTGGAATTGACTACCTCTTTCTAGCTTTTGCTCCCTCCATCGCCTGGCTATTCCTGGGAAGAATTATTGCAGGCATGCTGGGTGCAAGCTTCACCACCGCGGGAGCATACATCGCAGATATCAGTACACCGGAAAAGCGTGCCCAGAACTTTGGTATGATCGGAGCAGCCTTCGGACTTGGTTTTATCATTGGACCCGTCATCGGAGGATTGTTGGGGAGCTATGGACCAAGAGTTCCGTTTCTGGTGGCCGCGGGACTTACAACCATGAACTGGCTGTATGGATATTTTGTTCTGCCGGAATCGCTTAAACCTGAAAACAGACGGGCGTTTGAGTGGAAACGGGCAAACCCGGTCGGGACCCTCCGAATACTCTTTAACTATAAAATAATAGCCGGACTGATTGTCACACTGGCACTGGTCAACATTTCTGCCCATGCAGTTCAAAGCAACTGGTCGTATTACACCATTGAAAAATTCCAATGGACTTCAAAAGAAATTGGAATTTCACTTGCGGTAGTGGGCTTCGTCTTTGCCCTCGTTCAGGGTGTGTTGATACGCAAGATCATTCCACGGCTGGGGCAGGAGCGCAGCGTATATGTGGGCCTGGCTTTTTACGGTTTTGGTCTGGTGCTGTATGCCATTGCACCGTACGGATGGATGATGTACGCGTTTACCGTGATTTATTGCATGGGTGGCATTGCGGGCCCAGCCTTGCAGGGAATAATGTCCGGGATCGTGCCACCCAACGCCCAGGGAGAATTGCAAGGTGGGTTCACCAGCCTCATGAGCCTGACTTCCATCTTCGGACCATTGATCATGAACAGCTTGTTCGCTTTCTTCATTTCATCGGAGGCACCCAGTTATTTTCCCGGAGCGGCGATGATGTTGGGAGCCGTGCTTACGTTGATCAGTGCTTTGCTGGCCAGACGTACCTTGAAGAATAATCCAAAGGCTGCTGTCTAACGCCGATTCATCAGGACATCATAGATCTGAAGACATACCCACGCGTCAGTGGCGGCGTAGCTGATCTGCTTATCATTGAGTACGTCGGCTTCCCAGTTGCTGGTTTGGGCACTTTTGGAGATGCGGAACCCCAACAACAGACCTGTCAGTTTTTTCACGCTTTCCACCTCCAGCCCTGCGGCCTTGGCCATAGGTGCCAGGTCAATAAACCCGCCCGGTGTAAATGGATGCAGGTGTTGAAGGGCTTTAATATCATCACGTACGGCCACCCCCACTTTATCTATTCCTGCATCGCTGAGAAATCCAACCATGTCCGGTGTTACACCCGTTGCCTTCAGGCGGAAAATGAACACTTTGTTGGGAAGGGCGATTTGTAGTATGGCCACTTTGTTGAAGTGACCCCGGACAAATACCGGCTTTGTTTCTGTATCAAAGCCAACTTTCCTGTGGTGACTGATCTCGCGAATTGCTGCACGCGCCTCGTCAGCATCTTCAACGACCACGATTTCTCCTTCGAACGCGCCAAGGGGGAGAAGATTTATTTCTTCATTGGAAATATTAGTCTTGTCTGGCTCGAAGTTCATCGTCAGTAAAGCGGCGGATTTTAAAGTTGAGATAGGCCTGAAGCACAGTCATCAGCGGACTGATGATACAAAAGAAACAATAGGGTGCGTATGCCCAGGTGGAAACCCCCAGAACTCGTGCCTGGGTGGCACCACAGGTATTCCATGGGATCAACACCGAAGTGACTGTACCTGAGTCTTCCAGGGTACGGCTCAGGAGTTCTGGCTTGTAGCCCCGTTTGCGGTACGTGTCAGCGTACATGCGGCCGGGAACCGCGATAGCCATATACTGATCGCTGGCAGTCAGATTAAAGAAAATGCAGGTGGCAGCCGTGGAGGCTACCAATGATCCGGTGGAATGGGCGAAGAGAATGATTCTTTCCGCAATCTTCTTGAGCAATCCACTGGATTCCATCACACCTCCGAAGGTCATGGCACAGGTGATCAACCAAATGGTATTCATCATCCCATACATGCCTCCGGATGAAAGCAACTCGGTGATCATCGCGTTGTCGGTGGTGATGGCAATATCAGATCCCATGGCTTTCATGACAGCCATGAAGGAAGACTGTACATACGAACCATCTATTCCCGAAATCTGATTGACAATCTGAGGTTGAAAGATGACGGCAAAAATTCCACCCAGAATAGATCCGATGAGGAGTGCGGGCAGGGCCGGGGTTTTGCGTACAATCATGAAGAGCACCAGGGCCGGAACCACAAACAACAACGGGTTCAGGTTGAAGGCCTTGTCAATGGATTGCAGCACAGCATCCGTTTCTGTTGCAGTACTTGTGGTGTCGAGGGTAAAGCCCCAGATGAGAAATATGACCAACGTAATGACCAGCGTCGGGGCGGTGGTGTTAACCATGTATCGGACGTGGGTAAACAAGTCGGTGCCTGCCATGGCCGGTGCCAGGTTGGTAGTATCGGACAGGGGAGACATCTTATCGCCGAAGTAGGCTCCTGAAATAATGGCTCCGGCGATCACGGGTTCATCAATCCCAAGGGTTTTTCCGATGCCAAGCAGGGCAATGCCTACGGTGGCAACGGTACTCCATGAACTGCCAGTGGCGAGCGAAACAATGCAACAGACAACACACGCGGCAAAAAGGAAAATGGTTGGGTTAAGAATCTTGAGTCCGTAATAGATCATGGCCGGCACAATACCACTCAACAGCCAGGTACCACTGAGGGCACCGATCACCATCAAAATGAGAATCGCGCCCATCGCAGAGCTGATGCTTTTTACGATGCTTACCTCAATCTCCACCCAGCTGTACCCTAAGCGGAATGAAACAATGCCAGCAACACCGGCGGCCAGGATCATGGCGATCTGGTTGGGGCCGCTGGTAGCGTCTGCCTTAAACAGAAAAACGTTGGTACTGAGCAGGAAGATGAGAACCAGAATTGGCACAAAGGCCTCCCACAGGGTGGGTTCTTTTTTAATGGTCATGCAAATTCGTTAGATCGGAAAGATAAAGATTATTCACCACACCGTCGTGCCAGCAAAAATGAACCCCGATTTTTTCCCGCCACTGAATTATGGCTAACTTCCCTGCCTACCCTATAACCATGAATCCAACCGATGTAATTGAAAAGGCCAAGCGTTCCAATTTCTGGCGCTGGGTATTAAATAAGGCGCAGGCCCGAATGATCCCCTTCAATAGTGCCCATGGCTTTGAGGTGGCAATCCTCGAAGACCATTACCTGAAAGCGCGCTTGCCTTATAAACGCTCAAACTTTAATCATATCCGGGGGCTGCATGCCTGTGCACTGGCGACACTGTCGGAGTTCACCACGGGATTTCTCCTGGCGTCGCGGCTCGATCCCAAGCGATACCGCCTTATTTTGCAGCGACTCGAGATGGACTATCTGTATCAGGGGAAAATGGATGCTTCGGCTGATTTTCGTATTTCCGAAGCGTGGTTGAATGAACACATTTATCAGCCCTTAACCGCCGCCGATGCAGTAACGGTTCGCTGTGAAGTGAAAATTCATGATGCCCAGGGAAACCACCTGACCACGGGGCAGGTGCTGTGGCAGGTTAAAGACTGGGCCAAGGTCCGGACCAAGGCTTGATGGACCATCTTTTTTCAAGTAACTTTAATTATTAAACCATTTGGCCATGCGTAAAATTGACCAGTTGCTTGCTGAGTATGGTGAAAGCCATCAAAATGCAACGAACAAAACCATTCACTGGATTTGCGTGCCCCTGATTTTCTTCAGCGTGGTGGGTATGATTGCATCCATTCCCCATGATCTATTGGGTACATGGTCGGGTGGCAACCCTTATGTCAACTGGGCAACCATATTGCTCATCTTGACTTTGGTGTATTACCTCTCCTTGTCCTTGACACTTACACTGGGTATGGCTTTGTTTGCCGGCTTCTGCCTTTTCTTGACCAACATCGTTGCCAATACCGGTACACCGTTGTGGGCCTCGTGTCTGTTTATTTTTGTAATCGCCTGGATCGGTCAGTTTTATGGCCATAAGGTGGAAGGGAAGAAGCCGTCTTTCTTCAAAGACCTTCAGTTTCTGCTCATTGGTCCTGCATGGCTGATGCATTTCATTTACAAACGACTTGGAATTCCTTATTAATTGAAGAAGGGTTATCGCGTCGTACGGGAGCTACCCCCGGGTATCACACCCGACTACGACTTGTTCCTGTTTCATCACCCGGTCCACCTGCAACTTCAGTCGGATTCATGGATGCATTTTTTCCTGATCCGTGCATCCAGCAACAAAGCGGAGGCGCAATTGTCATTGCATGTGAAGGGAGACCAGGCTTTGTCCCCGATACGGGCGCCTTTCGGGTCAGTGTTGTATGCATCCCATATCCTGCCCCAGGTGCTTCGCGATTTTGTGGAGGCCGTTGAGAGCGAACTTTCCGAAGCAGGTATATCATCCATTAAACTAACTGAACCACCGTCCTACTATCGCCGTGGCGACCTGCTGCACCATATTCTGCTACAAAGCGGCTATCGGATTGGTAAAGCGGAGCTTAGCGCTGGCTTCCTGATCGATAAGAAGAAGTTTGTTGAGAAACTGGACGACTGGGAACTTCCCAAATGGAAATTGGCATTGTCTAAAAAGCTGCAGGCAAAGGCCATACCCATCACCAAACTGGATCAGGCATATGCATTTCTGAGCCGGTGCAGGGAAGAACGCGACCAGGCCCTGAGTATCACTTTGCAAGACCTGCGCAAAACCGTTGAAGCCTTTCCCAGGGCCTTCCTGCTTTTCGGGGTTTTCCTCGGCAAGGAATTAATTGCAGCCACCCTGGTCATTCAGGTAGCCAGGGATATCTGGTATACATTCTATACGGGGCACCTGAAAAAATTCGACAACTTAAGTCCCGTGGTCTACCTCACTGGCGAAATCTACCGACAGGCATCGCGTCGCAAAGTAAGGTTGCTGGACCTCGGAACATCAACGGTGGACGGCACTACAAACTTTAATTTGCTTGAATTCAAGCTTCGTCTTGGTGCGGTGCCGGCTTCCAAACTGACATTCCTAAAGGACTTGCGGTGAATAACCCACTCGTATCGGTCATTTGCCTTTGCTACAACCATGCGACTTTTGTCGATGAAGCACTTCGGTCAGTTGCGGGTCAGACCTGGCCCCATATACAACTTATTGTGGTTGATGACCATAGCACTGACCACAGCCCGGATATACTCCGGCGGCTTACAGCGACCTATCCTCACATGGAATTGTTGTTGCTTGAGCAGAATATGGGAAACTGCCGGGCGTTCAATCGAGGATTAGCCCTGGCGAAGGGCGAATTCGTAATTGACCTTGCAGCCGATGACTTGCTGGAACCTGAACGCATCGCGCGCGGTGTTGCCCTGTTCGAAGCAGCAGGTCCTGAAACAGGTATTCAATTCAGTGACGCCATACTTATTTCGCAAGAAGGAAAAGAGCTCGGTCGCCACTCCGACCGGTTTCCACACGCTACCATACCGCAAGGTGACGTGTATGAGCACGTGATCCGGCGCTATTTTATTTGTAGTCCATCGATGATGATGCGCAAGTCAATGCTGGACCAATTGCAGGGGTACGATGAGACATTGACGTATGAAGATTTTGATATTTGGGTACGTGGATCCCGAAACCATAAGTTTGTTTATACCCCGGAAGCACTGGTGCGCAAACGTCGGGTATACGGTTCGATGGGTCAAAAACAATCCGAATGGAGAAACAGTCACACCGCATCAACGTACCGGGTGTGTATTAAGGCAAAGGCACTCAATCGAACTGAATCTGAATGGGAGGCCTGGCGTACCAGAATACGCTATGAATGCTGGAACTCATTTCGAAGGGGTTCCTGGGGAATTACCTGGCAATACCTCCGGTTGTTGTGATTTACTTTCGGTTGTCTTCACCCGTCACCATACTCACATAGTTTGCGTACCGGCTCGTGGCGATATGACCGGCCTCTACAGCAATGCGAACGCGACACGCGGGTTCAGTAAGGTGCAGACAACGTGATCCAAATTTGCAATCCAGTCGCAGGTTGCGCATCTCAGGAAAGTAATCGGAGATCTCCTGGGGTTCCATCTCAACGAGGCCCCATTCTTTTACGCCTGGCGTGTCGATCACAAAAGTGCTCCCGTGAAGGGCAAACATCTCTGCAAAGGTGGTGGTGTGTGTGCCCTTATCAGTCACATCCGAAACAGCCCGGATGGCCTGATGTATGTCGGGATGGAGTTGATTCAACAAGGTCGACTTGCCCACACCCGAGTGTCCGGCCACAAGCGTCGTCTTCCCGCTCATACGATCACGTATAATTTCGATGTCGCTGACTTCCTGAGCGGAAATGGAAAGACAGGTGACGCCAAGGGATTCATATAGCTGGGTCAGTATTTGTATGTACGCCCGATCCTTGTCGGACCACAAGTCCTTCTTATTGAAAACAAGTATCTGGGGAACGCGGAATGATTCAGCGCTCACCAGAAAGCGGTCAATAAATCCGAGGGAAGTCCGGGGCTGATGCAGCGTGGCCACCAACAGCACCTGGTCTACGTTGGCGGCAAGCACCTGGTTGTGACTGGTGCGCTTCACCGATTGCCGCAGGATGTGATTCGTACGCGGAAGAACTTCGGTGATGGAGGCATCTTTATCTGAAATCAATAACGCGACGCGATCACCAACAGCCACCGGATTACTGGATCGGGTATCCTCCAGGCGCAATTTGCCCTGGAGCCGGCACGTATAATGTTGACCGTCTGTGCCGATCACTTCATACCAGGATCCGGTTGACTTAATTACGCGACCTTCCATGCTTGTAAAATTTCTTCGCAGTAGCGTACGATTTTATCGGTGGCGCCAAGATTTTTCTCCACGTATTGACGGGTAACTTTCGCTGCTTCGGCAAGCGCTCCGGGTTGTTCATTTAACCGCCTGAACTTTTCGTTGATATCGTTCAGGTCATGAATCGGAAATGCGCCCCCCTGTTCGACGAGGTCCACGGCTTCCTGAAATTTCTGATAGGCTTGATCACCAAAAAATACCGGAATACCATAACAAGCTGCTTCCAATATATTGTGAAGACCCTGCACAAAGCCACCACCCACGAAGGCAAATTCTCCGTACCGATACAACCGCGATAGCAAACCAACATTATCAATCAATAATACCCGTGCGTCTTGAATACTCTCAGCGGTGGCTTTACTGTATCGTATGGCCTTCCCCTGAATGCCTTTTTCAATCGAAGATAGAAACGAGTCTTTTATTTCGTGGGGCGCAATGATAAACTTCATGGAAGCAGGCTGACTATTCATGAAAGGAATCAGGACGTCCATGTCTTCTGGCCATGCACTGCCAACTACCATCAGGGATTGACCATTCTTGAATTGAGCACCTATCTCAATGGATTCTGCCCGGAGTATAATCTGATTCACCCGGTCGAAACGGGTGTCTCCGGCCAGGGTAGTGGCGTGAATGCCGATGGTTTCCAACAGGTGAACGGAATGTTCATTCTGAACAAAAAAGTGATTGAACTTCGTAAGCATCTGCCGGAAGAGGCCGCCATGAGGCTTGAAGAAAATCTGGTCGTCACGAAAAATAGAAGAAATGGAAATCACCGGAATGTGGTGCGCATGCATGGCATGAATATAGTGATACCAGAATTCGTACTTGACAAAAATGGCCAGGTCAGGTTTTACCTGTTCGGCAAACCAACGGGCATGTGCGCGCGTGTCCCAAGGCAGGTAGAAAATAAAATCAGCACCCGCATAATTTTTTTGAACCTCAAATCCTGAAGGTGAAAAAAAAGTGATTAGAACCTGAACTGCCGGGTTACGGATTTTCATGGCCTCAATCACCGGTCTTCCTTGCTCAAACTCGCCAAGTGATGCACAATGAATCCAGACCAGCGGCTTGTTTTTGTTATGCTGCGGAAATGTCTGGCGGAGGATCACCTGTTGTTTTTTTCGTCCCTGCTGAAAGAGACGCGCCTTACCATGGACCAGGCTGGCTGCCCCATAGAGCAACCGAAGGCTGCCAATTCCAAGGTCATAGACAAGGGTAGATGCTGACATGTGCCCAAAGATATAACTTGGTGGCGAACGGTAAATCTAATACAGAGAAAAGCCTAACTTACGAGTGATCTCGCAAGGATAAACTATGACAATACAATTCTTGGGTGCAGCACGCACCACCACCGGTTCGATGTACCTGATCACGGTAAATGGCAAGCAAATTCTGATGGAATGTGGATTGTATCAGGGTAAGCGTTCGGAGTCTATTGAAAGAAACCTGCATTTTACATTTGACCCGTCGAAGGTTGATGCAGCTATTTTGAGTCATGCGCACATCGACCATTGTGGCAACCTTCCCAACCTGTACAAGCAGGGATTTCGTGGTAATATTTATTGTACCCATGGTACACAAGATCTTGCCGCTATTCTCCTGCAGGACTCGGCCCATATTCAGGAGTCGGATGCGGAGTACGTATCAAAGGTGAGGGCCAAGAACCATGAAGGACCCATCGATCCACTCTATACCAGGGAAGATGCAGAAAAAGTTGTTCGTCAATTCGTAGCCCTTGGCTATGACCGGCCGATCATGGTGTGTGAGGGAGTTACGCTTCGTTTTGTAGATGCCGGCCACATCCTGGGTTCAGCCCAGATCGTACTCGATATCACCGAGAACGGAAAGCCGTTCCGGTACTTGTTTACCGGTGATGTAGGCCGAAGCGGTGACCCGATCCTGCGCGACCCGCAGGGCGTCGCGGATGTTGACTATCTCCATATCGAAAGCACGTATGGCAATCGCCTGCACGACTCCAAAGGGGCTGATGCTGACGATCAGGTGGCAGCCATTGTCAAAGATGTATTTCTCCGCAAGGGAAAAGTTATTGTACCGGCATTTGCCGTGGGCCGCACGCAACAGATTGTGTGGGCGGTGAATAAACTCCTTCGCAGCAAAGAGCTGCAGCCGGTACCGGTATTTGTGGATAGTCCCCTGGCGGTAAATGCCACTGAAGTATATCGCCTGCATCCGGAATGCTTCAACAAAGAGATCTATGATTTTTTGATGGGAGAAGGTAATCCCTTTGAAGCACCCAACGTCAGCTATATCCGTGACGTGATGCAGTCCAAGAAATTAAATGCACTGAAAGGACCTTTGATGATTATCAGTGCGTCCGGGATGGCAGAAGCCGGTCGCATCCTTCATCACCTTAAAAATAATATTGGTGACCCCAATAATATGGTGCTGTTTATGGGATACTGCGCCGAGCATACCCTGGGTGCCAAGATTCGCGCTGGTATGAACCCGGTGAACATCTTCGGTGAATCGCAGGCCGTGAGGGCTCAGATTGCATCCGTCGATTCATTGTCTGGTCACGCCGACAAGAATGAATTGATTGCCCATGTCGGAAGGGTCCGCGGAAATCTTAAAAAAATATTTGTCACACATGGTGAAGAGGAACAGGCATTGCCATTTGCGGAAACCTTGCGGAAGTTGCGACCCGGTGCTGAAGTAATAGTACCCGTAAAAGGTCAGATCGAAACGATCTAGGGGCTGTTTTTTGAGGTTACCATCGCCATCCCAAGCGGCATGAAGGGGGTATTTACCTTTCTATTGAATAGTCTATTCAAATTTCTAACTTCACCATTCGAAACAAAAATTGATCTCTATGAAAAAGAACCAATGGCTTATTGTTTTTGCACTTTCAGCCCTGACCATCCTGCCATCCTATGCCCAATTCGGTAGTATCGATCAGCTGCTGAAAGGCACTAAGTCTGATGCCAACTACCTGGCACAGGGTTATCTGACCCCGGCCATGAACACCTTTGGCACAGGCCTTAACCAGGGATGGTATAATACGGCCGCCAATCACAAGAAATTTGGTGTCGATCTGACGGTGTCGGTGAGTTCAATTTCATCACCAGGTTCCGATGACAATTACTTTGTTGATAATAATAAGTTGCAAAATCTTCGTGTAGCCGACCAGGGATCCCCGGTGAGCGCGCCAACATTTACCAAGGGCGGTGCCAATGCACCAACCTTGTTCGGTAGCGATGCTGTTACACCACGCTATTATTTCAAATCGGATCCTACCAACAGCACTTTTGTTGACGGACCAACAGGAAGCAATGTGAAGAAGAATATCCCGCTTGGTGGTATACCTGTGCCGATGATCAATTTGGGTATCGGTATTCCGGGTAACACAGACTTGCGTTTTCGCTATGCTGCTACTAACTCCTCGGGTACAAATGTCAGTCTTTGGGGTGTTGGTGTACTGCATGATGTGAAGCAGCATATCCCTGGCATTAAAATGTTGCCCTTCGACCTGTCAGCATTCGTAGGTTATACCTCATTCAAAGCTGAAACTACATTTGGCCCCGGACAAACGGGAATAGCCGATTTTACTGCCACGACGATTCAGGGCTTGGTGAGCAAAAAATTTGCGGTGCTTACCCTCTACGGTGCTGCGGGTTATAACATAGCCAATGGTTCATTCAAGGCCAAGGGCACGTTTGATTCCGGTGCACCCGGTGTTACCCTGGTGGATCCGGTCAGCATTTCTTCCAGTACATCCGGCGCCCGCTTTACGGCAGGTATGCGATTGAAACTGGCGATCTTCACCTTCCATGGTGACTACACTTTCCAGAAGTACAATACCCTCACCGTTGGATTTGGTATCTCTGTGCGATAGGCAAGCCACTCAAAAATTCAAAGCCTGTGTTACCGTCCGCGGAACACAGGCTTTCTTTTTTCTATGAATGCCTTCATGCCTTCCTTCTGATCTTCACTCGCGAAAGTCAGGTAGAAATTCTTGCGCTCGAACATCAAGCCTTCATCAAGCAATGTCTCATAAGAACGATTAATGGATTCTTTGGCGAGTTGTACTGCCACAGGTGACATGGCGGCAATTTCGGCAGCCAGGGCAATGGCTTCCTTCAGATAGAATTCAACCGGTACCACTTTGATCACCAGACCCCGTTGATGCGCTTCTTCAGCCGATAAGAACCGGCCCGTGAGGATCAATTCCATGGCTTTGGCTTTGCCCAGTGCCTTCGTAAGTCGTTGGGTGCCGCCTGCACCGGGTATCGTACCAATTTTTATTTCTGGCTGACCAAATTTTGCAGTCTCTGATGCAATGATCATATCGCAGGTCATAGCAAATTCACAACCGCCTCCCAGCGCAAAGCCGGACACCGCTGCAATGATCGGTTTCTTGGTCTTGCGAATCTGTTCCCAGGTGCTGAACTGATCCAGCAGCTGCATGTCGATCGCAGACTTGTCTGCCATCTGCTTGATGTCTGCGCCGGCAGCAAAGGCTTGCTCGTTGCCGGTAATGATAATGACCCGCACTTTTTCATCCTGGTCCAGCCGCTGCAAGGTGTCACGCACCTCCTGCATCAACTGTGGATTGAGTGCGTTGAGTTCTTTGGGGCGGTAGAGTTCGATGAGCGCAACGAGCGGCGCTACCTGATCATTGACTTTGATGAATTCCATGTTGGCTGATTTTCACGCAAGTTACATCAGCGGAAACGCATTCGGTATAGCGGGAAATGAGAAACGACCCCACGTTAGGGGCCGTTTCATCAAAAGGCGGAAAAAAAGTGCTATGCATAATTATATACATGGTGCTTAGCCAGAGTAACCTTGATCTGGTCTATTTTTGACCAAAACCTGCTGAATGACCAAAATTCTCTTTGTCTGCCTGGGTAACATTTGCCGGTCGCCACTGGCTGAGGCGATTTTTAACGAAGAAATCCAACGACGCGGATTGACCAATAAGTTTTATGCCGAATCCTGCGGTACGGCCAATTACCATGTGGGAGATCCGCCGGACCCTCGCACCATCGCCAATGCAGCTCGTAATGGTACCAGCATTCAACATGTGGGCCGTCAATTTGAAGAGGCAGACTTTAGGAAATTTGACCTCATTTTACCCATGGACGCCAGCAACCGGATGAACCTTCTTCGGTTGCCTGCTGGGAAGAATTATCAGGATAAGATCAAAATGATGCGGTCTTACGATCCTGTCGACCGGGGTGCGGATGTTCCTGATCCCTATACCGGTGGTGAAGAGGACTTTCAGGAGGTCTATGATATCCTGCGCCGTTCGGTCGGGTCTCTGGTCGATTCCTTGACTAAGGCTTGATCAATACCTGTAGCGTACTCCGGCTTGATTGTTCAAGCAATACGCCAGGTTTTTTGCGGTAAGCATCAAATGTCCTGGTGTCATAGTTCTTCACGGTAATCAGGGTTAGTCCGGTATTGTAATACACCTGAAAGATGGACGACAGGCGTTGTATCAGATTCAGAACTTTGTCTTCCCGGAAGTCCACGACAATAGAGAATGAAATGGCTGAGTTCTGCATCAGATTAATCCGGATATCCAATTCAGACAGCGCTGTAAAAATCAGGCTGAGCTGTTCTTCGTGGATAAAAGTATAATCTGTCACCCGGCAGGAGATCAGGCATTGATTGTCCTTGAATACAATCAGCGGAGGAAGTTGATCCACTTTGGTTTCATAGATTTTTGTGCCGGGCAGATCCGGGTTGTCAAAATTCTTGACGAGTAAGGGTATACCGTGGTTGGCAAGTGGCTTGATGGTCTTGGGGTGAATCACAGACGCCCCATAATAGGTCATCTCTGCAGCCTCACGAAAAGGAAGCTCGTCGAATGTGATCGCATCGGGTAGTCGCTTGGGATCAGCGTTCATGACACCGGGCACGTCCTTCCAGATGGTTACCGATTCAGCACCCAGACACGCTGCAAAAATGGCAGCGGTATAGTCTGAACCTTCGCGACCGAGTGTGGTAGTGAGTCCTTCTTTACTTTTGGCAATAAATCCCTGCGTTACCACGATGCCGTCGTTCATCAGGCCGGGAAGGGATTGGCATAATTTGTGGGTCGCATCCCAATCAACTTTTCCTTCGCGATAAGTATTATCAGAAACAATATATTGCCGCGCATCCGCCCACTTCACGGGCAGGTCTTGTTGTTCCAGGAAGGTGGATACAATCCTGGTTGAAACAAGTTCTCCGGTAGAAACGATCTGGTCATACAACGCATCAAAACCCAATGACTTTTCGGCCCAGCGCGGCAAATCGACAAACAGGTTTTTAACCTCGTTGGCAATTGGGTGGCTTTCCGGAAGAAGGCCGGCGGTGACCTCCAGGTGATATGCCACGAGGGCTTCAATTTCACCAGATGGAGACTGCTTGCGATGCAGGGCCTCAGCTACCCGCTCCAGTGCGTTGGTGGTTTTGCCCATGGCAGAAATAACGACCAGCGTGGGCTCACCGGAATAGCGTTTTAGGAGGTTTCCTACTTGTCTGATGGCGGTGGCATGCCGCACAGAGGCACCGCCAAACTTAAATACCTTCATCGTGATAAATCCCGCTTTTTGATTGTTCTAAATCGATTGCGCTGTACCTTTGTCGATGCAATATCGCCCGAAATAAGCATTTTATGGAACAGTCACGCATCGCACATTCGATCGGTATAGCCCTGGACCGGTTTATCAAGAATAACCAGGAGCAATTTCAATACGCCAGCGGAGAACTCTCTCAACTCTTGCGTGACATCGCACTTGCCTCAAAAGTGGTGAACCGGGAAGTCAACAAGGCCGGACTCATCGACATCATGGGCGCGCTGGGTTCCCAGAATTCTGCCGGTGATGAACAGCAGAAATTGGATGTGCTGGCCAATATTCGTTTTACGCGGGCACTGTCTAAGGGTGGAGAAGTATGTGCGCTAATTTCAGAGGAGTCTGAGTCCTATGTGGACCTTAACAACGAAGGCCGGTATGTTATTGCCATCGACCCGCTTGATGGGTCATCCAATATCGATGTCAATGTCTCCATCGGAACAATATTTTCAGTGTATCGGAGAAAGAGTCCGGTAGGTACGCCCATTGCCGAAATAGATATCTTACAGAAGGGCAGTGAACAGGTGGCCTCCGGATATATCCTGTATGGGTCTTCTACCATGTTGGTGTACACGACAGGCCATGGTGTGAACGGCTTTACCTATGAGCCTACGCTGGGAGAATACTTCCTGTCACACCCTGACATGAAAATGCCATTGGATGGAAAAATATTTTCTGTGAATGAAGGATCTGCCAACACCTTTCCCGCTTCCGTCACCCAATACCTGAACTATTGCAAGTCGGATGGGAAGTATATTGGCCGCTACATTGGCTCCCTGGTGGCGGACTTTCATCGCAATATGCTGAAGGGAGGTATTTACATTTATCCGGCCACCCCAAAGCAGCCTGAAGGAAAACTGAGGTTGATGTACGAGTGTAATGCGCTGGCGTTTATTGCCGAACAAGCCGGGGGCAGGGCCACCGATGGAAAAGGACGGATTCTTGATATTCAACCTACTACGCTACACCAACGAACACCTTTTTATGTGGGCTCAGTGAAGATGGTGGAAAAGGCAGAACAGTTTGCCAGATAGAACCTGACCGGACCAGGGGTTAGCTTGCTTTCGCCGGGGTCTCCAGAACCTCAGGTGCGTACTGTAAAATGGTGGCATACCACTTCACCAGTTTCTTGATGTCTGAGACGTACACACGCGCCTCATCATACTCCGGTAGTACTGATTTCAGGAAGGCCTTCAGTTCGCCTGGATCTGAATTACCATCAACGCCGGGATCATTCTGGTAGCTGGCTTTAATTTTCAACAACACATCCCGAAGTGGTGTTGTGCCCTCTTTCGTGTTGGTATAGATGGAGATTTCGTCCAGCAGCGAAAGGCGGTGGCTGGTGCTGGCCACCAGACGGGTTTTGGCTTCATCCAACGACTCCAGTAACACAGAGGTCTTGCCGGGTTTAACAATGCGATAGAGCCCTCCTTTACCGGATACACTCGCCAATTCTTTCAATTCCATACAGCCAGGTTATTAATAGCGCACAAAAATAATGATTTAATACTTGGACAAAAGCGTGCCGATGTACTTGAGCAACTCCTCACGGCCCACACGCTTTTCAGCTGACGTGATAAACAGGGGTGGGAGTTCCTCCCAGGTCTCCTGAAGTGCTTCTGTCCATGTCTTCAGCGACATATTGAGATCGTGGCGGGTCAGCTTATCAGTTTTGGTAAAGACGAGGGCAAATGGCAACTGCTGTTCTCCCATCCAGCGGATGAAGTCCAGGTCGATCGGCTGCGGGTTATGCCTGGGGTCAAGCAGAACGAACGTGGTGATCAGGTTTGTACGCTTTTTCAAATAAGTGGCAATCATCCCGCCAAACACGTATTTCATCTCTTTGGGCGTATTGGCATACCCGTAGCCAGGCAAATCCACCAGGTACCACTTGTTGTTGACGATATAGTGGTTGATGGTCTGTGTTTTTCCCGGCGTGGAAGAAGTCTTGGCCAGGCTCTTGCGGTCCATGAGCAAATTGATGAGGGAAGATTTGCCAACGTTAGATCGGCCAATGAACGCAAATTCGTCCCGGCGCCCTTCCGGACATTTCGACGGGTCCGTGTTGCTCATTACAAATTCCGCAGACTTGATAACCATAGCCGCAAAGGTATTCATTAAGCGCCGTGAATTTTAATTTACCGAACTTTGGCGCGCATGAACAGTTTAAAGATACTTTGGGTGGGCTTACTGATGACGATTCCCGGGTTGGTTAATGGCCAGCAGGGTAAGTCGGTACAGGATTTGTATCGCAAGGGACTCGGTTTGCAGCAACAGTCAAAATTTGACTCTGCACTGGTGGTCTTCCGGGGCTTAATTCCCAAACTCAATGCCCAATCTGTAAAGCCAGGCCACTGGGATGTGGAGAAGCGCATCACAGAATGTGAATCCGGACAGAAACTGATGGCGGCACCCCGCAACTACACCATCACCAACCTCGGAGCAGTTATTAACTCTGCAGAGGAGGAGTATGCACCAGCGGTGAATGCCGATGAATCGATGATGGTATTTACCTCCCGGCGGTTGCAGGGAAATACCAGCAGTCAACTGTACAGTGATGGACGCCCGTACGAAGATGTGTGGGTGGCACGCCCGGAAGGAAACAGCTGGGAGAATGTCCGCAACATGGGCAAACCCATCAATAATGCCTATCACAATTCTGCAGTTGCGTTGTCAGCCGATGGCAATCATATTTATCTGTACACTGATGAGAATGGTGGCGATATCCTCGTGAGCGATTTCAATGGCACGCAATGGATTACACCACAGCGACTGCCCTATCCGGTGAATACACAGTATCGCGAATCTTCATTGACCGTTTCCGCCGATGGCAAAAAATTGATTGTAGCGAGCGAGCGACCGGGTGGACTCGGTGGATCTGACCTTTACCTGATCGAGAAAGGTCAAAATGGTACCTGGCTTCCGGCTAAAAACCTGGGCCCATCCATTAACACCGAATGGGATGAAGACAGTCCCTTTCTCGACAATGATGGCTATGCCCTCTACTTCAGTTCACGCGGTCATGACAGCATGGGTGGCTATGATCTCTTCCGGTCATTACTGGAAAAAGGATCCTGGACGCCCGCATTGAATTTGGGTGCACCCATCAACACACCCCATCACGACAGCTATTGGGTAAGCACCCGCGATGGCAAGCGGGCGTATTTTGCTTCTGAGCGACCTGGCGGATTTGGCAAAGAAGATATTTATTTGATTCAACTTCCCGTTGAACTACAACGTGATGTAGTTATTAAAGAATCGCCGGTAGTTGTGAAGGAGTTGCTCCTTCATTTTGCGTACGGTGAGGCGACGTTGCCTCCATCGTCATTGGACAGCATCCGTTGGTTCGCGCAACAACTGCCTGCCGGATCGAACTTGGAGATCGATGGCCATACCGATGCGGTAGGTACAGAAGCCCTGAACGATGCCCTGGCGCAACGGCGGGCGGAAGCGGTGAGGGCGGTCATGCAGGCAGCCGGGATACCAGCCAGCCGCATGAAGATCATTGCCTTTGGCTCCCGTAAACCGCGAATTCCGGATTCGGGCAAAAAAGAAAAAATGGCCCGAAACAGAAGGGTGGAGGTACGGGTTATTAACAATTAAAAGTGGTAAATCGCATCGTAATTCAAACTTCGTCAGCGTGGTAGTTCCCTACAAAGAAGACAACGGCAGTAAGAAACAACAGGTGGCCCGGATGTTTGACAGCATCAGCGGCAAATATGACTTCCTGAATCACTTTCTCAGCCTGGGGATAGATATCCGGTGGCGTCGGAAGGCCATTGCCTTGTTGAAGGACCTGCAGCCAAAGGCCATCCTGGATGTAGCCACTGGCACCGGGGATTTTGCGGTGGAAGCGTTGCGCCTGAATCCCACCAAAGTAATTGGCGTGGATATTTCTGAGGGAATGCTGGACGTAGGCCGTCAGAAGATGAAAGCCCGTCAATTGGATGGAATCATTGAGTTGCGTTCCGGAGACTCAGAGAAACTTCCGTTTGAAGATAATTTTTTTGATGCCGTGATCGTTGCTTTTGGAGTGCGAAACTTTGAAGACCTTGAACGTGGCTTGTCGGAAATGTTGCGGGTGGTAAGGCCGGGTGGGCGTGTAGTGGTTTTGGAGTTCTCCCGACCGACAAAATTCCCGATGAAGCAGTTGTACAACGCTTATTTTACCGCCATCTTGCCATTGATTGGCCGTTGGGTTTCGCGCGATCAGGCAGCTTACAGCTACCTTCCCGAATCCGTTCAGGCTTTTCCTGATGGACCGGATTTTATCAGGATTCTGTCCGATGTAGGTTATAAAAACCCTCAATGCAAGTCGCTCACCTTCGGAATAAGTTCGTTGTACTGGGGTTCCAAATAGGCCTTTGCCTGTTGCTCGTGGTTGAGTCACACGCGCAGCACTTCAAGTGGGCCCGTAGAAACAATCCGGAATGGGATCGACGGAAAATTTCCTACGGCTTCGTGATCGGACTTCACACCACCGCCTACGAACTTAAATATGCCGATCGCTTTGTAACGCAATCATTTGATACCGTTCATTCAGTTCAGGGTTCCTTTTCTCCCGGCTTCTCCCTCGGTTTCCTGGTCAACCTCCGATTTAATGAGGTGCTGGATTTGCGCATTATGCCCAAGGCTGGATTTTATAATCACAAACTCACCTTTTACTACACCAACAACAGCACCAAGCAGCAACTGATCGAAACTACCATGGTGGAGTTTCCAGTCCTGCTGAAGTACAAATCCCAACGACGGGGCAATGTGAGGATGTATATGCTGGGGGGATTTACGCCTTCGTTTGAGGCTTCTGGTAAGAATGACATTCAATCCACCACCGCCAACCTCAGTGTCAAAAGCCGCAATTTAACGCTGGATGCCGGATTCGGTTTTGATTTTTATTTTCCGCTCTTCAAGTTATCACAGGAGATACGCTTTCAACGGGGCATTAGCGAAATGCTGGGAAATGATGCCAGCGTGTATAGCGCCCCCATCAAACACCTGAATACAAATACCATTTCAGTTTACTTCATTTTCCAATAGAGTCTTCCATGAGTACCCATCGTATTGTTCTGATTACCGGCGCTACCTCAGGTATCGGTGAAGCAACGGCGCGCCTGCTTGCAACAAATGGATTCAAACTGATCTTGTGCGGACGTCGTGCTGATCGCCTGAAGAAATTACAAACTGAACTTTCGGCGAGGACGGAAGTAACAACGTTATCTTTTGATGTTCGCAACCGGGAGGCCGTGACCCAATCATTGCAATCGCTCCCGGCGCCGTGGAAGAAGATCGATGTACTGATCAACAATGCCGGCAATGCTCACGGCCTGGACCCCATCCAGTCGGGTAATGTTGATGACTGGGATGCCATGATGGACATCAATGTGAAGGGATTGTTGTATGTATCCCGTGAAATTCTGCCCGGTATGGTAGAACGAAAGTCAGGTCATGTTGTGAACCTGGGCTCCATTGCCGGCAAAGAGGTGTATGCCAACGGCAATGTGTATTGCGCCAGTAAGTTTGCCGTCGATGCATTGACCCGGGGCATGCGCATAGACCTCAACAGTGCGGGCATTAAGGTAACGGCCATACAGCCCGGTATGGTAGAGACTGAATTTTCTTTAGTGCGATTCAAAGGTGACGCTGAACGCGCAGCAGCAGCTTACAAAGGTTTGACCGCCTTGAAAGGGGAAGACATTGCTGACCTGATCCTCTTTGCCATTACACGTCCGGCACATGTCGTGGTTGCTGACCTTGTTGTGTTTCCTGTCGCCCAGGCGAGTGCTACCGTCGTGAAGCGCGATTAGTCACATCCAACTCTTCCTTCCCTCATTTCGGTCAACCCTGGCTGGCAGATGACTTTTGTCAGCAACCGCGTATTGGCGGCAGTATTCCCCTTAACAATTTGGTAATATGCAGTCTTTTCCAAAACTTCGAGAACCAATTACCCCACTCCCATGAAAAGGATAATAAAGAGTTTCTCCCTCATCATCAATTACAAGACATTCATTGTCACCGCGTTGTCGGTGGTTTCTACCTATTGGTGCGTGGCGAACCACATCACGGCAAAATTTCCGGATATGCTGGTGGGTGTCGCCATTGTCTTTCCGGTGGTCTTTTCAATAGGCTCGGCATACAACCGCAGGGAAACGGCCCTCCAGCGCTGGGCTGATTTCAGGGGCCACGCCATTGCCTTGTACTATGCTACGCGCGACTGGACTTCAGACAAGGATACCGACCTGCCGATGCGAGCAAAGAACCTTATTTCAGACATGATGGAACAATTGAAGGATATTCTGAAGGGTGGCCGGGAAGAGTGGGTTGAAAACGAAGCAAAATTCTATCAACTGTTTTCAAAATTATCAAGTATCACCATGGAGATGCGCGCGCATGGGGTGCAAAGCGGCGAGATCTCGCGGGTGAGCCAGTATGTAAGCAAGATGGTAATCGCCTTTGATAACCTGAAAGTCATTTATCTCTACCGCACGCCGGTTACCCTGCGGGCCTACAGCAAGGTTTTTATATATGTATTCCCGATTATATACGGACCTTATTTCGCCAGCCTGGATCAGGACATTGCCGCCCAGTTGGAATTTGTAATGCCGGTACTGTATAGCTTTATCCTGGTAAGTCTGGATAACATCCAGGATCACCTGGAAAATCCTTTTGATCAGGTGGGAGAGGACGATATTGAATTTGACGCGGAGGAAACCAAGCGTTTGCTCAGCTGACGGTTTCAGGTAACATGAGAAAGCCCCGAATCCGGGGCTTTCTTGTTATAACGAATCCTGCTATTTCTTTTTCTCCTGGACTGCAATCTGCAGTTCATTCAACTGCTCATTGGAAATGGTAGACGGTGTATCAATCATCATGTCTCGCCCTGAATTATTCTTGGGAAACGCGATAAAATCGCGAATGCTGTCGGCACCACCAAACAGTGAACACAATCGGTCGAAGCCAAATGCAATACCACCGTGGGGAGGTGCACCAAACTCAAATGCCTCCATGAGGAATCCGAATTGTTTTTTGGCTTCCTCTTCAGTGAAGCCAAGGTGGGTGAACATCAGTTGTTGCGTAGGGCGGTCATGGATACGAATAGATCCTCCTCCGACTTCAGTACCATTGATTACCATATCATAGGCATTGGCACGCACCTTTCCGGGCGCTGTGTCCAGCAAGGCGATGTCTTCCCGCTTGGGTGAGGTGAACGGGTGATGCATGGCATGGTAACGGTTTGTTTCTTCGTTCCATTCCAACAGCGGAAAATCGATTACCCAAAGTGCAGAGAACTTATTCTTGTCGCGAAGACCCAATTGACCACCAATGAGGAGGCGAAGTTCGCCCATGGCCTTGCGGGTTTTTTCCGCTTCGCCAGACAATACCAAAATCAGATCACCGGCTTCGGCATGGCAAGCCGTTGCCCATTTCCGCAGTTCATCTTCCGCATAGAATTTGTCAACTGAGGATTTTATGCCACCCGCTTCGACGCGGGCATATACCAGGCCCTTGGCGCCGATCTGCGGGCGTTTTACAAATTCGGTGAGCTCATCCAATTGCTTGCGGGTATAGTGGGCGCAGCCTTTAGCGCAGATAGCGACCACCAATTCAGATTGATCAAATACGGGAAACCCTTTGCCCTTGGTGATGTCGGTCAATTCCACGAAGCGCATATCGAATCGGGTATCTGGCTTATCCGATCCGTAAAACTTCATTGCCTCTGCATATGTCATGTGTGGCACAGCAGGCATGTCGATGCCTTTTACGTGCTTGAACAAGTGACGGACGAGGCCTTCGAACGTAGATAAGATATCTTCCTGGGTGATGAAAGCCATCTCACAGTCGATCTGCGTGAACTCAGGCTGTCGGTCAGCGCGGAGGTCTTCATCACGAAAGCATTTAACAATCTGATAGTAGCGGTCAAACCCGGAAACCATCAGCAATTGTTTAAAGGTTTGCGGTGACTGGGGGAGGGCATAGAACTCACCCGGGTTCATGCGGGAAGGCACCACAAAGTCGCGGGCTCCTTCCGGCGTTGATTTGATTAATACCGGCGTCTCTACTTCAATAAACCCCAGGCTATCCAGGTACACCCTCGTTTGCTGGGCCATCTTGTGTCGCAATTGAAGGTTTTCACGAACCGAAGTACGACGCAGGTCCAGGTAACGATATTTCATGCGGAGGTCATCGCCGCCGTCGGTATTTTCTTCAATGGTAAAAGGGGGCGTCTTGGACTCGTTGAGAATTTCAAGCTGTTCTACTTTGAGTTCAATTTCGCCGGTGGGGATCTTATCGTTTTTGGATTGGCGTTCTGAAACGGTACCTGTTACGCGCACAACGAACTCCCGGCCGAGGTGTCGGGCAGCTTCGATCAACTGAGGGTCTGATTTTCCTTCTTCCAGAAAAAGCTGTGTGATGCCATAGCGGTCGCGGAGGTCAATCCACAGCAGACTGCCTTTGTCCCGGAGTCGCTGTACCCAGCCCGTCAGGGTGACTTTCTGCTGCACGTGCTGAAGCCGGAGTTCTCCACAGGTGTGTGTTCGTAGCATGCTAATTTGATTAATTTTGGGCGCGCAAGTTACTAAACGTTGACTGTTATCGTTATACCCTCATCCAGGAATAAATGATTCGAATACTAAGCCTTTTTGGCGTTTTGCTGTTGACAGCAGGTGCACCGGGAAAACTTGTTAAAACCAAGGTTGGGAACGGTATTTCTGTGTCTATCCCAGCCGAATTGATGGCGATGACACCGGATGATATCGCCCAGCGTTTTCCGTCTGTAAGGGCACCCCTGGGCGCCTGGTCCAACGAAGACCGGGCAGTGGATTTTAGTGTGAATATCTCTGCCACCAACTGGCCTGATGCCAATGTGCCCTTGGCTCAAAAGTTCTTTAAAGCCGGGTTGAGCAACCTGTATGACCGGCTCGACATGAACGATGAAGGGATTGTGGTGCTGCACAAAAAGCAGTTTATATTTTTTGAATTCGACTCCCGCATCAACGGCGATCGGCGTAAAGAAGGCTATCAGGACCCGATCTTGAAATACACCTACATCATGTACCTCGTTGAGCGGGGCCGGACCCTGGTCTTCACGTTTTCCTGTCCGAAAGACCTCAAGCAGGATTGGCAGGCCACGGCAAAGGCCATGATGCACAGCGTACATGTACGCTAGCCGGAAAGCCTGATATTTTTTTTCAGTTCATTAGCCGCGAGGAAAGATTGGTTACTTTGCGACTGGAATGGATCACCCTGTCATGGAATTTGATGACGCCTACTTTATGAAGGAGGCTCTTAAGGAAGCTGCTAAGGCATTTGAAGCAGGCGAGGTGCCAGTGGGTGCGGTGGTTACCAGCCAGAAACGGATTATTGCACGCGCCCATAACCAAACAGAGCGATTGACCGATGCCACCGCCCACGCTGAAATGCTGGCCATGACTTCCGCCTCCAACTACCTCGGTGCTAAATACCTTACAGAGTGTACCTTATATGTTACCCTGGAGCCGTGCGTGATGTGCGCCGGTGCACTGCACTGGGTCCAACTCCAGCGACTTGTGTTTGGAGCTTCGGATATACAGCGTGGTTATAGCCTCGTCTCAACGCCATTGCTGCATCCTCGCACCGAAGTGGCACGGGGTGTTTTAGAACAGGATTGTAAGAGCCTGATCACACAGTTTTTTCAACAAATCAGAACAAAATAGATATTACAATATGAGCATGGAATTAAAAGGAAAGGTCATTCAGTTGCTGGCTCCTCAAACGGGAATGGGAAAAAAGGGCCAATGGAAGAAACAGGAGTTTATCGTAGAAACCCAGGCGCAGTATCCCAAGAAAGTATGCCTGTCGGCGTGGGGAGAAAAGATCGATCAATTTCGCCTGAGCGAAGGAGACCTGGTCAATGTATCAGTTGATCTGGAGAGCCGTGAATACAACGGTCGCTGGTACACCGAAGCACGTGCGTGGAAATTGGAAAAAATCGGCGGAGGATCTGAGAAGGGTGCCCCGCTTCCACCCGTAGGCGACGAACCCTACGTATCGGGATCGTCAGCCTCGGATGATTTGCCTTTTTAAGAAATCAGGCTTTCGCCTTTTTGCGTGATTCGTCTACGACGCGCTTACCATTCTCGTGCTTGCCCAGAACGATAACATCTTTTGTGGTCTCGTACTGACGAGCGGCCTGCAACATGGCTTGTTCGCTGTCGCGAATGATGATGGTTCCGGTCTTGGCGCCTTTGTTACGAATTTCAAGGTACCAGCCGTCTTTTTTCTTTTTTGGTAATACTGGAGGTCTGCCCATTGATCCTATTGGTTGAAGTTATAATTGATTCAATCCACGACCCTAATCGCACTCCCGGCAAAAAAAACGCTTTTATTGGGGTGAATTAGGGCTTTCGAGCCGCAAAGATAATGTTTTATTTGGGTTTGCCGGCTGGATTTATCCCTTAGTCCGGGCAACAGACAGGTACCCGGGCAACACCACACCAGCCTTGAGCGCCGGGTCGGGCTGAGGTGCACCATAGGTAATCTCCATCGGCACAACGCCTGCCCACACATCCAGGTCGTAATCTTCGGCATCGTCTTTGGGTGGTCCAGTCCGGATTTTGGCCGACGCTTCGTGAATATCAAAAGAAATGACCAGGGTCTCTTTCCACTCATTCGCGGTGGGCTTGCGGATATCTGCCCAACGACCGGGACATACCTTATTGGTAAACGACTCCAGCGCCTGGTACTGTTCGTCTTTATCTTCTACCAGGCGCGGTGTGCTAAAAATGATCACGGATCGATAGTTAACTGAATGATGCATGGCCGAGCGAGCGAGCACCAAACCATCCATGAAGGTCACGCCGATACATACGGGTAATTTTTTGGCCACGAGGTCGCGCAGGTACCCGCTGCCCACGCTTCCATGCACATACAGGCGGTCGTTGATGCGCACAAAGCCCGTGGGAATCTGAAAAGGTTGTTGATCCAACGCAAAAGCCAGATTGCAATAAAGGGCCTCATCCAAAATCGAATACACCGTTGCTTTATCATAAGAACCCCGCTTGGGGAGCCGTGTGATTTTGGTTTTGTCGGTAACCGGAAATTGATCTGCCATAAGAGTTGGTTTTGTTGTTATCAGGAACGAACAGTCAACAGAATTTTTCCAAACTGTTCACGGTGCTCCATGTGTGCAAATGCAGCATTGATTTCAGCTAATGGAAACGATCGGTCAATGACCGGTTTGATGCGATTCCGGTGCAGGAAGTCAAGCATGGATAGGAACTCATCCGCAGTACCCATGGTCGTTCCCAGGATACTGATCTGGTTCCAATACAAGGTCCGGGTGGTCACCTCACTAATATTGCCAGCCGTTCTCCCAAAGTTCACAATGCGCCCTCCGGGAGCCGCAAGATCCACCAGGGCCCCAAAAGATGGTCCGCCGGCACTGTCTACGATCACATCGAATGCACCGACCAAACTTCGCAGTTGATCTGGCCAACGGTTATCGCTGTAGTCCACCGCATCTTTGGCGCCGAGGGCGAGGGCTTTGTTTCGTTTATCTTTCTGGGAGGAAGTCACATACACAATTGCCCCAAAGGCATGTGCCATGGTCAATGCCCAGAGCGCAGCTCCACCCCCGATTCCCGTGACCAGTATCCGCTCACCGGGTCGTACGCGGGCTTTGGTAAATAGGGCGCGATAGGCGGTGAGCGCAGCGAGAGGTACTGCCGCTGCTTCAGCCATAGTAAGGTGTTCCGGCTTTTCAGCCAACTGCTTTTGATGAATGACCAGGTACTCAGCGAAAGTTCCGTGATCCGGGAATCCAAGGATCTTAAAGGTGTTGGACTGCACCATCGGATTCTTACCCCAGTCGATGGATGGATTGACGATCACTTCTTTTCCAACCCAATCTTCCGCCCCTTCACCGGCTGCCTCAACAACTCCTGATGCATCTGAACCCAATATCACGGGCGATGACAACGGTGCTGCTTGCTCGCGCTGAATCCAAAGGTCGCGGTGATTGAGTGCTGCCGTATCAATGCGGATCAGCACCTGGTCTTTCGACGGTATGGGCCTGGGCACATCTGCAATCAGCAGCGGTGTATCCTTCTCCCGAAAGAGGGCCGCTTTCATGATTTTGGGATCAGGCTGGAATGATATAATTCCAATTATGCTTGTCCGCTATACTGCCATTGCGAATGCCGGCCAGTGTTGCTTTCATGCGCAATTGAATACTGTCTGCAGCCACCGGAGGTAATGAATAGTCCGTGCCATGGATATTGATAACGGCGATGGGGGCGACGACGGCAGCAGTGCCGGCACCAAAAGCCTCAGTCAGTGACTTGTTCTTGAATCCTTCCGCCAGTTCATCCACCGATACGCGTCGTTCTTCAACGGTAATCCCTGCTTCGCGGGCGAGCGTAAGAATCGAATCCCGGGTGATACCATCCAGGATCGCCGAACTCAGCTTGGGGGTAACAAGTTTTCCGTTCAGCACAAACATCACATTCATCATGCCTACTTCGTCGATGTACTTGTGCTCTTTGTGATCGGTCCAAAGCACCTGATCAAAGCCCTCCTGGCGTGCCACCTGAGTCGGATAAAAAGCGCCGCCGTAGTTCCCCGCGCACTTGGCAAAACCGGGACCACCTTCGGCAGTTCTGGTATAGTGGTCTTCAACTTTCAGACGGAATGGTTTGCTGTAATAGGGTCCAACCGGGCTGGTGAGTACCACATACTTGTATTGATCGGCTACTTTAACACCGAGGCGGGATTCGGAAGCAAACACCAGCGGACGCAGGTACAGCGCCCCTTCACCACCGGGCACCCAATCACGATCAACGTCGATCAGGGTATGCAGGGTTTGAATAAACATGTCGTAAGAGATCGATGGCATGCACATCCGTTCCAGGGATTTGTTCATCCGATCGTGGTGTTTCTGTGGACGGAAGACCGTAATGCTGCCGTCCGCACGACGAAATGCTTTCATGCCTTCAAAGATCGCCTGACCGTAATGCAGGGCAAGGATCGCCGGCGTCATACGCAATTCACCAAAGGGTACAATCACGGGTTTGCTCCAGTTGCCACCTTTCCAGTCTGACAGAACCATATGGTCAGCGATATATTTTCCGAATTCAAGGTTATTAAAATCCGTTTCGGCAAGGCGTGAATGAGTGGTCTTTTGAATATCAAGCGCAGGTGCGGCAGTCATAGGAGTAGTTTTTTGTTAAGGTAAAAATATTTTCACTGATTTCATGTGATGCTACAGGAACTGTATCATGGGTTCATGATGAATAGGAAAATTAACAGACCGGGCCAGAAAGCAATGCGCATGTGCTTGTGTGTGCAATGCAATGGCTTTGTCTTTCATGCTGGCATCCTTTACGGTTACTACAGGACGTAGCGTGATCTCTTTGAATTGACCGCTGCCATCCGGGTTTTCAACCATGGTACCGGATGCTTCATCTTGATAAGCTACCACGACTACCCGATTGACGGCACAAAGGTGCAGGTACCAAAGCATATGACATGCCGAGCAGGCGGCCACCAGACTGTCTTCCGGGTTATAGCGCGATCCATCACCTCGAAACGCTGGATCGGAGGAGCCAGGTATTTCTGGTTTCCCTGTTGCGCCGATGATGTGATTTCTGGAATAGGCCTTATAGTCACTGGTACCGCTGCCCTCATTTCCAGTCCAGGTCACCGATGTTTTGTATTGATGTGTTTTAGACATAATCAATCTATAAAGATTTTGCCAATGAGATAAAGACTTGCCTGACCAGCAATTTCTACCCGATCGCCACGCAATACACAGTCCAGGCGTCCACCTCGTGATGAACATTGGATGGCGGACAGGTTACGCTTGTCAGTCCTGCTCGCCCAGTATGGCGTTAGGGAGGTATGGGCCGATCCGGTGACCGGGTCTTCGTTAACGCCAGACTGCGGTCCGAAGAAACGCGATACAAAATCGGTTTTGTCGCCAGGCGCCGTAACAATCACTCCGCGACACGGCACCGAGGCCAGGCGTATCAGGTCTGGTTGAAGGCTTCTGATTTGTGATTCATTCTCGAATACGAGCATGAAGTCGGTCTTACCCCTGAAAACGTGGGTGGGTTTTATATGAAATGAATTGCCCAACGCTTCGGGTAACATAGCTGGTGTCAGGGTATCTGCCGGGAAGTCCAGCACCAATTGCTTCCCTTTGCGGGAAACGGACAGCGGTCCGCTTTTGGATTTGAAGGTGATCTTTTCTTCGAGAAATCCTTCATGGTTCATCAGCACATAAGCCGTGGCAAGTGTGGCGTGGCCGCAGAGATCAACTTCTGTGGTTGGTGTAAACCATCGTATATGATATCCGCCTGGTTCCTTTACGTAAAATGCAGTTTCTGCCAGGTTATTTTCCAGGGCAATGTTTTGCAGTAACTGATCGGGCAGCCAGGAGGTAAGGGGCACGACAGCTGCCGGATTCCCCTGAAAGCGTTGCTCAGCAAAAGCGTCAACCTGATAAATGACAAGTTCCATAGTCGGTGGTTAAGAATTTTCTTCGAGTAAAATTTCTTCGGGTTCGGTTGCTTTGATGCCAGTCGTTTTCAATTGATACCCCCTGTTGACCAGATATACCCCTAACACGACGATGCCAATCGCAATGAGAATTTGAGAATTGAGCTTTTCGCTCAAAATCAACCAACCCAGGACTACGGCCACAATGGGATTGATGTAGGCATAGAGAGACACGATGGTCATCGGTAGATGCTTTATGGCGTAAGAGTAACACGCGTACGCCGCGACAGATCCAATCAAGGCCATGTAGATCAGGGAATAGACAACGGGCTCCGACCAGCGAATGGAGGAATAGTCATCAAGCAGTAAACTGATGGGAAGAAGAAATAGCGCTCCGAAAACCATTTGCAGACCTGCATTCAGAAAAGGATTGGAGTGTTTGTTTTTCTTTTTGATATAGATACTGCCAATGGCCCAACAGAGGTTGGCAGCAAAGGTAAGGGCGATCCCCAGGGTATAGTTGGCATCAGAGAATTCACTCAGGTGTTCCCAAAATATCAGGAGGATGCCCGATAAACCGGTGAGAAGCCCTGTTACAATTAACCAGTTTGGCTTTTCATCGCGGGTGATGAGCACGTTGATCAGGATGGTCCAGACAGGCATCATCGAGCAGATCACGGCAGCCACGCCTGATGAAATATAGACTTCCGACCATCCGACCACAGAAATGCCCAGGGTAACCATAAACAATCCGCTCACAGCCTGGTGTATGAGTGTACTACGGTCGGGCCATGATGCCTTGCCTACGGTGAGCATGAAGGCCACAAGGATGGGACCGGCGATGGTGAAGCGCAGCAACGAAAAGAGAAATGGCGGGAATTGTGTAACGCCTACCCGCAATCCAAGGTAGGTCGTGCCCCAGATCACGCAGACGGCCCCCAGGGCTATGTAAGCGATCAGAAGATTCTTTTTGGGTGCTGAATTCATGAGACAAATTTTCCCGGTTTAACGGATACAAAACAGTTTCAGTTTTTACTATTTTGACCATATCAGTTTTGATGCCCAAAACCAAAGGGCAACCTCGGAGACGGTATAAAGCTAAAGGAAGTGTGGGTGACCTGAAGACCTTGTTGAATTCAAACTACATAAACAACGTGAGATCGGAATCTTATTTCAACAAGATCAGGTATTGCCAGGGCTTTAATGGGATGGTCGTTCCGGGCGCAAGGCTGATTTGTTCGCCGCTGAAGTAATCCCGATAAACTCCGGTAGGACACGGTGAAATTAGCCTGGCATTGGCGGCATTTGCAGAGAAATTTAATATACCCACCACCGCATCAGTTCCCTTTGTTCTCAGAAAGGCGTAGGTCATGCTATCGCGCTCATTGATTCTTACAGGCTGACTGCCGTAGTTTCCTGCCCACAAGGCGCTGTGCTCCCGATGGAGTTTCACCAACTTCCGATAAAAGGGCTGTAATTGTTGAGGGTCGCTCCAGTCAATGGTGTCTTTGGCAAAGAACTTAAGTCGTTTGTTTAATCCTGCTTCCTGCCCGCTGTATAGCATGGGCATGCCATAGGCCGTAAAGATAAATGTGGCAAATGTCTTCACCCCGGCTCCGTAACGTTCGAACTCTGTGCCATGCCAGGAATTTTCATCGTGGTTGGTAATCATCGTTAGCCGAAAGGGTTGCTGACCATATTCGTGAATGTCTTGATCGATCCAGTCTGCGATATCATTGGCATTGGCCTTACCGGGAAGTACATCGTCGGTAATATGAAGCAATGGCCATGCGTAGGTGGCATCAAAATTCAGGTGCATGCGTGCGCCATCCCATTCAGCGAGCCAAAAAAGATCCTTAATGGGATCCAGGGCTGCATGCGCTTCTTCCCAGAAGTACATCGGTATTTCGTGCCCGGCGTGGTCGCAGCGAAATCCATCTATCTGGTATGTGGTGACCCAGAACTTCATGGCTTCGATCATGGCCTTGCGTGTTTCCGGATTCTTGTGATTGAGGAGGGCGATGTCGAGCCAGTCAGATTCGTGTGTGATGTTCCCCTTTTCGTCGTGTGCGTAGTAGTCGGGATGCTCGGTCACCCAGGGATGATCCCAGGCGGTGTGGTTGGGAACCCAATCCAGTATTACATACATGCCTAGTTGATGGGCCTTGTCCACCAGTGTTTTGAAATCAGCCTCGCTTCCAAATTCGGGATTTATCTCCTTGTAATTCCGTATGGAATAATAGCTTCCAAGGGGTTCTTTTCTGTTTTTGATCCCGATAGGCTGAACAGGCATAATCCACAACACACTAACACCGAGTTCTTTAAGCCGGGGGAGGTCATTGGTAAATGCACTCAATGTGCCGGCAGCGGTATGTTGTCGGATGTTAACTTCATAAACCGTCAGACCTGCTACCCGCTCACGCATGCGCGGGGTGGATGGGTCTCCGGGCTGGCAAGCAGATAAGAACAGGAATAAGACAATGATGAGTTGGGCTGGTTTCATACGGAAGGCTTGGTAAGTAAAGATAAGGACTTTGTGAAATGGGCCGGACTTAGGTCAATTTTATTAAATTTGAATCTGAAAATTGAATGAACCATGGATGTAAAAGATAGTAATGGCAATCTGCTGGCAGATGGCGACACCGTCACCCTGATTAAAGATCTAAAGGTAAAAGGGTCGTCCCTCACGCTCAAGCGCGGCACGGTGGTGAAGAAGATTAAGCTCACGGATGAGCCCGACGAGGTGGATTGCCGGATTAACGGAAGCAGCATTGTGCTTCGGACAGAGTTCCTGAAAAAATCATAATTGAACGGATCTGCTAAACCTAACCCCAAACGTATGAATGCATTTTCCCGCAGTTGGTTGATCACCAAGCTTAGCTTCTCGGTAATTAATAAAGATCGCGAGCTGTTATGGTTCGCTATTCTTTCATTTCTGTTTTCAGGGCTTTATTTGTTGGCGATGGTGGTACCCCTGGTCTGGTTTGGCACTTTTGAAGATGATCCGGAGGGTGGCCAGCGCAGTCTTGAGTTGGCAGAGTATGCCATCATTTTCGTTGCCTATTTTGGATTGGCATTTGTGGCAACATTTTTCAATGTATGCGTGGTGTACACCAGCAAGGTGAGGTTTGAAGGTGGTGACGCTACTTTCGGAGAGAGCTTCCAGTTTGCCATGTCCCGTCTGGGCCTCATCCTCCAGTGGAGTCTGGTATCCGCCTCAGTGGGTTTGCTGCTGAGAATTCTCGAAAACGCTTCCCGTAGCCTGGGCAAGGGTGGTCAGATTGTATCGTCCATTATCCTGAGTTTAGTAGGTATGGCCTGGGGTATCGTAACCATCTTCGTCGTTCCGGGTATCGTGTACGACGGCCTGGGACCATTCGATGCGATCAAAAAGTCGGTTGAAGTAATCAAGAAAACCTGGGGTGAGAGCCTGATCCGGCATTTTGGTCTTGGACTTATCCAGTTCCTGGTGGTCTTTGCAGTGATCGTGGTTAGCGCTGGTCTGACCTATGGGCTGAGTATGGCATTTGATTCCATCGGGATGCTGATTGGTATTGGATTTGGTGTCCTGATGATCCTTCTCTCCATCCTGATTTTCGGAGTCGCGACCTCAATTTTCAATACAGCCCTGTATGTCTATGCTACCAAGGGAACCCTGGCCAGTGGTTTTGACCAGGATACGATGCGCTCGGCTTTCCGCTCAAACTCCTGATAGGTCTTAAAGGCCTGTCAGGTCTTCTTTTTTTGTACCGCCTGAAAGGCCGCCTTGAGGTCTGGAGACAATAGTTTGCTGGCGTTCCAGCGGGCCATAAATTCCAGCGCTTCGGACACACCATGGTCTCGCGTATGCTGCAGAATGGTTTTGGTGCCCCGGATGGAGATGGGTGACTTCGAGGCAATTGTATCAGCAATCTGTTGTACGGCTGCCATCATGGTTTCTTTGGTGTCCAAGAAATCATTCACCAGCCCAATCTCCCTGGCCTCAGCGGCACCAACATGCCTTCCGGTAAATGCCATTTCTGTAACCACCGCCGGTTTTACAAATTTGGGTAACCGTTGCAGCGTGCCCAGGTCAGCCACCATGCCCATATCAATTTCTTTGATGGTAAAGTAGGCATCAGCCGTGCAGTACCTCAGATCGCAGGCGGCCACAATATCCAATCCTCCGCCAATGCAACCATTGTGAATGGCCGCAATGACTGGTACGTTACATTTTTCAATGGCTGTCACACAAGCCTGTAAATGCAGGATCATCTCATACAATTCACGGGTTCTTTGTGGTTCAGGAATTTTTTCGAATTCAACCACCGACATCAATAACTCCAGGTCAATACCTGCACAGAATAATTTTCCTTCTCCTGAAAGTACGATCACCCGAACGCCTCCATCACTGCTGAGGTTGTCAAAGATAGCTTTGAGTTCGATCCAGGCTTCCTGGTGCAAGGCATTCGCCTTCTGCGGCCTGTTTATAATAACGTGGGCTACCCATTGGGTGACCTCAACCCGAAAGTGTTTATACATATTCCGAATGTATTTATTCCACCTTTGAGATGCAACCGCTACCGGAACGCCATGAGCGAAAACGTAATCATGGCGGTGTGCTTCTGTGGATTGATTACGGGGTCTGAAGTGCGGATCATGACAAGACCAGACAGGCCAACACTGGCCTGCAGGTGATCGTCCAGGCGAATACGGCTATACGATACGCTCAACCCTGCAGACCAATACCAACTGTTATCCAGTACCTGATTGTTATGCCAGGTAGACGCAATCACATCGAGGTGCCTGTTGGTGTATAGTGCCCTGAAACGATTTACCCAATCGCGCTCCTCGGGCTCAAAGACGAGATTACCCAACAGGCTCATATGCTCCAGGGTAATCTTCCTGTTCAACCGGAATGAAGTGGTCAGCAGAAACACCACATCCGAACCCCTATCGACAATGGCGTTTTGTTCTTCCAGGAATGAACCAATAGACGGGGTCATCGTCCATTTGTCAGACAGGTGCAGGTTCTTGTACACCGTGATCAACGCAAAGTTGTAAAACGTACCATGGTCTACCAGGTCTTGCCCTTTGAATACGAGGAATCCCCACTGTTTGCGGTCGTAGGTAAAGTTGATATCAGTGGTTGGGTTGTCACTTCCTACCCGGCCACCAAAATTGAAAATAGCTTTGGAGTGAGCGCGCAGGGTGAGCCGCCAGTGAGAGCGGCGTTCTTTGGATTTCACCGTGTCCTGATCAACAGCATAAATAGCTGTTGCCAGGAGTAACGACATCAGACCGATCAGCGTAATTATTCTAATCATGACCCCGAAGTACCGTTTTCACGGACCACATAAAATTTTTATCAAAAGTCGGATGTGGTTTATTAAAATAACAGTTTCAGAATCGCTATTTTTGACCAGATCAGTTTAATTGACACATGCGCACCGAAACCACACAAGATCACCTGTATCAGGAAGTAGCAGACCGGATTGAACGCCTGATTGAAAAGCAAACCCTCAAGGTTGGCGATAAGTTGCTATCCGTCCGAACCCTCAGCAAGGAGCAGGGGATAAGCCTGAGCACCGCATTTCAGGCTTATTACCACCTCGAAAGCAAAGGACTGGTTGAGGCACGCCCACAATCCGGATACTACGTGAAGTTCTCCCCGCGGCATATGCTCGAAGTCCCCCGGTGTGCAAAGCCTGCCGAGGAGGCGATCCCGGTGACCATCGACCAGATGATCAGCAGCGTATACAATGACCTGCGCTCGGATAAGCTGATTAATTTTTCATTGGGAGCTCCGGCTGCAGAACTGCTGCCTGCCGCAAAATTGAACAAAGCCGTTGTTCAGGCATTACGTTCGGCAAAAGACAATTGTCTGAACTATGAACATATCCAGGGTAATGTGCAACTGCGCAAGCAGATCGCACGACTTTCCTTTAATTGGGGCGGTACCCTCAGCGAAGACGACATCGTGGTGACAGCTGGCTGTATGGAAGCGCTGTCATTAACCCTGAAAGCCATTACCAAGCCCGGCGATGCCGTAGCCATTGAGAGTCCGACCTATTTTGGAATTTTTCAGGTGATGGAAAGCCTGGGCTTGAAAGTAGTTGAGATCCCCACAGATCCAACCTCGGGCATTGATTTGGATGTACTTGAAGGTTCTATCAGGAAATTTAATATCAGGGCCTGCCTGTTTGTGTGCAATTTTAATAACCCCATGGGAAGTTGTCTCTCGGACGAAAAAAAGAAGAGACTTGTGGAGTTGCTTACCCGGCACAGCGTGCCCTTGATTGAAGATGATATTTATGGCGAGTTGTATTTTGGCAAGAGCCGGCCACGAACCTGCAAATCGTTTGACAAGAAAGGTATCGTAATTCAGTGTGGCTCTTTTTCTAAGTCCCTGGCGCCGGGCTATCGGATCGGTTGGGCGGTGCCTGGCCGGTTTACGGAAGATGTGATCCGGTTGAAGCGTATGAATACGGTGGCCACGAATACCCTGGCGCAGGCTGCTATTGCTGAGTTTCTTGAAAATGGCAGGTACGAACTACACCTGAGGCACCTGCGCCGCGCCTTACACACCCAGTGTTTGAGATACATCCAGGCCATTCACGAGAACTTTCCTGAAGGGACGCGTGTTACACGTCCACAAGGTGGTTTTGCACTTTGGCTTGAACTCGATAAGAAGATGGATACCTATAAACTGCACAAACGTGCCCTGAAAGCAGGGATTGGTATCGCTCCGGGGCAGATATTCTCTTCACAAGGACGGTTTGGCAACTGTTTCCGGATGAGTTTCGGACTCCCGTGGTCGGACCGCGTTGAACACGGAATTCGAACGTTGGGTGAATTAGCCAGAAAGCCATGACCGGAATCTATTTCAGTAAAACCTTTCTCACCCTCTACGGGGATAGTATATTTGACTAACAAAAATCAGCAACTATGGCCTTTACACTTCCAGCACTTCCTTACGCCACCAACGCCCTCGAGCCGCATATCGATGCGCGCACTATGGAAATTCACCATGGCAAACACCACAACGCTTACGTTACAAACCTGAACGCTGCTTTGGCGGGTAAACCCGAGGAGAACCTCTCCATCGAAGAAATTTGTAAGAATATTTCAAAGCACCCGGCCGCCGTGCGCAACAATGGAGGGGGTCACTATAACCACTCTCTGTTTTGGACGGTAATGGGCCCCAATGCTGGCGGTGCGCCGACTGGTGCACTGGCTGATGCCATCAACGCTGCTTTTGGCACCTTCGATGAGTTTAAGACAAAATTCAATACCGCTGCCACCACACGCTTCGGCTCAGGTTGGGCCTGGTTGGTGAAAGATGCTTCTGGTAAATTGGTTATTACCTCCACACCAAATCAGGACAACCCCCTCATGGACGTAGCTGAAGTGAAGGGCACACCCATTTTGGGACTTGATGTATGGGAACATGCTTACTACCTGAACTACCAAAACCGCCGGCCGGATTATTGTGCTGCGTGGTGGAATGTGGTAAACTGGAAAGAAGTTGCCCGTCGTTTCGCCTGATCTTAAGTCTGAATGAAAAGAAAAGGGGCTGCCATTGGACAGCCCCTTTTTTGTGATCCTGAATCCCGGTTATTTTCTTCGAATGATGTAGGCGACACCTGCACGAATACCGAAGGCAGAGCCATTGAAGTAGTAGTCGCCCATCGCCTCCAGTCGCCAGTTGTCTTTGACGGCTTTGGAATAGCCTGCTCCCAGTGCGGCATCGTTGGCACCAATTAATCCGCGAAAGCGGACAAAAATGTTATCGTTGGCATACCACCGGGCTCCCATGACGAATGAGTTTTTCTGTCGGGTGGTCCAAAGCTCGGCACCCGCACCAACCGCAAAACGGCGATCAATAAAGTAACTGACATCAAAACCCAATTGAGCCTTATCAAACAATTTGACGTTGTCTGTTTTAATAGCGTCCAAACCGCCAGTAACCATAAAATCATGGGTACTCTGCGCCATAGCTGATGCCGAGACCAGCATAAAAAATGCAACGAGGTAGTGATTCATAAAAAAATGGATAGGTTAATTTTTGGGTGATTTCTCTTCGATAAGTTTCTGTAAGGCAAGGAATTCGTCGCGCAGTCGGGCTGCCTCCATAAACTCGAGGTCTTTGGCTGCACGTTCCATTTCCTTTCGTGTCTTCTCCATAATCTTGGTCAACTCTTCTTTCGACAGGTAAGCCATAACAGGATCTGCCGCCAGGGTCGTGGCTTCATTCTCCACGTAAAACTTATTCCCGGATTTCTTGGAATCAGCCACTTTAGTCTGTCCCAGAATCGAATCTTTATTCCTGATGATGGTTTGCGGGGTAATACCATGCACCTTATTATATTCCATCTGTATGCTTCTGCGCCGATTGGTTTCATCAATGGCGGTCTGCATGGACTCTGTCGTGTGGTCCGCGTACATAATGACGCGGCCATTCACATTGCGCGCAGCCCGGCCGATGGTTTGCACCAGCGATCGCTCATTGCGCAGGAAGCCCTCTTTGTCTGCGTCAAGGATGGCCACCAGTGAAACTTCCGGAAGGTCCAAACCTTCCCGCAGCAGGTTTACCCCAACCAGTACATCAAATACCCCCAGCCGGAGTTCCCTTAAAATTTCAACACGGTCCAGGGTAGCCACCTCTGAGTGTATGTAACGGCATTTTACGGATGCCCGCTCAAGAAATTTGGTGAGTTCTTCCGCCATCCGCTTGGTTAGCGTAGTAACGAGCACACGCTCCTTTTTCTTTACCCGTTCGTCGATTTCCTCCAGCAAGTCGTCGATTTGATTCTTGCTGGGCCTTACGTCGATTTCCGGATCCAGCAAGCCGGTAGGCCGGATAATCTGCTCTACCACGACACCTTCCGATTTCCGGAGTTCATATTCACTGGGTGTAGCGCTCACATAAACAGCCTGGCCCACCAGCGTCTCGAATTCATTGAATGTCAAAGGGCGATTGTCGAGGGCCGAGGGGAGCCGGAACCCGAAATCAACAAGGTTGGCCTTACGGGAACGATCACCTCCCCACATGGCCCGTACCTGAGGTATCGTTACGTGGCTTTCATCAATGATGAGGAGATAGTCGTCCGGGAAATAATCAATGAGGCAGAAGGGCCTGTCGCCGGCTTTGCGCCGATCAAAGTACCGCGAATAGTTTTCGATACCACTGCAGTATCCCAATTCACGCATCATCTCCAGATCAAATTCTGTTCGCTCCTTCAGTCGTTTTGCTTCCAGGTGTCGTTTTTCCATTTCGAACATCTGCACCTGTAACATCATATCGTCCTGTATTTCGCGGATGGCTTGTTGCAAAGCGTCTTTGCCCGTAACGAAAAGGTTGGCCGGAAAAATGGTTACGCCCTTTTCATCGGAAATTTTCTTTCCCGATGCGGGATCAATGCGCTGGATCGACTCGATCTCGTCACCGAAAAAATAAATGCGTACGGCGTAGTCGGCATAGGCCAGAAAGATATCGACAGTATCTCCCTTTACCCGAAAGGTGCCCCGTTTGAAATCGACTTCAGTGCGGCTGTACAGAATGTCAACCAGCGAAAACAACAGACGGTTGCGTGCAATGACCTCTCCGGTCCGAAGCTGAATTCTATTCTTGCCAAACTCCTCCGGATTACCAATACCATATATACAGGACACGGACGCCACCACAACCACATCACGCCTTCCGGTCAGTAACGAGGACGTTGCACTCAGGCGGAGTTTTTCAATTTCCTCATTGATGGAAAGATCCTTTTCAATGTACAGGTTGGAGGAGGGAATGTAGGCCTCGGGCTGATAGTAGTCGTAGTAGGAGATAAAGAACTCAACCGCGTTCTTTGGAAAGAACTGCTTGAATTCGCCAAACAACTGCGCGGCCAGCGTTTTATTGTGGCTGAGAATCAGGGTGGGCCGATTCGTTTGGGCAATCACGTTGGCCATGGTGAATGTCTTCCCCGAGCCGGTAACCCCCAACAGGGTTTGGTGGCTCTCTCCTTCAGAGAGGCCCTTCACTAATTTTTCAATGGCAACCGGTTGGTCACCTGTTGGAACGTATTCGCTGGTAAGTTGGAAGTCCAAGCTGCCTGGGTTAAGCAGCAAATTTATGGATAACCCGCCACAAAGCGGCTGCTCAGGTTATCCGTTATTCCAGATGGACCATGCTTTCTCAGCCTGGAAATGCAGCATCTCCAGACCATTCTTAATGGTGGCACCGCACATTTCTGCCTTTTGCAGGAATTTTGTTCTTGCTGGATTGTAAATCAGATCGTAGACAAAATGATCAGGGCCCAGCTGGTCATACGGTATGGCCGGCATATTATTGGTATTCGGACTCATACCCAGTGGTGTGGTGTTAATCACCAGATTTGCCTGCTTCAGCACCGTCGGTTGCTTCTCCAGGGTTTCATATGACAGGTCACCAGACTTTTCATCGCGGGAAACTACCTTAAAAGGAATATTGAGTTTCTTCAACGCTACCTGTACAGCCTTGGAGGAACCACCCGAACCTAACACCAGGGCATTAGATCCTTTTTGATTGGGAAACCATTTGGCAATCGACTCCAGGAATGCGTCGCTGTCCGTATTGTAACCTTTCAGTTTGCCGTCCTTTATTTTGATCACGTTTACAGCACCAATGGTTTTGGCGAAGGAGTCTATTTCACTGAGGTACTTGATCACCTGCTCCTTGTACGGAATGGTCACATTGAGCCCAACCAGGTCAGGATTATCACTCAGTAATTTCTGGAGGTCATCGATAGAATTCAGCGGATACAGGTCATAATGGTAATCGCGAAGGCCGTTCTGAAAGAACTTTTCGTCAAAATAGTTTTTCGAAAACGAATGACTGACAGTCAGACCGATAAGTCCAAATTTCTTTTCCATGGGGTGGATTAATTTTTAGTCTTTAAGTACTCAGCAGTCTTTTCAATGGCGACTACGAGAAAAATGCCTAAGGCAGCAAATAATATAGCGTAAAATAATTGTGGGTCTCCGGTCTTTAGGGCGTACTGGCCTGGCCAGATGCTCTGATCAAATGCGGGCACCTGGATGTTTTCATGGTTGAGTCTCCAGCGAATCACCTCTTTCCACGGCCAAACTTTATTGAGTGATCCGATCATAAATCCGGCGAGCAAAGCCAGCGTGGCAAAACGATAGTGCGCCAACACCCAACTGAGGACATGGGAGAAACTAACCAGACCGATAAAGCAACCGACGACAAATACGGCGATGACCGGCAGATCAAAATTGATCAGGGCCGTGATCATATATTCATACTTACCAATCAGCAACAACACAAATGCACCAGAAATTCCGGGAAGGATCATAGCGCAAATGGCCAGGGCGCCACATCCGAAAATGAAAAAGAGGTTGGTGGGGGTCTCTGTGGGAGAAAGTACGGTGATCATATAGGCCGCCACTATGCCAACCAAGAATGAAAGTACGGTAGCTGCATTCCACTTCTTAATGTCGCGTAGAATGAGCGGCGACGAAATAAGTATCAGGCCAAAGAAAAAGGACCATACAGGTATGGGATAAGTATCCAGCAGATAGGTCATCAACCGCGAAAGGGATAACAGGCTTGTTACAATCCCGGCCAGCACGCAAATCAGGAAGCTGCCATTGATGCGTTTCCAGAAATTTGCAATTTCAAAGCGAAGCAGCAATTTGGCGGCATCGAGATCGATGGACTTGATGGAATTGATGAGTTCCTCGTAAATCCCGGTAATAAAGGCGACCGTACCACCAGAAACCCCCGGGATCACATCGGCGCCACCCATGCTTATTCCTTTCAGGTACAGCAGCAAATAGTCTTTTGTTCTACGCACAGCGAGATGGTTTTAACCCGATTGATTAATCCACCTGAAAGGGTGGGGTGCTCTTATCTTTCTTCCGCTCAAGGCCGAGGAAGTGCAGAAAGGTGTCTCCACGCAATCCAAGGCGGATGGTTTCAAGCGGAATTACTTCTTCGGGTGCAATATTGCCCAGGTTGACGTTAGCGCCCAGTAATTTGATAAACCAAACTTGTTGGGCTTTCTGCGGAGCTTCCCAGATAATTTTTTCGAATGGTATCTTGGTCAGAATTTCCTGAACAAGTCCGGACCTCACTTCACCGGTAGAACGGAAAAGGCCCACGTTACCACCTTCGCGTGCTTCACCAATTACTTTCCAGGCACCGGCATCGAGTTCCTTTTGCATCAACTCGATCCATTGGTAAGGAGGAATAATTTTGTCAGCGTCTTTCGATCCAACTTCAGAGAGTACCGTTACCTGTTGAGAAAGGCGCTTGATATAATCGCACTTCTTGTCATGGTCCAGATCAATTGATCCATCTGACACCTCAGCGAATTGCAAATTGTATTTGTCCAGTAATTTACGGTAGTCATCGAACTGATCCCTGATGATGAACGCCTCAAACAGGGTACCACCCAGGTAGCAGGGGATGCCAGCATCCTTATACACCTTGATTTTCTCTTTCAGAGTAGGGGTGACATAGGAAGTCGCCCAGCCCAATTTCACGATATCCACATGATCTGCGCACATGCTTACAAAATCCTCGGCCTGTCGTACACTAAGGCCCTTATCCATGGCCATGGTAAATCCTATTTGCCTGGGCTTGATGGTTCGCTCAGGAAGATTCTTCAACGTAAAGTTCATGAGGGATTGTCTTTTCTGAATTGGTCGATGATCTTGTATAACGCCTTTTGCGTTTCTTGCTTCTGAAAAAAATCAAACAGGACTGTATGTCCTTCAAAGTTCAAAAGTAAGGCATTTTCCAGATAATTAAATGCTTCCTTGAATTTGCCTCCTTCAATCAGGTACACGGCAATGCGATAAAAAAATTCAGGCTCATCCGGAATTTCCTCCATACCCTGAAGCATCACCTCTACGGCTTTGTCATATTCTCCGCGATCGTAGTAGATAAAAGACCAGTTCAACCAGATTTCTTTGTCTTCAGGTCCCAGTTGACTGGCTTCTTCGTAAGCACTAATGCTGGAGATGGTATTACCGATCTTGAACTCCGCGTGTGCAGCAGCTTTCCAGTAATCCGCATTCTGGGCATCAAGCTTGACAGCTTTGTTGAAAAAGTGCAGGGCCTGATACCACTTCTCTTGTTTTTCAAGGCAACTTCCGGCTCCGAACCAGGCCTCATCGTACATCGAATCAAGCTTGGTCGACTTCTGGAAATATTTTAAACCCATGTCGTATTGCTCCAACCCTTCGTAGGCAGCACCCATGCAGCAGTATACTTCCGGACTTGGTCCTTCAATGTCAATGGTTTTTTGAAATGCCTCCAGTGCCTTGGTATATTTCAACTGGTTCATGAAGGCGTTGCCCATATTGAACCACGCTGATGCGAAATTCTCATCGAGTGCTAACGCATACTCATAGGCTTCTATGGCTTCCTCGTATGATTCCAGTTTATTGCAGACGATGCCCAGATTATACCAGGCGGCAGCCGAGAACGGATCTTCGTCTATGAACTTGCGATAGTACGAGAGGCTGTTCTCCAATTGCCCCACAATATCCAGACAGTACGCAAGTTCGTACAGTGAACCTTCGTGGTTCAGATTTTCTTCTACGGATTTTTTATAGCAGGCAATGGCTTTTTCGTAGTCCTCCTGACTTTGATAAGCCAATCCAAGGCTGTAGTAAATTTCATCTTTGTCTTCTTCGGAGAAGGTGAGGGCCTGCTCGTATATCTCCACCGCTTTTTCGTGCTTGCCTTGCAATGAATAAATAGACCCCATCGACAGTAGCATGTCGATATCTGTCGGGTGCAGATTGAGGGCTTGCTCCAGCAGTTCAAGCGCCTCATCGTACTGCTGCAGGTTGGAAAGAATTTGCGCTTTGACGGCGATCAGTTCGGTGGAGAACGGATATTGCGCCATCGCCATAGATACGGCCGTTAGCGCTTTTTTGTGCTTGGCGCGGTCGAGATAATAGTAAATGATGGTCTCGTAAGCTTCCAGATCAAAAAAGACGCTCGATTTCTTTTTGAGAATTTCCTCGAAACTTCTGATCAACTCCTCTTCCTCTTCCCGTTTTCTGAATTCCTGCGCCATTCGTAAAGGGTTGGACCAAAATACAAAACTGGTCACGAATATTAAAAAGAGCCCTCCCTTGTGGATTGAGCGGCTTTTCGGGTCAAAAGTCCATCAAACTTTGATGGCGAGCAAGTTGTAATTCCTATTTGTTCCCCGTAACATTTCGCCGGTAGGCTTCACATGCCCAATCAAGGGTGTCAGTCAGGGGGCGGAAGGTAAATCCCAGGTCTTCAACCACACGGCGGGTATCGTACTGAAATACCTGATGGGTCATCGCCGCAGACTGGCGCGTTACCATCGGTTCGCGATTGAGGATTATACTTCGAAACTCTTCGGCAGCGCCAGCCCACCATGCCAATGAGGCCGGCAAGCGCCAACCCGGCACTTTCTTATTCATGCGATGAGCAACCTGCGTGAAGAATTCACGGTAACCCACAGCCCCGCCATTAAGAATGAAACGTTGGCCTGCACGAGGAGCGGCAGTCAGCAAGCTCACCACCTCAGCGACATCACGTGCATCTACATAATTAAGTATCCCGTCGGTATAAAACGGTCGTTCATGCCATACATAATTCAACAACGTCCCGCTGCTTCGATCGGTGGTGCCTGAGATGATCACAGAAGGATTAACAACAGACACCTGCAATCCCTCTTCAGCACCCCGATAGACTTCCAGTTCAGCCCGGTGTTTGGAGATGGCGTAGGGAGAAGCGGGCACATCGATCCATTTGCTATCCTCGTTCAGCACCGTTCCGGATTTTCTGCCCAAAGCAGCCACTGAACTGATGTGAATTAATTTTTTTATCCCGAGTTGCAGACAGGCATTCACTGCATGCGCGGTGCCCGCTACATTGACTTCAAATATTTTGCTGCGGTGACGCGGATTAAATGAAACAAATCCGGCAGCATGCACCACTGCCTCCGCGCCTTCAAAGGCTTCAATGAGAGAGAGGGGGTCCTGAACATCCGCAACGCGCACTTCAACGCCGGGCCTGGTCAACGGCGTATTCGGATTGCGAACAACTGCAATCACGCTGTATCCCTTTTGTAGAAAAGTATCGATAAGATGACTTCCCAGCAGACCTGATGCGCCGGTAATGGCAATCCGCATCATACGAAATAATTGATTAGGGGAAGGTCCAGGGCTTTTCGATAACTTCTGCTCTGTTGAACTTTGTTCAGCAACTGCGCTTGTTGAAGCGTATGGCAATCCGATCCGAGTAAATCCACCCAACTACGATCAATCAATTTCTCGGCTAGTTTCTGCATTGGCACACCGTAAAATCCGGTTAGCGAAAGAAGGTTAATCTGCAGCAAAACACCGCGGTCGCGAAGGTCTTCTGCTTTCTCCAGCGTCATATATTGGTAGCGCTCCGGATGAGCCAGTACGGGTTTGTATCCTTGTGTGGTTAAGGAAAAAATGAATTCCTTAAGTTGGTATGGTTCGCTCATCACGTTGGTTTCAAACAACAGATAGCGGTCGCCGAATGTCAACAGGGGTTGTTTGGTGTTAACAAGGTTGTACAGATTTTCATCCAGGTAGTACTCGGCAGCACATGTGAAAGGAATGGTGTAACCTGCACCGCGTAACAGGGGTTCAAATCCATGCATCGCTTTCGTCAGGCTTTCCTGGGTGTTGCCATAATAGTCTGACATGATGTGCGGCGTTGTAATGATTTTTTCATACCCCAGGGAGATCAGATGATCCAGGATCGCAAATGACTGTTCAGGAGTCTGAGCACCATCGTCCACCCCCGGCAGCAAGTGCGAATGCATATCAGTCACGAGGGGGCGTGACGGAGCGGAGGGCTTACGGGAGAAAAAGGAAAACACGACTAGCTTCGGAATATTTTTCTGATCAGACTTCTCTTTTTCTGATCTTCATGATAGTAGCCATACCCATAGGTTTTGCCAGATGTAGGCAGTGCATTCAGCACAACGGCAACGTGACTTAGTTTATTAATACCTACAATACGTTCCAGGTTACTCAGAAACTCTTTCCTGGAATAATTGGCCCGCACCACATAAATAGAAAGATCAGCTCTCTTCATGGCCATAATACCATCGGTAACAAGGCCCACAGGAGGCGTATCTATAACGATATAATCATACCGCTTGCGAAGTTCGGTGAGCAGGTCCTCGAAGGCCTTGCTGAGCAGCAATTCAGACGGGTTGGGAGGATGCGGACCGGACGGTATGTAGTCAAATCCCGCCAAATCGGTTTTTGTTATGCTCTCTTCCAGCGAAGTCTTGTTTATCAGCAGGGTGCTTATGCCTTTGGATGGGTCATTCACGCGCGCGTGCAGAATCTCCTTGGCTTTGCGCATATCCAGGTCTAACAGAATAACCTTGCGGTTACTCAATGCCAATATGCCACCCAGGTTCATCGCCAGAAAAGACTTACCCTCCCCGGACACGGTTGAGGAGATGACAATGATTTTATTTGTTTCTGATGAGGTGAAGAAGTCGAGGTTGGTTCGCAGTGTACGGATGGCTTCACTCACGATGGAGCGCGGATTTTCTACGATATAAAACGGGCTTGCCGTGTTGCGACGCATTTCAGGGATAACACCCAATACAGGCACATGGGTGGACCGTTCAATTTCCTGTAAGCTGGTAATCTTATTGCTCACCAGGTACACAATGCTGATGAAAAAGAAGTTAAGCACCAACCCGGCAACGAACCCAATACCGAGAATCAGGTAGCGATTGGGTGCGACGGGTCTGTTGGGAAGAACGGCAGAAGACAGGATCTTCAAATCAGGGGTACTGCCGGCCTGGGCAATTTCAAATTCTGCCTTGGCCTGCATCATGCTCAGATAAAACTCTTCATAAAGTTTGTAGAACCGCTGGTTTTTCGAGTACTGGGTGCTCTTATCCGGCATGCCGGCGAATTTTTTCTCCAGCGATTCTTTCTTCTGGTTGAGCTCTACCATGGCGGTTAGCCATTGTTTTTTGATTTCAGACAATTGCGTGAACAGGGTAGTCCGGGTAGCGTTAAGTTCCTGGTCTTTCTGCTGATAGGCAAAAGTATTGTCCTTATAAGACAGCGTCAGTCGTTCTTTGGCCTGAATGAGTTTTTGATATTCCTCGATTCGGGTATTGAGGTAATCAGGCAGGAAGTTCTTGGGAGTAACCTGCGCGGATTTTCCTTTGGCCAGTTCATCCATAAACCCGTTTAGTTCCAGGATGCGTTTATTCAGGCTGAACCGTTGTGAATCGACCTGATTAAGCGCATAGATGGTCTGTCTCAACTCGGAGGTAAGATCACTGCTTTTGTTCTTCAGTGTGAAATCCTCAAAGTAGTTTTCAAATCCTTCCATCTTGCTTTCAACCTGGCGAAGCTCCTGGTTGAGCCAGTCTATTTTTTGTTTGTTGGCCCTGTTTTTTTGTTCATTGCTGTAGTAGAGATAAACGGAATCAATTTTGTTTACCACGGTGTATACTTTCAATGGATTGAAATCCCGGAAAGTCACCCGAATGGTATTGGCATCGAAGTTGATGGGTTCGATTCGAAGATTGGCGGAAAGAAAATCAAGAAGCCGGTTGCGGCTATTCATGATAAAGAAGAAGTGATTCTTAAAATCAGGTGTTGCGTTTGGAGCGAGTTCAATAACAAAGTTTGCATCCTTCAGCGCAACAGCCTCTCCGAGAACTCCGGTTAGTTTTGCACCCTGTTCACCCACCCACAGTTGATATTGGTTATTCTCCAGGAAGTCAACAAAAATGGGTTGATCCAGATACGCTTCTGAATTACCAATGCACCTGACTTGAAATGGAGACCTGTGATACATTTCATGCTCCAGTACATTGCCAAGGCTATAGTAGCTTATCCATAAATCCAGCGAATCAAGTACCCGGCTAAAGAAGAGCTTGGATCTCATTTGTTCAATTTCCCCGGCTATCAGATTGCGGTTCTGATCTTCGGCAAATTGCTTAATGCCCAATGCGGTCGCATCTTGTTTTACTTCGAGTTTGAGTTCGGAGTAAGATTCAAATTCGTCTTTCGTCCATCGAATAGTGAGATAGGAGACCAGGTTCGCCGATAAGAACAAAAGCACAATAATGGGTGCGTTCTTTTTGAGCAAGACCCATAGTTTATCCGGGTCAAACCCTTCAAGGGCGTCTGTTGCTTGCGGATTTTGTTGCTTGCTCATTTCAGACTTCGAACAACCAGGATGAGTGATAACGTGCTGATGAACAAACTCAGGAGTGTTCCATAATCACGCAACCCCTCTGCCAGGGGACGCCGGACGGGTTCTACGTAAATAATATCTCCGGGTGCAACGATCATGTTGCCTGCCTGAAATCCGGCGACCGTACTAAAATCGATGAGAAATACCTGCTCACCGCGTACCAATCGGATGTTGGTTGCCTTGGCATCATTGGCAAGACCTTTTGAAAGGGCAAGCACTTCAGCCAGTGATACATTCTGGTTGTTCAGGGATATCACCTGACCGCCCACAGCACCCAACATGATCACGCGCTTGTTCTGAAATGTCAATACAGTAAAACAGTCTTCAAAATACTTGTTGTACTCCGCCTGAAGTATCCCCTCAGCCTGTCGAAGGGTCATCGATTCCAGTTTTAGTTCTCCAACAACCGGAAACTTCACCATGCCATTCAGGTCTACCAGGTACAGGGGTTGCGGACGACCGCTGTCGGATGTCCCGTTTTGCCTGGAAACTTCTGGGTTTGGATCAATAATGCGCTCGCCTTTGTTGGTGAAAACCTCCAGTTTGAGGTAGTCATTTTTTTGAATCACATAGTTTCTCTCAGCCTGCAGTATTTCACGGGTTACCTGGGCGGACTTGAAGTCCTCCGGAGTCCTGAGCATGATATTTTGCTTGTAGGATGCACACCCACCCAACAGCAGGGCCAAACAAAACAGCAGGCGGAATGACAGGCGGAAATCCTTCACAGTGTGTATGGGTCAACTGCAAACTTATCGAATTCTTACCAATTTCGGGGTCCCGGCGGGACTAGCCGGCGAGCTCCACTTCTTTGATGGAAGCGATGTACTTATTAATAACCAGGTCTTCGCCGAATTCAGTTTCCATCTTCCGACGCCCATTTTCACCAAAAAAACGAAGGGTATTGTCATCCATGGCTGCCATTTGGCGCATGGTATTGGCCAGGTCATCCGCATCCTTCACTTTGCACAGCAACCCGTTGTGCAGGTGCTCCACCACCTGATGACAACCTGGAACATTGGTGGTAATAATGGGTTTTGAACAGCTTGCGGCCTCGAGCAACGTGTGTGGCGTGCCTTCCCGGTAGGAGGGCAACACAATACAATCGGCAGCATGAATGAACGGCCGCACATCCCGGGTAGTGCCCAGGTATTCAATGGTCTGGGTGTTAATCCAGCTTTCAATCAGGTCAAGCGGAATTCCGCGCTGATGTTTTGGGTCCTTGGCACCTAAAATCTGAAACCTGGCTTCAATACCCAATTCTTTGAGCTTACGAACCGCGTCAACGTATTCCAGAATACCCTTGTCGGTGATAAGACGGCTGATCAGGAGAAATGTAAACTTGTTGTTTCGCTGAAAAGGTGCGGGTGCGAAATGATGGAGGTCAATGCCTGAACCCGGGAGCAAGTCGGTATGCTCAGCAGACACCAATTTCTGGTCAATAAATAAATTCTGGTCATCCGGGTTCTGAAAAAATACCTTGCGGGGGAATCGGAACGTCCAGCGGTACAGGAACTTGGCGACTTTGGAGAGTAAATTGTCTTTCAGAAAAACGGTTCCGAGGCCACACACATTATTAATGGAGGGTATTCGGAGAAATGAAGCTGCCAGTGATCCGTATACGTTAGGCTTGATGGTATAGTGCAGAATGATGTCAGGTCTCACCTTGCGGTAAATGGACCAGAGTTCGATGATGAGGGCAGTATCCTTAATCGGGTTGATTCCCCGGCTATCCATTTTTACAGGATGATGATGGCAGCCCGCCTCGGTTAAATAATGGGTGAATTCATCGTTAGGGGCAATGGTATGTACTTCATAACCTTGTCGGATGAGAGCCCGAACAAAGTTCATCCTGAAATTGTAGATGTTCCAGGAGGTATTTAAAACTATCGCAACTTTCATGAAGCCAAAAATGGACCGAAGTCAGGTTTACCGGGAAAAACTGCCTGTAAATGCCACAAAACTAGCGAAAAGTAACTCCCGGTAAAATCGCAGGTTGTAAGTTTGACACTCAAATTCGATGGAAAACACCAAATCAAACCCATTTGCCGTATTGGTATCGGTAAGCACAAACCGGGAACTGCCTGAAGTGATTCAGGAGCACCTGGATGAATTGGCTTTTTTGGCCGAAACGGCCGGAATTACAACCAAAAAACAGTTTATCCAGAACCTGCCGCACCCGGATGTAAGAACATTTGTCGGAAAGGGTAAACTGGAGGAAATCAATCAATTTATTAAGAGTGAAGGGGTTCGAAATGTAATTTTTGATGACGACCTCAGCCCGAGTCAGTTGCGAAACCTCGAAAAAGAATTCAATGCAGGGGTTGAGGAGTCCAAGGTCAGGGTATATGACCGAAGTTTACTTATCCTGGATATTTTCCTGATGCGTGCACAGACGGCCCAGGCGCGTACACAGGTGGAGTTGGCCATGAATCAGTATTTATTGCCACGACTAACACGCATGTGGACCCACCTGGAACGTCAGCGTGGCGGAACAGGATCGCGCGGTGGTTCTGGTGAGCGGGAGATTGAAACAGACCGCCGGAATATCCGATACCGGATCACGTTGCTCAAGGATGAGTTGGAGAAAATTGAGAAGCAACGCGCTACCCAGCGCAAGTCGCGAACAAATATCGTACGCGTGGCACTGGTAGGATACACCAACGTGGGAAAATCAACGATCATGAACCTGCTTTCCAAGTCGGATGTGAAAGCAGAAAACAAACTCTTTGCAACCGTGGATGCCACCGTTCGCAAAGTCGTCGTCGGAGACATTCCATTCCTCTTGTCTGATACCGTAGGATTTATCCGGAAGTTGCCGCACCACCTGATCGAATCATTCAAGTCTACACTGGATGAGGTACGTGAGGCAGACCTGTTACTTCATGTGGTGGATATATCCCATCCCTTCCATGACAATCAGATTGAAGTGGTGAGCAAGACACTGGCTGAAATAGGGGCGGGGAGTATTCCGGCTGTACTTATCCTCAACAAGGTCGATCGGTTACCCGAGGGTACCGATGTTGAGATGCTCCGCGGGTATTACCGGGACCTGGGCTATGCGCACACGGTTTTTATTTCAGCCACCAACAGAATCAATGTAGACGGACTGCGAAAGTTCTTGTTTGAGGAAGTAAAGCAAAGGCACATCACCTTCTACCCGAACTATATTGATTCCACCCAATATCAGTCGGATAACGTATAACTCAGGATAATTGGATTTTTGGGTGCGCGCTGACGACCGATGTTCTTGTGTTCATCCAGCAAGTCCATCTGACTATTGCTGACCACAAACAACTGATTGCCCCGGATTGCCAGGGTGGTTGGAATATCAAACATCGGGTTATGCTGATCAATTGCCCGGGTCTTGATAATTGATAACCCATCGGATGACATATAGAACCGTATTATACCATGTTTGGTTTTGTCGCGAAATCCGTTGCGCACGGCAATGATTGAGTTCTTGTAAAATACCAGCCCATCAAGTCCGGTGGATGTTTCACCATCGGGCATGGCCAGGGTATGAAGTTTTTTAGTGGCTGGTGATAATGCCACCAACCCTTTTCGGGTTGCCACAAAAAGGAGACTGCGGTCTTCATCCCACACAATGCCATTGGGTTCGGCAACCGCGGGCAGTTTCATTTCTTCAGGACGAGGCGCTTTGTACTTCCATTGCCAGATTGAATTGCCGTCTGAATTCGTAATAAATAGGTCACCGTTATCTGCAATGGCGAGATCATTGAAGAAATTTTTGCTGGTATCTGTTGGGAGAAAAAACCGGTACACCAGTTTATTTGTCCTGAGATCGAACCCGAATATTCCGGTGGTGTAGGCGTGGCCATTAAAGTCGCCTGAGCAGGACCAAAGCACATGATGGTTGCCGTCAACATGAATGCCCAGCCCGCCAACGAAACCATATTGTCCCGGTTGGATGAAATCTGTTGACTGGCTTCCAGATATTTCGATGATTTTGTTTTTGGCAATGCTGGTCAGATAGAATTTTTCGGTTGTCGAATCGATGGTAATGCCTTCCGGAATGAGGGTTGGCTCGTGAATTTCAAAGGCTACTAATTGTGCCATCGAGGTATATGTTAATAAGGTCATTCCCAGGATGCAGGCGGAGCGGAGGCGATTCATAGAGGAATTAACGGAACAGCCCTCGCCTGGTTTGGTGGCATGGTTCGATTTGTCACATAACCCTTCCGGCGGGAGAACTCTTTTTTGTACCTTTGGCGCTCTTTGGTCAATTCGACCAGGCCTCGTAGTTCAATGGATAGAATAGAAGTTTCCTAAACTTTTGATACAGGTTCGATTCCTGTCGGGACTACCAAAGCGGACAGGTGAGGAATTTTTCCTTCCTGTCCGTTTTTATTTTGTCTTAGCGACTCTGAGAATGAGTAAGTTAGAGTGAGTACTGGATTGACCTCATCGGTTCGATAATGGTCTATTTTCCGATCATACAATAATCCTTTCGGGAAGAGTAGATTTTGGATATTCTTCTTCTCCTGAGACCCGCCAGAAAGCCACAAATTCACCAAATTAGACATGATTTCGAGTACTTTATTCACCTGGTCTCGTGGGTTCGATAAAATCAAAGACGACTTTTCAATTTCATTGCCTAAGTCCGTTAACTCAGCCTTTAACTTTTCTGAAATCTTCTCATAAATCGATCTATCGATTTCACCATACGCAAATCTTTCCTCAACTTTTTCAAGCTTCTGTTTTAGTTCTGTTAGTTTAGTTTTTATTTCCTTATTGCCTGAAGCATTCTCTTTAACTACTTCCTCATACTGTTCAAGAATTTTATCTCGTAATACGGGCACCCACAATTCATTTGTTTGGAATGCTGATAAAAGCTCTTGGAAACGAGCGTGAAGATGCTTGGCACTTTTATTACACTTACATCCTATCTTATTACACTTATAGTAATATAGTTTTTTACTTTTAACGATATAAGCAGTAAACGGAGTGCCACACTCTGCGCAATAAACAAATTGCTTTAAAGGAACATTGTCATTTTCCTTTTTATGCTTGTACCCTGAAAGATTGGCTTTAGATTCTTTAATAACCTCGTTTGCCAGAAAGAAGATTTTCTCGGAAACAATAGGTTCATGATTTCCTTTCACCACTTGTCCTTCCAGTAAAGAATGAGAAAGGAATCCACAGTAAAATGGATTCCTTAATATTTCTGAGATTCTCTTCCTGCTTAGTTTTAATCCGCGCTTCCAAAGTCGTTCAGCGATCTCTGTGTTTGAAAGCTTTTCATGGACTTTCATTTCAAAAGCTTTACGTATCAACTTCCCCTGTTCGTTGGGAACAATTCGTTGAACTCTCGAATCTGATCGATCATAAGAATAACCTACTGGAGCGCCACCAACCCATTCACCTCTCATGAGTTTCTCCTTCATTCCAGCAATACACTTTTGACGTCTTAAATCATTGTCGTACTGACTGAATAAGAAAAGAATGTTTTGTTGTAATACTCCTGAAGGATTACTTGTATCAATTGGTTGAGTGACTGAAACAATTGTAATTCCTAACTCTCTTAATTGCCTTGATAACCAAATTGCATTTTCACCTGTCCGGCTAAATCTTTCGAGACTGTAAACAACGATGTAAGCAATTCCTTCTTTATAATTTTTTGCGAAGTTGACCATTCGCTTGAATTCATTTCTTTCATCTGTCTGAGCACTCTCGTATGTTCCTCCAAATCTTCCTTTCACGTGTAGTGAGTTCTTGATGGCAAATTGTTCACACCCTTTTAGCTGAACTTCAAGACTCAGATTTTCCGTTTGTTCTTTGCTTGATACTCGTGTATAAATAATTGCATTCTTACTACCACTCTTGATTTTCTTTTGACCCTTCCCGAAGTTTTGAAGAATTTTCAAATTTTCCATTTTCTTGATAGTTTTTCATGTGAATTGAAAGCAAGATGCGAGCCAGTCTTTCTATTGTATCTATTGCTCTTTCTGCTTCTTCATCACTAAAGTTTTCAAATCCTTTAAATTGTTTAAGTCTCTCCGGAGTCCACCGCGAAGACTTCAATCCCACCGCACCCATTCTTTGGCTCCTTAAATATATACCTACAAACCACTTCCAAAATTATTTTTTCCTTTTTCTCACATTAAAGAGAACTGGCCCAAGGTTTTCGCTGATTTTTTCCAATGAACGACCTGCTACATAACCTCCAACACCCAAGTCCATCAAAGTCCAGATGTGGTCATCAAGAGTAGTTACAGGAAGGTTGAAGTATGGCACAAGCACGTAGTTATTGAAAACTATAAACATGCAGATGCACATGAGTATGGGTCTCCAGTTCCGTTGCAACCAGCTCTCACCTTTCGTTTCTGATTCAATAATTTTTGATTTCGTTTCCAGGAGCTTGCTTTCATAATCAATACATGCTCCTTCCATGTTCATGAGAAGTTCCTTGTACTTCAGTTGAAGTTCAAGCTTCTCATCTGACTTGTCGATTTTGTCGATCGCATTTCCTATGGAATCGACTGTCTCCTTTACTCCAGCTCCGAGAATTTTTGACAAAAATCCTCCGATAGCTGGTTTCTTACCAACTTCACTTGCCTCCATGTTCGTATGTTTAATTGTT
>JBGAMI010000011.1:0-1450 GCA_044223085.1 Cyclobacteriaceae bacterium
ACATTTGGCAAAGATGGCTTCTTAACCGTGGTGGGTGGCGCAAACGCAGGATACGCTACGGGCACATACTCTTACACGCTAAGCGCTGATCCCGACGACCCCAAGGCGGTTTATATTACCATTCAGGGAACCAGGTGGCGGTTCGGTCGCACCGACATCGTCATGACACTGGCGCAGGCCGATGTTGCCGGCACTAACCTGGTCTTCTGGGCTAACTAAATGTTCATCAGCCGTTCACCAGGCTGCTCAGTGAGGCAACTACTTTCTCCAGATCATTTCTGGTATTGTAAATATGTGGTGACAGCCGAAGGCCATCCCCTACTGCCGCCGCTGCAATGCCATGGTCAGCATATAGCCTCTGTGCCAAATCACCAGCAGGCTTACCCCCGAACTTCACGGACACAATTCCCGCGTTGCACGCAGGCGTCTTGGGACTGTTGAAGACCACTGACGGTATCTTTTCGGTAATGCCTTCGCGGAGTTTTGATGACAGCAATCTTACGCGGGCCTCCACCACATCTTTGCCCATGGCAAGATGCATGTCCAGTATCTCCGGCAATGCCACGGTGGTGATCTCCACCCGTTGCCCCAATACACACAGCTTCTCATCGGTGGTTTTCATACCATCCTTCCAACCTGCTCCTATGGTAGCCGGCCACACACGATCCAGTTGATCGCGGCGCACATACAACACTCCATTCTCAAACGGACCCATCAGCCACTTGTGGGTACTGGCTGTATAGAAATCACATCCCAGTTCAGCCAGGTTGAGGTTGAGTGCACCAAATGACTGCGCTCCATCGAGCAAGGTCATGATGTTCCGGCTTCTGGCCAGGGTACAAATGGCTTTGGCCGGCAATGCAATCCCCGTAAGGTTGGAGATGTGGGAGAAGGCAATGATTTTGGTCTTTGGTGTAATCGCACTGGCAAAGGGTGCGAGCAGGTCTTGCTCCTGCTGTGGCTCGGCAGGCACCGAGACTTTCTTCACGGTGAATCCCACCCGTCGTGCCCGTTGCTCCCACGTCGCCATGTTGGACGGGTGATTCTGGTCCCACAGAATTACCTCATCCCCTGCCTTCAGGTCGATGCCCGCAACAAGGAGTGAGTTCGCCTCTGACGTGTTGCGCACAATGCCTACTTCATCTTTACCAACACCCAGGTAGTCAGCCAATTTTTCCAATGACAGAGCTCGCCTGGCGGCAAACTGCGCCCGAAACTGAAAGGATACATCCTTGCCCAAGGCCTTCTGCATCTCTGTCACCATTTCATTGATCAACCAGGGACTGGGACAAAGGTTGGCAGCATTGAGCATCACTTTGTTGGACGGCACTGCGAATTGCTTCTGAAACGCATCCCAGAAACTTTCGTCTGCCGGGTCGAACGAAGCGTCCAACACGGAGCGATCATTGGCGAGGGCCGGCAAGGCCAGTGCTGCCAACGGTGCGGTGAT
>JBGAMI010000011.1:1477-40617 GCA_044223085.1 Cyclobacteriaceae bacterium
ATCTGTTGCAGGAAATTGCGGCGGTGTAAGCGATTCATGGTTCGCGGGGGTTGATGATTAAAGGTATTAACCACAGCCTACTGGTGGGCTGGTGCTTTGGCAGTGAGGTAGTGCATTCTTATCTCTTCCGCCAGCGCAATCATTTTGTCCTGCAGACTTTCGGGCTCTTCAACAACAACCGCACTCCCAAAGGACAACAACCAACGGGCCAGCCAATCGTGATTGCCCATCAGAAAGGTCATTCTTATGCGGTCACCCAGGTCTTCTTCGGTGGCGTGTCCATAGAGATAGCGGCGATATCGCATGGCTGACTTATCAAAGGTCACCACGGCCTTGGTCAGGTCGCCGTTGGCATCCACCAGGCTTTGCAGATATTCCTGCAGGGAAATGAGGTTGCGCTTGTCAAAATGTTGGCCGCTCAGCTTTAGTTGCTTAATCCGGTCTGCGCGGAAGTCGCGGTAGCCCGATCGCAGACGGCACCAGCCGATGAGGTGCCATCCGCCGCTGTAATAATGAATTCCGATAGGTTCGATTTCCCGGTGGGTCACTTCATCAACACCGGAATGATAATCCATGCTTAGTACTTCCTGCCCTACTATGGCCTTCTGAATATCCGTGAGAAAGTTGTTGGGAAATTCATTCGACATGGGCTTAGGCCAGTTTACGATTTCCACGGATTGCTGCAGCATCTCGAGCGATTCGCGCTCGTCGACGTGAAGCACGGATTTGATTTTGAACAGCGCAGATTCAAACGACTTGCGCACGGACGGGTCTGTCATGCGCTCGACCAGCTTACCTGCCATGAGCAAAGCACCGGCCTCCTCTTGGTTAAACATCACCGGAGGAAGATGATAGCCATCTACAATAAAATAACCTGTCCCTGCTTCAGAGCCGATGGGCACACCGGCTTCCATCAGTGCTTTGACATCCCGGTAAACGGTACGGACACTGATCTCAAACCGGTCGGCAATCTCTTCGGCCTTGACAATCTTCTTTGACTGCAGGTGAATCAGGATGGCGGTGAGGCGATCGATGCGATTCACGGCGTGCGAACATTTAGTGCTGTGCGACTACCAGAAGCTGATGTACAAGGTGGCCAGGATCACGAGTACGATGAAAGCACCCACGGTGAACATCGGATCGGTCTTGAACATCTTGAAATCAACATGGAGTGTATCCTTCGGTTGCTTGTGTGCAGGTGTCATGAGACTCAATGCCACCATCACCACCACACAAATCAGGAAGACAAATCCCATCCGGTCAAGGAATGGTATTTCCACCACACCTGACGCCGGGTTTACCACGGCAAAACCAGATCCCTGCATGAAGGAAAGATCAACCCATCCCGGGAGAAACTTGAAAATCACGGAGAGTATAAATCCGCCGATGATGGCAAACAGTGCTGCACTTACCGTCGTGCGCTTCCAGAAGAAGCCCATGATGAACATGGCAAAGATGCCAGGCGACACAAAGCCGGTGTACTCCTGGATGAATTCAAATCCACCTTTTTTATCGATACCCAGGAAGGGCGCAATCACAATGGCCAGAACCATGGATACAACCACCACCATACGACCTGTCCATACCAGCGATTTTTCCGTCGCATCCTTCTTGATGAAGGTTTTGTAGATGTCGAGTGTAAAGATTGTCGAGATGCTGTTTGCCTTTCCGGCAAGGGATGCTACGACAGCAGCAGTCAGCGCTGCAAAGGAAAGTCCCTTGAGTCCGGCCGGAAGCAGATTCAGCAGTACGGGGTAAGCGCGATCAGGATTCAACTCTCCGCCAGCCATCATTTCAGTTTGGAACATGCCATTCTTATATAAAACATAGGCTGCAATACCAGGCAATACAACAATCACCGGCATGAGCAATTTGAGGAAGGCTGCGAACAACAAGCCCGAACGAGCCGTCTTGAGGTCGGCGCCCAGGGCACGCTGTGTAATATATTGGTTGCAACCCCAGTAGTTCAGGTTCACCACCCACATAGCGCCAATCAGCACGGTTAGTCCGGGCAAACTCACGTAGTTGGGATTGGACTCATCGAAGATCATGTGGAAATGATCATTGGCTTCGCTCATCAGGAAGTTCAGGCCGTTCATCGTGCCAGTGGTCTGAAAATGCTGCGACACGAGATCCAACGCGAGGTAGGTAGTCGCTAAACCGCCGAGTACCAGAAAAAACACCTGAATAACATCGGTATATCCAATCACCTTCATACCACCGAGTGTGATGATGATCGCAAAGCCGGCGAGGAACACCATGCAAAGTGTAAATGAAAGTCCGGAGACCGTGCTCACAGCCAGGGCACCCAGGAAAAGGATGGAGGTGAGGTTAACTACAATATACAAGGAGAGCCAGAAGATGGCCATGATCATTGCAACAGTATTATTGTATCGCTGCCGCAGGAACTGGGGCATCGTATAAATCTTGTTTTGCAGGTAGATGGGCAGGAAGAACACCGCTACCACAATCAGCGTAGCTGCCGCCATCCACTCGTAGGCAGAAATGGCCAAACCCATTTTGAATCCGTTGCCCGACATCCCGATCATCTGCTCGGCAGAAATATTGGAGGCAATGAGGGAGGCGCCGATGGCCCACCAGGTCAGTGACCCTTCAGCGAGAAAGAAATCCTTGGAGTCGGCGTGTGCCTTCTTCTTCCGGTTGTAGATCCAGTAACCATAGGTGGCGACAATCACAAAGTAGACGAAGAAAACAATGTAGTCTAGTTTTTCCATGAGGAGAGGATGAGGAGTTGTGGATAAGTGGTTCGGGTTCCGGTCATATTACATGTACACCCTGTGAAAGCTGCACATCATAAAACTCAGGTTCTTTTTTAAAAGTAGCAAAATATTTATGCCGGACCTTCTCTTTAAATGCTTCCTCCTGCCCTGCGGCGACCAGGTTGATCGTACAACCCCCGAATCCACCGCCCATCATCCGAGCGCCAGTCACCTGGTGTTTGTCCTCCTCGGCGAGCATGACCAGAAAATCAAGCTCCTCACAGCTTACGTCATATGCCTGGCTCAGGCCCCAGTGCGCTTCATACATCAAATCCCCAAAACCCTGAATGTCTTTGCGCTGCAACCTCTCGGCAGCACGCTGGGCCCGGTCGATTTCTTCCACCACAAACATATTCTTGATGAAAGTATCCTCTCCCAGTTTGTCCTGACACTCATAAAGCATGGTGCGTGTGACATCGCGGAGGGCAATCACTTCGGGATATTTCTTTTTGATCACCGCAAGGCCTTCCTCACAAGAGGCACGACGGTCGTTATAACCCGTGGAGGCCAGACTGTGTTTCACCCGTGTGTCGACCAGCAACAACCGGTGCGAATCCAGTGATATGGGAATGGTCTGGTGTATCAGGCTCCGGCAATCCAGGAACAAGGCAGCATCTTTTTCACCAAACAAGCTGGCGTACTGGTCCATGATACCGCAGTTAACGCCGGCAAATTCATGCTCTGCATATTGGGCAATGCGGGCCAGCGTAAGTCGCTCCTGCTGGTGGTTATAGATGTGGTTATAACCATAGGCAAAGCCGCTGCACAACGCAGCAGAGGAAGCCATTCCGGCACCGCCCGGTACGTTGCCCCCCACCACACAGTCAACACCACCAGGCAGTAACCCGCGTCGGCCAAAACCATCCAGTACGCCCATGAGGTAATTGATCCATTCCTCGCCGGGATTGAGGTCGTGAATGGAAAAAGAAACGCCTTCATCATAATCGAAGGCCAGGATGTTACACTTCTCGTTGCCACTTGGTGTCATGGCCAAAACAAAATGCTTATCGATGGCCGCCGGCATCACAAAGCCTTCGTTATAGTCCACGTGTTCGCCGATCAGGTTGATGCGACCCGGTGCCATCACCAACGTAGGTTGTTTCTGAAAGCGGTTATAAAATTCCTGGGCAATGTGATTGGTGAGGCTCATACGCGAAGACACGTCAGGACGCTGCCTGATTTTTGGGATCTGATTTAAGGCTCATGCCAACGGTGCCCAGCACCAGCAGCAACAAGACAAAGCCTGATGCCATCGAGACCTTGTTGCCTACAACATAAGGCTTCGGCTCAAACCTGAATTCAATGACATGTTTGCCGGCAGGCACTTCCAATGCACGCAGGAGATAATCGGCGCGCAAAATGGGAACTTCATTGCCATCGATCGTGGCGTGCCAGCCTTTCGGGTAAAATATTTCTGAGAATACGACCAGGCCATTCACAGCTGATTGTGTTTCATATTTCATCATCGGCGGTTGATGTTCCAGCAAACTGACAGTCGCCGAAGAGTCATATTGTACAGCGGGTGCCTCCACTCCTTCCAGTACGGCAGAACGTTTTGTATCAAGCCCCTGTAACTTACCCAGGGAAGTGATCGCATCCGGCACTGCACTAACGTCCCGGACAAACCACGCCGGCCCATTGGCCGATGTATTAACAATAACTTCCTGTGCCGCAGGTCCATAGATGATGTACCGGGTATTGAGCATGTTCAGCACGCCGAATTTGCTCATATCCAATTGACCTGATTGAGCATCCCGCACCAGGTTCTGCGTTTCACGCGCGATGCAAGAGTCATACAGGTCCTGATAGCGACGGATCTTGGCGCCGTGGTAGCCGCCCAGACTATTGTGGTAGTATGAAGTGCGGGCATTCATCGAAAAAGATTCGGTGAGGTTATATACCCGATAATAGTCCTTGTCGCGAAGAATGGCTTCGTCGGAAGGATTGGCTGCAAAGAAAGAGTTGTCGCGCTTGCGGTGAAAATTATCCCTGGTGAAGTATCGTTTATCCACGAGCGATACATCCATAGACACCATGAACACAATCATCCCCCCAAATACGAGCGGGGACACCTTGGACGCCAGGTTGAAATAGAGGGAAATGAATACAGCTGCGATGAAAGAAAAAGAACGTATGGCATCATCCTGCAACAAACCCTGACGATCGGCCTGCAAAGCCTTTAGGAACCAGGGGGGTAATTGCGCTTCGACATCACGGGTGTAATTCCCCATTCCTGCAAAGACCCACAACATCAGGCATGCACCGCCAGCAACAATAAATGCCATCAATAATTTTTTCTTAGCCGCCACCGACACCTGGCTCAGGTATTTCTCAACGCCGATGAATCCCAGTAAGGGCATAGCAAACAGGATGATGATCAGCGCAAAGCTGACCGAACGAAACTTGTTGTATCCCGGGAAGTAGTCGAACATGAAATAATTAAACGATGGAAATGCCTCGCCCCAACTCAGCATAAGACTCAATGCACTCAGGGGCACCAGCCACCAGACATACTTCCGTTCCGCAAAGAGCATACCCACCACAAAAAGGAAAACAATGATGGCTCCGGCATAGTACGGTCCGATGGTGAAGGATTGCGGTCCCCAGTAAGCACTCGTGTATTGCGCCAGCTGATTAGCCATTTGGTTGTCATTGGACTGCACCAGCGCCTTGTATGATTCGCTGTTCTGGTCCTCCACAAAATGCCGCATGCTGGTTCCTCCATAGGCCTGTGGTATTAGTAAGGTCAGGGGTTCCCAAATGCCATAGGTATAGGCAAATGCATAGGACTTCGTTAAGCCATCCTGGGCTTTTGCGCCCTTGGCTACCAACTCCGAAGGACCCCGGATGGAATAACGCGTGTATTCGGTAACAGCCCAGAATTGTCCAAAGAAGGTTGCCGCAGCAATCACCGCAGCGGGAATCAGCATACCCAGGGTGGCGAAGAATTCCTTCAGTTGTTTCTCGCGGATAGCGAGTACCAACTGCACCAATCCATAAACACCCACAATCATCATGAGGTAGTAGGTAATCTGCAGGTGATTTTCGCGCAACTGCAAGGACAATCCCAAGGCGGTTACACCCATACCCAGCATGCGCTTACCTGTAAAGGCCAGGTGAATACCGGCCATCACCAGGGGCATAAATGCAATGGCGCCAATGCGCGCATTGTGACCAGCCGATAAGCCAATTATCATATAGGAAGACAACCCAAAAGCGAGGGCTCCGGCGATGGCGAGGTAAGGACGGACCCGGAAACTGAGCAGAAGGATGTAATAACAGATGAAGGCAGCGAAAATGTTACAAACAGGATGAGGGAGGAACAATGTCAGGACCTTCTTCAGGGTCACCACCACCCCATCGCTCCACTCGAGGTTGACGAGGTAAGCCGGCATGCCACTAAACATGGCGGGAGCCCAAAGACCTTCCTGACCGGTAGCATTGCGGTAATCGCGCAATGCCTTGGCAGAACTGATGTGCTGGCTGATGTCCTGCTGGTCGAGCGACTTGTTTTCAAAGAAAATGGGGCTGAAGAACACCAGGGTCACCACCAGAAAAATGCCGAGGGCTACGAGGTGAGGGGCGATATCCCCGAAGGTTATTTTTTTCATAGGAAGAAGGAGATGCAAAATAGCTATTAACTTTAATTGAATAACCGAAAAACCATGAATTCACGACTCCTGATTGCTTTTGTCACCATACTGGCGGCGTGTTCGCAACCCAAAACTCCTGCCTTTGATGCGAAGGCGGAAGAAGATGCCGTGCGTCAGGTACTGCAAGAGCAGGAGGCAGCCTGGAACAAAGGGGACCTGGAGGGTTTTATGGCCGGGTATTGGAAGTCGGACTCCCTGCAGTTCATGAGTCCACGGGGCATCAACCGGGGATGGCAGGCGACATTGGATGGGTATAAGAAAGGTTATCCGGATGTGGCGGCGATGGGTACGCTGCAGTTTGAAATCTTACAGGTGACTTCCCTTTCACCATCGAATTTTCTGGTCACCGGAAAGTATCATCTCACCAGGACATCCGGAAATCTGGACGGGGTGTTTACCCTTGTCTTTAAGAAGGTGAATGGGAAGTGGGTGGTGATGTATGATCATACGGCGTAGGCACAATAGGTTTGCCGCTGATAGCGCAGAAAAATGCAGAAAACGCAGATCAGTGCCATCGGCATTCATTGCGATCTCTGCGTGTATTGTCTCAGCGTTCTTTGCGTGAAATAAAATTCCTTACCCTTTCAACCCCATCTCTGACCTCACAAACTTCATCAACTCGCGGATATACGCCGTGCTGAAATCAAACTTGATGCCGGCTGCTTTGTATATCTCAGGAATCGTTTTGAGGTTACCGAGCTTTAACGCATTCATATAACCCGCCAATCCTTTCTTCGGATCATTTTTAAAATTGCGCCACACTGCAATGGCACCCAATTGAGCCATGCCATATTCAATGTAGTAGAAGGGAACTTCATACAGGTGCAATTGCTTTTGCCATAGATAGTCGCGCGCTTCTTCCAGTCCGCGCCAGTCGGTAACCGTATCCGAAAATTCCTGAAAGGTTGCATTCCATTGTTCCTTTCTCCGCTTCAGTGTATGGTCCGGGTGTTCATACACCCAATGCTGGAACTTATCAATGGTCGCAACCCAGGGCAATGTTTCAATGATATCTTCCAGTTGCTCGGCGCGTGCGCGCGCAAGGTCCTCAGGCTTTGGAAAGAATATGCTCCATTGGTCCATGGAGATCAACTCCATTGACATGGACGCCAGCTCTGCCACTTCCATGGGGGGATTCTTGAAATCACCGAGTGCGAGGTCTTTGGTGAGGAAGTTATGCACTGCATGTCCGCCTTCGTGCATGAGGGTTGTCATGTCGCGCATGGTGGAGGTAGCGTTCATAAAAATGAACGGCACGCCGATTTCCGCCAGCGGATAGTTATAGCCGCCCGGCGCCTTTCCTTTGCGGGATTCAAGATCGAGGTGACCCATCTCGCGCATCACACGAAGGCAGTCGCCCAGGTAGGGATCCAGGTTACTGAAACAGGTGATAGACTTCTCGGTCAGATCCTTGCCACCATCAAACGCCTTGAGGGGTGCACGACCCTCCACATCCACCGACTTATCCCAGGGCCTGAGTTGATCAACACCTAACCTGGCCTTGCGCTCTTCGGCCAACTCTTCCAACAATGGCACCACCTCGGATGAAATGCTGTGGTGAAAATCAAAACAATCCTGTGGGGTGTAATCGAACCGGCCATAGGACTTGAACATGTAGTCACGGAAATTCCCGAAACCAGCATTCACAGCAACCTGATGTCGAATCCGGATAAGTTTGGTATACAATTCATCCATCAGCTCCTTATCCTTCAGCCTGCGGTCGGTGATCTTATGGTACACCTCTTCACGCAGCGCGCGATCAGTTTCCTGCAACATCACGGAAGCCTGTTGCAGGGTGAGTTCCTGCCCTTTCCACTCCACGGTCATGGCGCCTGACAACTGGGCGTACTTCTGCGACTCGGTATTGATCTCGGTAAACAGCGGAATATTTTCTTCCCGGAAGAGCTCAATGTCTTTCTTCAGGTTGCGGGTCATGATATCATACCCTTCTTCCTTTGCCAAATTCGCCAGGAATGGACAGGCGGCAGCCTTTTTGTTCAACGCATCCGAAACAGGAGCTATCTCCGGCTGAATATGCTGGATGAAGTCCGTATAGCGGTCACCCAACACTTTGTCCTCCGTGTAACATGTCATCTTAATATAACGCCAGCCGAGGTCTTCGCTAATGGCCGATTCCAGCTCGCTCCGATCACGCAGCCAGGCCTTCAGCTCCTCCGCCGACGTGAGGGGACGTTCCAGCAGGGCATCAAAATAAGGCTTGAGGTCAGACCAGTTGTTGACCTGAAATGATTCTTTCAGAAAGGTGCGGGCGGGACGTGTGGGGATTGATAGCGACATAATCAGAATTTGGACCCAAAAGTAAACACTTCGCCCAGATTCCACGGAAGTGGGTTACCGATTTTCCGGATGTCTGATAAAACCATGTCATACTTTAAAACGTTTAATCAGTTTCGACCTTCTTATCATGGAATCAAGCCTTTACCTCATCACGGCCGGGGCTTTTATACTCCTCACCGTCGTCGCTTACGCCGCTTTCCTGTTAATGCTTCGAAGGGCCATTGAACTGACACCATGGACCAATGACCGTCAGCACCGGGTATTCAGGAATTTCTGGCTGGGTATTGTCATCTGGACGCTATTTATCAGTCTGGTGAGTGCCACCGGATTCTTTCAGGATTTCTCGTCTTTTCCGCCCCGCATCATGATCGTCCTGTTACTGCCGTTGGTGACCTGGATTACCATTACTTTCTCCGGTACGATGAGAGATCTACTTCCTTACGTGTCCACCCGGGCCATTACGCGCTTGCAGTTTTTCCGGGTATTCGTTGAAATCATCCTCTGGATGCTGTTCATCCAACAACTGGTTCCGGTGCAGATGACTTTCGAAGGAAGAAATTTTGATATCCTGGCCGGAGCCACCGCACCCGTCATTGGCCATTACTTCAGTCACAATAAGACTGTCCGCCTGATTTGGAATTTACTTTCATTGGGGTTGCTGATCAACATCATCACCATTGCCATCCTGTCCCTGCCGACGCCATTCAGGGTATTCCTCAACGAACCGGCCAACACGATTGTCGGGTATTTTCCGTTTATCTGGTTGCCGGGATTGCTGGTACCCCTTGCCTACAGCCTGCACTTCCTCTCGCTCAGGCAGCTGGCGCTGGAAAGATAGTTCTGCATCGCATAAGATTTGGCGCCCTGGCGCTCAACCAGCTACTGGAGATTCTTTCTTAGGCGGTCTTGGGAAGAAAGCTGATACCTCACGCTGATAGTTAACAAACGCTTCTCCACGGGATTTCAACATCTGTTTTTCTGTATATCCGATTCCGGTTCGTTTGGTGAGGAGGTAGTACATCAGAAGCATACCGAATATGCTGGTCCAGCCCCAGGCAGAGGACAACGACATAACAAAGAAGCCCACCCACACCAGCCACTCAAAGAAGTAATTCGGATGGCGCGACCAGGCCCAGAGTCCGGAACGCATAATCTTTCCTTTATTTTCTGCTTCCGACTTGAATTGCTTCAGCTGTTGGTCAGCGATGGATTCACCCACCACACCCACCACACAAATGATGGCCCCTGCAATTTCAAATGCACTGATCCAGGGTGTGGTATTAATCATCATTAAGATGAATGGAATCGACAGGATCACTGCCGCCACCGCTTGCTTGTAATAGAACGAGAGCATACGCTTATCCTGCTGATCACCCCACTCCTCCCGCAAGGCAGCGTACCGTACATCTTCGGCATGGCTCAGGGTGCGAAACAACAGATATAGTCCCAACCGAAAGCCCCACAGACACACCACCCCAAGCACCATCCATTGGCGAGGTGGATAGCCAATGATCAGTACAAAGTATATGGCTGTCATCAGCGGAAAACTCATGGACCAAACAGCATCGATGATTGCCGCATTGCGGGTGCGCAATTGAATAAGCCATACAAGCGTAAACAGGATAATCAGCGCCGCAAGGGCAATCACAATCAGGTAGGGCAATTGATACATAAGCGAGAAGGCAAACGGCTAAAATTTTACTAAACTTACGAACCTGAATGCAAATCAGATCAATATAACCATGACCCGCAGCAAACTATTCTATTTCGCGGCCCTCCTCAGTGTCCTGAGCGGATGCCAGCCATCATCATCTTATAAGACTACCGGCACGATCGAACGTCTCGATCCGGCACTCGATCAAATCATCGATCCCAATGCCGTGGTGGAGATTATCTCAGAAGGCCACAACTGGAGTGAAGGGCCGCTTTGGCTTGAATCCCAGCATAAGCTGATCTTTTCGGATGTACCAGAGAATACCATTTTTCAATGGACAGCAGAAAAAGGCACTGAACCTTACCTGAAACCTTCCGGGTGGACGGGCCCGGATAGCCTGAAACGAGAAGGATCCAATGGACTTCTTCTTGACCCTTCCGGAAAACTGGTCTTGTCGCAACATGGCGATCGCCGGATGGCGCGCATGACGGCATCTCTCGATGCACCTGCATCTGCGTATGAAACCATTGCCGACCGATATGATGGCAAACGCTTCAACAGCCCCAATGACGCGGCTTATTATGGCAATGACCTGTTCTTTACGGATCCGCCCTGGGGACTTCCCCAATATGCGAACGATCCTATGCGGGAAGTTCCATTTATGGGCGTTTACCGGGTGAGCGCCACAGGTCAGGTGGACTTGTTGACAGACTCCCTCACCTCACCCAACGGTATTGCTTTGTCACCCGATGGTCGTTGGCTCTATGTCGCCAACTCAGATCCGCAGAAAGCACGGTGGTATCGCTACCAGCTTAACGGACCTGCCAGTGATTCGGGTAAGATGAGCCTGAGCGACGGCATGATCTTCCATGATGCTACTGCATTAACCGCCAGCGAAAAAGGATTGCCCGATGGTATGAAAGTCAACAAGCAAGGAATCATCTTCGGCACCGGCCCGGGCGGACTGTTTATTTTTAGTCCGGAAGGCAAGCTGCTCGGCAAAGTGAAACTTACCGAGGCCACCTCCAACTGTGCGCTGTCAGCGGATGAGAAGACGCTATACATCACCAATGATATGTACATCCTGCGGATCAAACTAAAATCCTGAATTTGGAACTCCTCATTGATATCATTGGCTGGACCGGCTCGGCTTGTATTCTTGCCGCCTACGCGTTGAACAGCTTTGGAAAAATCAAAGCTGATTCATTGTCGTTTCAATTGCTGAATCTTTTCGGTGGGATCTTCTTTATCATTTATACTGCCACCAAAGGTGCATTTGCCTCTACGGCACTCAATGTGGTATGGGTGATTATTGCAGTGGCCGCCCTGATCCGGATGTTTACCAAAAAGAAAAACGTTTGAGCAATACGCCCACCCAGAATATCCGGCTGCAACAATGGGTTGTGGTATTGGCGGTCGTTTTATTCATCGCCAAACTCACCGCATATTTCCTTACCGCCTCTGTTGCCATTCTCACCGATGCATTGGAAAGCATTGTCAATATCCTTGCGGGGATTATGGGGTTGTACAGCCTTCGCTTGTCAGCAAAGCCCCGCGATGAGGATCATCCCTATGGACACGGGAAAATAGAATTCATCTCTTCCGCCATTGAAGGCACCCTGATCGCCATGGCCGGGGTGATCATTATGGTGGAATCTGTCAGCGCTTTTCTCCACCCGAAGAACATTCATCAGCTTGATTGGGGCATTGGGCTTGTCGCAGCCACCGCCATCATCAATTACGCTGTAGGCAGCCTCTGTGTGCGGGAAGGCAAACGTTCCAACTCCATGGTGATGATTTCCAGCGGCAAACACCTGCAGTCGGATACCTACTCCACCCTGGGGATTATTGGCGGGCTCATCCTAATTCTACTGACCAAAATCTATTGGCTCGACAGTGTGGTCGCCATCATTTTCGCCCTGCTGATCCTGTACACCGGATATAAGATTGTGCGGAAGTCATTGGCTGGTATCATGGATGAAGCTGATCGCGAACTCCTGGAGGCCATGGTAGTGATGCTCAACAACAACCGCCGCGACAACTGGATCGACTTACACAATGTGCGCATCATCAAATTTGGTCCGCGCCTCCACCTCGACGCCCACCTCACGGTGCCGTGGTACCTGAACGTACACGAAGCCCACGTGGAAATCGACGAACTCGCCGGACTCGTACGAAAAGAATTTGGTGAGACCCTCGAACTGTTTGTCCACTCCGACGGTTGCCTCGATTTCTCCTGCGCCATCTGCTCCAAAACGGATTGTCCCGTGAGAAAATCACCGTTCACCAAACGAATTGAATGGACGACGGAAAATATCGTCTCCAACACCAAGCACAGCCTAACTTCCTGATCTAAATCCAAAAAACCTATGCGCTTCATTCTGCTCGCCATCCTCCTGCCGTCACTGGTTTTCGCACAGAAAAAAACCACCTCCCTGGAGCAAAAGATAAAAGAGTTTGACCAATACGTTGAGACTGGTCGCGTCAAATGGGAAGTGCCCGGGATGGCGGTCGCTGTTGTCAAGGACGGCAAAGTGATATTCTCCAAAGGCTATGGCACCAAAGAGATCGGGCAGAACAATCCCGTAGACACACAAACCTTGTTTTCAATCGGCTCCACCACCAAGGCCATGACAGCCGTTTGCATGGGCATGCTGGTGGATGAGGGCAAAATATCCTGGGACGAGCCGGTGATCAAATATCTTCCTGAGTACCAGTTGTACGATCCGTACGTCACCCGCGAGCTGCGCATTCGCGATTTGTTCCTGCACAATAGCGGCGTCGGTAATGCAGACTTTGTATGGACCATCATGGACATTCCGGTCGCGGAGATTTTCAAAAAGATGAAAGATGTAAAGCCGAGCTATTCCTTCCGCTCCGGATTTATATATCAGAATATTTTTTACATCGCTGCCGGTGAAGTTATCAAGCGGGTAAGTGGCATGCCCTGGGAGTCATTCATTCAGCAACGCATTTTCACGCCGCTGGCCATGACCCGTACCGCACCCATGCGCCGGTTTATCAAAGACGACAACCAGACCAAACCCCACAACCGGGTGGAAGGTAAGATTGTTACCGTTCCCTACACCAAGGATGATGAAGTCAACTCAGCCGGATCTGTCTGGTCCTCGATTGACGATATGAGTAAGTGGGTGTTGTGCATGTTGGACAGCAGTAAATATCCCGGTGGCCGGTTGCTGAAGAAAACTACCTGGGCCGAAATGTTCAAGCCACAAACCATTGTAACCGACAGTGAATTCTATCCCACCCAACAACTCACCAAACCTCATTGGAAAACATATGGCCTGGGATGGTTTCAGCAGGACTATCAAGGCAGAAAATTGAATTTCCATACCGGCAGCCTGAACGGGCTCACCGCCATCACGGGGCAAATACAGGAAGAACATGTTGGCGTCATGGTAATGGGCAACCTGGACCACGCCGAAATCCGTCATGCCATTCTCTACAAGTCCATGGATCACTTTGCTTTGGGCGGCACCCGCGACTGGAGTGCTGAGTTCTACACTTTGTATGGCAACCGCACCGCGATGATGGACAAGATGCTAAAGGAATTTGAAGGCAAGCGTGTAGCCAATACCAAACCGACACTGCCGTTGCAAGCCTATGCCGGAAGGTATTCCGATCCCCTCTATGGCGATGTCGAAGTGACCTTGCAGGGCAATCAACTGGTGTTGGTAGCCAATCACATCGTAAAACTCACGGCAGAACATTGGAACTACGACACATTCCGCGGTTGGTTTGAAGACAAATCATGGGGAAAAGCGAATGCAACATTTATCCTCGGCCCCACAGGGCAGGTAGACAAGGTATCGCTGGATGGAATGGAATTCGCCCGGAAAAACTAACCGATCTCAATCACCACATCGTCGGTGAGTGGATGGCCCACACAGGTGAGGACATAGCCTTGCGCCCGTTCACTTTGTGAAAGGCCCTCTTCTTCGTCCAGTTTTACTTTGCCGGAAATGGCGCGTCCGCGGCAAGCGGTACATAAGCCGCTCTGACACGAGTAAGGTAAGTCGATACCGGCATCCAATGCTGTTTCAAGAATAGCACGATTGGGTTGCACCACAATCTTATACTCATTGCCATCATAGCGGATGGTCACTTCACGGGCCTTTTTCTCAGTAGAAGCCGGCTCGTCTTTCTTCTCTTTGAGTGTCGGTGTGACGAAGCTCTCTTTGTGAATTTTGTCAGCAGGTATCTTGTGCTCCTGCAACAACGTCTCCACATTTTTCATCATCCCTTCCGGTCCGCACATCAGGTAGGTGGTGCGATCAATGCCCCAATCGGGAATGCGCTCGAAAAGTTTCACCAGCATTTCTTTCGTGAGCAGGCCGGAATAACCCTGCCAATTCATGGGTGCCTCATCCAGGATGTGAATGAGGTGCAAACGCCCCTGGTATTTGGTCTCCCATTGGGTCAATTGCTCATGAAAAATAATGCTCTCCACATTGCGGTTGCAGTAGATCAAAGAAACAATGCTTTCCGGCTCTTGTGTCAGTGCGCTTTTGATAAGGGACATCATCGGCGTGATGCCACTGCCACCAGAAAACATCACGAGGTGTCGCTTCTTGTCTTTATTATATTCGGTGGTAAAGTGCCCCATCGGCTCCATCACCTTTACGGTGTCTCCCACCTTGAGGTGCTCCGGGAGCCAATTACTCATCCGGCCGCCATCCACGCGCTTTACAACTACGGCGAGGTCAGGGTCAACAAAAGGAGAAGAACACAGGGAATAGGCCCGGCGCACTTCTTCGCCGTTCACGGTAGCAATAAGGGTTAGAAATTGACCCGATTTATAGCTGATTTGCTTGTCGGCCGGTTGCTCAAACACCACCTGGATGGCGTCCCTGGTTTCGTTAATAATCTGTTTCACCCGCAATTCATGGTAGTGGGCACCACCAGAGCGGGGTTCTTCTTTCTTCTTTTCGGACTTCTTAAAGAAACTAAAGGCCATGTTGCAGTCAGGTTCGAATCAGGGTCAAAGGTACGCGCCCGATGCCGACCTGCCAAAACCGTCAGAGGTTGAGCCAGTAGGTGAATTTGAACACAAGCGCCCGGTTTTTACTGGCCATGGTGGCAGGCAGATAGTTCTCCGTGTAAACGATGAAGAAGTCACTGGCCGGCTTATATCGCCATTGAAAACGGGCATTCAGGTTCGTGTTGTCGAGTCGCGTATTGTACTGTACAAACGTCGTAAAGAAGATTTTGTTCGTGAGCGTCAGGTCCATGCGGGGGCTCAACACAAACTGAGTCGCCTGTCCGTAGCTGCCCGGAAGATTCAGGTCATTGTAATCAAACAACACCGAAAAACTTCCATACGGCTGGTAACGTACGTTTACAGAGCCATTGTAATTGGTCAATTCGCCATTATAAAACGCACCCCGCGTGGTACCCAGCGTGTACTTCACGGTCTTGCGTTGGTTGGATGTGAACGTAACGGCCAACCGGTTCCAGGTGTAATTGTCTCCGGCAATATAGGGCGTGTACTTTTCATCGATGGGATTAAAGCTATTGGTCAACTCCTGAAAGGTGGTGGTAGCATTGACCAACAGGGTGGCTGTGCTGAGGAAGTTAATCATATATCCCAGGCTGGCGCTCTTGTCAACAATACGACCACCGGGAATGGTGTTCATATTGAGGTCCAACTGGGGACCCATCTTGGCGATGATGCTGTACTTGGGATAAAACGTGCCGTATATACTGAAGAACGTATTGTTAACGCCCGGATATACGCCGTGGTTAGGAACGAATCCGGTTTCTGAATAGTAGTTCTTCTGTAAACGCGTATGGCCGCCAAAGATCTGATAGTTGCGTTTGGTGTGCTGAACAAACCCACCCCCAGTAGCATTCAGGTCATTGTTAATCTCATCAAACGACTGACTGTAGTATATACTTGAATACCAGCTGTTGTCGGGGCTGCGGGTTTCGATATCTAATGTCGCGACGCGGTTGTAGGGATTCAATATTTTCTTTGCGCTGTTGCCAAAGGTGGGCACCTGCCAGAGGTCCGAATGAAAGTATTTGGTGGAATCTTTCGCAGATATTCCCAGTGACTGCTTATTAACAAATGACAACTGCACGTTGGACTGTTTCCAGAAGTTACGCTGCAGGGCCACGACGGAGAAGTTCTGTGCTGGCAGACCAAACTGTAGTGCTTCTTTCGTTTGCATGTTCAGTGCACTCACCCTCCATTTGCTGGACAAGGAACCACTGATCCTGGCGCCATAGGCAATTGGAATTTTATGAACGAAGCCCAGCGAATCGCGAATCAATCCGATACGGCGTGAAAAGAACGGTCGTGCCGAAGGCCATCCCATTCGTTCGAACAAATCGCTGTTTTCCAGGAAGAACTGTCGTCGCTCTGGAAACTGAAACTCGAATCGGGTCAGGTTAATAACCTGCCGGTCTACCTCCACCTGCGAAAAATCAGGGTTTACCGTGAGATCGAGATTGAGGGATGGTGTGATGGCTACTTTTGCGTCGAAGCCTGCCTGCAGGTCAGTGGTCTTTGTGGCAGGATCGGTGGCATTGTCCCGCGTTGATCCGCCTGCGACATATGGGATCAACGAGATGTTGGTGGAATGGTGCGGTGGATGATCAACCCATTTGAGTTGACCCGCATAGGCAAAGGATGTACCGAAGAACTGTACCGGTGTGGCAATCCAGTCGCTGGTTTGGTTGCGCTTAAGGTCATACCGCTCGAAGGTGATATTCCATTCGTCAATTTCGCCTTTGAATCGAAAGCTCTTGAATGGAATTTCCAACTCAGCAATCCAGCGGTCATGGTACTTCGTGACTTTGGAATACCATTTATTATCCCAGGTAGAACTATAACCACCCTGATCGGCACCACCGCCGGCAATGGTTCCTTCCAACTGAACACCCTCCGGGGTGATGGAAAAGAAAAAGCCGTTGATCTTATCGTTGTAAGGCCCCAAAATCATGGTGACGTTGTCATTGCTGATATAATCAAAATCCCGCCGCAAGCTCTGAACCACGTTCGGGGTGTTGTCATCGTAGCAGACAAAGGAAACGTATAGCGCGTGTTCAGAGAAAGTCAATCGGGCTTCGGTCTGAAATTTGGCTGCAGCCGTATCTACCGGATAGTTCAACCAAAAATTGGTGGCCACCTGGGCAGATTGCCAGTCCGGTTCATCCAGTTTGCCGTCCAAGGTAATAGGACCCGTGGCTTTACGAATGGCAAGTTCCTGACCGGGTACATTCTTCTTCACCTGACCGTATGCGGATAGGGAGCAGAGCAACAACAGAAAAAAAAGACGGCGGGGCGATGGCATAAGCGGTAAAACTACAAATAGCAGATCGTTTTGACCTGATCTGGCAATGAACGTAAAAGTTAATCTTTAGTTAAAAAGAATTATTTTAGCGGCTTAATAAACCTGCTGTGCTTCTCAACGCGCTCACGGCCATCTCCCCGATTGACGGCCGGTATTTTCAGACCACCGCTCCCCTCGCACGCTATTTCTCCGAGTTTGCCCTGATGCAATACCGCGTTCGGGTAGAGGTGGAATATTTCATCGCCCTCTGTGGGGTGCTGCCTGAGCTGAAGCACTTTCCGCATGAGAAATTCAACACCCTGCGGTCAATGTACTCGCACTTTGACGAAGCCAGTGCGGAAAAAATAAAGACGATTGAGAAAACCACCGGTCATGACGTAAAAGCGGTGGAGTACCTGATTAAAGAAAAGTTCGATAAGCTTGGTCTCTCGGAGTTTAAGGAGTTTATACACTTTGGCCTGACTTCACAAGATGTCAACAACACGGCAACACCGTTGTTGCTGAAGGAATTTATGGATGCTGAACTGCTTCCGGCGCTGCACACCCTGATGAAGAAAATGGAACAGCAGGTCAGCCAGTGGAGTGATGTTCCGATGCTCGCCCGCACCCATGGGCAGCCAGCGTCGCCTACCAGGTTGGGCAAGGAGATAGGCGTATTTGTAGAACGCATAAACCGTCAGCTCGATTTACTCCGGCACATCCCCCACGCGGCTAAGTTTGGCGGTGCCACCGGAAACTTCAATGCACACCATGTCGCATATCCCGCCATCGACTGGAACGCATTTGCCAAGAAGTTTATTGAACAACTGGGATTGAGTCGCAGTTATCCGACCACCCAGATCGAACATTACGATAACCTCGCAGCCTTACTGGACAACCTCAAGCGCATCAATACCATACTGATCGACTACAACCGGGATGTTTGGCAGTACATCTCGATGAACTACTTCAAGCAAACCATCAAAGAAGGTGAAGTAGGATCTTCGGCGATGCCCCACAAGGTCAATCCTATTGATTTTGAAAATGCAGAGGGCAACCTGGGCATAGCCAATGCGCTTTTCGAACACCTGTCTGCCAAATTGCCCATTTCACGTTTGCAGCGCGATCTTACCGATTCAACGGTGCTGCGCAACCTGGGCGTGCCATTGGCACATACCTTTCTGGCATTGCACAGCATGTATAAGGGAATTGGCAAACTGGAACTGAACAAAGATGCCATCAACGCCGACCTGGAGGAAAACTGGGCCGTGGTGGCTGAAGCCATTCAGACTATACTTCGCAAAGAAGGATATCCCAACCCATACGAAGCGCTCAAGAACCTCACCCGAAAGAATGTTACCATTCGAAAAGAAGACATTCAATGGTTTATTGAAAGCCTGGAGATCAAGCCGGAGTTGAAGAGGCGGTTGAAAGAGATTACACCATTTAATTATACAGGGGTATAGACCTGGCATCAAGAGAAGTCTACTACTAAAGGTCTATTTCAAAATTGACCAGATGTTTGGAGATTTGATTAGTTCCTATCACCGGACTTGGTCATAACCAAAACTGAAATCATATGAAATTCAACCTGCTATCAGGGATCCTCCTTGTTCTGCTCTTAATTACTGGGGTGTGGGCTTACTTTCAAAAAGTAGAGGCCGATGCACAACGGCAAATGGCGGTAGAAAACGAAGCAAAAGCACTTGTTCTCAAAGCGGAGGCTGATGCAGCCACTGCCGAAGCCAGGCGCCAGGCACAAATCGCGATGGAAGAGGTTCGAAGATGTATGGAGTCTAAAAAATGAACCTGGATTTCCAATCCACACCAATAGTTAAATAGTTATACACCCTTAAATCAAAATTCCCATGAAATTCAATCTACTTTCTGGGATTCTGCTAATCCTTCTCCTGATTACAGCAGCGTTTGCCTACATGCAAAAAGTGGATGCTGATGCTGCGAGAACGATGGCTAAACAAAACGAAGAGGTCGCTTTACGGAGCGAGGAGGCTGCTCTGCGTCAGGAAAAAATAGCTGTGGCTCTGAAAGAACAGCTAGAGATGTGTAGGGCCAAAGAACAATAGCAGAGGTAATCTGATCAGTCTACTCCGGATTATCCACTGTATTCGGATTGTACAAGTACTTGTTCTCAGCAAAGTCATACAGCGTCAATCGTCGCAAATCGTAATAGGCGGTCCAGAAAGAACGCAACGCCCCAATATACGCACGCTTCGCATTGTCCTTCTCGGTCAATGCAATGTTGAGGTTGGTGATATCAATCTTGCCTATCAGATAACGGTTCTGAGCCACATTATATCTCTTCAACGCCACCTCATCCGCCTTGCGGGTAATTTCCAGCTGTAAATACAGCAACTCAAATTGTCGCACCTGGGTGAGGATCGCCTGCTCAAAGTTTACCTGGTCTTGTGCTATCGTATAGTCTTGCAGGCGCTTGTTGGCGTAGGCGGTCTGCATGGCAGCCTTTCTCCGACCCCAGTCCACTATCGGAACGTTCAATGATAACCCCGCGACTTGCTGTCGCGATGGATTGTTGTACAGGTCTCCGACGGACGGCCCGACATTATTCAATCCGAAAGCCGCATTCACCCCTACCTGATACAACGAGCCTTTCACCTGCGCCACGGCCGACTCTGCCTCCAACCTTCGTCGCTCAAAGGCAATGTAAGCCGAACGGGTTTCCTTGGCATATATCAGGGCATCGTCTTCCGAAACCTTGAATACGGGAATGCTATCAGGTAACACGAGCTCAAATGCCTCCCCGGTACGGAGGCCAATGTACTTGCGCAAGTCCAGGCTGGCGGTCTGCAAAGCCAGGTTGGCCTGCCCTACATCCTGACGGCTCCGCAACAACTGCAACTCAACCTGAAGGAGTTTGTCCTCAGACGTCGTACCTATATTATAACGGCCTTGCTCGATTTTATAGATCGTATCATTATTGGCGAGGTTGAACTTTGCTATCTGGAGGTTTACCTGTGCGTCCATCACATTAAAAAAGAACATCACCGCATCCCGGCTGATTTGCTCCATGCCTTCAGCGTAGTCGCGGCGGGATTCCTCATACTTAATAGGCTCAATACGACGATCCCATTTGTAGCGGTTGTAGGAAAAGAACGGTTGGTTGATTTGCAGGTACATGGGTGCACCATTCCACTGCTGGGTCTTGTTGGTGAGGTCGTGAAAATAATTGTAGTTCGAGTTGACCGAAATATTGGTGTTGGTCCATTGCAGGGGCTGCTGCAATGAAAAGTTAACACCCGGGTTGACCTGGTTCACCGGCAGATAAATAATGGTACCATCGGGTTGGCGAATGGGTGTGATGCTGTTGGAATACAACGCACCACCGCTGTAGTTCATCCTGATCTGCGGATTGTAGTTGGTACGGTACGAGCGATACTGCCAGTACCGCGTTTCCTTGATGGTCTCCGTCTGCTTGAATGCAGGCGACTGGGTTTTGGCCCGTTGGATCACATCTTCGATGCTCAATACATTTTGAGCTGCCGCCGGCCATAGTAGCAGCAGGCAGCCAACAAGTAAAAAGATTCTATTCATAGCGGAGGGAGGCAATGGGATCCTGACTGGCTGCACGTCGGGCCGGGGCAATACCAAATATCAAACCAACGGTGGCGGCCACACCAAACGAGAGCAATATCGAACTGAAGGTAATGATGGTGGGGATGGCAGCCACGATCGCAACGCCATAGGCCAATACTACCCCGAGTATTACGCCGAGCAATCCGCCGCTGACGCTGATCATCATGGCCTCAAAAAGAAATTGCTGCACCACATCATCTTTCTGTGCACCAATGGCCAGACGAAGACCGATTTCTTTGATCCGCTCAAGTACGGAAGCCAGCATGATATTCATAATGCCAATACCGCCAACCAGCAGGGAGATGCCGGCGATTGCACCGAGCACATAGTTGAAGATATCGTTGGTACGTTGCTGCTGTTTCAACAACAACTCCGGAATCTCTATCTCATAGTCCACTACATTATAATGTCGTCGGGCCAGCAACCGCGCAATGATCTCTGCTGTCGGCTGCATTTGGGCTGTTTCATCCACCTGGATTACGAGGCGATCGAGCTGGTGGTAATTCTTCTTTTCACTCTCCTCCTCTTCCGATGCATTATTTTGATTGCCGGTGATGATCATCATGTTGCCGCGGCTCTTCATGGCCTCAAGCCGCAAAGCTTCTGCAGTTACCCGGTCGCGGTTCTTATATCGAATCAGCACAGTCTGCAAGGGTGCATACACGTCCATATTGAAGTCCCGGATGCCGAGTTTACTGATGCTCGACTCCGATACCGCGCGCTCTTTCATTACGCCAATGATGGTGAGCCAATGGCTGCCCACCTTGATGCTCTTGCCTACGGCATCTTCGGTCGGAAAGAAACGACTCTTCAGGGCAGAGCCAATGATGCACACAGGTGCTCCAAACTTCATTTGCTCTTCGGTGTACAATTGTCCGTCGGACAAGGCAAAATCATATATCGCAAAATAGCTGGGCTCAACACCGACCAGCTTGGCCGACCGCCGGATACCATTGCGGATAATATGGGTGTTGATCATGATCTCGGGACTGGTCCAGCGAATCCCCGGAATGGCGGATTGAATCGCACTCACATCCCGTACGGTAAGTCCCGGTGAGAATTTCCGTTTCTCTTTCTTGGAACCTGCCTGCTCAGTAACTTTTTCTTCCTTTTGCTCTACAATGGGCTTGATTACGATGTTGTTTACCCCCACCAACTTGATCTGATTGAGGATTTCCTGTTGAGCACCATTGCCGATGGCGAGCATGGAAATGACGGCGGCAACTCCGAAGATGATTCCAAGGGCTGTCAGCAGAGAGCGGATCTTATTGGCCAATACCGCCTCAATAGCGATATACAGATTGGCCAGCACGCGGGGGGTTAACCAGGCTTTCAGCACAGGCTGCTATTTGATGGTGGATTGTGATATCGCCGTAGTGTCCTTCGCCACCGTTTCTTCCGGTTTCTTCTTGCGTTTGCCATTCAATTCCGGAAGCAAATTCACCGTCTGTCCTTCCAGTCCAGGCGGAATTGATAAATAAACTTTGTCGTCCAGCGAAAGGCCGGTAAGTACAATGGCATCGTTTGAGTTGGTCTCTCCGATCTGCACCTCCTGCTTCACTACATTCAATCCGTCTTTCTTAAAGACATACGTGATGGAATCACCCTGGCTATGCAATGACTCCAGCGACACATACATTGCATCCTCCACGACTTTGGCAATGATCCGGTTGCTGGTAGTCATGGAAGGACGCAGGGCCGGATCGGTACCACTGATCTCAACAGCCACTTCAAATACACGCGAATCAGAATTGGGACGCTGCTCCCCAACATTAGCTACTTTGGTGACAACACCTTTTAACTTCTTCTCCGGATAAGCATCGAGTCCGATTTCCACCGGCTGCCCTGCCTTTACTTTTCGCACATCCACTTCATTGACATACGTCTTGGATTGCATCTTGGTAAGGTCAGGCAATGTTGCCACGGTGGGGTCCCACATTCCTATCTGTGAACCACCTTTGATGGGTTTGCCATCCCAGTCTTTCTTGTAAATCACCATACCAGGCTCCGGAGCCAATACATTAAATGATTCCAGTACCGTGGTCATGCTGGAGAATTCACCTTTCACTTTGCGCAGTTCGGCATCCACTTCGCGCATCTTCTCAACATTCTGCCGGGTCTTGATTTTGTAGTTCTCCATGGCCTGTTCATAAGCCCGTTTGGCTTTTTCGAGGGCTATCTCAGCTTGCTTGATGGTGGCGGGAGGCTCAAATTTGGATTGGTCCAATACAATGGCGCGCTCTTCAGCAGCATACTTCAGGTTAATCAGTTCGTCACGCGACTGCCGCATCTGAAGCGTAGTGTCAAGCTGGGTCTGGTTGAACCGGGAGTTTGCCTTGTCCAGTTCTATCTGTTTAGCGGTAAATTTATTCTGGAACTCAGAACGGTCGATCGTAGCTACCCAGTCTCCTTTCTTCACGACCGTTCCCTCATCAACAATGCTCTGGATGGTCACCTGCCAGATCTGAAAGTTCCGTAGTTGGGATGGGCCCTGTATCATCACGGAATTCTTGGCTTCCAATTCGCCGGTGGTCTCAATCTCCACCTTGAATTGCCCCTTTTTGACCGATGTCATAATATCAGCCCCCTTGCCGGATGAACTGCTTCCAAATATCCAGTAGCCCAGTGCCAGGACTACCAAAATACCAACACCGATCCCGAGATTCTTCTTGTTCATAGCTTAGGTTTAGTGAAAAAGGGCCTCCGACTGTAACGCAATTTCGCCACAATCGATTGCCCTTTGTACTACTATTTTGATGAAAGGTTACGCAATTACATCTTATTGCGTACCCAATTTCTTCAAAGTGATCTTGCCAAGGGCGGCCTCTTTGGTCAATTTGCCCTGATTATAGTCGTTGAGCACGGAGGATTTTACGGCCACTTCGATGGATTCGGGAATACCGCAGCCTGCGCACCGGGTCAACTTCACATTCAACATCAACTGCTCTTCGGCGCCCAGGCTGCGGATCATGCGGGCATAATCCAGCACGTTTTCCTTAAGGTCATTTTCAAACGCAGGGTACAACTCCTTTACTTTCTTGTCACGCTCCGGTGAGGTGGCGTAGTTCATTCCAATGGTTGGCATATCCCAGCGGTCATTATTGACCTGGCTGCTGGAATAGACCCGCATGTAAAAAACCACGCCATAATTATTGAGTCGTTCATAAGGCACATTTCCTTCTGTGTAGTAGGTTTTCGACAGATCCGGACTGTACAACCGACCCAACATGCTCGAGAATACTTCGAGATCCGGCTCGAGTTTGTCAGAAGGTTCGGCATCGACCACCTTAATGCGGGTCATGAATTGATCCCGGGTGATCTTGCCCATCTTCAGCTGTTGAATATCCTCGCGTTTCACCTCAGCAGAGACCGTATTGCGCTGCATCTTTGATCCGCCGCCCGGCCACCGAAATTCAAAACCTCCTTCAAATTCGTTGGAACGATTAGTAACAATTACGCGCTCGTCTGGCTTCAATTGTGACAACACATCACCATAATCGGCCAGGAAGTTGGTAGCGATCTTGAGAAACTTCTTGCTCGTCACTTCCTCGGTGCTGTCAGTTGAGGAAGCAGACACCGACCAGGAACCTCTCCCAGAGCGAGAATACGACCGGCTCATACTGCGATCAGCTTCCGATTTCGCACGTTGTTCGCTGGCTGCCTTTGGTGCGGTAGACATGGTGATCCGCGTGCCGTTCGGACTTACCTCTTCCGTGAGGATATCAGCCGGATCAGGGGGCATCATCATAAAAGCAAAGGGGCCATCCTGGGGTATCCGAAGGGTGACACCGTACCCGGGTGCATAGCTGCCACTGGTTTCAATGGGGAAGAAATTCCTCCGTCCGGTTTGCTGACGCAACAACGTGCTCAGGATATTCTCCGCCACTTCAATATCCCGATCCATGCGATTTAAGTCAACTGTTGATTGTCCATAGGCGGCTACGCTCCCGATCACCATCACCACCATCATCATCCGCTTCATTGTCCTTTTCATACCTGTATGTTTAATTGTGTTTAGCTCCATTGGGATTGTTGTTTGAAATCAGGCTGGTGAGAATCTCTTCGGTCTCCAGCTTGAACTTGTCGGTGTGTTGTTCCACCTGGTTCACACGTGCCTGGATCATCTGGATGTCCTGGCGTCGTTGTTCCTGCAGGTACTTCGAAAAATCAACCAACAAGGTTTCTACATATTCTTTTTGCCCCGCCGACGACAGGCGCAAATAGTCCTTCATCAATTTCAGGTTGTTCTCCTGCATCTGTGATACAAATAGTTTTACCTGATCCTGATTGGCCAGGGAGGCGGTCTTCATCAAATTGTCCAGCTTTCCGGAGTTCTTCCGGAGGTTTTCCTGCAAGGATGCTTCTACCGCCTGGCGCTCCTCGCTCCACGATGCCTGAAGCGCCTGGTTATTTCCGTTGATCATATCGCGCACTTCGTCCCGGGTTAAGGCAGGTGTTGGTTTGGTATTGCCAAAGGCTATCCGCAACTCACCATCGGTTGCTGTTACCGACAGTCCCAGCAAACGCGCGGCAATCAATACCATCACCACCGAAGCTGCGATGCCGAGGCTCATGCGAACATACCGTTCCTTCCACCAAGAGATGGCAGGTGTCTCGCCCAAAACTATGGACGGCGCAATCACTTCCTTGTCCGTCAAGGTTCCCAGCGCACTGCGGGTAAATGACCACTCGTCCACCCGTTTCTGTTCTTCGGGATGTTGTTGCAAATATTCCTCTACCTGTCGCCGCTCGGCGTCAGCCAGTTCTCCATAGAGATAGGCCGTCCAGGTTGCTTCATCAGGTTTATAGTTCATAACCAAGGGATTCTTTGGTAATCTTCTTTCTTTCCAGCAGCCGCTTCAGGGCTTCCAAACCGTAGTACATTCTTGACTTCACGGTATTCTCCGACACATTCAATGCTTCTGCAATCTCCCGAAACTTCAACCCTTCATATTCCTTCATGATCACCACCTCCCGCTGCTCCACACTCAGTTGCAGTAAACATTCATGCAACAACTCCGCTAACTCATTCTGTCGGTACATCCGCTCCGGGTTCTCGTGGCGCGCCGCCGAAGATTCCCAGCTGTAGCTGTCTTCGGCTTCGCCGGGATTGAGGTCGTGCAGGGACACCGCCCGAGCCAATTTTTGCTTTCTCAATTCCTCGCGGCAGCAATTCACCGCGATGGTATACAGCCATGACCTGAAACGAGCACCATCCTGCAGAAAGGCAATGTTGCGATGCATCTGGATGAAGGTGCGTTGCGATACTTCCATGGCCAGGTCGTGGTCATAAAAGAATTTATAACTGAAATTATAGATTCGCTTATACCACACCTGCATCAACTTGCCCTGTGCATGCCGGTCGCCGTCGCGTGCCTGCAAAAGCAAAACGTCGGAATGCATCATCGGAGATTCAGGTAAAGGTTTATTCACAGTGGCTTTCGGGCTTGGGCTACCCCGCTTCCATACGTTAAAGATGCCGGACAGGTGTAAATAGTTTTAAAATCTCTGCCTTTTTTCCTTTGAAAACCAGCCAAACGTCCATTCAAACGGCCTAACAAATTATCTTTGCCCCCCATGAAACGCCTGATTTCGCTGCTGATACGGTTTGTGCCACGCAAATACCTCCAGTTATTCAGCGGCGTTGGGCTAAAGTTTCTGGGTTTGTTTTACGCCGGCAAGGCGGTAACCTGCCCCATCTGCTCAAAGTCCTATAGTAAGTTTTTGCCTTACGGGCGCATCAACCCCAGGCCCAATGCCCTGTGCCCTTCATGCCTGTCACTGGAGCGCCATCGGTTAATTTGGCTGTACCTCAGCAAGCAGACCGATTTTTTTAATCGCAAACTCAATGTCTTGCACATCGCACCCGAGCACTGCTTCATGAAGCGATTCGAAACCGTGCACGGCGACGGTTATATCACCGCCGACATCGAGTCGCCTTTGGCAAAAGTAAAAATGGACATTCATACCATGCCTTTCGATGCCAATACGTTCGACGTGGTCCTGTGCAACCATGTGCTTGAACATGTCAAAGATGACATCGTCGCCATGGGTGAAATCAACCGCGTACTCAAGCCCAATGGCTGGGCCATATTGCAAATCCCCTTCTTCTCTCCCGTTCCCGACCAGACATTCGAGGACAACAGCATCACCGATCCCCGCGAGCGCGAAAAAATCTTTGGTCAGGACGACCACGTGCGAAAGTACGGACATGATTATACCGTGCGGATGCAGCGCAGCGGACTAAAGCCTGCGCCTGATGGTTTCTCCGCGACACTGGGCGAGGCGGAATGCAATCACTACGGAGTCTCTTCCCGGGAGATCATTTATCGTGCCTATAAAGGATGAGTTCATTCAGACATTTCACCACCGAAGAGATCAAACGCACCATTCCCATGGAGAAAGCCATAGGGTTGATGCAGCAGGCCTTTATGCTGTTGAGTTCAGATAATGCTGCTGTGCCATTGCGCACGGTGATCGAATCCCGTGACCACACCGGCCGCGCCTTATTTATGCCATCCTATTCCGGTGCCTATGGCCTGTTTGGACTCAAAATGGTCGCCGTATATGAGAACAATGAGGTGCACAGTTTGCCGATCATCCAGGGTAAGATGCTTGTGACCGACAGCAAGAACGGTGTTCCCCTGGCCCTGCTGGATGCGGAATACCTGACTGCCTTGCGCACCGGCGCCGCGTCGGGGTTGGCCACAGATTTATTGGCGCGGGACAATGCACATGTGCTGGCCTTATTTGGCACAGGCACACAGGCATATACCCAATTGGCTGCAGTGGCCACTGTGCGGGATATCAAAAAAGTGATTGTGTTTGGCAAAACAATTGCGCGAGCAACGGCTTTCTGCGATGAGCTCGCCAGTCAATACCCCATCACATTCGTGGCTGCGCGTGACCTCTCCGAGTTGAAAGAAGCTGACGTGATTTGCACGGCCACCACATCATCAACGCCGCTCTTTCCCGCAAGTACACTCAAAGAAGGCGTGCACATCAATGCCATTGGGTCATTCAAACCCAACATGCAGGAAACAGATGCATCAGTTATACTCCAGAGTCTGTTGATTGTTGATCAGCGTGAGGCAGCCTTGTCGGAAGCTGGCGATATCATGATCCCCATCCAACAGGGCCGAATGGGACCTGAGCACATTCACGCCGAATTGGGCGAAGTAGTTTCTGGCTTCCGGAAAGGTCGTACCTCCGAAAATCAGTTGACCGTTTTCAAGTCCGTGGGCAATGCGATTCAGGATCTTGCCATCGCCCATGGCATGTTGAAGGAGAATTGATACACTACCACGGACCTGCCTTTTTCACCTGATAAAACCGGGTGCCGTCAAAACGATACAACCCCTGGGCTGTTCCCCACCACATGCGCCCCGACCTGTCCTGATACATGCTTTGGACACAGCAATTCAAACCGTCGGCCGGCCTAAATACCGTAAATGCTTTTGGATCATTTAACGGTTTAGACGGGTCAAACTTCGTAGTACTCCCCCGGGCGGTTATCCATATGATCCCCGACTTATCGATAATGATCCCCCAAAACTCTGTGCCACCCAGGCCATCTCTGGTTGTATACTCAGTGAATACCCTGCCGTCAAACTTGCAAATGCCTTGTTTCATGGTGAACCACATATGGCCCGCCTTGTCCTGGGCAATTCCGCCTGCATAGTTCTCACCCAACCCATCCTTTTGATTGAAATGTGTAACCGATCTTCCATCGTAACGAAATACCCCTTTTCCGGAAGAAGCTATCCAGATATTGCCGCGGCTGTCTTCGCAGATACCGGCAACATTAATAGCCGGCACCAAGGTGAATAGGAAGAAACTTTGTCCGCCCTGACGGTCGGATAGCGGGTCATACTGGTAAACGCCCCCATGAGTACCCACCCAAATGGTACCCAACCGATCTACCAGAATGCCCTTTCGGGTTATGTCGGTATGCGCAAGTCCTTGCTGCTGGCCGTAGTGCTTAAATGTCATCCCGTCATACTTGTACACACCCTCGTCGGTGCCAAACCACATGTTACCCTGCTTATCCTCATTGATGGCATAGACCGTGTTGTTAATAAAACCTTCGCGATTGGAAAAGTAGGTCAAGGTCTTTTGGTCATACCTGACCACACCTTCACTGAGGGTCCCAAACCACATATTGCCTTTTGAATCCTGAAAAATGCTCCTGATAAACTGACTTACCAGAAGAGTATCCTGGTCAGGAACCAACGCTACTGCCCTCGTGCTTCTCTTTATTTTGGGGATGAATCCAGCATTGCTTGTCTTAACCTGACCAAAGGACGACCAGGGAGACCAGAATAAAGAGAGCAACAGAATAAGCACACGATGAACCATAGCAGAACAATCAGATTTCAGGGTAAAGGATGACAAACCCAGCAACAAAAAATAATCATTTTGAGTTATAACCCACAGTTTATTTCTTTGCCAGCAAGGCAACCTATCAATTAATACCCCATGAACAAACCGGAATTGGACAAACTGAGGCTGGAACTGTCGGTATCAGCAAAAAACGGGATTGACTTCACCATTGCAGCAACCGTTATCTGGGCGGTAATCGCCTTTATCTGGACCATGAAATTTGATGCATACACCCGGTCCATATTTGTCTTTATCGCCGGCGGCCCGATGCTTCCCTTCGCCTTCTTGCTCTCGAAAGTACTGAAGACACAATGGAAAATCGAAAGCAACCCGCTTCAGCCCCTGGGATTGTGGCTCAACTTTGCCCAACTATTCTACTTTCCCTTCCTGATCCTCATCCTGCTGCGGCAACCCGAGTATTTCCTGATGACCTATGCCATCATCACCGGTGCGCACTTTTTCCCATATTCCTGGTATTACAATAACATTTGGTATGCGCTGTTCGCAGGAATCATTTCATTGGGAAGCCTGATGATCACTTTGTTTGCCACACCTGAAAATCAATACTACGTCGGGATATGGATCAGTGCCTGCTTGTTGGTACTCACCCTGGGACTATTTGCCGACTATAATAAAAAGAGGAACGCTGGCGCTCCTGTTTAAAATCCCGCCAGATTTGGTTTATCGATAAGCCGGGCAGTTTCCAGCCTGGTGTTCAAAAAAAATTTGCCCCGGGTATTGCGCAACCAACCAGTTGCGTATATATTTGCAACCAATCAGTTTCATAAATGAATGGCGGTAAAACGTCAACCCTTAAAAAAACATTACCATGAGCAACCTCCTGTTTGACTTCAAAGTGGACAAAGCCGCCAAAACGGTCTACATCACCAGAGAATTTGCGGCACCACGCCAGCTGGTATGGGATGCATTCACGACGGCAGAACTGCTGGATCAGTGGATAGCCCCGGCACCCATGAAAGCAAGGACGAAGTACATGAATTTTGAAGTTGGTGGAAAACGATTCTACGCTATGGTCGGCCCCGACGGTAAAGAAATGTGGTCCATCCAGAAATACACATCCATTACCCCCATCTCAAACTTTAAGATGTGGAATGCCTTCGCCGATGAGAACGAAAATCCGGAAAAAAATGGGTCGGAATGGGATTACCAATTCAGCGAAACAAACGGGATCACCAAAGTGACCGTTACCGTGTACAACGAGTCCTTTGAGCGCATGGAGCGACTCCTCGAAGGGTTCAAACTGGGATTTACGGCTACCCTTCAAACCCTGGAAACACTGCTGGCGGATTTATCAAAATCATGATCTACGTCTTTCGAACAACGGTCAGAACCAGGAAGCAGGTCAACAAACTAAAACCCCACCTGGATAAAATTCTGCCAGGCTCCAGGACCAATTTTGATCTGATGGACTGTGATAAAATCCTGCGAATAGAAAGCCAGGAAAACATCACCGCCTCTATTAAGAACCTGTTGCAGGAACACCATTTTGAATGTGAAGCACTGGAATAGCATTCTACCTACTTCTTCTTGTAACTGATCAATATTCCCGCGCGGCTGCCCCGATCAATGGTAGAAGTAAAATCAGGTCGTTCCATTACAAATTCCATGTACTCCTTGCTCGCCACGCGATCAATCACATTATGGGTCGTGTAACAACCGCCTGGCAAGAGACGGGGAGTAACATCCTTGAAGTATTGTGTGTACCATTCTTTGTCCGCGTCGGAAAAAACGAAATCAAAGGGACCTGACACCTGATTGACCAATTCGTGAGCATCACCCAACCTTGAATCCACGAACGCCAGTAGTCCGGCCTCTTCCAGATTCTTTAGTGCCTGGCGGCGACGCGATTCACTCAACTCCAGGGTGGTCACCTTGCCTCCGGTCTTGCTCATCGCCCAGGCCAGCCTTATCGTAGAGTGCCCCGTTGAAGTACCAATCTCAAGCGCCGACGTATAGTGATTCTGAATGATCAGGTTATATAATGTCTCTCCGTCCTGATAGGGTACATTAAGATCGTGCCATTCGTTGCGGTGTTTAGCGAGAAAAGCCCTGACCTTAACATCAAGTGCAGACTCCTGTGCCAGCAGGACGATCGGAGCGATGACCAGCGCCAGCGTTGACAAAATGTTTTTCATCACCTGTATTTTTGGTTTAGACAACTCCTTTCAGCTATCCATTCCCTGGAAAAAAGAAATGCCGGACTTCCTGGTCCGGCATTCAAAATTTGAGGATCCAATATCTATTTGGGGAGTTTATCCAGAACCTCCATGACTTCCTGTACATGCTGCCGGCTGGTTTCGAGCAACGCCTTCTCTTCATTATTCAGATCAAGCTCGATCACCTTCTCAATACCATTCTTGCCCAGGATTACCGGAACGCCGAGATAACAGTTGCGGATACCATACTCGCCATCCAGTTGCACACATACCGGTAACACACGGCGCTGGTCTTTTACAATGGCTTCCACCATTTGGGCTGCAGCCGAACCAGGTGCATACCAGGCCGAAGTGCCCATCAGTTTCACCAACTCACCTCCCCCAACCTTGGTGCGCTCAATAATGGCATTGAGTTTTTCTTTGCTGATCAATTCGGTAACGGGAATACCGCCCACCGTGGTGTAGCGTGGAAGGGGAACCATGGTATCGCCATGACCACCCAAAATCATGGCAGAAATATCTTTGGGGGAAACGTTCAATGCTTCTGCGAGAAATGCGCGGTAGCGAGCCGTATCGAGAATACCGGCCATACCCATCACCCGCGTACGGGGGAATTTCGAAGTCAGGTGAGCCTGGTACGTCATCACATCCAGCGGATTGGATACCACGATAATGATGGCGTTGGGAGAATGCTTCACGACATTTTCCGTAACAGTCTTTACAATGCCGGCATTGGTTACTATTAAGTCATCACGGCTCATGCCAGGCTTGCGGGGTAGTCCGGACGTAATCACGACCACATCCGACTTGGCGGTACGGGCATAATCATTGGTAGAGCCCGTCGTACGGCTGTCGTACATATTGATCGGGGCCTTTTGCCAGATATCCAGGGCCTTGCCTTCCGCCAGGCCTTCTTTTATATCAATGAGAACAATCTCGTTGACTACTTCGCGCGTAGCCAATACATCAGCACAGGTGGCACCCACATTTCCGGCGCCGACAACAGTTACTTTCATGGGACGATAAGATTAGGTGAAATGATTATTCGAAAGGATGTGAATTCGGGGCGCAAGTTATTAATCCACCCATGAAAGAAAAATGACTAAGATCATTTTAAGTCGATCGCCTCAAACACCAAAACAGATCGGGTTTCTGAGGTCACTTTGTACCGGTCATCAACCCGGAAACCCACCACCCATACAATGGAACCGGCTGACTCCAGCACCGTAACCACGTTCTTACGGTTTCGGGATACCTTTTCATCGATCAGGAAATCACTCACCTTTTTCCGATGGCCTAATCCCAGCGGCACAAAAAAATCGCCGCTCCGCCACTTCCTCCACACCAGTGGAAACTTTACCCGGTCAGCGTCAACCACGGCGCTGTTGGCATCCCGATTCAGCCGGGTATCAGCCGACCTTTTCACGGTAAGTTTCCAGGGCCCCAGCGCCGCCTTGTCCTGCCCTTCTTCGAGCAGGATTTCGTGCGACCACTCTTCCCGCGGTGATACGATAATCGCTTCCCGGTCAACTACTGCCAGGTGTGTGTCAGAAAAAAACTGACTTCCGGAAGTTCCCTGCAACGACAATACCATCTGTTGGCAGCGATCCAAATCAAATCCCCAGGGCCGCAACCATTCATAGCACACAAACGCCGGATTGTCCAGCATGGAGAGCAGGGTCTTGTCGATGAAAAGATGATTACCCTCCTGCCGTGTGATGGAATCCCTCAGTTGGCCAAGACCGCGTTGCATCATTTCATAACTGCCCCGCATCTTCTCCAGTCCGCTTTCAAAGGTCACACCCGCCGAGGGATTGATCTCCAGGATATGGGGCATGATTTTGTGCCGCACATAATTGCGTTGGTAATTATCCGTATGATTGGTCGCATCCTCCACCCAGGTTATCTGTCGGGCATTTGCATAGGCAAGGATTTCATGTCGTGAAGCAAACAACAAGGGCCTGATAATTTTGCCATTGCGCATGGGAATGCCCGTCAGCTGATCAAGTCCGCCTCCCTTGATCCAGCGCATCAGCACAGTCTCCATGTTGTCGTCTCGTTGGTGTGCCGTAGCCAGCCAGTGGTACTTCTCTTGCTCAAGCAATTCATTGAACCAGGTATAGCGCAGTTCACGGGCGGCCATTTGCGTCGACAGGTGATTCACTTCGGCATAGTTCTTGGTGTTGAAGTGCTGCCCGTAACAAACGATACCCAACGCTTGACAACGCTGCCTCACAAATGCCTCATCCCTTTCAGACTCAGCGCCCCGCAGCTGAAAATTGGCATGCGCCACGCCAACGGCATAACCGGCTTGTACGAAAAGATCGAGCATCACCATCGAATCCAGCCCGCCACTTACGGCGAGCAGAATCCGGTCGCCTGCTTCAGCCAACCGATGCCGGGAGATGTAAGATTGAAAAGCTTCGAGCACAGATCAAAATTATCAATAATCTGCTGTCTCACCGGCTTTTCTAACTTTGCGGCCGGATGAAAAGACTGTGCTTCATTTTGGTCCTGCTGAGCGGGATTTCCGGGTTTGCCCAGAAAAAGGTGACGCTGAAGCACGCCAATACCTTGTCGGGCTCGGTTGAAAACGGCGTGCGCAACGATTGGCTTATCGGCGAAGTGGTCTTTGAACAGAATGAGACCACCATCTATTGCGACTCTGCCATATTTGACCGGGCCAAAAACTTTGTAGACGCTTTTGGGCACATCCGCATTGTGGAGGGCGACTCCGTAACCGTCACAGCTTCCCGCCTCACCTACGACGGCAACAAAAAAATAGCCTACCTCCGCCGCAAGGTTGTCTTTACCAAACTAAAAACGGCCACCCTGTACACTGAATTCCTTGATTTCGACAGGAAGAAAAACATCGCCACCTATTTCAACAATGGAAAACTGGTGGACACGACCAACACCCTCACCAGTGTGAAAGGCTATTACAACCTAAACGCGAACCTGGCCTCCTTCAAGACCAATGTGGTCGGGGTCAACAAAGATTACACACTTACGTCCGACACCCTGCAATACAATTCTAATAGCAAACGTATTTACTTCCGGGCGCTGACCAAAGTAGAAGACAAGGAAGGCGGAGTAGCCTATTACAAGGAAGGGTACTACGACACCAAAATGAAACAATCCGATCTGGCCCAGGGCGACTTCGAAACACCAGAGTACAAGCTGACCGGCACGCGGTTGTTTCTGAATGACCTGAAGAAAATGTACCGCGCCCAAGGCAATGTGGTGATGACTTCAAAAACAGAAAACATGAAGATTTATGGAGACGAAGGTTACTACAACCGCGCCACCGGAATCTCCAAAGTGTATGGTCATGCCTATGCCGCACGGGTTTCTGACGACCAGGATACCCTGTTCATTTCAGCCGACACCCTGATGTCTGTTGAAAGCAAAGATCCTTCGAAGAAACGACTGCTGGCATATCACCATGTAAAGATTTTCAAGAAAGACATGCAGGGCAAGGCAGATTCGCTTGCCTACCAGGCCAAAGATTCTACACTCATATTCTATCGAGACCCGGTACTCTGGACCAGCGGCAATCAAATGACAGCCGACTCCATTCAGATATTGCTGAAGGACAAGAAAATCAACCGCGTTTACCTGATTGCCAACTCATTTGTCGTGTCGCAGGATACCATGTTGAACTTTAACCAGATCAAAGGTCGCAAGATGACCGCTTACTTTGCGGAAAAAAACCTGCATCACGTGGTGGTGGAAGGCAATGGCGAGAGCTTGTACTTTGCCCTCCAGGCCAAAGAAGAAGTGAAAGAGGACAAGACCAAGGAAAAGTATACAATTATGTCCGGCATGAACAAAATCGTCTGTAGCAACATGCGGATCAACTTCCAAAAGGGAAAAGTCAATAACATCAGTTTCTACCGGAAGCCTGATGCATCATTCATTCCTCCCAAAGAACTCAAGCCTGAAGAGCTTCAATTGAAGGGCTTCATCTGGCGGGGCAAAGAACGGCCTACCCAAAAAGAAGTAACCCATAAGGAGTAGATACCCCTCGCGCAACGGGAGCAACAAGAACTTATTGTCTTGCTTTCGTGGTTTTTTAGGAATTTTCTTTGAGTTCCTTTCGCTTTCCAGTATCTTTTCAGTTGGGTAATTCTGCTCATGACAAAACGAATTCTTCTTTCGTTCTTCCTGTTGGTCCTGGGGTTAGTAGCCCGGGCACAGACGTTCGACTGGGTCGATCGTCAGGACAGCTATCAGGCGGGATACGGGCAGAATTTGAAAATCCCCATTCGGATACGCAACACCTCAGACAAGCCACATTTCTACATCATCCGCAAAGCGCAGGGTGAAATTGGCCTTAACCAGAAAGCTTATTTCTGCATTGACGACGAGTGCCTGGAGCCCGGTCTGGATCAGTTTTCCAAGCGCATAGAACCCGGTGAAACCCTTACAAACCTCTATTTTACGGTCGAAACAGGTCTTTCAAACGCAAACAATACCTTCCGCTTTGAAGTATTCCCACGCGGAAACCCAGCCCTGGGCATGGAGCACACTGTTTCTATTGCAGTTGAGGAGAAACCGGCCAAATCACTTGTTTTTCAATCCAGGGATATCTCTATCCACGATATTTACCCCAACCCCATTGCTGACCTGGCTTACATAGACTATCGCCTCACGAACGAGACATTAAAAGCTAAAGTGGTGATTCACAACATTTTAGGGAGTCCCGTTGGGAGTTATGACCTGCCCGCCAACGAATCGAAAGTCAAAATTCAAGCCGATGAATTAGCATCTGGTGTGTATTTCTATACGGTTTACCTGGACAATATAGGCGTGCTGACCCGCAAGCTGGTAGTACGAAAATAGCCTTAATCAGCGTTTTGAGTTGGATTTCAGGAATGTGAGCCTGAATCGTATATTTGCGCCCTTGTTTATGCCTGGAAAACTGTTTACGCTTTGTGGGGTGTTGGCTCTCGTGCTGTTGTTGGGTGCGTGCGGTAATTTCCGCAAGATTCAAAAGAGCGAAGACTGGCGTATTAAGTACGATGCCGGCCTGAACTACTACAACAAGAAAGACTACTACCACACAGCCATTCTATTTGAAGAGATTTTGCCCGTAGTGCGGGGGCTTCCGGAAGGCGAAAAGGTGGAATTTTATCTTGCCTATTGCCAATACTACGAGAAGACCTACTTGCTGGCATCGAACCAGTTTAAAACGTTTTTTGAAACTTACGGACGAAGCTCATTGGCCCAGGAAGCTTACTTTATGTATGCCTACTCCCAGTTTGTGTCCTCGCCGGACTCAAATCTCGATCAGAAAAGCTCGCTGGAAGCCATGGCTGCCATGCAAAACTTCCTGAACCGCTTCCCCAACAGTACCTTCCGCGAAAAGGCGATTGAGGTAATTAATGCCAGTCAGCAAAAGCTGGAGGCCAAAGGTTTTGAAAATGCACGACAGTACCTCAAGATCAAGATGTACAAGGCAGCGGTGATCGCATTCGATAACTTCAAGAAGGCTTATCCGGACTCCAAATACCTGGAAGAAATTGCTTACCTGAAGATTGTGTCGCAATACCGGTATGCACTGGCCAGTTTCCAGCACCTACAGACAGAGCGGTACACAAACGTGGTAAATTACTATCAGGAATTTGTAGACGCTTACCCCAACAGTTCCTTTCTCAAGGATGCAGAGAAGATGTATTCCGAAAGTCAGGCGCAATTGTCCAAACTAAAGAGTATTAAACCCAATAAACCATCTTAATAATCATGGCAACCCAACCATCAATCATTACCCGCGATGTTGACAAGATCGCAGCCGGCACCGGCAACGTCTACGAATCAGTAGTGGTTATCTCCAAGCGAGCCCGTCAGATCGCTATTAACATCAAGGAAGAGCTAAACAACAAACTGGCTGAGTTTGCCACTACGGTGGACAACCTTGAAGAAGTGTTCGAAAACCGTGAGCAGATTGAGATCTCCAAGTTCTATGAGCGTCTCCCTAAGCCCACGACAACAGCATTGGAAGAATTTCTCGAAGGCAAAGTAATGTACCGTCGCCGTACCGAGGAACCCAAGACAGAAGCCTGACATGCTTTCGGGCAAGAAGATCTTGCTGGGGGTCACAGGCAGCATTGCTGCCTATAAAGCTGCACTGATTATTCGCTTGCTGGTGAAGCAGCAGGCGGAAGTTCAGGTGATAATGACACCCGATGCCCGCAACTTCATCACGCCCCTTACCCTGGCTACCCTTTCAGGAAAACCAGCGCTAACTGATTTCGGAGATCACGACACCGGAACCTGGAACAACCACGTGGCCCTTGGCCTGTGGGCCGATGCCCTGGTGATCGCACCGGCCACCGCAAATACTCTGGCTGCCATGAGCCATGGAATCTGCGATAACCTGCTCCTGGCAACGTACCTCTCCGCACGAAGTCCGGTGTTCTTTGCACCAGCAATGGACCTGGACATGCTCCAGCACCCCACAACGCGGGAAAATATCAATCGACTACAATCCTTCGGCAATCACCTTATTACCCCAGGCATTGGTGACCTCGCCTCTGGCCTAACCGGCCCGGGGCGGATGGCAGAACCAGAAGAAATTATTCAGCACCTGGAAGCCCATTTTAGTGGTTCGGGCTTGCTCAAAGGCAAGCAAGCGCTTGTAACAGCAGGTCCTACATACGAAGCCCTTGATCCCGTGCGTTTTATTGGAAATCACTCCACGGGAAAAATGGGCTTTGCCATCGCAGAATCATTAGCAAAACAGGGGGCACAAGTGAACCTCGTGACGGGCCCAACCCATCAGCAGGCTGGCCATCCTCGCATCAAAGTCCACGCAGTGACTTCCGCCGAAGATATGTACAACACCTGCGACAAACTTTTTGATACCTCTCAGATTATCGTGCTGTCGGCAGCTGTCGCTGACTATCGGCCGTTGCATCGATCCGAACAAAAAATAAAGAAACAGGATAGCAGCCTCACCCTGGAACTAACCAAAACGGTTGACATCGCAGCACAGCTGGGTGGTCGCAAAAAGGCTGGACAAATCATCGTTGGCTTTGCCCTCGAAACAGAACATGAGAAAGCCAACGCTGAGAAAAAACTCGTGTCAAAAAACTTTGACCTCATCGTACTGAATTCCCTCAATAATCCAGGAGCCGGCTTTGGTCACGATACGAATCAGGTTGAAATCCTGGGGCGTGACGGTTCATCGGTGATGGTACCCCTCAAAGCCAAAACCGCGGTCGCGGAAGATATCGTACAGGCCATTATCAAATTGCATGCGTAGGGGCTGGTTCATCGGATCG
>JBGAMI010000011.1:40672-80346 GCA_044223085.1 Cyclobacteriaceae bacterium
ATCGGATCGCTTCTATTGCTATCGGCAGTTGCCCGCGGGCAGGAACTCAACTGCAAGGTAACTATCAACGCGGATCAGATTCAAACTTCAGACCGGAACGTATTCAAGGACATGGAGCGAAGCATCGCCCTGTTCATGAACAGCCGGAAATGGTCTACTGACACCTACAAGAACCATGAGCGTATCAACTGCGCCATATTCCTGAATATCTCACGGATGCCATCGATTGGTTCATTCATCGCCAGCGCTCAGATTACCGTGGCGCGGCCAGTGTACAATTCCAACTACGAAACAGTGCTGATGAATTTTGCTGACCGCGAATGGGAATTTGAATACATCGAGTCACAACCTCTTGAATACAACGATAACGCATACATCAACAACCTGACATCCATGCTGGCCTACTATGCCTATGTCATCCTCGGCATGGACTATGACTCTTTCGCAGAAAAAGGGGGTGATCCCTACTTTCAAAAGGCATTGATGGTGGTTAACAATGCCCAATCTTCGAACCGGCCCGGTTGGCAGAGCATTGGCAGTAACCGTAACCGGTACAACCTCATTGAAAACATCAATAACACCCAAATGACCGAGCTGCGCAAGAATACCTACCGGTACCATCGCCAGGCCCTCGACTCGTTTGACAAAAACCCGGACGATAGCCGGCAAACGGTGCTGAATGTGCTGAAAAACATCAAGACCGTATGGCAGATTTATCCCAATTCAATTTTTATCGTTTCCTTTTTCGACGCCAAGGCGAACGAATTGGTTAATATCTTTTCTGAAGGGAATATCGGGGTGCGGCGCGAGGCGTTTGACCTCCTGACGGCCCTGGACCCGAAGAGGAACATCTACCAAAAGATTATTTCTTCGAATTAATTCCTGTTATTTTTGGTCGGCTATGCTGCAGCAACTGACCATTCGAAATTACGCCCTGATCCGGCAACTGGAATTACGCCCATCCCCCCAGCTTACGGTGATTACCGGTGAAACCGGCGCGGGAAAATCGATCATGCTTGGCGCGATTGGCTTATTGATGGGCAATCGTGCTGACACCAAGGTGCTGTGGGACGAATCCGAAAAATGTGTCACTGAAGGCATATTTGACGTCCAGCCTTATCGTCTCCGCTCCCTATTTGAAGAGCATGACCTGGACTACCAGGATGAGACTGTTTTTCGCCGGGAAATAAGTCCGGGTGGCAAAAGTCGGGCCTTTATCAACGATACGCCGGTGACGCTCGATGTGATGCGCAAAATCGGTTCGAGGTTGATGGATGTTCACTCCCAGCATGAGACCCTCGAACTGGGCTCTAATCGTTTCCAACTTAGTCTGATAGATAGTTATGCCGGACACGCCGCATTACTTGCTGAGTACCAGCAAGCCTGGCAACAGTTTTTGAGCAGCCGTCAGCAATATGAGGATCTTGCGGCAGAAGCTACCCGTCTGAAGACCGAATACGACTTCATTCGTTTTCAATTGGATGAGTTGCAAAAAGCGGAGCTGCGGGAAAATGAGTTGGAAGAGTTGGAGTCTAACCTCGCCATCAGCGAACATGGTGAAGACATCAAGATGCGACTGAATCAGGCTTTAGCCATGTTGGGTCATGCGGAGACGTCGGCTCAATCGGTGCTGGCAGCGGCGTTGGCACAGTTAAATCCCTTGCGCAGTTACGCGTCGTCCTATGATCATCTCGTACAGCGACTGGACAGCGTACGCATCGAGTTGAACGACTTGATCCGGGAACTGGAACATGAAGAAGACAAGATTGAGTTCGATCCGAAGCGCACTATCGAACTCAAGGAACGGCTTGACCTGATTAACGGGCTATTGACCAAGCACCGGTTGCAAACCATCGGTGAAGTCCTGGCAGTACAGGAGACATTAGAACAGCAAGCCCGCAAGACCATTAACCTTGACGCAGACCTGGCGGCTGCCCGCGCAAAATTTGAAGAAAGTCAACGACAATTGCAGACAGTAGCAGATAAGCTCACAGCTTCACGGGCTAAGACTTACCAGCCACTTACGCGTCAGTTGGTCAAATTACTCCGTGAACTGGGCATTGGAGATGCCGTGCTTCAGGTCGATGCCCGGAAAATCACCTGCGGGCCTACCGGCGCAGATGAAATTGAAATTCTCTTCAGTGCCAACAAGGGCATTGCACCCCGCAGCCTGGAAGATGTTGCATCCGGTGGTGAGTTTAGCCGGCTCATGTTTTGTGTTAAGTATGTGATGGCCGAGAAGACGGCACTTCCGACCCTGGTGCTGGATGAAATTGATACCGGTGTATCGGGAGAGATTGCGATTCAATTGGGCAAGATGATGAAGGCGATGGCGCAACGGCACCAATTAATTACCATTAGCCATCTTCCGCAAATCGCGGCGCGTGGCGATCAACACTATTTGGTGTACAAGGATAACTCCCACCGCAAAACCACCAGCGAAGTAAAGGTATTGCAGACCGAAGAGCGGGTGGAAGAAATCGCCAAGATGATTGGTGGCGCACGGCCGTCGGAGCTGGCGCGCGCCAGCGCCCGCGAATTGATGGCCGGCTGAACGACGTGGATATCCAGTTTGCGAGGGCCGGACGAACTGCTATCTTGGTGGGAAACCTCACTCTGTGAATCAACTCCTCCAAAAGACCAAACTCATCGGCCTGCTATTGGGGCCTCTCCTCTTCTGCATCATTTACTTTGGAGTTAGCCCGGGTGTACTTTCTGCCAAAAGCATTGTTGTACTCGGCCTGGGCGCATGGATGGTTACGTGGTGGGCTACTGAAGCCATGCCCATTCCGGTGAGCGCGCTGCTCCCCATGATTTTATTTCCACTGCTGGGAGTTGCCACGGTGCGTGAAGCATCGGCTCCGTACGGTGATCCGGTAATCTTTCTGTTTATGGGCGGTTTTATCCTGGCCCTGGGGCTGGAGCGACACAACCTGCACACCCGGATTGCCCTCAACCTGATTCGCCTTACAGGCACCAGTGGCAACGGGATTATACTTGGTTTTATGTTATCAACGGCACTCATCAGCATGTGGATATCCAACACGGCCACAGCCATCATGATGCTGCCTATCGCTTCTTCCGTGACTTCACTCCTCGCGAAAGAAACCGGACAGGGCGAAGATCCACGCTTCAAGAAATTTGCTACCGGCCTTATGCTCGCCATTGCCTACGCTGCCAGCATTGGTGGCATGGCTACCATCATTGGCACCCCACCCAATGTTGTGATGGTGGGATTCATGAAGCGATTCTATGACTTAGATGTAAGTTTTACCCGATGGATGATGGTGGGAATTCCGCTGATGATTCTTGCACTTGCCTCCTGTTATTTTGTGATCACCCGGATATTGTTCCGTAACCACCTCCCGTCCATCCAGGGATCAGCCGAACTCATTCAACGTAAATTGGCCGAACTTGGAAAACTTTCCAGAGAAGAGAAAATGGTGTTGGCCGTTTTTTCAGCCACCTGCTTCTTCTGGATTTTCAGGCAGAACCTCAATGGCATAATTGGCAAGAACCTGCTCGATGACACCACCATCGCCATGGCCGGTGGGGTGATCATGTTCCTCGTGCCTGTAAACCTGAGCGAGCAAAAATTCCTGCTCGACTGGTCAGACATGAAAGAACTTCCCTGGGGAATTTTGTTGTTGTTTGGTGGCGGACTGTGCCTCGCGGATGGGATGGAGAAGTCCGGCTTGGTACAGATAGTCGGTAATTACTTCTCTAACCAATCCGGTATTTCCACGGGTGTACTGGTTTTTTCACTGACGGCGATCTCTATGGGGCTCACCGAACTGATGAGCAACGTAGCGCTGGTCACCATTTTCGTGCCGGTGGTATTTGGCATCGCTGACGGATTTCATTTGAATCCGATCTGGCTTGCGATGCCCGTAACCTTTGCTGCCAGTTGCGCCTTTATGATGCCCATTTCTACGCCGCCCAATGCGGTGCTGTTTGCAACGGGATACATTAAGATGCGTGACATGATCCGGACAGGGCTACTGCTCAATCTATTTTGCCTGATTATCATCACCATCCTCGCACTTACCGTGATCCCGGTGCTATTCTAATGGCTTAGCCCCTCTTCCGGCTTTCGCGCTCTTCAATGAAGTATGCCAAACCGAGTCCAAGGCCACCAAAGATGAACAGCATCGAGAAGTAACCCACTTGGTCCATATCGAAACTGCGGTCAAGCCAATAGCCAATCAGAAAGCCTATTCCCACCCCGATCAAAAGCAAGGACCATCGAATGGTAGCGTTGGTCATTCTTTCCTTTTTAAACATATCCGGGGCAAGGCCTTTTTCGATAATCATCATCCGCTCCATATTCTGGAATTTTCGCAGATAGACTACCATGACAAAGGCACCCAGGCTGATGATGATGGGCAGTAACACACCCAAAACCGGCACAATCATTCCATCTTCCATATTCTTGTTGTTTTGGCCCTTTGACGCTACAGGGTCTCGTTCAGGTTACAGCCGGGTGTCAAAATTGACCATATTTTATTTCCAACGTCCTGGTGTAACTTCAAATCCAAATCCAGCGTCCAAGGGCCGTGATTTCACGAGAGGAAGAAAATGAGCTGATCGACCAGGTTTTGGGAGGCCGGGAGGACGCCTATGCCCGGCTGGTAGAGCAATACCAGCGGTTTGCCTTTACGATCGCCATGCGGGTGCTCTCCGACCGAAATGAGGCTGAAGAGGCAGCCCAGGACGCATTCATCAAGGCATTTCATTATATGAAGGGGTTTAATCGCACGGCTCGCTTTTCAACCTGGCTGTACCGCATTGTTTTCAACACCGCCGTCAGCTATAAACGCAAACACAAGGTTATCCTCTCGGAGATCCAGACACACGATCACGCCGGTGACGATGATGCAACAATGGAAAAAGACGATAAGCGGACCTTTGTCGCACAGGCCATGGAACACCTCAATGAGGCAGACCGCCTGGCCATTCAGCTTTTCTACCTGAAGGAGTTTTCACTGGAGGAAGTGGCTGAAACCATGGGCCAAAACATGAATACATTAAAAGTACGCATTCACCGCGCCCGACAAAGACTTGCCGACGAGTTGAAAAAGATACTAAAGGAAGAAGCATTAACTTTGTAAGAACATGGAAAAGGCATCCCAAGACGAACTGCTGCAAAACTACCTCGACGGTACCCTGGATGAGGCACGTCTCAAAACCCTGAAGACTGAATTGGAATCATCGCCGATATTGCACCAACGACTGGAGCATTTGAGAATGGTGCATGAGGTATTGTCCCGGCAGCAACTGGAAATGCCAGCGTCAAACTTTGTGGCACGGGTGATGAGCAATCTTCACAAGCGCCCGGCATCAGTCAATCTCTCTCCCCGCAATGGTCTCATGCTCGTGTTAGGAACCACCATTGCGATTGGCATGCTACTCATGGTGATGCAGGCAGGATTCTTTAATGATATAGTTGGTGCTGTTCCTATACCACAGCCTGACCCAAGTCTGAAGTATATCCCCAGCATACCCCCCATTTCCATAAACTTCAAATTGGTTGTGAATATCCTTATGGGGCTGAACCTCGCATTGGCGCTGGTCGTGCTCGACCGTACCATCCTCAAGCCTTACTTTCAAAAAAGAGCGGGGGCTGGATTGTAATCCGCCCCCGCTGCATCATTCGATAAATAATTTGTATCAGGTAGCCCAGGTCTTGCCCACTTCTGCCATGGGTACGCATCCGTGGAACGCCCCGGGAACGGGAGCATACTGCAATATTTTACTGGCTCCTTCTTCAGATGTATAGAATCCTACAACAGTAAGTTCTTTGGCTACCAAAATGAAAGGTTTGTCCTTTACTGTTCCAGCTTTGACTGCATCCAATGCGGCGTCATGCGTCTTCTTAACGTATTCCTTCTGCTTAGCAGGATCCAGGTCCATGAAAGAATCGCCATAGGCCTTTTTGGCACCTTCGTCAAATTCAGCAAGTCCGGCCAGGAAGCGATCCTGATCTTCCTTCTTATAACATTGCTTGATCAACTGATCAATAAAGGCAGGTACACCCACCTCTTTAGCACCCGGGGTATCGGTCTTTGGTATAATGATGGCGGCAACCTCACTGACCAAACCCGCCTGCTCTTCCGTAAAGAACACAGGCTTGTAGGTAAGTTCGGGCGTCGATTTACATCCGTTCATGATTCCGGCGATCACCGGTGCCGATATGGCGTAGCCGAGAACGAGTCCGGCGCGTTGTAATGCTTGTCTTCTATCCATAACTAACTTATTAACCGGTTAGAGATTTCCTTTTTTCAACTCCTGTACAGCATAATCCGCGGCACGGGCCGTAAAAGCCATGTAGGTAAGCGACGGATTCACGCAGGCCGAGGAGGTCATGAACGAACCATCCGTAACAAATACATTCTTGCAGGCATGCACCTGATTGAATTTGTTGAGTACTGATGTCTTAGGGTCTTTGCCCATCCTGGCTGTGCCCATCTCGTGGATACCAAGGCCCGGACCACCCGGATTGTCGCTGGTCTTGATATTTTTTGCACCTGCCGCCTCTAACATTTCAGCGGCATCATTTACCATGTCCTTACGCATCTTGAACTCATTCTCCTTCAATTCCGCATCAAAGGTGAGTGTAGGCAACCCAAACTTATCTTTCTTGTCCCGGTTCAGCGTTACCCGATTTTCATGGTAAGGGAGGAATTCACCGAACCCGCCAATACCCAACGTCCATGGGCCCGGCGTAAGAGCTGACTCTTTCAGTTCTTCACCGATGCTATATTCTGCCACCAGGTGTGACCATCCCTGCCGGCTGCCACCACCTTGATAGCCAAAGCCACGCAGGTAGTCGCGCTTATCGCTGCCTACGTTGCGGTAGCGGGGAATATAAATACCATTGGCCCTTCTTCCAGTATAGTATTGATCTTCCAATCCTTCAATAATACCGCTTGCTCCGGCATTGAGGTGGTGATCCATGATGTTACAACCCAGTTCGCCGCTGTCATTGCCAAACCCATTCGGGAATCGCTTGGATACAGAGTTGAGCAGGATTTGTGTCGATCCAAAAGTAGATGCACACAAAAAAATCACCTTCGCAAAATATTCTACCTGCTCACCGGTTTCTGCATCCTGAATACGAACACCCGTAGCTTTACCTTTCGTTTCATCATATATCAGCTCATGAACGATAGAGTTTGCGCGCAGTGTCATATTGCCGGTGGCTTCCGCAGCAATCAAAGTTGAAGACAAACTACTGAAGTAGGCACCAAAAGGACATCCGCGAATACACATATCGCGGTACTGGCAAGTGGCACGCTGCGGGCTCTTGTCGTGCGTCAATGGCGCTGTCAGGTGGGCTGTGCGGCCCATCGTAATCACCCGGCCAAACTTTTCCCAGACGGCCTTCTTCATGTCTTTCTCCACACAACGCATTTCCATGGGAGGCAAAAACTTCCCGTCAGGTAACTGATACAATCCTTCGTTTTGACCGCTGACTCCGATGAATGTTTCCACATAGTCATACCATGGAGACATGTCTTTATATCGCACCGGCCAGTCAACCGCGATGCCATCTTTTGCATTTGCTTCAAAGTCCATGTCGCCGAGGCGATAGCTTTGTCGTCCCCAGGTAATGGAGCGGCCACCTACATGGTACCCGCGCATCCAGTCGAACCGTTTGGTTTCTGAATAGGGATTTTCGATATCATTGACAAACCAGTGTTTGCTGGATTGGCGAACGGTATAGCCCGTACGATTTTGAACGCCCTGACGCACCAGGTCTTCCTGGGTCGGCCGATCAGCATTCTCCAATTCCCACGGTGCTTTCGTGGCGGTGGGATATTCACCGTGCTTTACCATCCTCCCACGTTCTAAGACCAACGTCTTCAGACCCTTTTCCGTGAGTTCCTTGGCTGCCCATCCTCCGCTGATGCCCGTCCCGACGACGATCGCATCGTAGGTGTTTTCCTTCTGCGCTTCAGTATTTAAGTTCATGCGGGTTTATTTTAAAGGTTGGAAGATAATGCATTTAGGGCCTTACAATCCAACAAATAGTATACAAAAGATCGCAATTCAGTTCAGAATATGAACTTCACCTGTTGAAAGGAAAATACCCTGGGACCGTTCACGGTATCCATACACAAACGCCCGGCATCATCAACATCCCGGATCGTTCCTTCAAAGGACTCCCCGTCTGCGATGAATCCGTGGGACTCCCCCATTCTGTACATTTTGGCCAAATAACGGGACTTGAGTTCTGGGCTTCCGGCACGAAGGCGAAGATATTCTCCCTCCAGGGACTCAGCCACAGCCTCAAGCACCTCCTGCAATTGAAATTCATGGCCTGCCTCAACTGCCATTGAGGTCGCCAATGGACTTTGAAACCGTTGTTGATTGACATTAATACCAATTCCCACGATCGATGAGCTCAGGTGATGACCCCGAAGCTGGTTTTCAATCAGGAGACCCCCGACTTTGCGCTCACGAAGCCAAAGGTCGTTGGGCCATTTGAGGAGGACCTGAGCATTGATCAGGCTTTGAAGGCCGTGAGCCACCCCAAGTGACACGGCCATGTTCAATTTGAACTGATCTGCCGGCGCCAGAAACGCGGGGTTCAGCAATACGGAAAACGTGATGTTTTTGCCGGGCTCAGCCTCCCACGAATTACCCCTTTGTCCTCTGCCTGCTGACTGGTGAGCTGTAATGAAAATTGTTCCCTCGGTTTGCGGGGAGGTATCATGTAACGCCTGAAGGGCAGTGTTGGTAGAGTGACATTCTGGCACAGAAATAAGGTTCTTACCCAGGAAAAGCGGTCTGGCAGGAATTTTATACAAGGTTATTTTGGTTAGTTTTACGGGTTGATAGAGAGACCGCAACACAAGTTAATGAATGGCTAAAAGAAGGAAGGTTGATCACACTGAAAAATTAAGTCAGTTGGTGGTGAAGGGGATGCAGGAAAAGAAAGCCACCGAGATTACGGTGATGGACCTTAGGAGTGTAAAAAACGCTGTTGCGGACTTTTTCATCGTGTGTTCAGGTAATTCTGACAAGCAACTTGACGCTATTGCCGACTCCATCAAAGACGAGGTGCGAAAAGGGCTGAAAGAAGACCCCTGGCACGCCGAAGGAAAAAACAATAAAGAATGGATGTTACTCGACTATACCAATGTAGTCGCCCACATCTTCCGGAGAGACAAGCGCACCTTCTATTCCCTGGAAAAACTGTGGGGGGATGCCAAAATCACGGAAATTGAAGACTAGAACCAATTTGGGCACAGTACGTTATTGAATGAGTTTAATATAAGTAGCAAAAGAGCATGGCTGACAAGGAACGAAAGGACAACAAGAATTTGCTTCCGCCCCGCGGACCTCGCCCTAATTATCAGATCTGGGTAATCCTGGGTCTGGTGGCGATGATTCTGGGGGTTTCTCTCTTTAAGCAATCGGGAGATCTGGTAGAAATCCAGATGAACCGGTTTGAGGACATGGTGAAGAGCAACGACATCAAGAAACTGGTGTTGGTGAAGAACGAAGAGCAGGTTGAAATTACCCTCAAGGAAGAAACGCTAAAAAATGCCAAGTACAAGCAGGAACTTGAACGCAACAGTCCATTGGGAGGCCTCAATACAGCTGGTCCACACTACAAGCTGAAGATTGCCGACAATGGAAAATTTCAGGACAAGTACGATCAAATCGTTAAATCAATTCCACGCGATCAACAAATAGACCTTCGCATAGAAGAACGAAGTGATTTTACCAGTGTCCTTGTTCAGTGGGGATTCCTCTTCCTCTTGCTATTCGGTTTCTGGATGCTGATGCGTCGCATGACTGGCGGAGGCGGACCTGGTGGTCAGATATTCAATATTGGTAAGTCGAAAGCAGCGCTCTTTGATGCCGAAAGCAAAGTCAAAATTACTTTTGAAGATGCCGCTGGACTGGACGAAGCCAAAGAAGAAATAATGGAGATTGTCGAGTTCCTCAAGAACCCCGGCAAGTTCACGAAACTGGGTGGAAAGATTCCCAAGGGCGCACTCCTGGTAGGCCCCCCCGGAACCGGAAAGACGTTATTGGCAAAAGCGGTTGCCGGCGAAGCTGGTGTACCCTTCTTCTCGCTGTCTGGTTCTGACTTTGTGGAGATGTTTGTTGGCGTTGGTGCAGCGCGCGTGCGTGACCTCTTCAAACAAGCGAAAGAGAAAGCGCCTTGTATCATTTTTATCGATGAGATTGATGCCATCGGTCGGTCACGCGGACGAGGACAGGTGCCCGGTGCTAATGATGAGCGTGAAAATACATTGAACTCATTGCTGGTAGAAATGGATGGCTTTGCCACCGACAGCGGTGTAATCATTTTGGCCGCCACCAACCGTCCTGATGTGTTGGATTCAGCGCTGCTTCGTCCGGGTCGCTTCGACCGACAAATTAGCATTGACAAACCGGATATTGTTGGGCGCGAGGCCATCTTTAAAGTGCACCTGAAGCCAATTAAGCTGTCCAAGGAAGTTGACACCAAGAAACTGGCTGCTCAAACCCCTGGGTTCGCAGGCGCGGAAATTGCGAATGTTTGTAATGAAGCTGCATTGATTGCTGCCCGTCGCGATAAGAAAGAAGTGGAGATGCAGGACTTCCACGATGCAATTGACCGGGTCATTGGCGGACTGGAGAAGAAGAATAAGATTATTTCACCCGAGGAAAAGCAAATCGTGGCTTATCACGAATCCGGTCATGCGGTAGCAGGATGGTTCTTGGAACATGCCGATCCACTCGTGAAGGTCAGTATTGTACCCCGGGGCATAGCGGCATTGGGTTATGCCCAGTATTTGCCGAAGGAGCAGTTTTTGTACCAAACCGACCAGCTTATCGATGAGATGTGCATGTCGTTTGGGGGGCGTGTTGCTGAGGATATTGTGTTTAACAAGATATCAACTGGTGCTTTGAGTGACCTGGAGCGGATTACGAAGATGGCGTACAGCATTGTCACCGTTTATGGCATGAACAAAGAGATTGGCAACCTGTCTTTCTATGACAGCAAACAGTCTGAATACAATTTCCAGAAGCCTTATTCTGATGCTACGGCAGAACGGATTGACAAGGAGGTAAAATCCCTGATCGATTTCTGTTACCAGCGCACCAAGAAGTTGTTGAATGATCATCGCAATGAGCTGGAGATCATTGCCAAGGAATTGTTGCAGAAGGAAATTTTATTCCAGACAGATCTGGAGCGACTGATTGGCAAGCGGCCATTTAGCCACCAGACGAATTACGAAAAGTATACCAACGGCCAGGACCTGAAGAAGGAAGAAACAAATAAGGAGGCAGCCGGATTCGGCAAAGAAGATGCTCCTTCTCCCGCTCCCAATCCGGTGGAAGATCCGCACGCAGCACAGTAGCAACTGGCCTAACCCTCAAAAGAGAGCACCGCTAAATGGTGCTCTTTTTTTTTCGGCAGGTAGCACCTTGGATATTACGAGACGGCCAATGGTCATTATAACTGATTCGTTGTCAAATACGTATCTTTGCGGCCGTCGCAACACCTCATGAAAGCTGCTTCCTTCCAACTGCCTCCAGGAAAAAAAGTCTACTTCGCTTCTGATTTTCATTTGGGTGTACCAACCCATGCCTCAAGTCTGGATCGTGAACGCAACATTGTAGCATGGCTGGAACAAATCCGCCACGATGCTGCGGCTATCTACCTGCTCGGCGACATCTTTGATTTTTGGTTTGAGTACCGACATACCATTCCCAGGGGCTATATCCGTCTGCAGGGTAAGTTAGCTGAACTTCGGGATGCAGGTATCGAAATAGCGTTCTTCACCGGCAATCACGACATGTGGATGTTTGACTACTTCCCTACCGAATTGGGTATCCCGATCCATCGCGAGCCCATTGTACTGGTTGTGGGAAACCAACGCCTCCTCCTGGGGCATGGCGATGGGCTGGGACCCGGTGAACATGCCTATAAGTTGTTGAAGAAATTTTTCGCGAGCAGGGTATGTCAATGGTTGTTTGCCCGCATTCACCCAAATCTTGGCATGCAAATAGCTACTTTCTGGAGCAAACGGAGCCGGATCAGCAACAGCAAAAATGCTGAACAATACCTAGGTGATGACAAGGAATTCCTGCTGATCTGGTGCAAAGAGCAAGAATCAATGAAACACCACGATTTCTATATTTTCGGTCACCGGCACCTCGTGCTCGACATACCCGTGTCGGCAACCTCGCGCTACATTAACCTGGGCGAATGGGTACATGACACCACCTATGCCGTATATGACGGCCAAACTGTAACGACGAAGAAATTCAAGGTATGAAAGCCAGCCTCGTGTTTACTTCGATGCTGATGCTTTGTCTTTCATCAGCACAGGCACAAACTGGAACTATCCGGTACACGGCTGAAGCTGAAATTATATGGGCTGGCGTTGACCGGGCCAGTGATCTTATCATACAGTTAAAGTCAGGGGTTGTTGAAAAGATAAACCTGGCGGGTAAACGGGTAGGACGTTATAAATTTGATCAGGTACCTACCCTGATCGATCCATTGGATGGTGCGCAGGCTTTCTTCTATCAACGCAATTCCGGAAAGTATGGAACGCTTTCTTCAGACCTGGCTTTTGCTACGCTGGTTGACCTTGAGCCCTCGCTGGCCGTGACCCCGTGGTTGATCTGCCCCATGTTGCACGAACTGTGGATACTTGATGTTGGTGATTTCACACTAAAAAAGACCGCTGGTGGCGCAATCACTCAAGGATGGGAAACACCGCTGCCGCCAGTAGTGTCTCGAAATCCAGACGACTTGATTTACATGAAAGAATATCAGAATTACATATTTCTGCTTGATCGCAGTGCAGGCGTGCACGTGTTCAATAGCCTGGGGAGGTATGTAAACACCATAAGAGAGAAGGGCGCTACTTACTTCGGGTTCCTCGGGGGTGAAGCCTACTTTACCCGGGGAAGAGAGATTATCTATGCTGACTTGTTCACGGGAGAAACCAGAAATCAGGAGATTTCACCTTGCCGTAGTTCCTTTCCAGTGGATGAATACGTTTTTTTGGTATACGATCATTACGTCGACATTGCTCCATTCAAAACCCAATAAAACTCAGAAAGTTAATCCCAGTGATGTCGCAAAACCAGTCCCCTTAACTGAGTAGATGTCCGGTAAAGGACCTTCATAGCCACTCACGAATTCAATTCGACAGTCCCAACTCAGTCTGATACTTGTAGTCAGCTTCCGGTTAAAACCTCCGCCCAGCCAAAACCCGATCATTCCGCCACCACTCCACTGATAAGGTACGGCTGTGAATGACTGCCCGTTGATATCCGAAGTACGCGTTCGAGTTCCGGAAAATCCGAAATCCTTATATATTGACATGCCTGCTTTAAAAAAAGGAGTAACGCCTCGCGAAGGCAGTAGCACCCTGCCCCCCATTGACATCCGCAGGTATGTTGCGGAAAATGTTACTTCTTCGTGTTCTGGTTGTCCACTCACACTCACTCCGTCTGCTGTTCCAACAGTTTTAAATTGCAAAGCAGAAACTTCCGCCAAAAGCGAAACATTTTTACTGAATCTCGGAAATGTAGCGGCATACCCGATCGTGACCATGGGTGAAATTGCCGTATTAAAATTGGTTCCGAGCAATGTATTGTTGCCGGCATTAGTTGGAAAACCTGCGAATTTCAATGTTAGCATGTTAACACCCACTGAGGCACTCAAGTCACCACGATATGAATCGATTGATTTGTTTACGGAAATAGGCTTATAATTCCCTTTGCATTGATTGTAACGACGCAAGACATTTTCAATCATATCATCTGCAATAACCAGTGAATCGAAATCAATATTCATCGACTTGCAATCCTGCGTAAGGAAATTCAATAGTCCCTTTATTCTTTGCACAGCGCGCGTATCTCGGCGGCTCAGGTACCTCAGCATATGAACCCCTAACGAATCATGACGAACGTACAGGTCGTCACGGTAGTAAAAAAGACTCGCGCGACCAGAAAGCAGCAGTCGGGCAAAAACAATAGCATCTTTACCCAGATTATCCTTCACCTTGATCGTCTCGAGGTACTTAACCTTATCGACACCGAACGCCTTTATTTCACTGGATCCATAGTACCTGATCTTACCGCTGGCCGAATCCTTAAAGTAACAGCCCGCATAATCAGTTTGACGACTCCTCTCTTCCAACGTACCGCGGAGGGTATCACCAGCTAACAACACTACATACCCAGGAAGATTTTCGTATTGGGCAAAAAGATCCAAACTACTAACCGAAAACAGAACAATAAGGACAAACCGCAAGTGGTTAAGGATTGTTTTCATTTGAATGCTCGTTTACTCAAAAGTCGAAATAGATCAAAAATTGAGATAAATGCACACTATTCTTCAGACGTTTTTCATGATATTCTTACACCTACATCTTTTGTAGAAGGTGGAGCGCGCAGCTCAGGCCCAGGAAAAGGCAGTATAAGGCACTTTCATCAGATCAAGAAAGGACTGAAATCTCGAGTAGGCATGATTTCCATTAAATTGTAAAGCAATGACAGATAATAAGTCCTCTTTGTCAGAGACATTCAATGCTCTATAAAGTTCATCAAGGTGCTTGGTGTCGATCGTGGTCTGATACTCATAGTCGCTATCACCCCAATAAGCTTCCACGCGTTTGCCGATATCGTAGCCCTCTACCACAAAAGCTCCATTCAAAAAATAAGCTTCCACGGTAATCGATATATCCTCATCCTTATGCTGATAAAGAATAACCCTGCGGTGCATCAATAATCCGAATAGTCAGTAGGCCGCAGGAACCAAATGGTGATTTTAGAAATATTGTTCTGATAGATCGGATTGCCCTTGAGGCTCTTCCACTGCGCGTCGTCTGTAAAGGCTTTCCAATGTTCATCCCTTGAAGCCTGGTTCGCGAAAGTAGTCATATACATGAGGTTGGGCATCTTGCCGCCTGCCAGCACATCTGCATAAAACACAGCATTAAATCCCAGTCGCTTGAACAGGGCTACTTCATCACCTTCCACAAACATATTTACCTTGTTACGGTAGATTTTTTCTGTAGCACTTTCATAACTCCTGAGTTCATAAACACGCTCCGAACGGGGTCCGGTAAGGGGGGATGGCTGCAGTGCCGGCGCTCCTTTAAAGGTCCGAAGCAGGATAGACTCCATTCGCAGGTAAGGAGGTTGGTTATAGGGTGCGTTGAGATACTCCCTTCCAGCCTCGTTATATGCCTTATCTATGGTAATCAGGTCATTCATCTCCGAATAGAGTGTCAGATTCTTGTAGGGAATCAGCACATAAATCCGCTTGCCAAAGGTGGAATCCTGCTCTACCGGCTTGAATACTCCGATGTTCCGGATCCCGGCTCGGTGCAGGGTAGGCAACAATGCATTCTTCAAGTAATGGTCAACCTGATCTTCCTGCGCCTTATTGGCAATGCGATAAATTGTGAGGTCGTAGTACTCTTGTTTGAGAATCTGAGCTGTTGCCTGGGTTATCATCAGGCATAAACAGAGGGAACAAAGCAAATAGCGCATGATGGTCATTTCCGGCAAGGTACTAAACAGAACTGAGTGCCAAAAAATTGGGGTGCCTCATGCAATGCCATGGTGCATAACAAACGTGGTCAATTCCGCCACATTATGCACGCCGAGTTTTCTGAAAATATTCTTGCGGTGCGTCTTCACTGTTTCTTCAGAAATAAAGATCCGCTCGCCTATCTCTGCGTTGCTGAGACCTTCCATTACCAGACGAATGATTTGAAGCTCACGTTCACTGAGGCGCCACTCCTGGGCATCAGACTCGCGCTTGAAATCAGATATCCAGTCAAAGTACGATTTTCCACTGCTGACCCGCTCAATCGCGTTGATGAGGTCAATGGACCCGCGGCTCTTTAACAAACATCCATCCGCCCCAGCCCTTAATAGCTGGTTGATGAATGTCTTTTCAGGATACATGGTAAGGATGATGACCCTGATTGCAGGAAATTGCTCTTTGATCATGGTGGTACACTGGATGCCATTGATGACGGGCATATTGATGTCCACGATCGCCAGTTCGGGTTGGTGTTTTCGGATAACGTCCAGGAATTGGCGACCATCATAGGCCACTCCCACCACTTCCCATTCCTTTCTGGTCTTAAGAATTTCTTTCAGCCCATCGACAACAATCGGATGATCGTCGGCGATGCAAATACGGAGGGGTTTATGGGTTTCCATGCGCAAGGGGGATTTCAATGATAAATGTGCTGCCTGCTGACGAAGATTCGATCCTCAACTCACCGTGAAGGCTTTCTACCCGGCTCCGGATGTTGTGCAATCCCATCGATTTCCTGCTTGCTGCCTGCACGTCAAACCCGATACCATTATCTTCAAAAATAATGGTGATTTCATCATGGACCTGGGTGATCTCAAAGCGAATAGCTGTGGCCTGGGCATGCTTCAGTGTATTGGTAAAAAGCTCCTGGACAATGCGATACATGTTGAGCAGTGTCTCCCCATCGTCGGCTGATGGTTTGACATCCACAATGGAGGTTACCTTGATTTTACCGGAATTGGTTACTGCCTCACATAATTGCTCCACCGCCGCCGAAAGCCCAAAATTGCGCAACGTGCTGGAATCAAGGCTATGAGCAATGCGGCGTACTTCCACTGAAAGCCGCTCCACCAGGTTATTGATCCGGTAGTTCAAGCTGTTCATCTCATGCGCTGAAGGACCCATCAAGACCAGGTCGCTGTAAATCTTCAGGGTTGCCAGCAGGTTGCTCAGGTTATCGTGGACGTCAGCCGCTACTCGCTTGCGCTCCTTTTCCTGCCCTTGAATCAACGCATAGGCAGAAAGCAATTCCTGCTTCTGCAACAACTTTTCAATTTCACGATATGCTCTTTCCTTCTTCATCAGTTTCTTCTGAAATAAAAAGACAAAGAGGATAATCGCCATCAACATGATCAGCATGGAGGCAGTGCCCAACACCAGGGTCATCAGATCATTTACTGCTGTCTCGCCAGCCATAGTCCGTAGCCTGCAATGGTATTTTTAACGATGGTAGAAACCGATTGGATCACCCAACCATTGTGAAAGAATCCCTTCGCTTCTTCAGATAAAATTCGTGAACCCAGAATATAGGTGAATAAAGATCCGGCAAAATAAATAAGGAATCCGGTGTTAATAACAAATAAGGGATGGGTGGGCAAATGAATATTCTCCAGATCATCGTACAATTTGTACAGATAGCTAAGACCCAGGCACAGCAAGAAAAGAATACCGAACGTCCAGGCAAATGAGTTAAACTGTTCCAAAGGCTCTATGAAGACAGAGTTGAATAAAAAGAGGATCACCAACAAAACAGTCACCCAACGTCTCGGGCCCTTTGAATAAGTAATCCTTGCATAGAACTCATACAACAGGATTACCTCCACCGCTGCCAGCAGATGATACGCAGGCATATTAAAAATGCCCATCTCGGATGTAATCAAGGTGCCGATCATGATGAAGCCACTCAGGTAGAAGTACCAACTCAGTATTATAAAAGGATGCCTTCTGGGCACCACGAACAAACACAAGATCACGGGAAAGAGCGCCGTGACGTCCGAAATCGATGAGACCCAGATGTTGAAGGACTCCAAATCCATTCCTAAAGATAGGAAGGATTCAAAGCCCTTCCATCCGGCCCAGACTAATTACACAGGTTCGGACATGGTCGCGAGTCCGACAAAATCAAGACGGGACCAAGAGCGGACTTCGCCTTCGGATGGGCTCCCCTGGATTTGTCGGTCGAGGAATGATGAACCGGATCGGGGTAGTCGTGACCATCCCGGGTGACCGGAACCACGAGAATATCCTTTTTGCCATGAGTCTTGGAATGATAAATTCTAAGTCCATTGATGTGTTTGGAGGAATCCGTCTCGTGCAGGTTGTGCTGATCGATGCGTGCCAACAATTCCTTGATTTTCGCCAGCCCAAGTACATGTCCAAAAACATGGTCAGGATGATCGTGCTTGGGTTGCGGCTTTCCTTCATCGCTGAAGTACGCGGCCAGGTTTGCCTTTGCGGTCGTGGCATCTATGAAGTTGCCGGTGTGGGTGATATCTGTCATGGTTATTTGTTTTGGATGGTGCCTACTCTGTTAAAGGTTTTCAGCGTCCCCTCTTGATTCAGGATCTTTCGTTTCGCAGGTTTTGATGCATGGAACTGATGATATCGGTCTTGGTTGCACTTCCCTGGCTGGAGCCGAAATAATAACTGTATATCTGGGAGAGAATCCCACTCAGAACGCCCAAAACATAGAGGATGATCTCCTTCTTGTCCGAATCATCAGGATTCTTCCACTCCCCGAACATCAGCCAGGCAAATAATGCAAAGCACAAGAGGGTGCCCCCCAATGCAAGGATTGCAGACACATTCTTTGAAAGCCGGCTTGCCGTGGCACTGGTCTCCACCGCAGCATTACTCGCGCGCGCCGAAGCCACATCGCCGAGCATGGCCTTACGCTCCTCCAGGGATAGGTTAGCCATGTCCAGCTCAAACTGCCGCTCCGCCTTCTTCATCTCCATTTCCAATTGCATCTTCTCGGCCTTGGTCGTTACTACCTTGTCGAGCACTTTGCCGACAGAATGGACCAGTTCACTGGAACCTCCGGAAAATAGGTCTTTGATAAATCCCATATCGGTATCAGTTATTGATAGCCCTTGATATCCAACCAAAAAAGTACTTCTGACTTGTCGGACGTTTGTGCACAATGCCCACATAGCGTACAACTTTGGCAACCGTAAATGCCGCCAGAAAAAACTCTGGATCCATGGCATTGATTGCATTAACGGTACCGGGCCCAATCACGCCATCGGGGTTAACACCCACTACATGCTGGGCCAGCGTCGAACTGGTAGCCACACCCGTGTTTACGGCAAAATCAAACACCGAAAATGCGACATGGTCGTTGTCAATCTGGTCGCCCTGTACGCGGTCCCAGAAATTACTGCGGTAGAAATCACGGATCTTCGTCTGCAAGTCCATGTTCTTGTCCATACTCAGTGGAAAGCCCGGTTGGAGTTTCATGGCATCCACAATCGGCCACCCCTCCCAGTTGCTGAATATTCTGCGTGCAACGCCACGGTAAGTTTCACCGCCGGGATCATCCGGATCATTGACATACCCTCCTTCATTGAGGAGTGTTCGCTGCAAAGCCGCTTCAAAAGATGCCATGGGTCAGGGTTTTGGATAAATCTTTGCAATGAACGCCTTGTCCTTTTCAGATAAATGATAATTCATCGGTGTGCCAACGTGGTTTCTGAAAAGTTCGGCCGGGAACTGATACAACATAATCGAGTGCCTGTCGAAGATGGTTTCATTGATTCCCCGGGGCGAATATTTCTGCAGGATGTTGGCGTCGATGGTGGCCCTGTCCCAGTTGTTGGGTGGACCTGAAAACTGGGCATAAACTTTGGCTTTGTCCCACTGCAGGTTCTCGGTGGGTGACTGATGTTCGTGTACACACCCGAGGGCGTGACCAAATTCGTGAACCACAACCCGCTCATATTCTCGGTCATCGGTATCATCTTTCAGCCAGCCGAAATTCATGGTAGCCTTGTTCTTGGGGAAATATTGCGCATTCAAGGCATCTCGTCCCACAGCCGACCACGAGCCAGTATCGGCCTTAAAGGAAATCCGGATTACTTCATCCTTTGTCGTTACAAACGACAGGTGAATATTTGCGTACTGCTCCCAGATCTTCGCCTTGTGAATCACCTTCGCGCGTTGCACGTCCGAGCCATCCAGAAATCTGCACTTCAGGGTCGAACCTGCCGGCCAGGCCTTGGACGTAATAATGGCCATGTGCTGTGCTGGCACTACCCCCATGGGGTCAATACCCTGGAATGCAGCGCGTAAAGATTTTGCACCCATTGACTTGAGCACAACGGACTTGTGCATCTCCCGAAGGACGGCTTCAGGCGAATCCTTTTCCAGCGGAATAATCCGATCATAGCAAATCCGCAGAGCCGGATTTGCCTTTGAGGTGATCTTCTTCATGAACATCTGATGTCTTATGCCTACTCTTCTTCGGATTTTCGGCCTCCTCCGTTCGACAAGTATTATTCTCACTTACACCTGTCTCTTGATGCTGGCAAATTTTATTACGCCGGTCTGACTGGCCGACCGGTCGAAAATCGTATAGTAGTTATTCAACAAGGGTAAACCGAAAATGGACTGCACTCCTTCAGGACCAATCTGGAACACGGCTCGTCCTGGTGCCGGGTAGTTGACCTGCCAGTATGTTTCCGGTCTGACAGTGAGCAACGCATCTTTGTGAACACCTTCAAATCTGAAGTGAACGTCAGGCCAATCTTCAAGGTCTAATTCACTTACAGGCACGCTGCCCTTCTGCTGAGCCAGATGGATGAGGCGTGAAAAGGCAGGATTCAATGAATCCAATGAATCGGTTATAGCGTGGTACACATCACTTGCGAGGGCGAGATAGCTGGTGCCACTGTCGATGATCGAATTTGACACCTGGTAGGGAGCCAAATGGACCGGCAGTTCCCTGGCCTGAATGATGCGGCCCTCTCCGACCTGCACGGTCCTGAGATGCGTATTGTAATATACATCGTGTAACACCTTCACCTCGGTGAACGGACCTGCGTACAAGTCATGATGCTCTTCCCCGCCACCTAAAATAAAGTAACCTTGATTTAGCGGATCTGTTGCCACCCGTTCGCTGATATGCACCCAGGAACGAAGCGTGTAGAACGCAAACTTGTTGGCTACGAGACCAAGCCTTTCAATTTCATCAAAGTAGGGTTCAATGGAGATTGAAGGAATGTTCTGTTTATTCACCAACCCACCAAACTGCACGAGGAATTTTTTAAAGCTATGCGCCGGAAATGACCAGGGATACGTGGCAGGAGGAGAAATGTGATGACGATAGAAATAACCGGAAAAATCGTAGGCGTTGTTCAGTACATGGTAAGCAAGCCCAAGTATACCATCCACGCCTGTGAAACTCCCGTGCTGCTGAATATCAATGATGGCTACAGGTGTTCGCAGGAGGGTGATTTCATGTTCATCGATACCCATGCGCAAACTTGTTTTTACCACCGGTCCTGCCCATCCACCAGACCCATACTGGATTAATTGAGCCAATGGGGTGGGTTTTAGGTGAGCATCAAGCGTGGGGTCGTATGCCGATGGCGTGACCGCGAGGGAACTACTGCCAGTGTCCAGAATAACATTGGCCACCCTGCCCTGACTTCCGACTTTTATTCTTACCGTGTAGTCGTTTCCATCATAGATATTAGTGATGGGAATACGAACGGAAGGCTTTGTCATTTAGAATTTGGAAGGCCAGCAAAACTTAAAACCACCATCTACTTAGGCAATACCTATGGGAAGGGATCGTACTACCGTGCTGAGGGTATTCCTGAAGTCTCGAATTCCGGGCCTGTCCAAACTGAAGGGTGGTGCAGGATACCGAAAAATGAAATGAAGTTTTTAGTTAGATTAGGGTAACAAACCCAAAAATTTATGAAGAAGCCCCTTTTGAGCATTTTTCTTTCCTTAGTAGTGTTTGGTGCCAATGCCCAGATTTCCCGTGGCAGTTTTTTACTGGGTGGCAGTATTGGCTTTAACTCCATGAGTTCCAAGTACATTTCCAATGGCGTAACGACGCCGCAGGGTACAACAACAACGTTTAGCGTTATTCCTCAGGCTGGTTACTTTTTATCAGACCAAATTGCCGCAGGAATCGGATTAACAATCAATAGTATTTCCTACAAGGCTAACGGTGCCTCCACCAGTTTGAACAGCTCCCGATTTCTATTTTCACCTTTTGTCAGGTACTATTTTCCTCCAAAGGTCTACTTCCAGGGAGGGGTGGATATAGGTTCTGCCTCCGCATCATCAACCGGAAATGGTGGGAGCACCACCAATTCACTTTTTGGATGGACCCTGCTTGCTGGCTATCCTGTATTTCTCAATGAATCGATTGCCATTGAACCACAATTGGGATACAATTCGCTGACCAACAAAATAGACGCTGGTAACAAGACTACAGATGGAAACTTCTTTATCCGGGTGGGATTTCAAATCTACTTTCGCCCGGGAAAGTAACGGAAAAGTTCAATTGAATCATTTATAGGAACTATACCCAGGAATCATTAGGTATAGATTTTACTTTACTCTAAACGGTTCGGGGCCGTGCTTAAAACTGTTCATTTTTGAACATCTTTGTACAAAAGAGGCCACTTCATTGCCCGAAAACCCCATTTTCGGACACCCTGAGCACTGGCACAGTTTTTCCACTATAGAAGGCAACCGTAAACCTATTTCCCGTGAACGAAGGCAAAATTCTCATGATTGATGACGACGAGGACGTGCTCCTCGCCGCCAAAATGTTGCTGAAAAAATACAACTACCAGGTCATCATCGAGAAAAATCCGAACAAGATCCCTTTCCTCCTCAACAATGATACCTATGATGTGATCCTGCTGGACATGAACTTCAGCAAGGACACTACCTCCGGCAAGGAGGGGTTTGAATGGCTGGGAAAGATCAAAGAAAAAGATCCCAATGCTGTCGTCATCATGATCACTGCCTTTGGCGATGTGGAGATGGCGGTACGTGCGCTGAAAGACGGGGCGACTGATTTTATTCTGAAGCCCTGGCAGAATGAAAAACTGATTGCTACGATCTCCACGGCGATCAAACTGAAGCGCTCCTACAACGAAGTAGACAAACTGCGTAAGGCCAAGCAAATGCTGGAAGAGCAAATCTCACAGCCTTTCCGGGACATTGTGGGAAACAGTGGCGCCATGCAGGAAGTATACTCTCTCATTGACCGTGTTGCTAAAACCGACGCCAACGTATTAATCCTGGGTGAAAACGGTACAGGAAAAGAGTTGGTTGCCCGCGCCATCCACCAAAAGTCACTGCGCAGTGATGGTTCATTTGTGGCGGTCGATATGGGCGCCATTACAGAAACGTTGTTTGAGTCTGAATTATTCGGACATAAGAAAGGTGCCTTTACAGACGCACGCGAAGATCGCCCGGGCCGCTTTGAATTGGCCAATGGAGGCACCCTATTCCTTGATGAGATTGGTAACCTGAGCTTAAACTTGCAGAGCAAACTACTCAGTGCCCTGCAGTCGCACAAAGTAACACGGGTGGGTGCCAATAATGCGGTGGATGTAGACATCAGGTTGATCTGTGCCACCAATATGCCGATTGAGCAGATGGTAAAAGAAGGAAAGTTCAGGCAGGATCTTTTGTACCGCATCAATACGGTGGAAGTGCACATCCCTCCGCTTGGTGACCGTGTAGACGACATTCCCATGCTCGCCAATCACTTCCTCGATTACTATAGCAAAAAGTACCGAAAGGAAGTGCTCTCTATTTCACCTGAAGCCATCAACAAACTCAAGAAATATGCGTGGCCCGGAAACGTGCGTGAGTTACAACATGCTATTGAGCGCGCCGTGATCATGGCCGATTCCGCCACTTTACAGGAGAGTGATTTTCTTTTTAGCAGGAAGTCCGAGTCGGCAGCTTCTGTTGACACCCTCAATCTGGATGAAGTAGAAAAGGCGGCCGTTGTGAAGGCCCTTCAGCTCCATAGTGGCAACATCTCCAAAGCCGCGGATGAACTGGGTCTCACACGGGCAAGTTTGTACAGGAGGATGGAGAAGTATGGGCTTTGAGTGGTGAGTAGTAAGTGGTAAGTAGTAAGTGGTAAGTAGTAATTGGTGAGTGGTTTTTATATGGAAAATAAGACAATTATTCCTGTGGCAATAATGATCATAAGAACCATATTCGGCAACACAATCAATGTGGGCACATTATGCGGTTCGCCAATGACTATTTCGACCTGGAAGTATACAAAGCATCCATTGCTCTATCAGATATGATATTCGATATCTCATTGGCATTTCCCAGATCCGAAATCTATTCCCTTACGGATCAAATTCGCAGATCTTCCAGGTCTATCGGGGCACAGATTTCAGAAGCCTGGGCCAAACGAAAGTATGAAAAGCACTTTATCAGCAAAACCACCGATGCTATGGCTAAAGCTTATGAGACCCGGCACTGGATTGAAACAGCCAGAAGGTGTGGGTATATCAGCAACGAAGAGTCATCTGCGTTGAGTGATCAGTGCGCAACCATCATCAAAATGCTGTCTTCCATGATCACCAAATCACAGCTATTCTGCAAACCAATTATCAACTAACCTGTCATCCTCTTTAGTACTACTTACTTCTCACCACTTACTACTTACCACCTACCACCTTGAAAGATATCAACTGGCGTACTCCCCTCATGACCCGACTCCTGATCCTCACCGGATCAGTGCTCGTATTTGGGTATGTTTTCGCCAAGTCCTCGTCGGTGTTGATTCTGCTGGCCATCGTGGTAGCAACCGGGTTTCAGTTAATACGCTTTGCCCACATCACAGAAGGCCTTGAAGTACCCGACCATGAACCGGCTCCTGCCCCGGATTTCAACTCGATCTATTTTGACGATGCCTCCCAGACTTTCAAGACCTCAAGTCACCACCCCGGCGTTCTGAAACACTGTAGCCGGATGAATGAAACCCTGGTGGCAGGCAGAAAGGAAAGAGATTCCGATTATCAATTTTTCAGAAATATTGTTCAGCATGTGGGCATTGGGTTGCTGACATTCCGGAAGGATGGCGCTGTGCAGATTATCAACAGTGCTGCCCGCCGGCTGTTGCGGGTCAATCAGATTCAGAACATCACAGAACTCAACGTGGCCAGCCCCACGCTCGTCGAGGCGTTTCAGAAACTGAAGACCGGAGGACGAGAGCTCATTAACCTTAAGATCGGTGATGATACCGTACAGTTATCGGTGTTTGCCATCGAACTGACCTTGCGCGGAGAGGAGATCAAACTCATCTCCATGAGCAACATCCAGAGTGAACTTGAGGAGAAAGAAATGGAGGCCTGGCAGAACCTGGTGCGCGTGCTCACACACGAGATCATGAACTCTGTAACCCCCATTTCTTCCCTGGCAGGCACCGTTGAAGAGGCGTTGCTCAATGCCGTGCAGCATCCGGAAACGCCCATTAATGAGGACGACCTTGCCGATATGCATTTGTCCCTGCAGACCATCAGCCGGCGCAGCGAAGGATTGATCCGGTTTGTAAAAGAATTCAGAAACCTGACACAGGTGCCACAACCGCTGATGAGTGAAATGGCAATCCAACCCTTGCTGGAGGAAATGGCGGTGTTGCACAAGAAAGAGTTGAGTGACCGCAACATTGAAATTGCTGTTCATATTGATCCCCCACAACTCACCGCGTTGGCCGACAAGAATATGATCGAGCAGGTGCTGATCAACCTCATCAAGAATGCCATTCAAGCCTTTGATGAACAGGCCAACAAACGCATCGAGCTCCGTGCGTACACCAGTGAAAAGGGCAGGCCGATCATCAGTGTTGCCGACAATGGACCGGGTATCGATCCGGAAGCCCTGGAGAAAATTTTTATTCCGTTCTTCTCCACCAAAAAGACCGGTTCAGGCATCGGATTAAGTCTTTCCCGGCAAATCATGAGAGTTCATGAGGGGCGGATTACCGTGAAGTCCGAATTGGGGAAAGGAACCGAATTCAGCCTCAGGTTTTGAGACGGTAGTTCGCGATTACTGCACCCAAATTATTCCAAAATCACTACCTTGGTGCCCATTATGCCAGACATCCAGAAGAAAATCACTTCCATCCTTACCGACAAGCTCGGTATTCCAGATTCAGAGATCACCCCGGATGCCAGTTTCGTAAAAGACCTGGGGATTGACTCATTGGATTATGCAGAGTTGGTGATGGAATTTGAGCAGACCTTCGATATCAAAATCCCGGATGATGATGCAGAGAAAATGCAGACCATCGCCCAGGCCGTAAAGTATATCGAAGGAAAAATAGCAAAGTAGTCACCCCGCTTTGCTCCCCGTAGCGGGCTGTTGCCCGGATGGCGCAATTACCTCCACGCCTGACAGGTTATTATCGTTGGTAACCGGATATATATTTTGGTTACCGCATCTTTTCGATTTTCAACGAACACCGTACTGGAACTGCCCGCAAAATCAAGTAGGTTTGATGCTTACGAAGGTCGATCTGGTTTCGCGTTACATGGAAAACAAGGTTTGCTTCATCATTAATAGATTCTCGGGAACCGGCTTTCGTACGTCGGTTGAGGGCAGCATCATTAAACACTGCGCGGCTCTGAATCTGGAAGCAACCATCACTTATACCAATCATCGTGGTCACGCCACCGAACTGGCGCAGGATGCAGCACGGGCCGGTTATCCCCGTGTATTTGCCATGGGGGGTGATGGCACGGTCAATGAAGTGGCACAAGGGTTGGTGAATACATCGGTGTGGATGGGCATCCTTCCCAAAGGTTCCGGTAATGGGACTTGCGCGGCACCTCGGTATACCTGTAACCCTTGAAGCAGCCCTGAAACTACTCGGTCAGTATCAGGTGATCAATATGGATACCTTGCGGGTCAATAACCTTTTGTCCGTGAACATTTCCGGTATTGGGTTTGATGCCCACATTGCGGCACAGTTCAACCAACATGGAAAACGGGGTCTTTTTACATACAGTAAACTTGTCTTGCAGGAGTTCTTGTCCTATAAAGAATTCGATGCAACGTTACATGTTGACCATACCATCTATAGTCGTACGCCATTCGTGATTGCCTTTGCCAATTCCTCTCAGTTTGGCAACAATGCCCGCGTAGCTCCTTTTGCATCGGTATGTGATGAGTTGATCGACTTGTGTATACTGAGGAAAGTACCCATCGCACAGGCAGCCGGTTTTGCACAAAAACTGTTCTCTGGTCAAATGCACCGTTCCCAATACGTGGAAATCATGCAGGCCCGCAAAGTGTCCATTGCATTCTCCAGTCCCATGCCCTATCACATTGATGGTGAATCCATGCCACCAACGGATACCTTTGAAGTCACCGTACAGCCCGGCTCGCTCAAGATGATTGTGCCGGACTCGCCTGGAAAGCACCTCTGAAATTTCCCGCTGGCGTCCTGTAGGCGCCACTCACCAAAATCACGTAAGGAAAGTGAGCAACTTATGCGGTGGACTGCGTTTAACAACCCAAACCATTATAACCATGAAAAGAATTTTAACGCTTATTGCAAGCCTGTGCATTGCCGGTATGGCAACCGCGCAGCCCCTGTCGCAACCACCAAGCGGCGACAACCAAAAAGCACAAGTGACCCAATGGATAGGTCCGGTGCAGGTAAGCATTATGTACAACAGCCCAGACGTGCACGGAGCAAATGGAGAAGACCGGAAAGGTCATATCTGGGGTGAATTGGTGCATTACGGATTTATCGATCAGGGGTTCGGCTCTTCGAAGGCAGCACCCTGGCGGGCAGGTGCCAATGAGAACACCGTAATCTCGTTTTCGCATGACGTAAAAATTGAAGGTAAAGACATCAAGGCCGGAAAATATGGACTGTTTTTGGCCACAGCCAAAGAAGGACCGTGGACCTGGATATTCTCCAAAAACACAGAAAGCTGGGGTAGCTATTTTTATAGCCCGGCCGAAGACGCCTTGCGTGTAGATATAACACCAGGTGATGGTACTTACACCGAATACCTTACCTATGGTTTTGAAGATAGGAAGCCAAATTCAGCCGCGGCCTACCTTCAATGGGAGAATAAGAAAATTCCGATGCACATAGAAGTTCCAAACGTGAATGAAATCTATGTAGGCAAAATGCGCAATGAGCTTCGCTCCTTTCCGGGATTTGATTCCCGTAATTATGCAGCAGCAGCGTCTTTCTGTGCACGAAACAAAATTAATCTGGACGAGGCACTCGAGTGGGCTGACATGGCCATGAATCCCGGACTTGGGGGCGCAGAAGACTTTAATGGTCTCAGCACCAAATCAGATGTGTTGCGTGCATTGGGTCGCGATGCTGATGCCGACCTGTTGATGGATAAAGCCATAAGGATTCCAAATACCCCTGTGATGGCCATTCACCAATACGGACGAACCCTGCTGATGGCCGGAAAGAAGGAAAAAGCCATGGAGATATTCCAACTGAATGCAAAAAGCCATCCGGAAGACAAGTTCACCACCAACGTAGGTCTTGCCCGGGGTTATACCGCCATGGGTGATAAGAAGAACGCCATCAAGCATTGGGAGATTGCCATCCTCAATGTTCCTGATAACCAGAAGCAGAATATTGAATTTTACAAAACGGAATTGAAGAAGCTGAAAGAAGCAAAATAGAATGCCTCGCATAACAAAGACCTGTCAGGAGTCAAATATCTGACAGGTCTTTCTTTTTACCCTCCAGAACGCTTCGCTTTATATCCAGATTGCGTAAGCAGTTGCACCAGTTTGTCACGCACGTCTCCCTGAATCAGTATCTCACCGTCTTTACACGATCCCCCAACTCCACACTTCGTTTTCAGCGCTTTGGCCAGCGTCTCAAGGTCGTCTGCCTTGCCTACAAATCCGGATACCACCGACATTTGTTTACCCGCACGGCCGCTCTTGTCCAAAAATACGGTAAGCCGTTGTTGTTGGGGTGGTAACGTCTCACTGTCAGACTCTGCCCTTTGTTGAAACGCAAAATCCGGGTCGGTAGAAAAGACAACCCCGTCACGCTTTTTCCAGTCATTCTTTTTCATAGGATAGAGACGATTAAGAATATGAAATTAAATAGCATAAACATCAAAATAGCTATGGCCCAGCTAAATCGGAATTCAATACCTTCTTTCAAACGAAGGCCAATCGCACAAAACACAAACAGGAGAATTGGGACAAACATGAAGGTCGAATAAATCGTGGAGAGATTGGCCACCTCATAGGATCGATCTTCCGATTCCACGCGGGCCAACACATGTAACAATCGCGATGAAGAAATATGCGCTAAAGACCCGACCGGAAAATGAGAGACGCCCTCCTCTGGAATTTCAAACTGGTGTTTCTTGTCAGTTACGAGGATATTGGGCACATGGTGAAATTGCCAGGAATACTCCCGTTCCGTTTCAGCCAACACCCGCTCGTCACTGATGCGGAAAGGGAGATAATAATCTATCAAAAGGACCGCACAACACGCAATACCGGTAAAGCATATCGTGCGCAGGTACTTCAGGAAGTGAATCATCATCAACAACCGCTCCGATGGCTGACGGGGCGGTGCCTGATATCCCGGCGGGCGTCGTCGGCGATAGGCAGGATCCCGGTGTGCGGGTTGTCCGGTTGATGTTGAAACAGCAAATGACGAACTATTCCGGTTGTCATACTGCTGTCGCTGAAACGGATCCGAAAGCACCTGGTATGCTTCATTGATTTCCTGAAACAACCGAATGGCTTCCGGGGAATGATTCTTGTCCGGATGAAAAAGAACAGCCAAACGCCGGAATGCCCGCTTGATATCCTCAGCGGAAGCATGACGACTGATGCGCAGAATCTGGTAGTAGTCTTTCACCTTGTTAACGCAGTGTCAACACAAAAAAAGATACCACCGCACTTGCGATGGTATCCGATCATATTCAGGACAAGAATTAACGCTTTACCACAAAAGTAAGTACGGGGCGCTTGGCATGACTGGCAACTTCCTCTGCCACGCTGCCGGCAATCACATGGGCAAAGCCTGATCGGCCATGGGTAGCCATCCCAATCATATCGGCATCGATCTGGTCAGCAAAACGAATCACACCCTCTTCGATGCTCAGGTCATTAAAGATATTAAGCGTATAGTTTTTCAGTCCCAGGCTCTTTGCGAACTTGGCCATGTATTCCTTCACGACATAGTCGCGCTGGAAATCACCTGGTGTGTTGATGCGAACCAGGTGGATGGTGGAATCATAGTAGCTTTGGGTCTTCTTGATGATCCGCGAGAACAACTCTTCGTCCTTGGACATGGCCGTGGCATACACTATATTCTTGAATTCAGTAGTGACTGGCTTCTTCTGGATGGTAAGCACCGGGCAATGCGAGTAACGGATCACTTTCTCGGTATTTGAACCAATGATGACCTCAGAAAGGTCAGTACGACCGGTGGTGCCCATCACGATGAGGTCAATCTTATGTTCGGTGATGATGGTGCGCATGCCATGGTAAGGATTACCTACCCGCAATTCACCATCCACTTTTACATCGGCATAGCGCGGGTCTTTCACCGCCTTCATCATCTGGGCCTTGGCCTTCTCGATCATCTTAAGCGTAAAGAGCTTGTCTGTGGCATTGGAATAGGAAACCTGGCCTTCCACATTGAAAGAACCTCCGGTTGCCTCTTCAATTACATGCAACAAAACGATACTGGCACCAGATTTCTTGGCGATGTCAAAGGCCACGTCGGTGGCAATGGATGCAGTCTTGGAAAAGTCGGTTGGAACAAGAATTTTTTTCATACAAGGCGATTTTTATAACCGTTTGGTTGATAGTAAATGTATGAATTTAGACCCAAAAAGCGCATTCCATCGATCAAGTAATTTGGTGACAATTGTCATTCGTCCTTCACCTTTTGCGCCAAAAGTACCCCAAAAAGTAAACCGGTTTTCGTCAAAAAACTGGAACTTGCCACCAGCACACCAACCGATCTACCGTGCAGGAACCCAAAAACTTGATTGACCATTTATTTCGCCATGAGGCGGGCAAACTGGTGGCTATCCTTACCCGGTTATTCGGACCCCCTAACCTGGAATTGGCAGAGGATGTTGTGCAGGATACGTTGCTCAAAGCCCTCGAGCACTGGAAATACCACGGCACACCGGACAATCCTTCTGCCTGGCTCTTCACGGCGGCCCGCAACAAGGCACTGGATGTGCTCAGGCGGGAACGTCAACGGAAAAATATCAGGCCCGATGACAACATTGGATCGGGCGACTCTGAGAACTTCGTCAATGACCAACCTATTGAAGACGAGCAATTGCGTATGATGTTTGTATGCTGCCACCCAACTATTCCCGAAGAGGGACAGGTTGCGCTAATTCTCAAAACGCTGTGTGGCTTCAGTGTCGCTGAGATCGCCAAATCATTTCTAACCAACGAAGAAACTATTACCAAACGCCTCTACCGGGCCCGACAGGTTTTCCGTGAAGAAAAGGTGGCGTTTGCGTTTCCATCTCAGACCGAAATGCAGCAACGCCTCAGCAATGTGTTAACTGCGGTGTACCTGATCTTCACCGAAGGTTATCAATCAACTCACCATGATTCGGTAGTACGCGAAGACCTGGTGGAAGAGTCCCTGCGGCTGGGAAAGATGATCACTGAACATTCCCTGACCTCAACACCTGAATCCAATGCCCTCATGGCCCTGTTATGCTTCCAAACCGCAAGGCTCGCTGCCCGCGTCGATCATGCTGGGCATCTGTTGCCCTTGAAAGAGCAGGATCGGTCACTGTGGAACCGGGAACTCATTGAACAAGGGAATCGCTATCTCAACATGGCATCGGTGGGTGAGACGATTTCAGCCTATCACCTGCAGGCGGCAATTGCGCAAGAGCACTGTGCCGCGGAACGCTATGAAGAAACCAACTGGAAGCGTATCCTGCAATGGTACAATTGGCTGTTGGAAATTAAACCGGATGGTCTGATCACGTTGAATCGATTAATCGCCTATGCCGAAGTACATGGTGCCCAGGCCGCATTGGATGAATTGATGAAACATCCGGAACGGGACAAACTGGCGCGATATTACCTTTATCCGGCCGTACTGGGTGAATGGCACCTGCAACTGGGGCATGAACCCGAAGCACGTCATTACCTGGAGATGGCCATCAATGCTACAGCTTCGCGCGCTGAAAAACATCTGCTGCAAAACAAACTCAACCGCCTCTCCCGGGTAGGATAGTCGCGCGATAGCGGTACTTTTGCGTTCCATGTCATCACGCGCACAGCTGCAACAAACCCTGGCCCTCATCCAACTGGAGCGCCAGGCCGACCTCGAGCAGTACCGGCAAAAGGTACTCATGAGGTCGTTGTCGCAGCGCACCAAAGAAGGAGTTACCTGGTACCCGGTACGGCTCAAACGAGATTATATCGGAACGGGAGAACGAATCATCCTGGAGCTGGAGCGTACTAATCACCTGGATCAACCGCACAGTTTTCAAAGTGGAAAATTGGTCAGTCTGTTTTGCAATGCTTCCGGCAAACCGGAGAAAGAGCATACCAATGGTGTTGTCAACTATGTAAGCGACAACGTGTTGGTGATCACACTGAATGGTGACGACTTACCCGACTGGATCGACAACGGCCTGCTGGGGGTTGATGTCATGTTCGATGAAATGAGCTATAAGGAAATGGAGTCTGCTTTGCGCACCGTCATTAAAGCAGAAGACAATCGGGTGGCAGAACTCCGCGAGATATTACTTGGTGATGATAAGCCGTCGCCAGCACAGCAGGTAGAATTTACCCCGTCTCCCCTCCTGAACGAAAGTCAAAACAGCTCACTTCGCCAGATTACCAGCACACCAGATGTAGCTTTTGTTCACGGGCCACCGGGGACAGGCAAAACTACCACCCTGGTACAAGCGATCGTTGCCACGGTAAAAACGGAACAGCAAGTGCTGGTCACCACACCCAGCAATGCAGCGATTGACCTGTTGGTTGAGAAACTCAGCGAGCAGGGATTGCAGGTGGTTCGCCTCGGACATCCTGCCCGCGTTACCGAGCAAACCCTGAGTAAGACCCTCGACGCGCGTATCGCTGGACACGCCCATTATGCAGAATTGCGTGGGCTGCGAAAGAAACTTGAACAACTCAAGGGAATGGCGTCCCAATACAAGCGCAACTTCGGTCATCATGAGCGTGAACAACGCCGACTAATGAAAGAAGAAGTCAAGGTGCTGAAGTCGGATGCCGATATGCTGGAGTTTTACATCATCAATGACGTACTCAATAAAGCTGACGTGCTTTGTTGCACGCTTGTCGGTGCCTCACATGGCAACCTGCGGGGACGAAAATTCAAGACCGTCTTTATTGACGAGGCGGCGCAAGCACTGGAGGCCTCATGCTGGATACCTATTCTCAAAGCACAACGGGTGATTCTTGCCGGTGACCATTGCCAGTTGCCACCAACCATTAAATCTCAGGAAGCCGCCAGGCAGGGTTTGGCAAAAACATTATTTGAAAAAGGAATCAATAAGCATCCCGATAAGTCTACACTATTGACCATGCAATACCGCATGCATGAAGACATCATGCGGTTTTCGTCTCATTATTTCTACAAAGATGCATTGGTAGCGCATGATTCCGTTCGCCTGACCCGCTTATCTCCGTACGAGCCACCCGTTGATTTTGTGGACACTGCCGGCTGTGGGTACACCGAATCACAGGACACGGAGACGCTCAGTCGGTTCAATGAAGGTGAAGCCACCCTCCTCATTCACCTCGTTGAGCAATTGGTGGAATCGGTGGGCTCGGAAGAATGGATGAACCTCAACCTAACCATGGGGATCATTACACCGTATCGGGCGCAGGTGGATCACTTGCATAAGCTTGCGGAAGCTTCAGCATTGCTGGAACCCCTCCACAAGTTCATTACCATCAATACCGTTGATGCCTTTCAGGGGCAGGAGCGCGATGTTATCGCCATCAGTTTCGTAAGAAGCAACGACAAAAGTGAAGTAGGATTCCTCAGCGACATCCGACGTACGAACGTGGCCATGACAAGGGCACGCAAAAAATTGATCATGATCGGCGACAGTGGTACCCTGGCGAGTAATCCTTTCTATTTGGAATTGATGAATTATGTTCAGGAGCGTGAACACTACCGCAGTGCTTTTGAACTAAAACGATCCTGAAATGTGGGATGAAAAGCTTATCAGGTTTCACCAGCAGTTATCGCTCCAGGCCAAAATACCGAAGGGCATTGAGGTACTCCACCCCTACCGGGACGAATACACGATGTCGCTGTGCACCAGATTTTTCAAGAAGTACTATCACGACAACAAACCCCGCAAGCTCCTGTTGGGCATCAATCCCGGAAGATTTGGATCCGGCATCACGGGCATCTCATTCACCGATCCGATGCGGCTGGAGAACGACTGCGGAATACCCAATCATTTTGACAAGCGAGGGGAACTGTCTTCCGATTTTATTTATCGTGTGATCGCCGCCTATGGCGGACCTGCGGACTTCTACTCACATCAATTGATTTCGGCCGCTTCGCCATTGGGGTTTGTCCAGGCTGGGAAGAATATTAACTATTATGATAATCCGAAGCTTCAGCAGGCAGTTGCTCCATTCATTATTGAATCTATTTCCGCGCTCATGAAGATGGGGTGCGATCGAAAGAAGGGGTTCTGCATCGGTGAAGGGAAGAACTTTGCATTTCTTGACGACCTGAATCAGAAACACGGCTGGTTTGATGAGGTGGTATCCCTGGCCCATCCGCGATTTATCATGCAATACAAGAGAAAGCAATTATCCTCCTATATCGACCGGTACCTTACCGCGTTGGTTGACTAGCCTGCCGGTTTGCGGCGTACACCCCGGACAGCTTGCGCCGTGAACGGATCTTCTGGCCAGGAATGTTTGGGATACCGCATGCGAAGCTCCTTTCTGACGTCATGGTAGGTATTCGTCCAGAAACTGCGCAGGTCCTGAGTAACCTGCACGGGCTTATACCCGGGAGAAAGCAGATGAAGCAACACGCGGGTGCGCCCTTCATTCACCGTGGGTGTTTCCAGCAGTCCAAACATCTCTTGCAACCGCACTTCCATCACCGGTGGTGCCCCGTCCGGGGCATAATGTATGGCAATTTCTGATCCGCTGGGAACTTCACATCGCACCGGAGCAAGCATATCCAATTTTGATTGCAGGTGCCACGGCAATGATGACTTAAGAATTGAAGGTAAATCAAGCTTTTCAAGTTCCGACTGCTTGTAGATGGCGCCAAGGAACGGTACCAACCAGCTTTCCAGTGAATTCAATAAACTCGCATCCGTCAGGCCGGGCCAACCATCATCGGGTCGCCAATGATGTAAACTGAGGATGCGCGCTTGCAAGGCTGTGCATGCATCGTTCCATCCAACCATCCGAAGACCTTTTTCCCGGATAACGGCACATAGTACCCGATTTTTTTCATCCTCCGGCAAGCGGTGAACGGCCTTACTGATTAACACAAGATCACCCACCCGTTTCTCCTCAAAGGCCACCACCATCTGTCGCTCATCATCCCAGCGCATACCTATCTTGGTGTGCGAGAGGAGTTCAAGGTCATCGGGGTCTATCGGAGCTGCCAGGAATATTTTACCCTCTCGCTGGCCTGCATCCAGTTGTGTTGCACAAATCCAGGATTCGTGCATCAAGGGATCATGATCCGGTAACTTTGCGGTGCGACCATTGGCGAGTGTAAAAACCACGCTCTGTCTGCTTTGTTGTCGGGCTATGCGCTCAGGATATGCTGCCGTGGTAAGTCGACCGATCAGGTAGTGAGGTACGGGCGTATTGTCAACCGCCACTTTGAGCAGACTGCGCCAATTGGCGGCGAGTCGCTCTATGCGTTCGAGGGTATTGCGATCCGCTGCCACGCGTTCACCACCTCGCCAGCGCCGCAAGGCTTCTACCCGGAGGGAAATATCAGCTCCCGCGTCACGGCCCAACGGATCACGCTCCTCGAGTATAGCTGCGACATCACAGGCCACAGACTTCTCTAACGTCCCTTTCGCTTCCAGTAAAAGATGTGCCATACGCGGATGTGTAGGTAAGGCTACCATCTCTTTTCCACGGGGCGTAATACCTCCATCTTTATCTATGGCTGCCAATTGCTCTAATAGTGTTATTGCCTGCGCCACAGATCCTACCGGCGGAGGAGTAATCCATTGCAATTCGTTGATGTCTCGCACTCCCCATTGTGCCAATTCCAAAACCAATGAGGCAAGATCTGCTTCCAGAATTTCTGGTTTGCGTCGTGGCAGCAATCCACGGTGTGTGCCCTCATCCCATAAGCGATAACAAATGCCCGGCCCCAGTCGTCCGGCTCTTCCGGCCCGCTGATCCGCAGCATCAATTGACACGCGCACCGTTTCCAATCGGGTGAGTCCGCTGCGGGGATCAAACCGGGGAACCCGTGACATGCCGCCATCAATCACGGTGCGGATACCTTCAATGGTAAGCGAAGTTTCCGCAATGGATGTTGCCAATACCACTTTCCGCAACCCATCATTCCGCGGAAGAATGGCTTCCTGCTGTTGCCGGAAAGGTAAGTCGCCATACAAAGGATACACAACGCCAGGAGCCCCAGCATCTTCCAGCAACTGCGAGGTTTTGTTGATCTCTCCTGCACCAGGAAGAAATGCAAGTATATCACCGGGCTCATCTCGCAATACCCGTTGAATTGCCGTAGCTACACGGCCCGCAATTGGCGAGTCCGCTTCGCGCGGTGCATACCGGATCTCTACCGGAAATTGCCGACCTGATGACGTGATGACCGGAGCATTCCCCAATGAGTTGGCGATATGTGCACTGTCCAATGTGGCAGACATGACCATGATGCGAAGGTCATCGCGCAAAACTGACTGCACCTGCAAGCTCAGGGCAAGTGCCAAATCTGCCTGCAGACTGCGCTCATGAAACTCATCAAAAATCAAAAGACCAATGCAATCCAGGCTGTTATCGGATTGTATCATGCGGGTAAGAATCCCTTCGGTGACAACCTCTATCCGGGTATGTTTCCCGACGCAGGTATCAAATCGCACACGATAACCGGCCGTGTCGCCCGGCTTTTCAGCCAAAAGCTCAGCGATTCGATGTGCTACCGACCGTGCCGCGAGGCGCCGGGGTTCCAGCATGATAATCTTCTTGTTCTGAAGCCACGGTTCGTCCAGCAGTTGTTGTGGCAGTACAGTAGACTTACCCGCCCCCGGTGGTGCCTGAAGAATCACCCGGATTGAAGTTGCCAGGGCGGACTTCAATGCGGGCAATATCTCCAATACAGGGTAATCAGCCATCCTGTAAAATTACGCGTTGCGTGCTTTGCCGGCTATATTCTTGCCTGATAGGTATACAGCTCGAAGTAACGGCCTTTGCGTTCGATGAGTTCTTCGTGCCGGCCACGTTCAGCGATGTTCCCGTTTTCCACCACCAGAATCTGATCTGCCTGACGGATGGTGCTGAGGCGGTGGGCAATCACAAATGTAGTTCTTCCCTGCATCAGGCTCCGTAAACTTTCCTGAATCAATGCTTCACTTTCGGTATCGAGGTTGGAAGTTGCCTCATCCAGGATCAATATTCTGGGATCCGCCAGGATGGCGCGCGCGATGGCAATCCGTTGACGTTGTCCTCCTGATAGTTTCACGCCCCGCTCTCCGATTACGGTGTTGAGTCCGTCTTCAAAACGATCGGTAAATTCATTGACGTGAGCAGCCTTCACCGCTTTGTGTAATTGTTCTTCCGTAGCCTTGGGTCGGGGAAAGAGTATGTTTTCACGAATGGTGCCTTCAAACAAAAAGTCATCCTGCAATACCACCCCCAACTGACTGCGGTAACTGTCCAAAGATATTTTTGCGAGATCGACGCCATCTACCGTAATCACACCGCCTTGTGGATTAAGGAACGATGCTGCCAATCCGGCAATAGTTGTCTTACCAGATCCGGAAGTGCCCACCAGAGCAGTTACTGATCCGGATGGTGCGCTAAACGTGATGTTGCGAACAACTTCTTTTCCTTCCTCATAAGCAAATGAAACATCCTTGAATTCGATATCACCCCGAATGGCCTGGGCCTTCACGGTGCGCACCGTGCCGTCGTCTTCGGGTGTCATGTTCATGAGTTCTTCTGTACGGTCGAGGCCTGCAAATGCCTCAGTCAGCTGACTGCCGATGTTGCTCATCTGAACAATCGGAGCAATCATGAATCCGAGGTACAAGGTGAAGGCCAGGAACTCACCAAAGGTCAGTTCACCATTGATGATCATATAACCGCCCACGCCCATTATACCTGTTGATGCCAGTCCCAGCAAGAATGTCGCTGAACTGGTGATCAGGCTGGTGGAAGTCAGACTGGCTTTAATGTTGAGAAACAAACGCTCAACACCAAACTCAAAAGTTTTGATCTCCTGTTCTTCAGCGTTAAATCCTTTTATGACACGAACACCATTAAGTGTTTCCGTGAGTCGGCCGGTGACATCAGCAGTGATTTTGCCCCGCTCCCGGAAAATCGGCCGGATCTTGGAGAACGCTTTCAATGAAATTAAACCAAAGATGATTACCGGTACCAGTACATAGACGGTCATGAGCGGACTGATGGAAATAAGCAACACGAGGCAGATTACAGAGGTAAGCACCCCACCCACCAATTGAACTAATCCGGTGCCAACCAGGTTGCGCACTCCTTCCACATCGTTCATGATCCGACTAACCAGGGCGCCGCTTTTGTTGTTGTCAAAGAATCGAATGGGCAACCGCAGCACCTGCCGCTGCACCTTCGACCGGAGAATAGAAATCAGTCGTTGAGCCTCCACACTGAGAATCTGGGTGAGGATGTATGATGTAACTGCTTGCACCAGTACCGAAAAGCTCACGGCAATCAGTACCATCTTAAGCATCTCCATGTTTCCCTTGGCAATAACATCATCCATGAGGTATTTGGTTGACCAGGGCAGCACCAGGCCGGACAACCGGCTTACCACGATGAGCACCAGACCCACCAGCAGGATACCCCGGCGGGGCCAAATAATGGTCTTAAATACCTGAGCGAGAGTTACTTTACTTTTTGCCATGAATTCTGGATACTAAATTAGAGGGGCGAAGGTACAACGTATGGACGGATGTCGCGGGGAATTAGTGTGTATGAATTCAGATCAAATCAACATGGTAAACATCCCGTTCATTCCGGGCTATGTTCGCCACAAAGAAACCACCCGGCTGAGGAATTATTTCAGCCAGATCAAATTGGGTGCAGGACTTGGGTAGTCCGCCGAAAATCAATAGAAAAGAATATTCCTGAAAATCCGGGATAAGTGTCCACTGTGGCGCATAGCTGATATTCTCAGCATGAATCAACTGATTCCGGGTTCCCGAAGTGCGGTCAATCAAGAATGTGGTGCGCCAAATTCGCATCAACATCCCTTCATATCGGTTGTTGAAATGGCAATGGACGTAAACAAACGAGTCATCCATCAACTCCGGATGAATGGAAGCCAACACATCAATATCTACCGTGGGCTTAGCCTTTATCGGGGGCTCCTCAATCCCCTGCTTGGCCCTGCTCAACGGACTAGCCAGCCAACTCATGAACAATCGCAATTGCCTTGTCGATTTCCTCCGGTGAATTGAAAATATGTGTACAGTGCCTGACGCCAAATTGATCACCTTGTGACCGGGGCCGCATACGGGCCTTTGCCCAATAGGCATCCTGAAGTTGTGTGCCGGTAAATCCTTCAACATTATAGACCGTAATCCCTGCACACATCGACTCGTCGGCGGGCGAAAAGAATTTTACTTTCTTATGTCTGGCTAATCCGGTGCGCAACCGCTCACCGAGAAACTTAATTCGCGCATATACCCTGTCCGGCCCCAACTCCTGATGAAAATCCAGTGCGGCTTCCAGGCCCTTCAATACCGGGAAGTTGCCCGTGCCGCGTTGCGTAAACCGGAAACCTTCATCATCGTGGTTGTCCCAACGGCCACTTGCCACCGTTGTCCAAATGTCTTTCATACGGTCTGCCTTCACATACATAAACCCGGTACCGGCCGGTGCC
>JBGAMI010000068.1:0-14597 GCA_044223085.1 Cyclobacteriaceae bacterium
GAACAGCGCGGCGCAAACCGAGGCATGTGCGGTGGCAAGGCGGCCAGCAGCGGGGAGGTGCGCAGTGTTCGTGGTGCCATTTTCTTTTGGTTACTTCCCCGATAGCCATCGGGGTTGGGCAAGCAAAAGAAAAGTGACATGCGAAATCTTGGCCTTTGATTGATGTTTCCAACGGACCGTAGTGTGATTGATCTTTCCTGGGAATGGAGCCATTTTGAGCCCATTGGTGCTTGGCTGCCCAGCCGTTGTACAGTTCTTCACCGACGGTGAAACGTCTTTACGCGTATCACAGGCGAAGATCGCTCCAGATGGCCATCCCGATAACCATCGGGGATATCCAGAAAAAAACTTATATTAGATAACCTCAAACTCCTCCTTATGCTTACCAAAACCCTCACCTTGCTCGGCGGCATGCTGCTCATCTTTGTCACCACGGCACAGGGACAAAAGGTCAAAACCAAAGACATTAAAAAGGCGATTGAAGGCAATCAGGTGGAATCTGTGAAACTGATTTCACCGGATTCGTTCATACCGGAAGTTCCTCAGGACTTCGATCTGGAGATTACCCTGCAGAATGAAACGAAACTGCTCGCCTCCGAGCACCACGTTATCTGGGATTATGCTGAAATCACTGCCACCCATGCCACGGTGAAAATCAAAGGTGAATTCCTCGCCAACGGCAAAGGCAGACTTCATTCGGAGAGTCTTTCGGAATTTTATCAGAATGACAAGATCACATTGGACGTGACGTTGGCAGGCAAGCACGACAGCAAGGAACTGACAGCCAACTATTGTATCGCCTACTACAACTTTGAAAGAAAAGGGACCAGCGGTTATTCAGGTACTTCGGGTTCCAATGGTTACAATGGCAGCCACGGATCAAATGGCTCTGACGGGAAGAGTGGCGGCAATGGTCCCGACATGGAGATACAGATTGATGAAGAGGTCATCCGGAACAAGACATTTGTGGTGCTTACCCATGATGGGAAGAAGTATCCATTGGATCCTTCCTGCAGTACCATCACAATTTACAGTGCCGGTGGTGATGGTGGTCGCGGCGGCGACGGCGGTGATGGTGGCGATGGCAGCCGGTCGCAGAACAAATACACAGGCAGCGGTGGTCGGGGTGGCAATGGAGGTGATGGAGGACGCGGTGGTAACGGCGGTAACCTCTATGTGTCTGGCACTGCCGTGGAAAAATACGCCGATAAGATAAAGTTCATATCAAAAGCAGGAAGGGGCGGATCCGGCGGACGGTCAGGGCGCGGCGGCAATGGCACGGTCAGCGGCAGTTCGGGAAGAACCGGTACTAACGGTTCGGATGGAACACAGGGACAGGTGGTGGTGAAGAAGGGTTAGGGGTCATCCTCTTTTGTCCCATCTTTCTGCATCTTCTGCCTGCGCGTAGCCGCTTCGCCGAAGGCACGGTCTGCTTGTATTTATACTTCTCCACCTTGTCTTTGAGCCTCCACGGTGAAATCTCGCTTATTTCATCACATTAAACATCCACCGCACACCAAACCGATCTTTACACACTCCCCAATATCCCCAGAACTCATCATGCGGGGGCACGTTGTCCGAACCGCCGGGTGATAGTCCGGCATAAAGACGATCGGCTTCTGCCTTGGTATCAGGATTGAGGCTGATGGTGAAATTGTTTCCTTCGATCAATTTATGTCCCATGCTCTCCAGGATGTCCGTAGCCATCAGCTGCACTCCTCCCAGTATCGGCAGGGCAGCATGCATCACCCGGTTCTTTTCAGATTCTGATAACGCGGGCATCCCTTCCCGCGGCGGCTGATCGCCCATCCGCATGATGGGATTGGAAAACTCCGTGCCGAAAACTTTCTTGTAGTGATTCAGTGCCTCTTCGGCATTGCCGTTGAAATTGAGGTAAATGGAGACGCTGGCCATGATGATTGTTTTTTGATAAAGCTAAGGCTTCTGATTTTTCGGAGGAAACAGATAAGGGGGAAATACACAAGCGGTGCTCTTGCTCAGAAGAAAAAAATGGAATCCAGCTGGCGCCCAGAGGCGCTAAGTCACGAACCCGTGCCAATTACTTCATTTCTTCTCTTTGCACCGGCAATCGCTTTTCTCACAAAGTCGACGAATGAACACGCCATCCAGCTTTTTGAAAAGCAACGAATCAAACCGATTCATCGAACAAACCCGTTTATCGATTTCGTCAGACACCACTTCCGACATATACCACCCCAATGGCAATTTGATCTGGTTGGATTCCCGGTTCTCCAGGTCCATAACAAAGAACCGCTCCGGACCGAATTCCTGAAGAAAAGATTGTTGAATTCCTTTCGCGGGCATTGCCGTGCCATTCACACCAACCACCCCCATCAAGGGTGTGGCCAGATCATGGAAAAAGCCAATGGCCTTCACATCATCATTTAACTCGTCAGCCCCGTTCTTGAGGTAGATAAACAAAGGAAAGATTGACGGGTCTTTGTCAAAACGGTCTTTCACCGTGAAGTACAGATTGCTGATGGTCTGCAACCCGGTATTCTCCCGGTAGCCGCCATCGATGATGTGACCCCTTTTACATCCCTTTCCCTCGAGCAAAGCTCCGGAAGTAATGAAGGGAAAACGGCAACAGTTCAACGCTGCCGTTGAAATACTAATATCATGACCATTGAAGCTGAAGAAGTCAATGTCTTCCTTAAACCACTGCCCTTCCAGCTTCAAGTTCGACGTTACGACCCGCTGCCCATTCTCGGCCAATGTGCCGTTGATAAATAGGGATGGGTGGTCCAGGTTGGTTTTTCCGCCGGCGTACCACATGTCGAGAAAAGAATGATCGAGTTGAACACCCGCTTTATCCATATGGGTGGAATACTGCCAGTCCCAGGTTTTTCCCAGAATTTTCGAACGCTCCAGGGAACGCACAGGTGCAGGCAATAACTTCTGAAAACTGTCACCGAATGCAAATGAGGCAGTTACCGGTGAGAGGAAATCAGACTTGGTGAATGCCCTGAACTTCTCATCCGTTTCAGCATTTGTGATACTGTTGCGTTGGTATGCTGAATAGAATGTGGCACCAACACCCCCACCAGAAACACCACTGATCGCAAATACCTGACGGTAGAAACCATTCCTCGTGACAATTTCTTTGTCATTGTCCCATTGGTTGAGATAGATCTTACTTAAAGTATCCAGTACACGAGTTGTCCAATTGAGTCCCCTGGTCCCTCCGCCCTGTGTGGCAATAAAGATCACGGGCATCGGCAGGCTGTCCGGCCATTGATTTTTGCGCTGCGACACCCATTTGTCAAACGCTACTCCGATAGGCATGCGTGGATCATGGACCAGTTCTTTCACGTACGATGGTTGGGTATTGTCGTTGAACCCGCTCCAGAAGACAATCCAGAGGACAACCACAATCGCAAAAGGACGAGATGTGTAGTCGTGAAAGAAGGATATGATCGTCGAGACAAAGGTGATGAATGTGATACTCACGATGAGTACGGAGGCCGGATGAATGGCCGTGGCTACCCGCAAATTCAGAAATGGTACGGAGAATACTACCAACAGAACAATGGACAAGGCACCGAAGAACAAATAATAAAACCGGACACTTGCGTACTGAAGGATAAACAGAATTTCTTCCCGAATGGTCGGTATGGTTCCTGGTCCGTGCATGTTGTGAAACTCCGCCACTTCCTGATTGGTTGGCCAGCGGTATTGGGTCGGTGACTTGGCTTTCTGAATAAGGTCCCGTATTGCACCCTTGCCTTCCTTAAGTTGGTAGTTGGGTTTGAACTTGTTGCTTTGGAGGTGATCGATGGTATCCGGCCGTGATGCATTTCGGTCCTGAATGACAAACAGCCGATACATAAATACACCCAGGAGCAGCAGGCCAATCAAATAGGCGTATTGATGCGTATGTGCGTCATCGGGCACAAACCAGATGGCAGAGGCCAGAATCACACACGGGACAATACCTAGAATGCGTGGTATTTCAAGGGTAAGCCGTTGATGGCTTTTCCTCAGCAGGCGGGCCTGCACAGAAGTATCATCTAGCGTTTCAATCGGATCAATCTGGAGGATGATGCAGGCGCTATACCAGGTGACGTAGCACCACAAGCCGAGGAAGATTGCTACGAGCGTGATGTACAAAGGCTCGACATCCTGCACGAACACATACACAAAGTCATCCGCCTGTGCCGGAACGGTGAACATCAACCAGGCCACAATCAGGATGAGGATGAGATAGCCCACGTTGATGAGGAGCCACCAGAGTGACTTGAGTGCTTCAAGCATATTAAAAGGTTTCGATACCGACATAAAGAGTCTATTGAATTTCAGCAAAATCGGGTTGATTAAATAGAAAATGCCGAATTAATAACAAGCTGGTCACAGACCCATCGCAAAACTAAAATTACGACTACCTCAAACGAGGTAGCTATCTACCCCTTTAGGAGTATTTTAAAGAGGATGTAAGGTTTTCGTCATTCCTGTCATTCTACTGTGCTGAGGTTCAGTCGTCAAAATATTATATTGACTTAGGTAAGTTTTTAAACCCACAATATTATGTCCACATACACTTTCAAAGTAATAGTTACCGCCAGCGATCGAATCTTTTCACTCAAATTCAGCCCGGAAGGCAACGACGACCTGTCCATACTATGGCACCGGACGAATGGCTTCAAGACGTTTACCTCGGATCCCTTCACCGTGGATGTACAGGGTGACTTTGATTATAAACTGGTAATTGGAGCTAAGACAACTGTTGAGTACACCTACACCATACAAGTCAAGTCAGGTTCCACCTGGAGGAAGGTTAAAGAAGAAACCAGGACCATTCAACAAAAAAACAGTGATACGGTGGTTGATTCGATAACCCTATAAAACAAGTTTCTTATGAAGTTCATAACATATTTTCTCCTATTTGCTGCCCTCATCGTGAGTCAGCATTTGATTGCACAAACCAGTTTATTGCAGGACTACGAAGGAAAATCCTCCCTGAATCTTAGCCAATCTGATTCCATCAAATTAAGCATCAACATGGCTGATGCAGGGTTAACACTAATACTGTCAGACAATGATGTTCCGACCAACAAACAACATTTCTTTGCTGGACAATTGAAGTTTAGCGGGAAAGACGGAAAACTTCCTGTCATCAAAGGAGGGGTCGCGAACTTTCAGATCGAAGGTGGAGTTACTTACACCTGGATGCCCCAGAAGGATAACACACGCTATTATTTTTACGCCTCTTACAAACTTGCCGTTAGCCGCGTTAAAGTTGTCACAGAAGGCAGCGGTACAATTACAACGGATACCCATTCACCTGTTAACCATAAGATTCAAATCGGCTACAACGATTTAGCCGTAAAAAACACCAATTTTATAATCGGCCTGGCACTCCAGGCTGGTGTAAGCGACAACACGTCAGAAATCGATTCATATGATTACAGGGATGTCCAAACGAACGGCACCAATGCATCGGGAGGCATCGTTCAGATCGCCAGTGATCAAATATCCACTGTCTATCTTTCCACCGACTATTACAACAACGTGAACTTTGTTAAACCCATGGCAGATATTGGCTACTCCTTGCCAAAAATGCGCTTGTTACCTATGGTGCACCTAAGATGGAATACCTTTCCAAACCATGAAGCCAAAAGCACCTATTCTCCGGGTTTTGGACTCTATTATACAGCGGCCAAAGCCCCAACCAATGTTGTCCTGGGACTGCAGTTATTCTACAAAGACTGGTACGACAGTAACAACAAAGGTGATAGCAAATGGGAACGTGCCGTAACAAACGTTGTGGCTGGGTTCAAATTCTGATCTTACTGCCTGCTATTTGGATTTTTGAAGTTCAAGTACCGATTTCAGCAAATCCATAAGCTCAGCAGTAGGCGTTTTAGTCATCCCAATATTGAGGGCATCCGGGCTTAAAACTGTTACCAATTCATCCAGCTTAAAGTCACCTTTCTTGTCTTCGAGCAGAACCAGGGCATCGGCCCTTGCTGCAAAGAAATTACCCAGTCGTATACTATAAATAAACATTCGAATAAGAACGCGGGCGAAGAAGAATAGTATCAATACGATACCTATGCGCGCAGATAAACTTGCTGCGAACTGGATCTTCAGGGCTACATCATCCACTTCACGGATAGCATCTTTCACGGCTTCAATTTCTTTCAATATCTTTTTTACCTGAGAGCGCTCTTTACCAATGACCTGAACTTGCCTTTCAATTTCGATCAGCGCTTTGTTCAAGCCACTTCTATTTCCGGTGTCGAACGTACTGTTCCAGGCGAGGATGCGAGAATCTAACTCCTTTAACAGGACCAAACTTGATGCAAGTTTATTGCTTGTGCTGTCAATAGCTGCATCATAGGATTTTATCTTGTTGATGGAAGATATTACACCCCTTGTATCAATATACCTATCAATGACAATAAAGAAGTATATAGAGATGCCAAGCAAGAGGGCCGATGCTCCCAAAGCCCAATAGGCTACCTTGAAATTGGTATCAGCTCTGGTCCTTAAGAGCTTGATTATATTATCCTTCTCGGGTTTCTCCTTATTGACATTCTTCATACGGAATTAATTGATACTTAGTTAAGCAACCGAATCAGGTACCCTTGCGGGTTAACCCCTGTAAAGCTTGATTAAGTTAACCCAAGTCACCATCGCTTCCAACTTCTGCCCTTGCTTTTAATACTCCGGATCAGGGCCAGGTGCGCACGAGTATGCACAACTGAGAGAATTATCACTTTTGAAAAGGTTGGTCGCGACCCAAGGGGTTAACAACCGTCATACTCCGCGTCCTCGCACCTCCCCGATTCCGCTGCGCTACATCGAGGCAGGCCTCTGGGGCTGGGTGCATTCTCCGAGGTGAGAAAATGCATTAACCGCGAGGGCGCAAGGGCGCAAAGAAATTTTGCCGCGGAGGCGCTGAGGCGCGAAGAAAAAAATAACCTCCAATGGTGGTCGGTGACAACACCAACCACAGGCAAAATGCATTAACCGCAAAGACACAACGGCGCTAAGAAATTGAAAATCTTCTTCGCACCGCATTGTCAGCCGTAGCTTGCGAAGGCTGAAAGGTGCCCGCGTCTTTTTTTGTATTCCCTTAAATCCGCAAATAGATAAATAAAAAGAGCCGAAATAGGCCTGAATTTATTGGATTCAGGCTTTTCCGGCTCATTTTTTTTCACTTATTTAGATGATACCACTCAGATAAATAAGTTGGCATGAAAGTAACCAATTCATCAGAAAAAATCACACCCTTTGGCGGCTTTAATTTTGTTTTCAATTCGTTTAAAGATTCCGGCCTTCCGGATCTGATAGATAATCAGCTGGGGATGAGGGTAAAGACCTTCGGCTTTTCCTATAGCGATATTTTCACCAACCACCTTGCCATCTATTTAAACGGAGGGGACTGTACAGAGGATGTCAATGACCATCTCAGGGAACATCTGCGCAATGTCAGGGGTATTCAGGTGTGCAGTGCGGATACCATCCTCCGGGGCATCAAGGAACTGGCCACTGCTACCGAAGTCTTTGAAAATCCTGTTACCGGGGTAAAGCACGGCTTCAACCTGAATCCTAAACTCAATGACTTACTGGTAAAGGCATTAAAGCTGACCGGCCAGCTCAGGGAAAACAAACGGTATGACCTTGACTATGACAACCAGGTCCAGCCGACAGAGAAATACGATGCTGGAATGACTTATAAAAAGACATACGGCTACCAGCCGGGAATAGCCTCCATAGACAACATGCCGGTATACCTGGAGGGCAGGAACGGAAACAGTCCGGCAAAATACCTTCAGGCAGAGACGCTGGAAAGGGCGTTTGCCAGCCTGGCCGGTAACCGGATCAGCATAGGCAGGTTCAGGGCCGATTCGGCTTCTTACCAGAAAGAGGTAGTGGACATGGTGGAACAGAACTGCAGGTCTTTTTACATCAGGGCAAACCGATGTGCAAAGATGGATGGGATGATCGGATCTGTCCCCGAAGGGGACTGGGAGAAGACCCGCCTGGGCATCCAGGAGATGGAGGTGGCCGACATCCCCGGTTACAGACCGTTTGGCGGGGACAACCCCTACCGGCTGGTCATCAGCAGGATAAAGAGAAGGGATGCACAGACCGATATGTTCAGCGGTGGGGCCTATACCTACAGGGGCATCCTGACCAATGACTTGGAGAGTCCCAATAAGGAAGTGGTGGCCTTCTATAATGCCAGAGGGGAAAGCGAGCGGATTTTCGATGTGATGAACAACGACTTCGGTTGGGCCAAAATGCCCTGCTCTTTTTTATCGGAGAATACCGCCTTTATGATCATGACGGCCATCTACGCCAATTTTTACAGTTACCTGGTCGGAGAATATTCCAAAAAGCTTTCCTGGCTGAAACCCAACTATAGGCTGAAAAAATTCATCTTCCGTTTCATAACAGTGGCGGGGAAATGGATCAGGACGGGAAGAAACTATGTGCTCAAGCTATATACCGAAAAGGACTACTCGCCTTTATTGACCTAAAGCCAAATAAGCAACCGTGCAACCTGTTGAAAATCAATAACATTACAGGGAAGCTATGTCTTAGCCTGCCAGAAAACGACAAAAAAACCGGAAAAACCTCCTCTGTACCAGTTTGGCCCAGCAATTCACACTGACTACTTCCCGGCACCCGGTCAGTAACGACCCAAAAGGGACAAAAATAAAAGCAAAATGGTTGCTATATTTAATCTTTAAACATCCTAATTAACTACCTGCGGATTTTAGGTATTCACTTATTCTTTGCGCCTTTGCGCCTTTGCGCCTTTCCGATTCCGCTGCGCTACATCGGGGCAGGCTTGTCATAGAGTAGGTCGTTTGTATCGTGGTTAATGGTTAGTGGAGCCTTTGATTTTTCCTTCGCACCGAAGGTGCCCGCGTCTTATTTTTGTATTTTGCATTCACTGATTCTTTGCGCCTTTGCGCCTCCGCGGCAAAAAAATTCCGTGTTCATACATCTTTCACTTCTTGGGTATACCGGATCGCGCCGCGACGGCTTGTCCGGTATGACGGTTAGTTTTGATGGCGCCTTTTCACTTCTTCTATTCCCCCAACTTCACCCCAAACTCCTTCATTAACTCCGTCCCGTACTTCCTCACCAACTCGATGATGGGTATCGCACGGCTGCCACGCCGGGTAATGGTGTACTCCACCCGCGGCGGAACAACTGGATATACCTTGCGCGTGATGAACCCCTCGGCCTCCAATGACCGCAACACGCCTGATAACATCTTGTCGCTGATGTGCGGCAACTGCTCCTTGATCTCGCCGTAACGCAACGTCTTGTCGCGCAACCGCCACAGGATGGGCATCTTCCACGTACCCCCGATGCGATCCATCGCAAACTCCACCGGGTTGTAATACACTTTCTTGTCGTAAATAAAGTCCGGCATAACGGTGATCGATAAAAAGTTCAACTAAAGGTAATCCCCAACAGCCTCCCGCAAAATATCGCCAGGGGCCCCTGCATGTCATTCTCTCATACTTTCCTAAACGAAAGTAACACACTTCAGGGTCAACAAGGGCTTCGCCAGAACCCAAACGCCCGCTTTTCGGGTTATCGACTCTAAACAACCTACAACTATGAAGACTTGGTTACTGGCCCTGGCTCTCGCGGTCTCAGGCATCGCATCAGCCCAGCACAATGCGGGCAACAACGGAAAGATTCTGATGATCGCATCAAATCCCTCCGTCAGCAAACAAACCGGCTGGCCCATCGGCGTATGGTATGCCGAACTGGCCCACCCCTACTGGGAGTTCTCAGAAGCCGGCTATACCGTGGACATCGCCTCCCCCGATGGCGGTGAAATAAAATTCGACGGCTTCAGCGACCCCGAAGACGCCAGCAAATACGCGGCATTCGACTACGTATCGCTGGGCTTCAAGAAAGATCCCGCCAAAGCGGAATTGGTGAAGAACACCATCAAACTCTCTACCGTGAACCCGGCCGACTACAAAGCGATCTTCGTATGCGGAGGTCAGGGACCGATGTACACGTTCATCGACAACACGGAACTGCATAAATTCTTTACGGACTTCTACCTCACCGGCAAACCCACGGCTGCCATTTGCCATGGCACGTGCATCCTGCTGAAGACCAAATTGCCCGACGGCAAATTCCTCGTCGATGGCAAGAAGTGGACGGGCTTTGCCGCCAGTGAAGAACAGTATGCTGACAATTATGTCGGCATGAAGATTCAACCGTTCCGCATCGAAGACGAAGCGCGGAAGATGGCCAACAGCAAGTTTGTCGTGGGCGCACCTTTCTCGGCCTTCGCCGTACAGGATGGCAACCTCATCACCGGACAACAACAAAATTCAGGTGCAGCCGCCGCCAAACTGGTGATCGCTGAACTGGAACGCCAACGCAAAAACTATCCGACCTATGTATTGGTGCATGGCGCCTGGGCCGATGAAAGTGCCTGGGGATTTGTGCGCAATGAGCTGGCGAAGAAGGCCAACGTGGTGGTGGTGAACCTCCCCGCCCATGGCATCGACCTCACGCCGGCCGGTCAGGTGTCGCTCAATGAATATGTAAAAACCGTCACCGCCGCTGTCAATGCCCAACCGGGCAAAGTAACACTCATCGGACATAGCATGGCGGGTATTGTTATCTCTCAGGTGGCGGAACAAATCCCAACTAAAATCAACAAGCTGATTTATGTGTCGGCCTATCTGCCGAACAATGGCGAGGACCTGCTGACGCTGGCCAAGCTGGATACTGAGAGCAAGGCAGGTGGTGCGCTGGAGTTTACAGCCGACTACTCCGCAGCTTCCATCAAAAAGGATGTGATTGTCCCTGCCGTGTGCGCCGACTGTCCCGACTTCATGAAAGATGCGCTGGTGAAATACCACAAGGCCGAGCCGGCCAAACCGCTGGGTGAAAAGGTGATCCTGACCGCTGCGAAATTCGGTTCGGTGCCCAAGTACTACATCCATACCACGCAGGATGCCGCGGTAGGATATGCCCTGCAACAGCTGATGGTGAAGAACAACGGCACCATCCGGAAGACGTACACCATGAACACGTCGCACCTGCCCTTCGTGGTTCGCCCCGATGAGTTTATCGGTATCATCAACAGCATCCCCTAGTCGTGAAGAAATTTATTCTGGGTATCATCCTGCTGGGCAGTCTGTCGCACACGGCAGCTGCCCAGCTCAATGAGAGCGATAGCATCAACTGGCAGTTGAAATTCAACGCTACCGGTTCGGTGCTGGACGGCAATGTTGCCCGCACGCTGTTGCTGCAGCGGTTTGAAGTGGCGCGTGCCAACGCACGCTGGGGCGTGAGTTCCCGCAACGACTATCAATATGGTCGCACGCGGTATATACTCACCGAAAACGATGTGATCTCCTACAACTTTGTCTACCTGCATCCGCTGAGCCGTGTGTATCCCTACTTCATGGCGCTGGTCGAAACCAACTACCGGAGGAACATCGGCTTCCGCTATCAGGCGGGTCCGGGTGTCAGCTGGAATGTGGTGCGCAGGAAGGACCACGCGGTGAAGTTGTCCCTCACCGGCACGTATGAGTACACGCGGTACGGTGGCAATCAGTTTGATGAAGCGGTATACAATGGCAACAATATCATTGAAACCTGGCGCGTGACGGGCAGGGTGTTTGGGAAACACAAGTTTAGCAGTGCCCTGCGGGTGAGCTATGAATTCTGGTGGCAGCAGTCGCTGGACCAGTCCGTGAACTACCGCTATCATACCGAAGAGGCGATCGAGTTTCCGGTGTCGAAGCATGTGGCGTTTCGGACTGGGTTGCGGTACTCGTATGAGAATATTGAGTTGCAAGGGTTGAAGCCGTTTGATTTGTATTGGACGTATGGGTTGACGATCACGAATTGAATGCAGTAGCCGCGGCCTGCCCCGATGTAGCGCAGCGAAATCGGGGAGGCGGGGAAGCGCAGAAGACGCAGATCAAGTAGAAATGAAAGGGCGCAACTTAAATCAACCGTCATACCGGACAACCTATTCTACAACAAGCCTGCCCCGATGTAGCGCAGCGAAATCGGGGGTATCCCCTTAAAGTGAAAGCAGAATTATTTCACCCCTGATGTAGCGCAGCGAAATCTGGGAGGCGCAGGGACGCGGAGAAATTTTGCCGCGGAGGCGCGAAGGCGCAAAGAAAAAATACAGTTCCCACCGTTTCAATCTGCGGAGATCTGCGGGAGATTCTTATTTGCAATGAAACATAAATTGCCTTATTTGCTTCGTAAAACAGAAGGAAATGAGCAAGGAATTTCTGAATGACCTGGAAGAGCTGGTCCTTACCCTCGTGGCTGGCAACAACGACCTGGCCTACGGGGCGGCCATCGCCATCGAACTCGAACAAAATCTGCATCGCAAAGTAACACTCAGCGTCGTCCATGTAACCCTGTATCGCCTCGAAGACAAAGGATATGTAAAATCCAAAGTGGGCGGTGCCACCAAAGAACGCGGTGGCAGAAGCAAACGGATCTACAGCATCACCAACTCCGGCATCGCCGTGCTCAAGATGATGAAGCAGACCCGCATGGGTCTCTGGCAACTGGTGCCTCAACTCAAACCAACCCCCTACTAAATGAAGACGCTGCGCATTTGGGTTGAGAAGTTGCTGAAGCTGGTTTGTCCCCCTGAGTTGTTCGAACAAATCGAAGGGGACATTATCGAGCTGCATGCGCTTGAGTCGAAGAACTTCTCCCCTCGCATGACCGAACTTCGCCGTACCTGGCGTGCCATTCGTTTCTTCCGCCCTGCCATCGTGCTTCGCCGACGACGCACGAGCGGCTATTCCGGCGCGGGTCTGATCAGCAGCTATTTTGTGATGGTGGTACGCGGCATCAGAAGACAACCCCTTTTCGCCGCCATCAATGTCGCCAGTCTCTCCATCGCGCTCTCCGCAGCGCTGTTGATCTTCCTGTTCGTTCACCAGCAACTTACGTTCGACAATTTCCACACCCATAAAGACCATATCTATCGCCTGCTCTATCAGCAGACGTCCGAACATGGGATGAGTCAGGTAGTGTCGCTGAACGGTACGCCTTTTGGCCCTGACATGCAGCGCGAATTTCCTGAAATTCTTACCTACACCAGATATTGGGATGATGGAAGCAGCGTGTACACCTTGGGTGAGAACACCCAACTGATTAAACAGGTAGCACTCGTCGACAGTACTTTCTTTGATGTATTCGATTTCGAACTACTGATGGGCGACAAGTCAACCGCGCTGGATGAACCCAACTCCATACTATTGACTGAGTCTACGGCATTGAAGTTCTTTCCTTCCACGTCCGCCGCATTCGGGCAAACCATCCGTGAGCGTGCCAGCAATCCGGCCAACGAGCATGTCTATACCATCACCGGCATTCTCAAAGACCCACCCATCAACTCTCACCTTCAATTCAGTTTACTTGAATCGATTTCCACATACGCCCGAGCTGATCGCAACTTTAACGACTGGTCCAGCAATTTTCTGAACACGTACTTTGTGCTCCGTCAAGCCACGACACCACAACAAATTGAAGAGAAGATTCCGGAATGGTTGATTCGCTGGACCGGTGTGCCGGATGTAAACAAGTCGCACGCGTTCACCCTGCAACCCCTTTCACAGATTCACCTGGATTCCTCCCAGGTGCAGCATGACTACAGCAATGTCAGGAAATTCAACCGGGTCTATGTGCACCTCTTCAGTATCGTAGGGATCATGATACTGCTCATCGGGGTAAGTAATTTTGTCAACATCACGCTCGCCCGCGCCACATTCCGTCTGAAGGAAATCGGGGTGCGAAAATCCCTGGGCGCATTCCGCCGGCAATTGATCCGCCAGTTTGTTTTCGAAACAACGCTGGTGGTGGTATGCTCTATGCTACTCGCCCTGTTGGTGGATGTCCTGCTGATTCCCATCATCAACGATCAACTGGACCTCACCCTTACCCTGGATCCGCTCACCAACAGTACCATTCTGCTGGCCATCACAGGAAGCATATTGGCACTTGGGGTTCTTACCAGCCTGTATCCGGCCGCTGTATTGGCGTCTTCCAAAGTGGTGACGATTTTTCGTGGTGTAATGCACAGCGCCAAAACGGCCAGGATGCAACCTACCCTGATCGTGATTCAGTTCAGTCTGTCATTGATGCTGATTATCGGGACACTGACCGTGAAAGAGCAGCTGGCGTTGATGCGTGATCGCGATCCCGGATTCCAGCGGGAACAGATGCTCCTGGTGGAAATGAATCGCGAGGCAAACGCGAAATTTTCCGCCATCAAGGAGGAATTAAGCACTCATTCCATGGTGTTGGGGGTTACCGCCGCCAGCCAGCGACTGGGCAACAATATCCACCAGACCACCTTTGCCTTCGAGACCGAAGGAGGAACAAAGAAAACATACACCTCAGGCATTAACGTCGACAAGGATTTCTTCAGGGTGTATGGCATAGCCATGGCAGCCGGGCGGGACTTTCGTGCTGATGTGCCTACGGATGATCACGCATTGGTGATCAATGAAGCGATGGCCAGGGACCTGGCTCTCAAGTCGCCTGTTGGTGTTCGGGCCGGGGTTGGTGACGAACTCACCGGATCCGTCATT
>JBGAMI010000012.1:0-79471 GCA_044223085.1 Cyclobacteriaceae bacterium
GTCAAAACCAGGGACCTGGCTCGAAGGGCAGAGGAGGTGATCAGAGACCGGGGAGGTATGCCCTCCTTCTTGAAGTACAACGGCTTTCCGGCCTCGTTGTGTATCTCCGTCAATGACGTGGTGGTACATGGCATACCGGGAGACTATGTGGTCAAGGATGGAGATGTGGTCTCGATTGATTGTGGAGTGCTTTACAAAGGCTTCCACAGCGATGCGGCCTACACATACCCGACCGAAGGGGTGACGGCCGAGACGCTGGACTTGTTGGAGAGAACCTACAAGTCATTGTTTCTCGGAATCGAGCAAGCCAGACCGGGTAACCGGATCGGCGATGTGAGTTACGCCATTCAGTCCTACGTCGAGAGTTTCGGCTACGGCGTGGTACGGGAACTGGTGGGTCACGGTGTAGGCAAGAGCCTGCATGAGGATCCGGAAGTACCCAACTATGGTCAGCGGGGCAAGGGCCCTAAACTGACAGCTGGGATGGTGATCGCGATAGAGCCGATGATCAACCTGGGTACGAAGAACGTAGTGCAGGAAAAGGATGGATGGACCATCCGGACGGCCGACCGAAAACCATCTGCGCACTTTGAGCACACGGTGGTGATTTTGGAAGACCGGACGGAGATTTTGACAACACACGAGGAACTGGAAAAAAATTATTCGTATCAGTGGCGAAACAGAAGTCGATAGAGCAGGACGGAACCATTCAGGAAGCATTGTCGAACGCTATGTTTCGGGTGCAGTTGGAGAATGGACACGAAGTGCTGGCACATATTTCGGGTAAGATGCGGATGCACTACATCCGGATTCTGCCAGGTGATAAGGTGCGACTCGAGATGTCGCCATATGATTTGACAAAGGGTAGGATAACGTTTAGATACAAGTAATATGAAGGTACGAGCATCCATCAAGAAGCGAAGCGCCGAATGTAAGATCATTCGCCGCAAAGGCAAGTTGTATGTGATCAACAAGAAAAACCCACGTTATAAACAGCGTCAGGGATAAACACATAAATGATCGAAAGAACCTATGGCACGTATTGCAGGAGTTGACATACCGGATAACAAGCGAGGCGAAATTGGCCTGACGTACATCTACGGCATTGGCCGCAGACGCGCTCAGGAAATCCTTACCCACGCCAAAGTGAACTTTGACAAGAAGGTAAAGGATTGGAACGATGAAGAGTCGAACGCTATCCGCGCATACATCGCAGAGAAATTCCGCATCGAGGGTGCCCTTCGTTCGGAAGTACAGCTGAGCATCAAGCGTTTGATGGACATCGGTTCATACCGGGGTCTCCGTCACCGCCGTGGATTGCCGGTGCGTGGTCAGAAGACCAAAAACAACGCCCGTACCCGGAAAGGTAAGCGCAAGACTGTAGCCAACAAGAAGAAGGCTACTAAAGGATAATTAAAGAATTGAACGCATAAGATTTTTCCTATGGCAAACGAAGCGGTTGAGAAAAAGAAAGATAAAAGCAAGAAGCGGACAGTCGTGGTGGAAGCCATTGGCCAGGCCCACATTCGCGCAACTTTCAACAACATCGTTATTTCGATGACGAACACGACTGGACAGGTGGTAGCCTGGGCATCAGCCGGTAAAATGGGCTTCAAAGGCTCCAAGAAGAACACACCCTATGCAGCCCAGACAGCTGCTCAGGAGTGCGCTACGAAAGCTTTTGAACTCGGTTTGCGTAAGGTGGAAGTATTTGTGAAAGGTCCCGGTTCGGGCCGTGAGTCTGCGATCCGCGCGATCCAGAATTCAGGCATCGAAGTGATGACCATCAAGGATATGACGCCACTGCCGCACAACGGTTGCCGTCCTCCGAAAAAGAGAAGAGTATAATTTTAGACAAGCATTTGAGTATACAACATGGCACGATACACCGGTCCTAAGGCGAAGATTTCAAGAAGGTTCAGCGAACCAATCCTGGGCGAAAGCAAAGCTTTCCAGAAGAAGAATTATCCTCCTGGACAGCATGGCAAGACCAAGAAGCGCAAGCAGTCTGAATATGCAATTCAGCTCGCTGAAAAGCAGAAAGCCAAGTACATCTATGGCGTTCTGGAGCGTCAGTTTGCGCACACATTCGACCGGGCAACCCGCAAGAAGGGTGTAACCGGCGAAGTGCTACTGCAACTGCTCGAGTCCCGTCTGGACAATACAGTTTATCGCCTCGGCATCGCACCGACCCGTCGGGCAGCGCGCCAATTGGTAGTGCATAAACACATCGTTGTAAATGGCGATGTAGTTAATATCCCTTCGTACTCCCTGAAGCCTGGTGAAACCGTAGGCGTTCGTGAAAAGTCGAAGTCGCTGGAATCTATCAGTACCAGCCTGTCGGTGGGTTCTTCTAAGAAGTACTCCTGGCTTGAGTGGGATGGTGGTGAAATGATCGGCAAACTGGTTAATCTGCCTCCGCGTACGGAGATACCTGAAAATATCAACGAGCAGTTGATCGTTGAATTGTACTCGAAGTAATCCTTAACGATAAAGCAGCACCTATGTCAATATTAGCATTTCAAATGCCGGAGAAGGTAGTGATGGAGAAGTCAGATGACTTCCATGGCTTCTTTACCTTCAAACCGCTGGAAAAGGGATATGGCGTCACCATCGGCAATGCCCTCCGCCGCATCTTGTTGTCCTCGTTGGAAGGCTATGCCATTACCGGTATCAAGGTACCGGGCGTGCTTCACGAATTTTCTACCATCGAAGGCGTTGTAGAAGATGTCGCTGAAATTATTCTGAACCTGAAACAGGTTCGCTTCCGCAAACTGACGGATAATTTTGACAACAAGATTACCGTAAACATCAAGAAGCAAAAACACTTCAAAGCTGGTGATATCACCAAATTCACATCAGCGTTTGAAATCCTGAACCCGGATCACGTCATCTGTACCCTGGATGAAGCTGCCCACCTCGAAATCGAATTGACCATTGAAAAAGGTCGCGGTTATCTGCCGGCAGAAGAAAATAAGCCCAATGAGCAGGTGTTCGGATTCATTCCGATCGATGCCATCTTTACGCCCATCAAAAACGTGAAGTTCAGCGTTGAAAACACCCGCGTGGAACAGCGTACGGACTATGAGAAACTGTTGCTGGAAATCCAGACCGACGGTTCTATCCATCCTGAGAAAGCACTCGAGGGCGCTGCCTTCATCCTGATCCAGCACTTCCGTCTCTTCTCGGATAAGTCGATTGAGCTCGAAACCGGAACAGACAGTGAAGTTGAGCAGGTAGATGAGGAAATGTTGCATATGCGCAAACTTCTCAAGACCCCGCTCCATGACCTGGATCTGTCGGTACGTGCTTACAACTGCTTGAAAGCAGCAGATGTGAAGACCCTCGGCGACCTCGTACAACTCGAGATCTCCGACATGATGAAATTCAGAAACTTTGGAAAGAAGTCCCTAGCCGAACTTGAACAACTGGTATCTGAAAAGAACCTGACGTTCGGTATGGACCTGGCAAAATATAAACTGGAGGAAGACTAATGAGACACGGTAAAAAAATCAATCACCTCGGGCGCAAGAAAGCCCACAGGGATGCGCTGCTCTCTAACCTGGCCTCGTCGTTGTTCCTTCACAAGCGAATTACGACGACCGTGGCGAAGGCCAAGGCGTTGCGCAAATTCGTAGAGCCTTTGATCACCAAGGCCAAATCTGACACCATGCATTCTCGCCGTACGGTATTTTCTTACCTGCAGGATAAAGAGTCCATTAAGTCGCTCTTTGGTGAAGTAGCAACGCGTACAGCGGACCGTCCGGGAGGCTACACACGCATCATCAAACTGGGCGATGCCCGTCTTGGAGATGCCGCGGAAATGTGCCTGATGGAGCTCGTTGATTTTAACGATACCTACAAGAAAGACCAGGGCGAGAAGAAGGGTAAGACCCGCCGCAGCCGCCGCTCAGGCAAAAAAGCAGAGGGTTCTGAAGCTGAAGCAACACCTGCTGCTGAAGCCGCTGAGGAGAAGCCAAAGGCTAAGAAGGCCGCAGCACCCAAGAAAAAGAAGGAATAAGCGGTGAACGCAAACGATATAAAAGAGGGATTGGACAGTGGTTCAATCCCTTTTTTGTTGCGGCCGTAGGGCAACCCGTTTTCGAAATGTACTTTTGTTTAACCAACCACATTTCCAGTGAGTCATAAAGCGTACCTCCTCCTCCAAGATGGCCTGCTGCTGGAAGGAGTGGCGATCGGAAAGATCGGCACCACCGGCGGAGAAATCTGTTTCAACACCGGTATGACCGGCTACCAGGAGATCTATACCGATCCCTCGTATTATGGTCAGATAATTGTCAATACCACTGCCCATATCGGCAACTATGGCACGGTGGATGAAGAGCAGGAGTCGGCCAAACCCACCATTGCGGGCATCGTAGTTAACGAGTTCTCGGATGCCTTCAGCCGTAAGGCATCGAAGGAAAGCCTGCAGCAGTACCTGGAAAAACATGGTATTGTAGGTATTGCCGATCTGGACACGCGTCGCCTGGTGCGTCATATCCGCAGCAAGGGTGCGCAGAACGCAATTATCTCTTCAGCCCTTACACCTGATAAACTCAAGGCAGAACTCGCTAAGGTGCCTGACATGAATGGCCTTGAGCTTTCTTCCCGAGTGAGCACCCGTGAGGCCTACACCGCAGGAGATGCGAAGGCACTCGTGAGGATTGCTGCTTTGGATGTAGGTATCAAGAATAACATCGTGCGTTGCCTGGTGGATCGGGGTTGTTATGTAAAAGTCTTCCCCGCAAAGTCAACCTTTCAGGAAATGGAAGCCTTCAAACCCCATGGCTACTTTATTTCCAATGGCCCCGGCGATCCTTCCGTGATGGATTACGCAATTAAGACGGTGCGGGAGATCCTCGCAGCCAATAAACCCTTGTTCGGAATCTGCCTGGGCAATCAGCTCCTGGCCCTCGCCTGCGGAATTTCTACATACAAGATGCACCACGGACACCGTGGCTTGAATCACCCGGTTAAGAACCTGGTCACCGGTCTGGGTGAAATGACTTCACAAAACCACGGCTTTGCGGTGAGCGAAAAAGACATTGAGAGAAATCCAGATGTTGAGGTTACCCACCTGCACCTCAATGATCAAACCATTATGGGTATCCGGCTAAAGAGCAAGAAGGCATTTTCGGTGCAGTACCACCCGGAGGCATCTCCGGGGCCGCATGACTCCAGGTACTTGTTTGATGATTTTGTGTCTATGGTGCGGGAAGCAAATCATATCCCTGCCTGAACGAATAACAACTATTTCCCATCTTAAAATCCTAAACCATGAGTTACATTGAAAGTGTACACGCCCGTCAGATTCTGGACAGTCGTGGCAATCCCACTGTTGAAGTTGAAATCTACACCGAAAATGGTGCCTTCGGACGAGCTGCAGTGCCTTCAGGTGCATCCACCGGAACCCACGAAGCGGTCGAACTCCGCGACGGCGACAAGAAGAAATACATGGGTAAAGGAGTACTGAAAGCTGTGTCCAATGTAAACACCCGCATTGCACAGGAAATCGAAGGATATTCCGTTTTTGATCAATCGTTGATTGACCGGGTCATGATCGAACTGGATGGCACACCCAACAAAGGTAAATTGGGAGCCAACGCCATTCTGGGTGTATCACTGGCTGTCGCCAAAGCTGCAGCCATGGAGGCGGGTCAGCCCTTGTATCGCTACATCGGTGGTGTCAACGCCAATACGTTGCCGGTTCCGATGATGAATATTCTCAATGGGGGCAGTCACGCTGATAACTCCATCGATTTTCAGGAGTTTATGGTGATGCCGGTAGGCGCAGATACATTTTCAGATGCGTTGCGCATGGGGGCGGAGATTTTTCACACCCTCAAAGGCGTACTCCATGACAAAGGATTGTCTACCAATGTAGGCGATGAGGGCGGTTTTGCCCCTAACATTAAGTCCAATGAGGAGGCCATTGAAACTGTACTGAAGGCCATCGAAAAGGCTGGCTACAAACCAGGTTCTGATGTGTTCATTGCATTGGATCCTGCCGCTTCTGAATTTTATGACAGCAAAACAAAACTCTATCATTTCAAGAAATCCAATGGTAAGAAGTTGAAGCCTGCTGAAATGGCGGCTTACTGGACCAATTGGTCAAAGAAGTACCCGATTATTTCGCTCGAAGATGGTATGGCAGAAGACGACTGGGCCGGTTGGAAAGCCCTGACCGACAGCATCGGTAAGAAGGTTCAGCTGGTGGGGGATGATCTTTTTGTTACCAACACCAAGCGCCTGCAGGAAGGAATTGACAAAGGCATCGCCAATGCCATTCTGGTCAAGGTAAATCAGATCGGTTCGCTGACGGAGACCATCGACGCAGTAAACCTGGCCAAGCGCAATTCCTACAAGAGCATTATGTCACATCGCTCGGGCGAAACAGAAGACAGCACCATTGCTGACCTCGCTGTAGCCTTGAATACCGGACAGATTAAGACGGGCTCGGCTTCACGCTCTGACCGTATGGCGAAGTACAATCAATTGCTCCGCATCGAGGAGGAATTGGGAGAGATCGCATACTTTCCGGGCAAGAAGATGTAATGAAACAATGATTAACAAGAAGCCGGGGCTTAGCTGCTTCGGCTTTTTTGTTTTTGCACCTCGGTGTTTCTATAACCTGGGGCTAAGACTAACGTAAAATGGTGTAACTGGCCGGCAGAGTGACCACCGATATATTTTATGCTTGAAGAATCGCTAATTTAGCCTTGTCATGAGTCCCTGCCAGAAGCCCCTTAGCATTGTTGTTCTTGTCTTCGGTTTTGTCTTGTTGGGGATAAGCCTGAAGGCCCAGATCATACGGGGTAATGTGCAAGACGCCAAGACCCTGGAGCCATTGCCATTCGCCAACGTATTTCTAAACAACACCACGATTGGAACGGTAACAGACCTCAACGGAAATTTTATCCTGCCAGCCCTCAAGCATGCAGGCACTTATGAACTCATCGTTTCTTTTGTGGGCTACCAGCCGTTCAAATCGGATGTTACGGTTGAATTGGATGAAACCATTAATGCAAACATAAAACTGATTCCAGCTGAGTTGGAGCTCAATAATGTCGAGATCAAGGCATCGCGCGACATAGCCTGGGAGCGCAATCTGAAACGATTTGAAAAGATATTTTTGGGAAAGGATAAATTGGCTGCTACGTGCAAGATCCTTAATCCATGGGTTATAGATTTTGCTGACGACCCCATTCAGAAGAAATTCACCGCTAAGGCGACTGATCCAATTGAGATCTACAACATCGCGTTGGGTTATAAAATGATGTTTTATCTCAATGTGTTTTGGTCTGATAAATCCGCTTACTTTATTTCTGGTAACGTCCGGTTTGAAGAGATGCAGGCCTACAATGAGTCTGAGCGCAAAACATGGGAAAAGAACAGGCGTGACTCTTATCTGCATTCCAGCCATCACTTGTTCAAGGCTATTGTTGAGAACCGTATCCGGGGTGAGGGCTTCGCATTGTATACGGAGAAGCCAGACTATGAGAATGTGACCGTTCGTTCGGCGAATTTTAGCGCTGACCTGGGAAGATTGGTAGTGCCACTTGACACCAATCGCCTGGTCACGTTTGGTGGCCGTGTTGGGCTCTATAAAGTCAAATGGAAAGGGCGGCTGGAAGTACACTATCTCAATGAGCGGGCAGGCGTGCGTACCTACCGGGATGTACCACATCAGGTGAGTTGGATTCGTCTCACCAGGGATTCAGTGATCGTCAATCGCGATGGATTTGAATTGAATCCCACGGAAGTGGTTGTATCCGGTGATATGAGTACCGACCGAGTTGCCAGGATGTTGCCGGTAGACTATCGACCGGGCGTATACACACCCACCCCATTGTCTGAGATCAAGGAAACGACCTTATCCTTGTTTCAGGAAAAAACCTATGTCCATACCGACAAGCCGTATTACTATGCGGGTGAACCCTGTTGGTTTAAGGGTTATATGAATTACCGATCTCCTGGATTGCGCGATTCTTTGAGCCGGACGGCTTATGTTGAACTCATCAACCCGGCCCGAAAAATTTTGGTGATGAGAACCCTGCCCATTGACAGTGGATTCTTCCATGGCGATTTTATTCTGCCAGACACACTCTCTCCGGGGACTTACTTTCTGCGGGCTTACACGAATTTTTCCAGGAACTTTGGACCGGAAAATATATTCATCAAAGCAGTGCCCGTGGTCCGTATCAAGGACAAAATCAGGCCCATCACACCCGTCGCAGAAGTACCCGCCTCACAGGGAATCACCATTGAAACAGACCGTCCCGCGTATAAACCCAGGGAGAAAATCACCCTGACCATCCGAACCAGGGATGAAGAGGAAAACCCCATAAAGGCTGACTTGTCCATTGCCGTTACCGATATGGTTCAGGTGACGGATATTCCGGATCAACCCAATATCCTGACTTCTTTTCCGGTGAATGAGCTTAAGAGAGAACTGAATAGGGCTGACTTCAAGTTTCCGGTTGAATATGGTATTTCATTCCCGGGACAGTTCCTGAATAAGAAGAATAAGCCCGAGGAAGCTACACTTAATATTTTTCAACTTACACCACCCAACTTCACCATGACGCACGCCGACCCTTTGGGCAAGTTCGTGGTGCGCGACATTACGTTTTATGATAGCGCAGAGTTTGCCGTACAGGCCCTTGACAAAAAGGGAGAACCCTATGGCAGGGGAAAGGTGATTGAACGAGACAGGCCGCCGCTGGATTTTGTTGCGCCGAACGTGCAGGTAGAGATGGTGAGCACGGATTTGCCCCAACGAATATTCTCGGAATATGAGGTGCCCAAAAATTCTACGTTACTGGACATGATTGAAGTAAGGGCAACCCGGTTGCCGATGGAGGACACGGACTATCGCGTGCGACGTCCGTATGGCAAACCCGATGCGGTATTAACATCTAAAGACCTGAATACCGGCTATGGCAACCTGTTGTTTACGTTGCCCGGCAAGATTCCCGGACTCATCGTTCGGCAAATGAACGCTAACGATGAGCCATCGCGCTGGGTAGTTTATCTAAACCGCGGTGTATCACTGATGTATCCGCAGGAAGTGCTTGTGATGGTGAACAATGCACTGGTGGGTGGAAATCCTGCTGATATTTTGTCGGCGATCAATCCTGAAAATGTTGAGTCGGTCGAATTGAAAAAGGGCGTCAATGTGCTTTATGGTTTTTATGGAGGCAATGGCATACTGGCCATCTACACCAAGGATGGCTCAAAAATTCAGAAGGACCGTCCGACAATACCGTCGATTAAGGTAGACGGATATAGCAGGGCCCGTCGGTTCAAGGCACCGGATTATACTGATCCCCAGTCTGAACAACAGGTTGATTACCGCTCTTTGGTGTATTGGAATCCGCTGTTGGAAACGGATGCGGAAACAGGTACAACTACGGTTTCTTTTTTTGCCACTGATTTACAGGGCAAGTACCGCATTACCATAGAAGGCGTGGGACAACATGGTAAACCCATCCGGGGTATTGCCTTTATTACGATTGATTAAGAAGTTGCTGGTATGAAACGTTGGATCATATTTATGGCCTTTGGCTATTGGGCTGCCAGTGCGCAAGCCCAGACGATTCAAGGGAGGGTAGTGGATGCCAAATCCAATGAACCTTTGCCATTTGCCAATGTATTTATCAATAATTCAACCCTGGGTACCACCACGGAATTGGATGGCTCTTTTATCCTGAAAAATGTCCGGCAACCCGCTGTTTACGAAGTCATTTTTTCTTTTGTTGGGTACGAATCTTATAAGCTAAAAATCTCACTTACGCAGGATGAACTTAAAATCGGTACCATCAAACTGAAGGCCTCGGAAGAAATATTGTCAACCATAGAGGTTAAAGGCAGTCGCGACACACAGTGGGAGAAAAAGTTCAAGCGATTCAACAAGATATTTATGGGCGATGACGCGGGTGCCGCCTTGTGTGAAATCAAGAATTCCTGGGCACTTGAGTTTGATGAAGCCGATGGAAAGTTCGTGGCTAAGGCAACACAACCGCTGGACATCGAAAACAGGTACCTGGGGTATAAACAGGTATTTTTTCTCCGGAGCTTCTCAGCCGATGGAACCAGCTACTTGATTGAAGGAAACGTGCGATTTGATGAATTGCCGGCAGCCGACGAAGATGAACGCATGCGGTGGGCAGCCAATCGCGCCAAGTCATATGGGCATTCCCGCCAACACCTGTTCAGGTCCATTGTAGACCGTCAGATCAAAGGCAATGGATTTAATCTGTTCACGGAAATCAATCCGTTGGTAAGTACAACCACCCGCGCTGCCTTCTTCACTCCTGAAATTGGAAGCACCATGAAGTATTACGATACTACTGCCCTGGTGCGCAATACCTCCCAGCCCGGGGTTTTTGAAATCAGCATCCCACAGCGCATGGAAGTTCATTACAAAAGGGAGAAGATCCCTGTTCATTTATATCGGGATATATTTAATCCGGTAAGTTGGATCACCCTTCGCAAGGGCACTGTGCTGGTCAATCGTGATGGTGTTGAACTTAACCCGGCTGAGGTCACGGTGGCTGGCGATATGAACAATGACCGGGTGGCGCATTTGCTCCCCATAGATTACATTCCGCAGGATGCTGAATTGCGGGAGCAAAAGGAAGCCTTGCTGCCGTTTCTCGAAGAGAAGTTCTATGTACACACCGACAAACCGTACTATTACCCGGGAGAGAATATTTGGTTTAAGGGATATGTTAATTATCGGGAGCCTGCCATGCGCGATTCGCTCAGCCGGACGGTATACGTGGAGTTGGTCAACAGCCAAAGCAAAGAGATTCTGTTTACCCGTACCCTGAAGGTAGAGGAGGGGAGGTTTCATGGTGACCTGTTTTTGCCGCTCGACTTTGAAGCCAAAAACTATACCCTCCGCGCGTACACCGAACTGTCTCGTAACTTTGGAGATGCACAGGTGTATCGTAAGGCTATTCCGGTGCTGGAACTTAAGGAGCGCGTGGATGCCTTAGAGCGCCTGCCGGCAAATGAAGGCGATAGCAGCCTTATCCTTACCACGGATAAGCAGAGCTATCAACCGAGGGAACGTATCGAATTGAACCTCCGGTCTTTCCTGGAAGGTCGAATGCAGGCGGGTAACTATTCTGTGTCGGTCACGGATGCTACCCAGGTGGTTCCGCGAGAAGTAAACCCATCCATCCTTTCAATCTATCCTATGTCGCCACCGGATGGACGTGGTGATAAAATGATCCCGTTTACGATTGAGCATGGCATCACCTTGCACGGACAATTCCTGAACAGCAGGAGTAAACCACAAAAGGCCATGCTGTATGTAATGCGCATAAATCCACAGAATCTGGTGATATCAGAGTCTGATGCAAAGGGTCGTTTTGTGGTGCGCGGTCTTGACTACTACGACACGGCAAAATTCACTATCCAGGGAATTGACGAAAAGGGTAAGTTGTTTGGCAGGGCCGTACTTGGCAATCGGTCCGTGCCGAGCATCCTGCTGGAACAAGAACCAATCCAGCTGCCTCGTCAGTCACTGGAAACTATCCAACGTTTGTCATCGGCATATGAACTGCCGCCCAACACCAAGATGTTGAATGAGGTGGTGATCAAGGGAGAGAAGTTTGAAGAGCCTTCAAAAATGCGCAGTTATGGAAAGCCTGATTATGTTGTGAAGGCCAAAGACCTTAATTTTTCTTACGGCAATCTGCTTCAAACACTCCCTGGTAAGTTCCCTGGTCTGATTGTACGACAAATGGATGCCCCCGGGGAAGGCGGAAGCAATGGCAGCGGCCCCGTATGGGTTGTATATGTAATGCGGGCAATGACCAGTTCGGTATTATATCCTAAAGAAGTATTACTTATGGTAAATGATGTTGCGGTGGGAGGCCGTCCCGCTGACATATTGGGCACCATGAATCCAAATATGGTGGAGTCAATAGAGCTAAAGACCAACATTAGTGTGCTCAATGGCACGCTTGGGGGATCAGGTGTACTGAATATTCGAACCAAGACTTCTGAATTGAATACACCGGCAGATGATCCGAAGGTGATTCCTGTGAGTGTGGCAGGCTATTACCGGCCGCGGGAATTCAAGTATCCGAATTACAGCCGCCCTGCTCCTGAGCATAGCGATACAGATTACCGATCATTAATCTATTGGAATCCCAGTGTGAGCACCCTGGATGGGGAATCCACCACCATCACCTTTTATGCCGCCGATGTCAATACGAGGTATAGAATTACCGTCGAGGGGGTATCAGCATTGGGCAAACCAGTGCGGGCTGTTCATTACATCACGGTATCCAGGTAACGTCATATTGGGGATGCAAAACCCCATTGGTTCGCCAAAAGGATGACATGGGTTATCCTTTTTTGTTAAAATCCATTGAAAACAGTACATCAGTGCTGTTTCTAATCACAAAGGGGTACAACTATAGGCTTACATGGCCGGGATTTGCGAAAATTGCAGTACCCTTTCCCCATGCTGTCTGTTCGTTTCTCGTTGTTTTTGTTTTTTGTCTTTACCTGCGCTGGAATTCTGTCAGTTAATGGGCAATCCTCATTTACGTACCGTAATTACACAGAATCAAATGGCCTGCCAAGTTCGGAGATATACCAGGTATTTCAGGATCGCGCTGGTTTTATTTGGTTTGGTACTGATAATGGTGTAGCCCGATTTGATGGAAAGGAGTTTCTCATTTACAGAAAATCTGAGCAGTTACCAGATCAGGTGGTATTCGGGTTTTATGAAGATGCTTCAGGCTGTCTTTGGTTTAGGACTTTTTCCGGGGCTACCGCCTGTTTTCGAAACAACAAGCTCACACCCTATAAATTCAATGATACCATTCGAAAATTGGTTGGTCCGGAGTTATTGAATGGGTTGGCATTTGACAGCCTGGGGCGGATCACGTTTTCCAACGATGCACTTTCCTGGATAGATTCAACAGGTCGGTGGGGAACCCTCGATAACCGTCGTGATGTACTGAGGTTGACCAGGGTTTCAAAGCAGACAGCCTTATTGACGTACAATGGTCATAATAAAGTCTATGATTCATCATCCATATATGGCCGACCGTTTTTGAGTAAGTTCACTGAAAACAGAGATAACAATGCGGTGCCTTGTTTTCAGTTTTGGCGGGGAAAAATTCTGATTTCCGTCGGGCATGATTTAATGGTGTGGGAAGGATCAAAGATTATTAAGAACATTCGGAGCGAACACGCCATCATAAGTCTTTCTGTTGACAAACAAGATCAACTGTGGATTGGTATGATTGGTGCCGGTGTATCCCGGTATACCCATTCGCTTGATGAAAAACCATTCCGGATGAATTTGCTGGATAGCAAATCCGTGACCAGTGTTCTCCAGGATTCGGAATCCGGTTATTGGTTTTCAACACTCGAAAAAGGGGTATTCTACCTGCCGAATCTTGACATGATAAACTACCCCCTGGACAATCAGACCAAAATATCGGGGGTCGTACACCGGCAGGATGCCTTCATTACTGGCAACTACCTGGGAGAAGTGGAATCGTTTGATTTCAAATCCCGAAAACCAATGTGGAAAGTAAATCTCCACAATCCGGTAATGGCCATGCTTGCTCCGCTGCAATCTGATAAAATATGGGTTTCAACAACTTCCAGAACTTATCTCCTGACCCCGGGCGGAAAGGTATCCATGGAATATCCTGACATCAAGAGTGTGAAGTCGTTTTATGAGGACACGCAGGGAAGGATCTGGGGCGTAAGTCGCGTTGGCGTATTACTATTTTCGAAGGAAGGTACCAGGCTGAAGCGTCAGGAACTTGAGTTCTGGCCCAGGGCCGTTCTGGTAGATGGAAAAGAGTTGTGGGTGGCTGGTATAACGGGTCTGTCAGTCTCTGATACAGCCATATCCGTATTCAGGCCTATTCCGGAATTCAAGGACTATAAGATTACCCAAATGTTGCGGATTGCGCCGGGATTGATTGTATTGGGTACTGCAGGCAATGGAATTCAGGTTATGCAAAATGGTAAGGTGCTCCCAGATCGGTTTAATGCCTTATTGCGCGGTAATCAGGTTCACACGATGCTGCAGGCAGACACCTGCCTTTGGCTGGGAACCGACGGAGGTTTGACCCGAATCCCTACGCAAACCCTGGTGGAAGGAACACCCCGCGTATATGCCTGGGACCATTATAGTGGTCTGTTGAGCGATAAGGTAAATCACCTTGCTTGTTCCAGTACAGACCTCAATGTGTTTTTTGATGGCGGATACACGCTTATTCCGGAAGCCATTGTAAGCCGGGTGGCTCCGGTTCCTCAGTTTTACTACATATCCAGGACCGTAAACAGCAAGATCGTTTCGAACCAATCTGACCTGAGGCTTAAGCATACCGATAATAACATAACCATTCGCTATGGCTTTGTCGGATATCAGAACCGCTTTGTTAAGGTCCGTCACCGCATTTCGGTTGAATCAGAATGGAACGCCACCACGGATGGATCAGTGAGCTATTTCGGACTGGCTCCGGGTGAGTATGAAGTTCAGTTGGAGTATTCACTGGATGGGGTACATTGGATTCGTGCTTCCTTTCCTTCCTGCTTTACCGTTGCGCCACCGTGGTGGGGAAGTATTTACTTTGAGTTGTCGGTATTGGTATTGGTTGGTATTATTGTTTATCTGGTTTTCATGATCCGGTCCCGTATTGAAAACCGCGCGCGGCAACAGGATCGAAAATTCCAGCACAGACTTCGTGAACAACGCGAAAGCATTGCCAAGGATCTGCATGACAATATTGGAAACCAACTCACCTCCCTTTCGCTGGGATTGCATCACCTGGAAAAAGGAAGGGACCTGAGTCTGGTGGGTCCATTGCAGGAGGAGATTCACTCAACGATGACGGAATTGAGGGATACCATCTGGGCCATGCACCAACAACGGATCAGCGTAGAACAATTGTGTGATAAGTTGCGCAACCTGGTGTGGAGGCATGGCCATCATCACGCTACGGGTATTGCTTGCCACTTTGAGCTACCCCCCGAGACTGCGACGCGTTCGCTCCAGCCAGCACAGGCCATCAATATATTTCGGATTCTGCAGGAGGCCGTATCGAATGCGCTTAAGCATGGTCAGGCAACGAGCATTTCCATCAAAGTGCAATCTACACCACCTGACTATTTTGAATTTATGGTGGTGGACAACGGCGTAGGTTTTGATTTACCCGTTGAGTTTATTCCTGACCATTATGGGCTGGGCAACATGCGAAAACGGGCAGAAGAAATTCAGGCTACCTTTTCGTTGCAGTCGGAAAAAGGCAAAGGCACTACGATCTCGTTGGGTATCCGGGCCTAGCGGAGTGCTTTGATTTTGTTGATGGCCAGTATCTTGTTTTTTACCTGGAGCTTCTGAAATACATTGGTCATGTGTTTCTTTACTGTGCTCGTGGCAATGTTCAATTTCTCGGCAATTTCATTGTAAGAAAAGCCATCAGCGGTCATCTGCATGATCTCAAGTTCGCGGGGGGTGAGGCCTTCTGCGGTTTGTCTTTCATCCTGTTCCTCAATGGCCGTGGGTGCGGGGTGTGTCGACATGAATTGAATCGCCTTTTTGGCAATTACAGGCGACATTTGGGCGCCGCCATTGCGCACATCAAGCACTGTTTTGAGGATAAACTCTGGTGATTCATCTTTCAGCAGGTACCCCATGGCCCCGGCCTTAAAAGCTTCAAATATCCGGGCATCATCATCCAACACCGTAAACATGATTACCTGGATATCGGGAAAGAGTGACTTGATCCTGCCCGTCGTTACGATGCCTTCATTGGCAGACCCCATAGAGATGTCCATAATGATCACATCCGGGCGATCGGCAGGAGACATGGTCGTCAATTTTTCAACAAATTCTACGCCGCTATTAAAAAGCAGAACAAAAGAGATTTCGGGCGAACCTTGAAAGGCGTTTTTGAGGTGCCGCAGGAGGCGGGCATCATCATCAACAATGGCTAGTTTGATCATAAACTAAAGGTACGCCGTGGCGGCCGTAATGAACAATCCTCCCAAAGATGTACCTGGCCTCAAAACCCCCATGTATACACCGAATTTAAATATTGATTATCTTTACTGAACCATTTTTTAAACGTATGCTTAAACGCCTGCCGCCTGCTTTTCGCAATTTTTATGTGGTAACTGGCATCTCATTTTTGATCTGGATGATCTTTCTTGACTCCAACGACCTGATTAACCGCTATCGCCTCTCAGCCAAACTCAGGACCCTGGAAAACGAGCGCGAGTACTATCAGGAAAAAATTAAGGAAGTGGAGAAAGACCGTGAGGAATTGATGGGTACATCAGCTTTGCTGGAAAAATTCGCCCGCGAAAAGTACCTCATGAAGAAGCCTTCGGAAGATATATTCATCATCGAGAAAAAAGATTGAACCATGAAATCCACGGTGCTGCTGCTTTGCGGATTGTTCATGCATGTTGCCACCTGGGCGCAACGCGACTTTGAGGAGGGTGATAAACCATCCTTTAAGGACCGCCTGTACTTTGGTGGCGGATTGGGATTCAACAGCGGAACAAGTGGTACGGCCGGAAGATACACCTATATTGGCCTTTACCCGGTTATCGGATATATGGCTACACCAAAAATGTCGGTTGGAACCAGCATCACCTATCAGCACTACAGTTACGCTGACCTGGGCACTTCATTTGAACAATATGGATTTGCTCCATTTATCCGGTATAACATCAATCAGTTTTTTTTGTACAGTGAGTACATGATTCTGAATTCACCAACGTATGACCCCAACTCACCGCGCAAAATTTATAACCGCTGGCTAAATGGGGTAGGTTACCGCATGCCTATCGGGCAACGAAGTGCCGTGAACGTAATGGGTTTGTATGATGTGCTCTACAATGATACCGAGCGCATCTTCTCGTCGCCCTGGGTGGTAAGGGTGTTCTTCTCGATTTAGAATTCTACGCCACGCGCTTGCCCTAGTTTTTTTAGGTCTTCCACCACATTGGGATCGAGCGGAATACCTTCATTTATCCGCCTGTTTTCATATTCCCGTTCAGGATCGCCGGGTATCACCAGCCCGGGCTGGCCTTCAATAGTTTTGGCAGACCTGAACCTTGAAATCCAATTGTCCATGTGGTGTTTGAATTCATTTGCGGGACGGAAAGCATCTACCCGCATGGCCCCAAAGAAATGACCGATGCCAGTACCAACCGGATCGACTGGCGGAGCCAGGAAACTGACAAAGGGAGGCACCCAGGGTCCATAGTTGGCACCGGATAATACAGCTGAAAATATGTCTACCCACGCACCAAGGCAAAAACCCTTGTGGCTACCATGCTCACGGTCGCTGCCGAGGGGCAATAGCGCACCACCTGATTTAAGTTCATTTGGATTTGTGGAGGGAGACCCATCCTTCTGTTGGATCCACCCCAAAGGCGCTTCTTGTTGCTTGCGCTGAAGAATTTCAAGTTTTCCGTTGGCAGCCGTGGTTGTAGCAAAGTCTGCGACAAAAGGCGGTTGTTCACCCGCCGGAATGGCAACACATATTGGGTTCGTTCCCAACAATCGCTCGAGGGCATACGTGGGCGCTACCAACGGACTGGCGTTGGTCATGGCCATACCAATCATGTCATGAGGCAGGGCCATCATGGCGTGTTTTCCTGCAATGCCAAAGTGATTTGAGTTTTTAACGGCTACCCATCCTGTGCCGCATACCGTCGCCTTTGATATCGCAATTTCCATAGCCCAGGGTGCTACTACCAGACCCAGCCCGGAATCGCCATCTACTACAGCAGTGCTTGGCGATTCATGGACGATTTTGAGGTCAGGCTGGCTATTTATTCGCTTGGCTTCCCACAGGCGTACATATCCGCTGAGGCGTGCCAGACCATGGGAATCTATTCCGCGGAGATCGGCACTGAGAAGAACCTCGGTAGCGGTGGTAGCATGGGCATGCGAACAACCCATGCTGATAAAGATGTCGTAGGCAAAGGCCTGCAGTTTTTCGTACGAGAAGGTGGATAAAGCCATATTAATTATTGGGTAGTGCAAAAATAAGGAAACGAAGTATGGCGGCATCAATATTTATACCTTCGCTTATGGAATCGGGGCAGTATCCGCATCCCTTACCAAAAATGAGAACACCCATGAAAAATATTCTGTTTTGGCTGATCGTGGCACTGGCGGTGTCCGTATCGGTGAATGCTTCCGGGCAATCGGAAAGAGCGTTGGATTCTAAGATTACCAATGTCACTGTCTTTTTGGCGAAGGCGCAAATCACGCGGGAAACTTCTGTTCGTCTTGAACCCGGAAAATCAACCCTTGTCTTTACCGGGCTGGCGGCCCAACTGGATCCGCAAAGTATCCAGGTGGCAGGCAAGGGCGCGTTCACCATTCTGGGAACGGTGCATAGAGCCAATTTCCTGAATGAACTTCAGCGACCCAAATCCCTCAAGGTATTGATCGACTCTGTGGATTATCTCCGCAAACAAGTGGGCTGGGAGAACGCCCAGAAAGAGATTCTACTGAAGGAAGAACAAATGTTGCTGAGCAACCAGCAGATTGGTGGGAAGAACACCAATCTTACGGTGATGGAGTTGAAGGCCATGACAGAGTTCTTCCGCGGTCGCTTGTCGGATATCGCCAACGCGCGTATGAAGAGTGATGAGAAAGTGCTGAATTACCAGCAGCGAATCGCAAGACTGGAACAACAGATCAATGCACAAAACGAATTGTTTCACCGCAGTACCAGTGAAGTAGTTGTCACCGTAGAGTCTCCCGCAGCCGCACAGGCCAGCCTGACCCTTGATTATGTGGTAGCCAATGCTGGTTGGTTGCCCCACTATGATCTGCGTGCCATCAACACACAGAACCCGATCCAATTGTCCTATAAGGCCAATGTGTTTCAGGCTACCGGAGAGGATTGGAAGAATGTACACATGAAGCTCTCGACAGCCAATCCAAACCTGAATGGACAAAAACCTGAATTGACTGCCTGGTACCTTAACCTGTATGAGTTACAGCAAGTGGCAAAGACCTATAGGATGCGGGCCACCAGAGGTGAAGCCGGTGCGCCGGCCATGATGGCTAAGGAAGCGCTCGACCAGGAGGCGGATGCTACTACTGTTGCCGAAATGGTTGAAACCATCCAGACTTCGCTCAACACTGAATTTGATATAGCGTTGCCATACACCGTGCCATCATCCGGCCAGCCTACTGCAGTTGATATCCGTAATTATACCATGAATGCTTCGTACCAATATGCCGTGGCACCCAAGCTGGAAACCGATGCGTTCCTGATGGCCCGGGCAACGGGATGGGAAGAATTCAGCCTTCTGCCAGGTGAAGCCAATGTATTCTTCGAAGGAACTTTCGTTGGTAAAAGCTATATCAATCCCAACGAGCTGAAAGATACGTTGATTGTTTCGTTGGGTCGTGATAAACGGATTGTAGTGAAGCGTGATAAGGTAAAAGAGTTTACATCCCGTAAATCGATCGCGGGAAGTGAACGGGAGACCTTTGGTTATGAAATCAGCGTACGCAACAGCAAGGCCGAGCCCATTCAAATCATGGTGGAGGATCAAATACCTGTTTCCCAGCACAGTCAGATTGAAGTGCTGGCGATCGATCTCGGAGGTGCGTCTTACACCAAAGAAACTGGCAAACTTATCTGGCGATGGACATTACAACCCGGAGAGAGCAGAAAAGTCCAGTTCAGATTTGAGGTAAAGCACCCCAAGGACAAGCCTGTCTCCGGACTCTAGCAGATTATTACCCCGGTAAGCCGCCCCCTGATTTTTTTCTGCGGGCGGCTTTCCTATTTTTAGGCCCCAAATGCGAAGCTTCCTTCTTTGTCTTTTCCTTTTGTCACCTGCCCTGAGCATGGCGCAGGTAATTAATACAGCCACGATGGACACGGTGGAAACCACCATGATCGGTCATGTAGGGCTGGGGGGATATGTGGACTCGTATTATGCCTACAATTTTAATAAGCCCACCGACAACATTAATCCTTACTTTGTTTCCTCGGCCCGTCACAATGAGATGACGATTAATTTGGCCTATGTAGATGTTCGGTACCGATCCACCTATATGCGTGCGAGATTTGTTCCGGGTTTCGGAACCTACATGGACGCAAACTACAAGAATGAGCCCGGATCCCTGAAAAACATGGTAGAAGCCAATGTGGGTATTTTGCTCAATGCGAAGCGAAAGATCTGGGTAGATATCGGTGTATTGGGATCTCCGTACACCAATGAAAGCGCCATTTCCAAGGATCACCTCATGTATACACGTTCGTTTGCGCCGGAGAACGTGCCTTATTATGTTACGGGGGCCAAGGTCACCGTTCCCATCAATACCAAGCTCAACACCTATCTGTATATCATTAATGGTTGGCAGGTGATTCAGGACAACAACAGCGGGAAATCCATTGGAACGCAAGTGGAGTACAGACCCAGTAAGATTATGTTGTTTAACTGGAATACCTATATCGGGGATGAGCGCTCGCTGGCTCACCCGGAATTCCGGATGCGGTACTTCAATGACTTCTATTGGATATACAACAAGGGAGGTAAATTCTCGGCCACTTCAGATTTCTATTTTGGTTATCAGCAGCGTGTGGGCTTGCCAACCGCTCAATGGTGGCAGGTTAACTTTATAGGTCAGTATGCATTTAATTCAACGGTGTCCCTGGCCGGGCGGTTAGAGCATTTTCATGATACCGGTGCCGTCCACTTATCGAACATTACCGGCCTATTAGGCTTTACGGCCTCCAGTGCCGGTGCCTGCGTCAATATTAAGTTGCATAAGCTTTCGTTGTTGCGGTTTGAAGCTCGCCAGTTTTTCTCTCAGGATAATGTTTACCTGGATGCCCGCCAACAGCCAACGAATACCAGCACCATGGTGGTGGGAAGCCTAACGGCCTGGTTCTGATGCCAGCCATTGGGTGAGCACGCCCTCTTTCAATGACCATGATGAAACGCGGATTTGTGTGATCGGGAAGTGCCTCAACAGGTAATCGATCAGGCAACTGGCCACCACAATCATATCCACGCGCATTTCTATCATGCCGGGAATTTGAAGGCGTTCAGCCCGGGTCTTTGAAATCAACAATTGATGAATCGGTTTGAAGGCTGAGATGTTGAATGGTGTTTCAGGTGAATCTCCCGCAAAGGGAATACCCTGGTCCGCACAGTATATTTCGCTCAGCGTATCAAAAGTACCTGACGAACCAACGAGTACTGCAGGTTTGTGCAGATGAATCGCGTCACGAACAGTGGTCAGGAATTTGTCAAAGTGCTTTTCCAGGGCAGCTATTTCATCGGATAAAATCGGATCATGCCGATGGTAGAGTTCCAACAACCTTTGGGCACCCATTTCAATACTTTGTTTCCAGTACAACGTGTTTTGATTGGCAATAATGAATTCTACACTTCCACCCCCGATGTCTATAATGAGTGACTTTTCATGCCCGAGGGGTACAGCAGCCCTTACCCCGAGACAGATGAAAGCCGCTTCTTCATCACCAGAAATGATGACCAGGTCCATCCCTGTTTCCTTTCTCAGGTAGGCAAGTACCTCAGCGCCGTTGCGGGCACTCCGTAAGGCACTGGTGCCGAAACCCTGGCAGCGGGAAACGCCCCACTGTTGAAGCACGGCGTGAAAGTTCAGCAGACAGGTCCTGCCGCGCGCTATGGCTTCCTGGGTAATCATTCCCTGGTTGATTCCGGCAAGCCCAAGTTTCACTGGTACCTTTTCCCGGTGAAGAATCTCAACTGTCGTGCCCTTGATTGCTGCAATGAGCAGATGAAAGGTATTTGTTCCCAGATCGATGACGGCTATACGCTGGTCCATGGCTATTGCTCGGGCCATTAAGTTAGTATATCGGACCAAACAATAATATATTTGAATTCCAACCCAAAGTCATGAGTCAGTCAAATGCATTCGGTGAGCTGGACCGCAAAAATCAGGAAGCCTTACTGGGCGGAGGCGAAAAACGCATTGCCCAACAGCATGCCAAAGGAAAGCTCACGGCAAGGGAGCGGGTGCTTTTGCTGCTCGATGAAGGGTCGTTTGAGGAGCTCGGTAAATTTGTGTTGCACCGCGGCAAGGATTTTGGACTGGACAAAGAGTATTACCTGGGCGATGGCGTGGTGACGGGTTATGGCACCATCCAGGGAAGGTTGGTGTATGTATTTTCTCAGGACTTTACGGTCTTTGGCGGATCTCTGTCAGAAACGCATGCCGAAAAAATTGTAAAGATCATGGACCTGGCCATGAAGAACGGGGCTCCGGTGATTGGTCTGAATGACTCCGGTGGTGCCCGCATCCAGGAGGGTGTTGTTTCATTGGGGGGATATGCAGACATCTTCTACCGCAATGTGATGGCCAGCGGTGTGGTTCCTCAATTATCAGCAATCCTCGGACCCTGTGCGGGTGGTGCGGTTTATTCGCCGGCCATGACTGACTTCATCTTTATGGTGGAGAATACGTCATTTATGTTTGTTACCGGACCTAATGTCGTGAAGACGGTAACGCATGAAAATGTCACTGCCGAAGAACTGGGTGGAGCCTCTACCCATAGCACAAAGAGCGGCGTGACGCACTTTACGAGTGCGAACGAAGCGGAATGTATCGCACAGATCAAGCAGCTATTTAGCTACATCCCCCAAAACTGCGAAGATCCTGCACCCCAGTTGCCATATACGCCCGGCAACGAAAAGCGCCCGGGACTTAACTCGATCATACCGGCCAATCCCAACCAACCATATGATATGCGCGAGGTGATACAGGGTGTCGTAGATGATGGGACGTTCTTTGAAGTACACCGGAACTTTGCAGAAAATATAGTGGTAGGATTTGCCCGCATAGCAGGAAGAAGTATTGGGATAGTCGGCAACCAACCAGCGTCACTGGCTGGTGTTCTGGACATAGATGCCAGCGTGAAAGGAGCCCGGTTTGTCCGGTTCTGTGATAGTTTCAACATCCCCTTGCTGGTACTGGAGGATGTGCCGGGCTTTCTGCCGGGTACTGATCAGGAGTGGAATGGAATTATCTCCAATGGAGCAAAATTGTTGTATGCATTTTCTGAAGCCACGGTGCCCCGGATTACGGTGATCACCCGCAAGGCCTATGGTGGTGCCTATGATGTGATGAACTCCAAACACATCGGAGCGGATTTGAACTATGCCTGGCCTACGGCTGAGATCGCTGTGATGGGTGCCAAAGGTGCAGCAGAGATAATCTTCAAAAAGGAAATTTCAGAAGCAGCTGATCCGGAGGCCAAACTGGCCGAAAAAGTAGATGAGTATACCCGTAAATTTGCCAATCCCTACAAAGCCGCCCACCGTGGCTATGTGGATGAGGTAATCTACCCGGAGCAAACCCGTGAAAAACTGATACGGGCATTTGCCATGCTGGAAAACAAAGTAGCTGTATTGCCCAAAAAGAAACACGGAAACATCCCGTTATAGATCATAATTATTTAACTGTTTATTACTATGGATAAGAAGAGCAAAGAATTTTTGTATCGCTACCTGAACAATTCATCTCCTACCGGTTTCGAACATACGGGTCAGCAGATTTGGTTGAATTACCTGCGCCCCTACATTGATGATCACATGGTAGATGTGTACGGTACTACGGTTGGTATTGTCAATCCTAAGGCAGAATACAAGGTGGTAATTGAGGCACATGCCGATGAGATTTCATGGTTTGTCAATTACATCACCGAAGAAGGATATATCTACGTTCGCCGCAACGGAGGTTCCGATCATCAGATTGCTCCTTCTATGCGCGTAAATATTTACACAGACAAAGGTGTTGTGAAGGGAATCTTTGGCTGGCCGGCGATCCACGTACGTGATGCGGGAAGGGAAGAAGCACCGAGCCTGAAAAATATCTTTATCGATATCGGCGCCGGATCAAAAAAAGAAGTAGAAGCCCGCGGTGTTCACGTGGGATGTGTGATCACGTTTGAAGATGAGTTTATCGAATTGGGCAAAGATTACTTTGTCGGCCGTGCCCTGGATAACCGGATGGGCGGATTCATGATTGCCGAAGTCGCCCGCCGGCTTAAAGAGAACAAAAAGAAACTTCCTTTTGGACTTTACATTGTAAATGCCGTGCAGGAAGAGATTGGATTGCGGGGGGCTGAAATGATTTCCCGTCGTATCAAGCCTGATCTGGCTATTTGTACCGATGTGACCCATGACACACAGTCGCCTATGTACAACAAAAAGGAAAGCGGCAACCTGAAGTGCGGACTGGGACCGGTGGTTTGTTATGGCCCGGCCGTTCAGAACAACGTATTGAAAATGATTATCCAGACTGCGGAGAAAAAGAAAATTGCCTTTCAGCGTCAGGCGGTTTCCCGCTCAACCGGTACGGACACAGATTCTTTTGCCTATTCAGCGGAAGGTGTAGCCTCTGCATTGATTTCGCTCCCGCTTAAATACATGCACACGACCGTGGAAATGGTCCACAAAAATGATGTTGAAAAGGTTATTCAACTGATTTATGAAGTCTTGCTGCAGGTAAAACCCGGACATGACTTCCGGTACATCAAGTAGATAACTTACAGATCACATTGCCCGAATCCCGGGCAATGTTTTTTTATGGGTAACCTGAACATCACGGATCAACTGGGAAGAAGCATTACACTGGATGGTGTGCCATGCCGTATTGTTTCGTTGGTTCCGTCTCAAACGGAATTACTTGCTTATCTGGGGTTAGATGATGCTGTGGTGGGTATTACCAGGTTCTGCGTCGAACCTCCGTCATGGAAAGCCAGTAAGAAGGTGGTCGGGGGTACTAAAAAGATCAGGCTGGAAGAGGTGCTCGCCCTCGCACCTGACCTTGTGCTAGCCAATAAGGAGGAGAACACCAAGGCCGACATACATGCACTGGCAGACCAGGTACCGGTGTGGGTGAGTGATGTTTCGACACTCCCTGATGCGCTTGACATGATTAGAACGGTGGGACAAATGACCAACACGAGCCCGGCAGCAACTAATCTGGTTGATCAGATTCAGCGGGAGTTTCTTCCATTATCGGGCATCACCAACGCAAGGACATTGTATCTTATCTGGATGGATCCCTGGATGGGTGCGGCGTCCGGGACATTTATTGATGCGATGATGAACCACCTGGGATTGATGAATGTGTTGTCGGAACAAACCCGTTACCCGGTATTGTCCGAATCCTTGGTTCGCGAATTGAACCCCGAGCTGATCCTGCTTTCATCTGAGCCATATCCGTTCTCAGCCCAGCATGTTGACCTGATTCATCAATGGATGCCTGCGGCCCAAATCCGGTTGGTAGACGGTACTTATTTTTCCTGGTACGGTAGCCGGCTACTAAAGGCTGCGCACTACTTCTCTTCCATTTTTACGCCCAATGCCCTGAGGTCTGACCAAAAGGTTGGATAGGATTTCTGAACTACTTCAGGAGCTTCTATGGTGATGTCGCGCCTGGTAACGAGGGGCGCAAATCCCATGGCCATTCGGTGGTCGTGGTACGTATGAATGAGGGGCTTACCCGATGGGATTGGGGAAGGCAACAATGTCCAGGAACCAGATCTTTCTTCCAATTGACCACCGATTTTGTTGAGCTCCTGTTGCAATGCATGGATGCGATCTGTCTCTTTGATTCTTAGACTCTCCAGGCCTGTAAACGAGCCGGGAATCCGAAGGGCAGTACAAACGGGCAACACGGTCTGAGCGAGATCAGGGCAATCTGTAAAATCCCATTCCAGCTTCTGAACTTTGACTGGTTGTTTGGTGAGGGTCATTCCGTCTATATCAAATCGGGCAGCAACACCCAACAGACTCATGATATCAACAATGACCCGATCGCCCTGCAAAGCGGTAGCCTCAACCCCAGGCAATAGGAGTTGAGCGTCACTGGCCAGTGCAGTAACCGCAAACCAATAACTGGCGGCAGACCAGTCTGGCTCTACGCGATACTTCGTGGCTGTATAGGCCTTGGCGGGGATGATAATATCAGCTCCCTGAAAGTTGGGCTTAACGCCAAATAGTTCCATCAACGCTGCGGTCATTCGGAGATAAGGCATGCTTCCCACTTTCCCTTCGAGCGAAAGGGTCAGTCCAAGCGGTAGGTTAGGTGCCACCATCATCAGGGCAGAGATAAACTGGCTGCTTACATCGCCACGGATTGACAGTCGGTCCGTCAGCTGGCGTTCAAAGCCCATCACCTCAATGGGAGGAAATCCTTCCTTTCCGAGGTACTGAATGGTTACACCCAATGACCGCAAGGCATTAACCAGGAGGTGAATAGGGCGTTCCTTCATTCGATCGGTACCTGTGAGAGTCTTCGATTGACGGGTAATGCTAAAGTAAGCCGTGAGGAAGCGCATGGTAGTGCCGGCATCCATGACATTTATCACCTTTTCCGGGTTATGGATCAGGGAAAGCATGAGTTGGGTGTCCCGGGCTGAACTCAGGTTTTCAAGCTTACTGGTGTTATCCGACAAGGCATGAATGATGAGGGCACGGTTACTCAGGCTCTTGGACGACGGAAGGGACTGAACAATACCGCGGAGGTGGGGATGATGGATGAGGTGAAGTAAGGGCTCCAACGTTCGTTCGTTTAGGATATCCGCTTGACGAAAATATTTATCGTTTTACGGACGTTTATGAAACAAATTGATTTCAAAAATAGTTAAGTCATATATGAGTACAACACGCAAAGTTGCAATTGGTCTTGGAATCGCCGGGGGTGCCCTCCTGGCCGCCTGGCTTTTGACAGGCAGCCGGAAGAAAAAGACGAAGGAATTTATCGCCAAGGGAGCAGAGAACCTCAAGCGTACCTTTTCTTCGAAGGATGAAGAACCCCAGGAAGAATCCGAAGCCAAGTATGTCTAAAGGGTGCTGTAATAGTCCCATGCACCCCGGATATCCCGCTCGCTGACGCTGATATCCCAAACGGCATTGCCTAATTTTCGGGGCAACGCCATCAGTACCTTATTGCCCTTATTTTTCTTGTCCTGTTTCATCAACGGAATCCAGTATTCTGGTGCGGGTACCGGTATTTTTCCAAAAACCGCCTTTAAGTAGCCTGAGATTTGTTCCCTTTCTTCTTCCGAGATCAATTTCCTGGAGCAGGCAATCCAGGCTTCCATGATCATCCCAATGGCGATGGCCTCGCCATGAAAGAGTCGGTTATCAGTATTCAAAAAGTGGCCTTCCAGGGCGTGGCCAATGGTGTGACCGAAATTCAGGATTTTCCGAAGCCCCTTCTCCCGGGGATCTTTTTGGGTAACCTTTTTCTTGAAACCAACTGAATGCTTTACCAATTTCAGCCAGGGTTGGTTTTCCAGGGTGCGTTGACTAACCATTTTCCACATGGCTTTGTCGCCAATAATGCAGTGTTTGATTACCTCGGCAAAACCGGACCTCAATTCCCGGGAAGGCAGGGTATCCAGAAATGCCGACGCGATATAGGTCGCCACCGGCTGTTGGAATACACCTACGTGGTTTTTGTACGGTCCAAAATCCACGCCCAGTTTGCCACCGATGCTTGAATCAACCTGCGACAACAGGGTGGTAGGCACCAGGATGAAGTCAATACCCCGCTTGAAAGTAGCAGCGCAAAAGCCACCCATGTCCCCAAGAACACCTCCGCCAAGAATGATCAATACAGCATGACGGTCAAAGCCAAGCTCCGTCATATGCTGCCAGATGACCTGGCTCGTGACCAGATTTTTGTGGTCTTCGCCTGCCATGACTTCAATCACTGAATGGGAAGGAAGTTGTTTGGCAAGCAAAGGATAACAGTGGGCACGCGTATGTTGGTCGACCAGAACGGCGATCTGAGAATAGCCGCGCAGCGAGGCTTTGCTGATCGTCGGTTTATGTTGAAAAATAACGCTGGATTTCATGATTCTTGCGCAAGATAATAGATTAGAAGGCGGTGCAGAAAGACTGACATTCGTCACCTCCCCGCATGGCTCAGATCACTTCAAATAGGCTGATTCAAACGGTTGTAAAACAAACCCGAGCACTATATTTGCCCCTGAAAAAATGCCCTTATGGAGACCGAGCCCCTGGTAAGTTTCGACAATACCGAAGTTGCTTTTAGCTATAAATCTGACCGTGAATTGCGCAAAGCCAATTTCATTTTCTCTATTGTAAACAACCCTTTCATGTCGGGCCTGGCCACCAGTGCCGTCAAAACCGGCATGGCGATAGGTTTGCCTATTCAAGGCCTGGTTCGCTCTACTGTTTTTGACCATTTCTGCGGAGGCGAAACGATCGTTAAAACAGAAAAGACTGTGCAGCATCTGGGTGAATACAACGTGAAGACCATTCTTGATTATTCCGTAGAGGGTGCACATGATGAGGAGGGTTTTGAAGCTACGGCACAGGAAATTCTCCGGACTTTCGATGAGGCACTCCGATCCAAACATATACCTTTTTGCGTTTTCAAAATGACGGGTATGGCTTCGAGTACCCTGCTGGAAAAGGTGGCCGAGGGCACCCAGCTGACGGAGGCCGAGCAGACTGCCTATGATCATGTTAAAGACAGGGTGAAGCGTATCTGCCAAAAGGCCCATAGCCTCGGCATACCGATTCTCATTGATGCCGAAGACACCTGGATACAAAAACCCATCGATGACATTGTGTACGCCATGATGGCTTTATACAATAAAGAAAAGGCCATTGTGTTTAATACCTACCAACTGTACCGTACGCAGGCGCTAAACGATCTCCGGGAGGCGCATCACCTCGCCACCATGAATAACTATTTCCTCGGCGCCAAGCTGGTGCGGGGTGCCTATATGGAAAAAGAGCGGGAGCGGGCAGCACTACGCGGGTACCCCGATCCGATCTTTTCATCCAAGCAAGGAACCGATGATGCCTTCAACCGGGCACTTGCTTTTTGCATAGACAATAAACAACGGGTTTCTGTTCTTTGTGGCTCCCACAACGAATACAGCAACCAATACCTCGCTCTGTTAATGCAAAAGCATGGCATTAAGCCCAATGACAATCGCGTTTGGTTTGCGCAGTTGTTGGGGATGAGCGACAATATCTCATTCAACCTGGCCCGCGCAGGATACAATGTGTGTAAGTATGTTCCTTACGGACCTGTTGCTTCGGTCATGCCTTACCTGCTGCGTCGAGCCAGCGAGAATACTTCGGTGGCCGGCCAAAGCAGCCGTGAGTTGTCCATGATCCGGAAGGAATTGCGAAGACGGAAGAATAAGCAAGCATAGGCCTTCTATCCCTAAATTTCCGCTATTTTTGCACCCCGGCCTTTGGGCTGGCGTAACCGAAGCATGCATTTAAGCGAACAGGAAGTAATCCGGAGGCAGAGTCTCGAGGAGCTTCAAAAATTGGGAATCAATCCATATCCGGCCGACTTATTCGAGGTCAATACCACCGCACGGTCCATCCACGATAAGTTTGCCGCCGCGCCGGAATCATTTAAACAGGTGTCGTTGGCGGGTCGGATGATGACACGCCGCATCATGGGAAACGCTTCGTTCGCTGAGTTGCAGGACGAGACCGGAAAAATCCAGGTGTACTTCCGTCGTGATGACCTGTGCCCGGGAGATGACAAGAATCTATACAATGTAGTTTTTAAGAAGCTGCTGGACATCGGCGATATTCTGGGTGTCACCGGATTTGTATTTACTACACAAACCGGGGAGATATCCATTCATGCTACTTCGCTCAAGGTATTGTCAAAATCGCTCAGGCCATTGCCCGTCGTAAAAGAAACGACCGATGAGCAGGGGAATGTAACTCGCCATGATGCTTTTACAGATCCCGAACAGCGCTACCGGATGCGCTATGTTGACCTCGTCGTTAATCCACAGGTGCGCGATGCATTTGTTAAGCGCACGCGTCTCGTGAACTCCATGCGTTCTTACCTGAACAACAAGGGATACCTGGAGGTTGAAACGCCGATTCTTCAGCCCTTGTATGGTGGCGCGGCTGCACGGCCTTTTAAGACCCACCACAATACCCTGGACATGACGTTGTACCTGCGCATCGCCAACGAACTTTATCTCAAGCGATTGATTGTAGGCGGATTTGACGGCGTCTATGAATTTTCGAAAGACTTCCGCAATGAAGGCATGTCGCGCTTCCACAACCCCGAGTTCACCCAGGTGGAATTATACGTGGCGTACAAGGACTATCAGTGGATGATGAATCTCGTGGAGGAGATGATTGAAAAGGTAGCCCTTGACCTCCACGGCACCACGGAAGTAACGGTGGGAGATCAGGTAATCAATTTCAAGAGGCCCTGGAAGCGGTTCACGATGTTCGAGGCCATCCAACATTTCACCGGAATTGATATTTCAACGATGGACGAAGCAGCCTTGCGTCAAACCTGCAAGTCGCTGCACGTTCCCATGGACGAAACCATGGGCAAGGGAAAACTCATTGACCAGATATTTGGGGAGCGATGCGAGCCCAACCTGATCCAGCCGACTTTCATCACGGACTACCCGGTGGAGATGTCGCCGTTGGCTAAAAAGCATCGCAACAAGCCGGGGCTGGTGGAACGTTTTGAAGCCATTTGCAACCGCAAGGAAATCTGCAATGCCTTCTCTGAATTGAATGATCCAATCGATCAGCGTCGGAGATTTGAAGAACAGCTTGAGTTGGGTAAGCGTGGCGATGAAGAAGCTATGACCCTGGATGAAGACTTTTTGCGCGCACTCGAATATGGCATGCCGCCCACGGCCGGACTCGGTATTGGCATTGACCGTCTCACCATGGTGATGACTAACTCACCGTCAATCCAGGATGTGATTTTCTTCCCCCAAATGAAGCCGGAGAAAGTAACCGTGATCAATCATGAGGAGGCTTTCAGGGCCATGGGTATCCGTGAAGAAGTCTGGCCGATGCTCCTGAAATTGAATATACACGCTCCGGAGCAGGTGCGGGAAACCAAAGCCACCAAGTTGCTGAACGACCTGGGAGGTATGCGCAAGAAACTTAAACTGGATAACGTTGCGGCGGTGACCCTTCAGGAGATTGAAGGGTGGCAAAAGACGGCCTAGTTGTCGAAGAAGGAACGGGTCCTGTTAAGTTTCAAATCCCGCAGCATATTTGATTTTACGTTGATCGTGAAGTTATAGGACTGGAACTTGCCGAATGGCACCCAGGAAAGGTTCATTTGCCAACAGTGCAGGTCGCGGCTGAGCGTTACCGTGGTATAGGTTATTTCACGCTGTTGGAAATCGTAACCCGTATTGAATACTATTTTCCAATGTTCTGACAGACCAAAGTCTCCGTTTAACCTCACCGTTTGTGTGATGCGGGGACCTGTATTCACCTGATGCTGATAGTCGGCGTTGTAGGCAATGCGCAGGTTCCAGGGAATATTAAAATCGATATAGCTGTCCGGGTTTTGTAACAGATATTTCTTGTCGGCATCCGTGGCATTCGATTTTGAAATCTTATCACGGGTGTCCGTATCCTTTTTCTGTCCCTTGGGATTCAGATTGGTACTGAGCGCTATATTGGCGGCTGTTATTCGCCCAATGTTGTTTTTCTCCTGAAGCACCTGCCAGTTGGGGTTAGTGGCGGTATGGTTGCCCCACGCGTATTCTGAGGTGCGGATTTCTTTGGTGACGACATCTTTTTCGGCAACGGCATTGGACTGAACCGTAACATATTTATAGGGATCCAGCGTAGCCGTCATATTGACGTTCAATTTGTCGTTAAGCACATTCGTATTCGCTGCGAGATTGAAGGGTGCCAACTTGAATGAGTCGGCCTTGAAATTATAACTGCTGGAGATGGAAAGTGTATTGAACAAGGCTACTTTTCGGGCTACCGTATCCTTCCGGCTCTTCACCTTCATCTCGATGTTGTTATTGATACCGAAACTGATGCCGCTCGATGAGCCAGTGGTTGCCGAACCATAAACAAAGTTCTCATGAACGGACTTAAACACAGGATATTTACTGTTCTTCAGGTTGAACTCCTGAAAATAGCCAAAGGCAGGGTCGCTGAAATCGGGTTGGTAGCTGTATCCGATACTGGGGTTAATGATATGCCGGATGGCCTGAACCCGGCTGGTCTTCTTGAAAAAATAGGTACCGTAAATCCGGGTGGTGAGGTTAACGCTGGTCTGATACGTACTCAGCCTGTTGAATCCACGAATCGTATCTCTAACGGCGACGGTACTGTCATTGGTTTTTGCCCAATTGAGTTTTTCAAAATACCAAACTTCATTGTAGTTGATGCTGGGACTCACAGTGAAGAATTTCAGTACTTTAAATGAAGTGCTCAGGGGAAGTACATAGCGGACACCCTTTCGTGCGTTGCGCATGAGCAGCGGTAAATTCTGGAAATCAAATTTCGCGATACTGTCATGCGTAATTTGTTGGCCGTTTTTGTCGTAAAAGTTACGTCCAAGGTTGTTGGTGATCTGGTTGGTGGCGGTCATCGTCAGTCGGGTAGAGAGATTCTGAAGCAACATTCCCTTGGATACCTTCTTGAAAGGATAGATGTTATTGACGTTGAAGCTCAGGTCTGGCAACGGCATATCCACCTCTTTGGTAGTAAGGTCCTGGTTGATGCGGTAATTGATACCCATGCTCACCTTCGATCCGAAGGTTTTTGAATAGGATATGTTTGAGCTGAGTTTCCGGGTGGTGTTGTCAAGCCGGGCCACAGATGGATTGGTGTTAACGCCGAGGAAGTTGCTGTTGTTAAAGGAAGCGGTGGCGGCATTCACCGAAGCTGAGAATCTCCCTGTGCCTTTTGTCTGTGGGGTGTGGTTCCAGGTAATCCGGAAATCCTTGACGGTATTGGGAACTTCCACGTTGGTCGATGTCCGGTTGCTGGTGAAGGAGAAGTTAAAGGCACCGGTGTACTTGTACCGCATCCGGTAATTGGAGTTCAGGTAAATAGCCGATGATCCGCGGGAATACAGGTCGCCGGTGATTTGCATCTTGATGTAGTCGTTGATGTCAAAAAAGTAGCCCCCATTCCGAAGGAAAAAGCCGCGATTACGTTCCTCGCCATAGGCAGGCACAATAATGCCACTGGCGCTCTTGCGGGGTGATGGGAAGATGCCAAACAGAAACCCTACGGGCAGTGGCACTGAATTGACGGCCATGTGAAACGGACCTACCACCATCTTGTCTCCGGGAATTGCCTTTGCCCGTGTGGCAATGATTTCATAGTGGGGTTCCTTGAGATCACACGTAGTGTAGGCGTTGCGGATGCTCAGCAATTCGTTTCTTTCATTCTTATACACCGCGCTGCCGTGAAGGATGCCTTCCCCTTGCTTGGTCAGTACTTCTGAAATACGGGCTTTTTTAGTTTTGAAATTGTAAATAATGCTCTTGGTCTCGTACTTCTCGGAGCCGTTGATAAATATGGGATACCCACGGTCCTTTCCTGTAGAGTCTGGCTTGCCATCGGCTGAAATCGTTGAGGTCTCATAATCAATCGTGATGTCTTCAGCCATCAGTTGGATAATTCCATATTGGATCTTCGCATCACCGTAGAGGTGGACGATCTTGCGGTCTACCGAGGAGCGGATGGAGTCGCGGGCGCTGTAAGTAATGGTGGTTTCAATGTCGCTCTGCCGCTTGCGAATCGAGTCAGCCTTGAGTGCGCGGCGCTCAGCATTCAGGGCTGCAGTATCGGTGGGGAGTATCTCAGTTGGTTTGGGTACTACAGGTGTGTTGGTCGCTGGCTTTTTATCCTGACTAAAAGCCGGGAAACCGAACCAAATCAAGCCTAAAAACGTGAATAGCCGTAGCATCCGCCAGAGGGGCGCAGCAAGCGGAAATTTAGTTTTTAGCGAAAAATTCACGATTTTGTGCGAATTTATGTCAAATAGGTCATATCACTACCGTTGTGAATAACCGAATCAAGGTCTTTTTGATAGCAATAACCTTGCTAAACTCTTCGGCGACCTCGGAGGTGGCTGAGAATAAGGTCGAAACAGTGGTAATTGATGCAGGCCATGGTGGAAAGGACCCTGGAACGCGGGGTGTGTCGGTACGGGAAAAAGATGTGGCGCTGAAAATCGCCTTGAAAGTAGGAGGGCTGATCGAAAGGAACCTTCCGGGTGTAAAGGTGATCTATACCCGCAAGGATGACCGCTATCTGGCACTGGACCAACGGGCGGCGATTGCCAATAAGAATAAGGCCGATTTGTTCATTTGCATTCACGCGAATGCAGTCTCCCGGGCGGAAATCAGCGGTACGGAGACTTACGTGATGGGCTTGCACAAATCAGAGGGAAACCTCGATGTGGCCAAGCGGGAGAATGCCGTCATTCTCCTGGATGATAACTACGAGGAACGCTATGAAGGATTTGATCCCAATAGCCCCGAGTCAAACATTCTTTTTTCACTTACCCAAAGTGCTTTTCAGGAAAGCAGTTTGAAGTTTGCGGAGAAGGTAGAAAACGAATTTAAGCATCGGTTGGGCCGCCGAAGTCATGGGGTAAAGCAGGCCGGGTTTTGGGTGCTATGGCGTACAGCCATGCCCAGTGTATTGATTGAAGTAGGTTTTTTGACGAATCCGAAGGAGGAAAAGTTTTTGGGTGAAGACGCCGGACAAAATATGATCGCTTCTGGCATTTACCGGGCATTTAAAGAGTATAAGATACAAGTAGAATCCATAAACTGAACGGTGTGAGAAATAAGGAATTGATGGTGGGATTGTTTGCGGCCGCAGCCATGGCCATTTTGTATTTGGGGATTGATTACCTCAAAGGGAATGATTTCTTTTCCTCCAGCTCAAAGTACTATGCAATCTATGAGAATGTTGACAACCTCGCTGTATCAAACCCGGTGCTCGTAAGCGGCTTCGCAGTGGGCCGGGTAAGCAAGATCAAAATCATGCCTAACAAGACCCACAGTGTCCTGGTGGAAATTGACATTGACTCTGATATCAAGTTGGGAGATTCTACCAAAGCCATCCTTGACAGTGAATTATTGGGTAGTAAATATATCCTTCTGTCTATCGGCGAAGTAAAAGAGCCTTTGTTGCCAGGAGACACCATCTATTCTGAATTGGCCAAAGGGATGTTTGATGTATTGACGGAAACGGCCCAGCCCGTGGCCAGTAACGTGGAGTCTTCCCTGCGTAAATTCAATGTGGTGATTGAGAACCTGGCGCGCAATTCTCAGCGGCTGGATTCTATCTTCATCAGCCTGCAGTCCACGCCGCACCTGCTGAATAATGCACTCATTACTGCTAATAACCGGATTGATCAGGTTTCTTCTAATTTTAATGATGTAGCCACCAACCTCAATACATCCCTGGTGGAGTTGCGCCCCGCGCTTAAGAATTTCAGCGTGTTGTCCGATTCCCTCAAGACGATGCAAATCAACAAGACAGTGGCCAAGACACAGCAAACCTTGACGAGCCTGAACGAGACCTTGTTGAAAATGAGAAAGGGTGACAACACGGTAAGCAAACTCATGACTGAGGATACCTTATACGTAAACCTCAACAAACTCATGAAGAGCATGGACAGTCTCGTGGTCCATATTAACCGCTACCCCAAGCACTTCACCTCACCGCTCGGAAAGAGCCACAAAAAGGTAGAACGCGACCGCTTGCGCGAGGAAGCCAAAAAGAAAGCGGCATCAACTACGCCCAAATAGCCAGGCACCTACCATGGATCTGGAGTTCAACCGCAACGAAGATGTCTTCAAGCAACTGTGTTTTCAGTTGCGCACGCGGGAGAAGAAGGTGGCCCTGGGCGGAGGTGAGAAAAAAATCGATGAGCAACATCAAAAGGGAAAACTGACGGCCCGCGAGCGGATCAACTACCTGCTTGACAAAGATTCCCGCCTGGTTGAAATCGGAATGTTTGCCGGTGACGGCATGTATGCTGAGCAAGGTGGGTGTCCCGGAGGTGGTGTGGTTGCCGGGTTGGGCCACGTCAGTGGGCGCCTGTGCGTGGTAGTGGCCAATGATGCCACGGTAAAGGCAGGCGCCTGGTTTCCAATTACAGCCAAGAAAAACCTCCGTGCCCAGGAAATAGCGATGGAAAACCGGCTTCCGATCATTTATCTGGTCGACAGCGCTGGTGTTTTTCTTCCGATGCAGGATGAGATTTTCCCAGACAAAGAACATTTTGGAAGGCAGTTTAGAAACAATGCCAGGATGTCCTCGATGGGCATTGTACAAATAGCTGCGATCATGGGAAGTTGTGTAGCGGGTGGAGCTTACTTGCCCATCATGTCGGACGAGGCCATGATCGTTGACAAAACCGGATCGATATTTCTGGCAGGTTCTTATCTCGTAAAAGCTGCGATTGGCGAGGTAGTAGACAATGAAACTTTGGGTGGAGCAACAACGCATTGCGAAATCAGCGGGGTTACAGATAATAAGTTCCCCAACGATGAAGCTTGCCTGGATTACATCCGCCGGTTGATGGACAAGCTGGGTGCAACACCGACGGCCGGCTTGGATCGCGTTACCGCAAAGCCACCAGCCGTGAAGCCGGAAACGATTTATGGTATAATCCCGGCAGACCGTACCAAGCCTTATGATACGCGCGAAGTAATCCGGAGCCTGGTGGATGATTCGCAGTTTGATGAGTACAAGGCGCTCTATGGTCAAACATTACTTTGCGGCTTTGCACGGATCGATGGTTGGGCGGTTGGAATCGTAGCCAATCAGCGTAACATGGTGAAGAACAAGAAAGGCGAGATGCAAATGGGAGGGGTGATTTATTCAGACTCCGCCGACAAGGCAGCGCGCTTTATCATGAACTGTAACCAGCGCCGCATTCCATTGGTCTTTTTACAGGACGTTAGCGGCTTTATGGTAGGCAGCAAAGCCGAACATGGCGGAATCATCAAGGATGGCGCCAAAATGGTGAATGCAGTAGCCAACTCTACCGTGCCGAAGTTTACCATTATGATGGGTAATTCATATGGTGCCGGTAACTATGCCATGTGCGGCAAAGCCTATGACCCACGACTGATCGCCGCATGGCCCTCGGCACAAATAGCAGTGATGAGCGGGGCTGCGGCTGCCAAAACCCTGTTGCAAATCCGGGTGAGTACACTTAAGGGACAAGGCAAAACGATCAGTCAGGAGGAGGAAGATAAACTGCTGAAGGAGATCACCGATCGATACAATGAACAGCTTAGTCCATACTATGCTGCCTCGCGCCTGTGGGTGGATGCGGTAATTGATCCACTGGAAACAAGGCATTTTATCTCCTGCGGTATCGAGGCGGCCAACCATGCCCCGCTGGAAAGGTTTAACCCTGGCGTAATTCAAACCTGATGGACGAAAAGGAGATCAAGGCGCTGATTTCCCTGCTCGATGATGAAGACAAGCAGGTGGCTGCGCATGTCCAGGAAAAAATACTATCCCTCGGACCAACAGCCATTCCCTACCTCGAGTTGGAATGGGAGAATAACTTTAGCCCGTTGTTGCAATCGCGAATCGAAGACATCATTCACACCTTGCAGTATGAATTGGTGAAGTCCAGGCTGCTGGCGTGGTACAATCAACCTGAAAAGGACCTGCTTACCGCCATGTGGATCCTGGCTTCCTATCAATATCCTGACATTGAACTCGAAAAATTAAAACAGGAGCTGGAGCAAATTTATTATGAAACCTGGCTTGAATTCAGGAACGACCTCTATCCGATTGACCAGATCAAAGCATTGAACGGAGTGCTGTTTAACAAGCTCAGGTTTGGCGCAAACACCAAAAACTTCCATTCACCGGGTAACTCCATGATCAATGTGGTGCTGGAGAGCAAAAAGGGAAACCCGATCACCCTCTGTGTGATTTACATGCTGGTAGCCCAGAAACTGAAGTTACCTGTCTTTGGGGTGAATCTCCCCAACTTGTTTATTCTCACTTATAAGGACGAACAAGGCAATCAGTTTTATATCAATGCCTTCAACCGGGGATTGATATTCTCTAAACAGGATATTGAAAACTATATCGGAGAGCTGCACCTCGTGCCCCAGCCGTCCTTCTTTGAGCCGTGCGATAACCTGGAGATCATGCGCCGGGCCATGCGAAACCTTATCATGTCATTCGAGAAGATGGGCGAACACGCCAAAGCCGAGGAGGTTAAGCTATTGTTGATTGAAATATCTGCAGGCGGTGATTTGGGAGTTTAATCTCATCCCACATTCTTTTTATTTTTTCTTTCCCAGGCCTCAAGCAGGTCAAAATAGAGATTTACCAGGTACTTGGCTGATGCAGCAATTGACACGGCGAGCAGTTTGAGATAAACCAACCACCACATTGTCTATTTTTTTCTAATGGTACAGCCACTGGCACGAACTTCTGCCTGTGCGGGTGCCTTCCCGTCCCGCAGATTGTCGATGGCCGACTGCAGCCAGTGTTGGGTCACGGCTGAAGCCATTTGTGGATTATCATCGATGGCACCCCGGTAGACCAATGTCAATTTTGTATTTTGTTTTTTCAACAGAAACGCTTCTGGTGTTTTGTGTGGATCGAGAATCCTTAACAACTGCTGTTGACCATCAGCATAAAACGGCAATGAAGAAAATGATGAAGCCGGGTTTGTATCGGTAGACTCAGCAACGTTAATGAAGAAAAAACTGACCTGACCTGCGAAGCGATCGCGAAGCGATTGGAGCCGTTCGGCATAGTACCCATCAAACGGGCAATCCGGGCTGGTGAAAATAATCACTACGCCCGTGCAGGCCAGACATTCGGAAAGCAAAACGGTTTGGCCATCGCTTTTGCGAACCAGCGAAGCGTCCGGAATGTCCTGCCCGTTACTTATTAATGCCGCCAGCAGGCACACCATACAAAGTAATAATTTGTTCATGCGCGTTTTGTGTTTGTATATACCCAAACAAAATCAGAGGTAACTTCATATTTTAAGTTGACCTGCTGTGAAGCCTTGCCTTGCACGATGTTGCCTACGAGGGTACCCTGGTTGCCCATGAGAAAAGGTTCAACCTTCAGGTGCTCACTAAACAACAGGCTCCGTTGGCCATAGAGTTTATACAAGGCTTCTTTAGCGCACCAATAAATGCACAGTTTGGTCAGGTTATTAGCGGCGTCTTCCGTTTCCACCTGAGAAAACATCCTTGTTGCGATGGTGCGGAGTTTTTCTTTGGGTTGCTCCAGGTCAATGCCCACAGAGTGATGCGGATCAATTTGCACTGCCACGTAAGGGAATGAGTGGGTGAGTGCCACCTGGTGTGGTAGTCCTTTCAGGAATGGTTTGCCAAATTCATCTTTCCGGAGTCCTGTATATTCAAGACCAATGTCCTGCACCAATTGGGCAATAAGAGCTCTGGCCGCAAGCCATTCCAGCCGCTTGGGTGGGTGAATAATATCTTCAGGACAGCTCTCCAAAGCAAAGAATGCCAATTGTTCTTCCGGCTCTTCAATTCGCCACAGTGCGACTGCACTATCTATTCCCAGCCAAACGGTTTTTATCAGCGGCATTTGGTTATTGCGTTGGGGAGGATCAATTTTAGGTAAAGATACACAAAGCGATTGCGGCGATGAGCATAGTAGTAACCCGTCTTCATACGTACCAGGGACACCGCGACAGCGTTTATACCTTAACGCCCGGTCCGTTGCCGCATGTATTTTTCTCTGCGGGTGGTGACGGGTTGGTGGTTCGGTGGAATCTGCAGCAGCCGGATGAAGGCGAACTGGTTGCTCAACTACCACATTCCATTTATGCATTGACCTATTGGCCCGAGAAGCAGTACCTGATTGCCGGCCACAACACTGAAGGAATCCACGTAATTGCCACGACAGATCGCAAGGAAGTGGCATCGCTGAAGTTGGGATCGGCTTCTATTTTTGATATACTTCAAAGACTGGAGATGTCAACCAGGAGTGCGCGAGCCATAGCCCTTCATCCTTCCGGCGACACGGTGGCGGTAGGGTATAGTGATCACGCCATCCGTGTATTTGACTGCAGGAGTTTCAATCAATTGGCCGGATGGACTGGCCATACGAATTCTGTCTTTACCCTCGCTTACACCCGGGACGGTCGTTTTTTATTAAGTGCAGGCCGCGATGCTCACCTGAAGGCCTGGGATGTGGAGGATGGTTATCGCCAACACGGTGACGTGGTGGCACACCTCTTTGCCATCAATAACCTCGATTTTAGTCCGGATGGCAAACATTTTGTAACTTGCAGCCTGGATAAGTCGATCAAGGTTTGGCGCACGGCCGACCTGACCCTCCTGAAAGTAATAGACAAAGCCCGTTATGCGGGCCATGGCACATCAGTAAACCGGGTGCTTTGGACTACGTATAAGGATCAGGTACTCAGTGCCAGCGACGATCGAACTATATCCAGTTGGGACGTAATTTTTTAAACTAACGATTAACCCGCTACGTCATGAAAGTAACACCGCTCGAAATCCGTCAAAAGACTTTTGAACGCACCTTGCGTGGCTACGACAAGGATGAAGTCAATGCGTTTCTGCTATCCCTGTCACAGGAATGGGAGCGCATGAATGATGAGGTAAAGGAGTCACGCATGAAACTGGATGCTGCCGAGCGTGAAGTGGCCAAGTTGCGCGAAGTGGAGTCTTCGTTATACAAGACGTTGAAAACAGCGGAAGATACCGGTGCCAACGTGGTTGATCAGGCACGTAAGGCAGCCGAATTGCATTTACGTGAAGCACAAATCAGCGCAGATGCACTTCTCAACGAGGCCAAAGGCAGGGCCAAAAATGTCATTGAAGAGGCAGACGAGACATCACGCCAGTTGCTGGGTGAAATGGAAGATAAACTGAAGGAACTGGTATCTCAGTACAAAAACCTCGAGTCACAACGCAACAACCTGGTCGACGATCTTCGCCGCCTGGCCAATGAAACACTCGACCGGGCCGAACGCGCGCGTACAACGACACGCGACTTCAATGCCGACGAACACCTCACCTTTGCACGCCGCGAGGTAAAGAAAGCCAACGTGCCGGCAGAAAATACCCCCAGGAAACTGCGTACAGAGATGCCCAATCCGGCAGTACCTAAAACACCAATGGCTCAGGAGCCGCTGCGCTCATTCTTCGATGAAGTGGCATGACTGGAAAAGTAGTTCTTGAAGGACTGGAGTTTCACGCCTACCATGGGGTTTATGCCCATGAGCGATCATCCGGAAATAAATTTGAGGTGGACGTTGAAGTAGAAACTCGCTTTACCGATTCCGCTTTTCAGGATGACCTCACCGGAACGATCAACTACGAGGATGTGTACGATGTAATCAAAGTGGAGATGGCCAAACCATCCAAACTGCTGGAACGCGTTGGGCACCTGATTGCAGAAAAAATACTGGAACGTTTTCAGGAGGCAATTTCTGTTCAGATCACCATTGCTAAATTCAATCCTCCCATCGGTGGTGTGTGTCGCAAGGCGTCCATCACCATCCGGCGAAGCCGTTGATGCTGTCAGCCAGTCACGCTGGATTCCAGAAATACAAAACCCCGCCCGTCTTCGCGATCTTGAAAATCAACTGTTTTGCCAATCACATAGAGGGTATGGCGTTTGTCTACGTGACATAATATTCCCGTTTGTTTGTACGACAAATCGGTTCCCCGGGCCTTATCAAACCCCAGCATCAGTTGATGTCCCCCGCAACCTGAGCCGCCCCGTATTCCAATGCGAAGACCATAATCTGCAGGGATATTTTTGGTTTGCATGATATGCTTTACCTCTTCGGCTGCCCGTGCAGTAAGGGATACAGGTTGGAGGTTATCAAACATGATGAGATTTACGGGTGGTGGTATACTTGGCAATCCATGGCCATCGTTATTGGTGACCGGATAACAATCAAAATTACCTAAATTTTAACACCTTTACGGTACGAAACTAAACTATGGAAGCCATTATTGAATTCGGAAAAATCCTGCTGCCTGCCTCACTGGTACTCTACGCAGTGTACCTGACCGTGCGCTCCTTTATTCACCGTGAGCTGGAATCAAAACGGATGGAGATCCGGGCAAGGTCCATTGAGACCATATTGCCTAACCGGCTTCAGGCTTATGAAAGAATGTGCCTTTTTCTTGAACGCATCTCACCTCCGAATTTGCTGCTCCGATTGAATAATCCGGGATATACAGCACGCGAGTTCCACAAAGTGCTGCTGGATGAAATCAGAAACGAATACAACCACAATGTGTCCCAACAGATATACATGAGCGACGAAGTGTGGAACATGATCCGGAATGCCAAAGAAGACCTGACGATCCTGATCAACGAGGCATCCGCCGGACTCGAAGGAGAAGCCACCGCACTCGATCTGTCGCGACGTATCTTTGAGTTGACCCTCGAGAAAAAAGTGGAGCCCATCAGCCACGCCCTCGTTGAACTGAAGAAAGAAATCCAGCAAACCTTCTGATGAGAACCGCCATTGTTGCAGGATGTACCGGCTTGATCGGTGCTCAACTGGTTGAACTTTTGTTGGCACACCCGGAATACCAGTCGGTGCTGACTATTTCACGAAGACCACTCACCATCAAAAACAACAAACTGGAGCAACGGGTAATGGAGTTGGACAGTTTGGATTCGCTCGATCAGATTCCGTCTGGTGCCGACGTTTTTTGCTGTCTGGGTACCACCATCAAGCAGGCTGGTTCAGAGGCAGCGTTTAGAAAAGTAGATTTTGAATATCCCCTCGCACTTGCGCATGCCACCCACGCCCATGGTGCCCGTGCTTTTCACCTGGTTACCGCCCTGGGGGCTGATAAGAATTCCTCTGTTTTTTACAACCGGGTGAAAGGCGAGGTAGAAGAGGCTATTCGTCAGATTGGATTTTCTTCCCTTCACATCTACCAGCCTTCCTTGCTGCTCGGTCATCGGACAGTGAAGCGGGCTGGTGAAGGAGCAGCTGAATTGGTGATGCGGGCTTTGGATTTCCTGATCCCCAAAAAATATAAAGCCATCGATTCGTCGAAGGTGGCGAGGGCTATGATTCAGGCAGCCAGCCGCACGGATGCAGGAGTTGTCATTCATTCTTCGGGAGAGATGCAAGCCTGTTAAGGGATGATTGCCGTTATCCAGCGCGTATCAGAAGCTTCAGTGACCATTGGTGGTGTGGTAAAATCAACCATCGCCAGTGGTTTGCTGGTTCTGGTGGGCATTGAAGAGGCCGATCAGGATGAGGACATTACCTGGTTGACATCCAAGGTGGTCAATCTGAGGATATTTAATGATACTGAAGGAATTATGAATGTGAGTGTTCGGGATACCGGGGGAAATATTCTTTGCGTAAGCCAGTTTACGCTACAGGCGAGTACGCGGAAAGGTAATCGCCCTTCGTACATCAAGGCCGCTCGCCCGGAAATAGCTATACCCGTTTATGAGAAGTTTGTAGCGGCCCTTGGAGAACAGTTGGGCAAGCCGATTCTTACGGGCGAATTTGGTGCCGATATGAAAGTCTCTTTAATCAATGATGGCCCGGTGACCATTGTAATTGACACCAAGAACCGGGTGTGATGGTCAGACGATGGCGAGCGCAATCAGGATCAGATTCGCGACAAAGTACCCAAACAGCACAATTCTAGATCCTATTTTACTAACGCGGACACAGGCTTCTTTCCGACCGCGATCATGTAACTTTAGACAAATAGCCGACACAACCAGGGTGGCGAATATAGAGAAGAAGGTGAGGGTGTGCAGTGAGTCCACCAGGGTAAACTGAGAAGACTCTGGCAGCAGTGAGTCGATAATATATTTGTTACCAACAGCGGCGAACAATCCGCCGACTGGCAATCCGAAACGAGGCTCCAGCTCCCAGGGGTTGGGGGTGAAACTGATGAAGGCAATCAGGAAGGCGATGTACATGCCGACGAAGATCTTCATGAATAGCCCCCAAGCGTCCCGTTCAATGTCCATATCAATGTCAAAGGTGGCAAACTCAGAAAGCTGCTGTTTGGCCCGGTGATCACCAAATGAAGTTTCGTACTCATTCATGTGCGAGCTTACGCTGAAGTTATTGATCGTCCATCCGTCGATAGCAATTTTGCGGGCAAACCGGCTTCCGGCTGTATCCGGTTTGAATACCAGGGTGTTTTTGTCGAACAGCGTATTTTCTATTTGTACATGCAGGTGCTGTGAGTCAAAAGGAAAATCACCTACCCGCCAATTTTCCTTCATCACGCATTTCATCTTCATGATGACCCACTTACTTCCTTCGATGCTGTCGGTGATGATTTCAGATTCAATACTCTTGGCATTCGGCACATCCAGTTGCTTGCTGAAATCGAAATCGTTGTTATTGTATAAAAACCACAACCAGAACCGGATCGTATATTCCTTATCGTGAAAGTTGATGTCGTGTACACTGATTACATAAGCCCCTGCCTTCACCGTATCGGGTGGTGAAGCAAGGCCTTTGAAGGTGAGGCCCAGACAAATAACTCCCAGGATCAGACTTTTATTCATGCGGTCGCGACAAAAAAGATATTGATAATTACATATGCAAAGAGCACAATTCTCGACCCTATCTTATTAGCCCGCAGGCAGGCTTCCTTATTGTCTGCGTTGTAGTATTTCATCGAGATGGCAGAAACCGCGAGCACGGATAAGATCCCGATAAAGGTGATGCTGTGCAAGGTATCCACCAGGCTAAACTCCGGAGATTCTGGTAACAGGGAATCAATTATGTATTTATTTCCTACAGCGGCAAACAGACCGCCGACGGGAAGACCAAAGCGGGGTTCCAGTTCCCAGGGCTGGGATGCAAAGCTGACGAGGGCGATAAGAAAGGCAATGTACATGCCGATAAAAATTTTCATGAAGAGGCCCCAGGCATCCCTTTCGATGTCCATGTCAATTTTGAAGGTTGAAAAGGTTTGTGCGTCATGGCCGGGCTGCGGGTCGCCAAAGCCAGTGTTGTACCGGGTGGTGTCCTCAGATACTGCAAAATTCTTCACCGTCCAGCCATCCATCCCTTCGATGTCATCGAACATCGAGTGGCGTACGTCGGCCTTGAATACCAGTTTATTCCGATCAAACAGGATGTTCTCTACGCGGACGCGAAGGTGCTGTTTGTCGAACGGGAAGTTATGCACCACCCAGTTTTCCTTCATGATACACTTCATTTTCATTTGTACCCAGGTCTTTCCGTTGATGGTGTCATAGATTACCTCCGGTTCGTCAATCTCCTTGGCATTGGGAATATCCAATTGGGCTTTGAAATCAAACTCGGGATTGTCATGGAGGAACCACATCCAAAACCGGATGGTATATTCTTTGTCGTGAAAATTGATATCGTGGACGCTGATCACATACACGCCCACCTTAACAGAGTCGGGGGTGCCTCCAGGAGGGCGGCCATACATCGTGTAAGAAGCGGCCAACAATGCGATCAGGAATAATAGTCGTTTCATGGGGTTGACGGGGTAAAGCGTTAAATTAGTCCCATAAGGAGCACTTGTGCAAACGATCACCAAGTGATATTCTGCCAATTCGAGCAGCAGACTGCCCATGCCGGGGTTCCGCAGTGTAAAAAGGTTATTTGGTTACAATGCGCTAAATTTCGGGCTTAAACTTATCTGATATGCATACTGCCCTGGTTCACACCCATTCTTTGCTTCGCTATTTCGTTTTGATTCTCCTCCTGCTGGTGATCGCCAAGGCATGGATGGGCATGAATGGAAAAAAACCCTTCGGAAAGGCGGATAATATGCTTAGCCTGACCTTATTTTCAGTGACCCATACCCAACTCCTGATCGGTTTGATCCTATATTTTTTTGCCAGCCCCCTGGTGCACTTCAGCGGTGCGGCTATGAAAGATCCGATAATCAGGTACTGGACGGCCGAGCATAGTGTGCTCATGATCTCAGCGGTTACCCTGATCACCATAGCCCGGATATCCATTAAGAAAATGGCGGACGACACCGCTAAACACAAACGCCTGTTCTGGTTCAATACCATTGCGCTAGTAATTATCCTGCTTGCCATCTGGATGAGCAAGCGCGGATTTTTCAGCATACCCGGCGCAACAGCCTGATTAAGACCAATGACCACAAAACACTCCTTTATGCGGTCGCTGATTATTGCAACACTTACCTTGTTGGTGGTTTCTGTACATGGACAGCAATTCAGTCCGAGATACACACTCACCAAACTCAAAGAGGTAAACTCGGTGTATCATGACGCTGCACCTGTTGTATCTCCGGACGGAAAAAAACTCTACCTGTTTGTCGCCGATCACCCCGCCAATACCTATGGCAAGGAAGGTACCCAGGATATATGGCTAAGCACCAAGGATGATAAGGGTGTCTGGTCTGCGCCCCAACACCTGGGGTCGCCGTTTAATCAAAGCAAGTCAAATCAGGTATTTCAGGTATTGCCCGATGGTTCCTTGTTTGTGCGCGGCGGACGAAGCAAGAATGATAAGGGATTCTCCCTGGTGAGTCCCGGCGGTTCATGGTCTGAAATCGGATACAAGGATTTTGCCGCCATGGCCAAAGGCCGTTTTAACGGGGCCACCATTTCTGCCAACAAACAACATATGATCCTTTATTTCTCAGAGACAGATAAAGGCATCAAAAGTGATCTCTACATCAGTCACCTCGAAGGGGGTGCCTGGTCGCGGCCTGTTAAGCTCAAGATTAGTTCTTCTGCAGACGAGTTTGCTCCCTTCATCGGCCCTGATGACAAAACACTATTTTTCGCCAGCGACAGATTGGGGCAGGGACGTCAGGGCGGAACGGATATCTATAAGTCTACCCGCCTGGATGACAGTTGGAACAATTGGACCGACCCCGTGAACCTTGGCAAGTCAATCAATACGGCTGCCGCGGATGACTATTTCTCCATGGACGCTGCCGGCAATGTGTACACGGCCAGATCGAACAGTCGCTCCGATGGTGGAAACCTCGATGTATTCATCCTGGTACCCCGGTCTGTAAAGGTGATGCTGACAGGTGTGGTGCTTGATGAGAAAACCAAACAGTCGGTGTCTGCCAATGTAAGCGTTACTGTAAACGAGCTTAAGCCCATCGTCTTAAAAACGCCGGCTTCCGGGAAATTTGAAACGAAGATTCCGGAGACGAATAAATATGTTTTGAATGCCAATGCCTCCGGCTACCAACCCCGCGACCTCGAAGTACTGGTACCACCACTCGGCAGTGATACCACACTCACCGTGGAGGTGTATCTGACACCGATTGCCCGCGCATTGGTATTGGGGGGTACGGTTTTCAATAAAAAGTCAAATGAGCCCATTACAGCCAAGGTGAATTTTTCATTAAAGCCCGATCGCAAGAACCTGTACAGTGTGGCCGCCCCTGACGGCAAGTACCAGGTGGAAGTGGAAAAGACAGGTTGGTATGTGCTGCAGGCTACTGCCGAAGGGTATTTGTCGGCATCGGACAGCGTTAATTTTGCAACTGAAGATCTTTCCCCGGTAGTCAAAGACTTGTACCTGCAACCCATCGAAGTGGGCCTTACCGTGCGGTTGAAAAACATCTACTTTGATTTTGACAAGACCACCTTGAAGAGCGAGTCGTTTGTTGAGTTGAATAAAGTGGTGAGTTTTCTGGAAGACAACAAAACGGTGGAAATCGAAATTTCCGGCCACACCGACAGCAAGGGCTCGGATGAGTATAACCTGAATCTGTCGCAAGGCCGTTCACAAGCCGTGGTAGATTACCTCGTGACTCAGGGAATTGACCGCGCTCGCCTTACGGCGAAGGGTTATGGTGAATCCAAGCCTATTGATTCCAACGACACGGAGGCTGGTCGAAGCAACAACCGCCGCGTGGAGTTTACTGTACTGAAAAAGTAATAAAACGATCAAGATGAAAATATCACCCCGTTTTTTTCTGATGCTGTTTGCCTGCATGATGGCGGTAACTGCCTTTGGTTTGACCGATACCCTGAGATACACCGTGCTCACGACGGAAAAGATTTCAGGCAAACAATTGGTCTGGTCCGATGGACCTAACCAGATTTCTTATGCCTACCAATTCAACGACCGCGGTCGTGGACCAAAGATCCGGGTGGATATCCGTTTGGAAAACGGAGTGGTCGTTTCGCGTACGGTTACGGGCGTTGATTATTTCAAAGGAGCTGTCCAGGAGCAATACACCTTGTCGAATGGCACAGCCACCTGGAGCAATAAAATAGAGAGTGGTAGCAAAGCGGTAAGCGGACCAGTGCTGTACAGTGCGCTGGAAGGCGCGCCGGGTGAAATTGAATTGGCATTGCGACTGTTATGGAAGCAGCCCAGCCGCGAACTGGACATGATCCCAGCCGGGAAACTGAAGGCGCGACATGTCAAGAATCATACAGCACGTGTGAATGGCTTTCCGGAAGAACTCGAGATGTACGAGTTCTCGGGTTCCGGCGGACCTCCTGCCTATCTATGGCTAACCCCCAAGCATGAGTTCTTTGCTGAAGTAACGGATTGGAGTTCCATCATCAAGCAAGGGTATGAGTTTCTGGTGCCCGAACTGATCAAGTTGCAGGACGAGATTGAAGAAGACTATTACGCAGAGCAGGCCGTTAAGCTCACCCACTTGCCGAAGACGGCTGTGGCATTTACACATGTCAATGTGTTTGATGCTAACAAAGGAAAAGTAATCGCCGATCAGACGGTGGTGATGGAAAATGGTAAGATCACCCAGGTCGGGAAGGCCAAGAAGATCAAACTGGCTGCCGGCGTGAAAGAAGTAGACGGCCATGGAAAGATGCTATTGCCGGGATTGTGGGATAATCATGCTCACTATGACATGACTCAGGGATTATACCACCTGGCCGGTGGCGTTACCAATATTAAGGACATGGCCAATGCGCTTAACCTGCCAGAAATTAAAGGGATGGTTGACCAGGATGAGTTGCTCGGTCCGGAGATTTCAATCATGTCTGGATTTATCGACTTTGCCGGCCCTTTTGCCGGTCCAACCGGAAAGATTGTGAAGACCCTAGACGAAGGCCTTGCCGCGGTAAACTTCTATGCCGACAAGGGATATCAGCAGATAAAATTGTACAGTTCAATTCCGGTTGAGTGGGTGAAGCCGCTCGCTGCGGAGGCCCATAAGCGCGGATTGAAGGTAGTGGGTCACGTGCCTTCTTACATGACAGCCGAGCGCGCTATTAACGATGGCTACGATCAGGTGATCCACATGAACATGATCATGCTCAATTTTCTGGGTGACACCATCGATACCCGCTCCATGGGGCGATTTATTAAGGTTGCTGAGCGCGCCCGCCAGATTGATACCAAAGGCCCTGCTGTCGCTAAATTCATTCAGTTACTCAAGTCCCGGCAAATCGTGGTAGATCCTACCATGGCCATTTTTGAAGGTATGTTTACCAATGAACCCGGTAAGATGGCAGCCGGCTATGAAACGGTGGCATCAACCTTGCCTCCTGAAATTCGGCGCAGCCTGTATCGAGGCGGTTTGCCGACCATGAAAGGCAATGAAGCCGCCTACAAAGAGTCATTTGACCGAATGATGGAAATGATAAAGTTATTCCATGTCAATGGAGTCACCTTTCTTCCCGGAACGGATGACTTCCCTGGATTTGCGCTCCATCGCGAATTGGAGTTGTATGCAAAAGCCGGAGTTCCCAATGCAGAAGTCCTGCGCAAAGCTACCCTGTTATCTGCTCAGGTAGCAGGTAAGTCGGCTTCACTGGGTACCATTGAAGTCGGTAAGCAGGCTAACCTCATTCTTGTGGATGGCGACCCGGTGAAAAATATCAGTGACATCCGTCGGGTGGAGTGGACCGTCAAGAATGGCCGAATGTATGAAGCGAAAGCCTTGTTTGCTTCCTATGGATTTGGCTTCTGGAAGTAGGTCAGGAAACTAGTCTGTTTCGTCGGTCAGTATTTCTTCTACCTGCGCTTTGTCTTTCTCGAAGATGTGCAGGCGCACACCCGGGAATATCTGGTTGCGCAAAGGAAAGAACCCGGTAAAATTCTCTTCGGTCAGGAAGCAGGGGATACCATAGGCGTCCAGTTTGGTCTTGGCGAGGTTGGCCTGAATGGGCGTATCATAAGCACTAAAGATGATAATCTTGTCGTTGCTTGCGTCCATGCTCAGGCAATTTTTACGGAAGTCATGGTCAACGAACCCATCACACTCTTGTCGTTGAAGAAAGAGGCGGATTCATTTTTCTCCTGCAGTCCCAGTACATACAGCAGGGGCAGGTAATGTTCAGGCGTAGGAATGGCGTACCGTGCCGCGGTACCCAATGCCTCGTATTGGATTAATGCCTGATGATCGCGGTTGGTGATGAGTCGCTTAAACGTGTCATTCATTTCCACCGCCCAGTCAAAACCGCCTTCCGGATTATGCCAATCGATCATGCGGAGGTTGTGAACCATGTTACCACTGCCAATGATCAACACTCCCTTTCTTCTCAAGGCACTGAGTTCTTTGGCCAACTCATAATGGAACGAAGGTTTTTGGGTGTAGTCAATGCTCAATTGCAATACTGGAATATTGGCTTTGGGGTACATCCGCTTTACAATACTCCAGGTGCCATGATCCAGGCCCCATTCATGATCCAGTCCAACGGTCGTCTTGTGGATCATCGCGGCGGTTTCTTTTGCGAGAGCCGGGTTACCCGGGGCAGGATACTGCACATCGAAGAGGGCTTGCGGAAATCCATAAAAGTCATGGATCGTTTTCGGGTTTTCCATCGCCGTGATGTGCGTGCCACGGGTAAACCAATGTGCAGAGATACAGAGTACCGCCGCAGGTACAGGCAGGGTCTTGCCCAATGCTTCCCATTGTAAGGAGAAGCTATTGTCTTCAATGCCATTCATGGGAGAGCCATGCCCCACAAACAAGGCGGGCAGCCGTGTAGCCTGGTCGTCGAGGGTATCAGAGAATTTCCTGAGGTCATTTAATGAGTTCATGGCAAGGATTCCGAGGGCGGTTTGATGAAAAAATTCGTTTCGATTCATTGTTGTAGATACAACAGTTTGACCTGATTAATAGTTGCCGAGCCGAAAAATAATCAATAGCACGCTAAAAATACCTGATTTCGCGGTTTTGAGGCTGTTATGACTAAATTGTGGATTCTGTTGTAACAAACCCCCTGGCCGGGCGTCTGGCTATTGTAACCCAATGGACTTGCAGACTTTTCAGGATCGTGTTTTCCCAGTGAAGAACAAACTATTTCGGTTTGCCTTTCGCCTCTTGGGCAGCAGTGATGATGCCAAAGACGTGGTGCAGGAGGTGCTGATCAAAGTATGGAGCGGGCGGGAGCAGTTGGATCAGATCCAGAATATGGAAGCCTGGTGCATGCGGGTGACACGCAATTTGTCGCTGGACCGCTTGCGGGCGCAACAACGACGCCCCGAGGAGTCTATCGAAAGAGGCCTGTATGTACAGGGAGATACTCACTCGCCGTTGGATTCGGTTGAATTATCGGAAAGTATGAAGCGTATAGGAGAACTAATGGCCAGCCTTCCGGACAAGCAGCGACAGGTAATGCACCTGCGCGATGTGGAAGGATACAGTTACCAGGAGATAGCAGATATTCTGGAGCTGGACATGAATCAGGTGAAAGTGAATTTGTTTCGTGCCCGTCAATCGGTGCGCGAACAATTGCAAAAAATAAGTGCATATGGACTCTCGTAATCAAATCGGCGACTTGCTGGAACGCTATTGGAAGTGCGAAACCTCTTTGGAGGAGGAGCAGGCGCTACGCAGCTATTTCCAGGGTGATCACATTCCGGCTGACATGCAGGAGGCAGCCCGGTTGTTCCGGTTCTTCGAAATGGAGAAGCAAAAAAAACTGGAAGAAAATTTTGAACCAGCCGTAACAAAGGAGTTGCAGCGTCGTCGTGGAGGTAAGATCATCAGCCTGGTGACCATAACCCAGGTGGCCCGCATTGCAGCCGGCGTGTTGGTGTTGGTGGTCGCGACATTTTTCGTTCGGCAGGAGATCAGGAAATCATACCCGCAGGAAGTGCAGGACACGTATACCGATCCGCAGCTGGCCTTTGAAGAGACGAAGAAGGCACTGCAAATGATTGGAAACACCTTCGGTAAGGCACGACATGAGGCCAGTAAAATAAAGATGTTCAACGAAGCAGAAAAAAAGATTCAGGGCAAGGCAGCCGACAAGACAAGTATTTAGTCAAGCAATTAATTTAACAACAAGCATATGAAAAAGGTAGTGTTAGCAGTGGTGATGGTGGTGATGGCCGTAGCGGCCCGGGCGCAGGGTGATGCTGTAACAAAATTCTTTAACAAGTATCAGGATGATCCTGAATTCACCCAGGTAACGGTCAGCAGCAAGATGTTTGGCCTGATAACCAACATGGAGGTGAAGAATCCGGAAGATAAGGAAGTGCTGGATGCCATCAGCCGCATCAAAGGACTTCGGATCCTGGCCAAAGACAATGCGCGCAATTCGCGTGAACTGTACAAGGAAGCCCTGGCGGCCATCCCCAAAGATTACGAAGAGCTGATGTTCGTTCGCGATAAAGACCAGGACATGAAGTTCCTGATCCGCGAGACCAGCCCGGGTAAAATCAGTGAATTGCTCATGATCGCAGCGGGTAACGATGATTTCAAAATGCTCAGCCTGTTTGGCGATATTGACCTGAAGAAGATCGGTAAGATTGGTAACAAGATGAACATCGACGGCCTTGATCAACTCCACAAGATTGACAAGAACGATGGCGACAAAAAGAATGAGCAGGAGTAACTAATCACATAAGCCACCTCAAGCCCCGTTGTGTCCCTCACAACGGGGCTTGGTTAATCTCTACACGATGAAAAAGATAATGATCCTGATGACCCTGGTGGTTTTCAGCCAGGCAACCTTTGCGCAAAGCAGGAGTTTTGAGAAGCTGCGTGAGAAGTTCCACGGCGCCGCAGACGTGCACACCCTGAAAATGGGAGGCATCTTCCTGCGTGTGGTCATGAAACTGGCCACTTCGGATGATCAGGAGGCCCGTGAGATGCTTCGTTCCGTAAACCAGGTCAGGTTGATGGTTATCCCGCAGGAGGCATTTGAGCGACAAGGGCTTTCCGTAGATGGATTTCGCAGCGTGCTCCGCAAGGATGCTTTTGATGAGATGACGGAAGTGCGAAATGGCAAGGACCGCGTTACTGTTTATATGCGTCCCGACAGCAACCAGTCGAACCGTTATTTCGTATTAGTGGCAAACGAAGAAGAAGTGGTGGCCATGGAAATGAAAGGTAATGTTGATACAGAATGGCTGGCAAAGAATAACTTTGTAAAGGCGGGTGCCCGATAACTACATGAAAAAGTTTCTTACAATAATTGGTTTGTTTGCAGCGGTCACTGCCTTTGGCCAGGCGGAGACTACACAGGCCCTTCAGAAGAAGTACGAAGACGGCTTTGTGCTCTTCTTCTATAAAAACACGTTGCGCATGCTCAACCAGGCTGACAACAAGGAATTTGATGAGTTGGTGAGGAACATTGAGAAGCTTAAGTTTTTGATGATTGAGAAGAAGGAAGGCAGGCTTGCACCGGCTTAATTTCTTAAAATCAAAACCGACTATAAAGCGGAGGCCTACGAGTCGGTCATGAATGCCCGCTATGAAGGCCGGAATCTGGAGGTGTTTATCCGTGACAAGAAAGGCGAGAAATTGCGCACAGTCATTCTGGTGAACGATTCAACTAACCTGATGGTACTCGATATGATCGGCACCCTGGATGTCACGAAGGCTGGCTCGCTCTTCAGCATGATCGATAGCAGCCAGGAGGTCACCGGTAGAATCAAATCCATTACCAAACGCAGGAATGGCAAGGGCGATAAGGATGAGAAGGAAGAATCTGATCATTAATCCAATCCAAACTTGGAAAACGTATTAACCATTCAGGGGCTGACCAAGAATTTTGGTCGCTTGTGTGCGGTGAACAACCTGAATCTGGAAATTCATCGCGGTCAGGTGTTTGGCATGCTGGGACCCAACGGCAGCGGAAAAACGACCACCCTCGGTATGCTCATGGGCGTGATAAATCCTACCGTGGGAAGTTTCTCCTGGTTTGGACAACCACCGACTCATCACCTGCGAAAGAAGATTGGTGCAGTGCTGGAGCATCCGATATTTTATCCCTATCTCAGTGGCCGCAAGAACCTGGAGTTGATGTGCCTGATCAAGGAAGCACCTCCGGAAAATGTTCAAAAGGTACTTGCCCTGGTGGAGCTATCGGGCAGACAAGATGACAAATACCGAACGTATTCCCTGGGTATGAAACAACGCCTGGCCATTGCTTCGGCGTTGCTCAATGATCCTATTGTGCTTATCCTCGATGAACCCACCAATGGCCTGGATCCGATGGGTATTGCGGAAATACGGGATATCATCCGCCGTATTGCCAACGATGGTAAGACCATTATTCTGGCCAGTCACCTGCTCGACGAAGTGCAAAAGGTGTGTACCCACTTTGCCATCCTTCGCAAGGGGAACCTGGTGCACAGCGGTCCCGTGGATGATGTAGGCAAAGGAGAGGAAAGCGTGGAGGTCATGGCATACCATGATGACCTGGCACTGATGCTTGAATCTTTTGAAGGCACCCTTTCGATGAAGCGGGAGACTCATCAGTTTGTCGTGAAGGTGAAACCGGGATTTCATGCGAATGACATCAATCGCTATCTGTTTGAGAAGGGAGTGACGGCAACACACCTCGTCACCCAGAAGAAGAGCCTGGAAAAACAATTTCTTGAAATTTTAGCCGAAGCCGACCATGCTGCACCTGCTAAAAATTGATCTGAAGAAACTCATCGATTACCGGACATTCTGGGTAATCTGCGGATTGTACTTCATCACCCTGATCGCCGGAGCATCGAGCGGGATGGAGTTGGTGAAGTGGCTTGACCGTACCATAGAAGGATTTGGTGGTAACATCAATATTCAGCGGATCCCCATCTACCATTTTCCGGATATTTGGCAGAACCTGGCCTGGTGTGGCGGATTGCTGAAAATCGGCTTGGGAATTATGGTGGTTATTTCCATCACCAATGAGTTTACGTATCGCACCATCCGGCAAAATATCATTGATGGCCTTAGCCGCGAAGAGTTTCTGTATTCGAAGGTGCTCACCAATGTGACACTGAGTGTACTCAGCAGCGCGGGTCTGTTTATTATTGCCGTGGTGTGCGGACTAATCTATTCTCCGGAATACGACTTCCCATATGGATTCACGGGTATTGAGTTCTTCCTGGCTTATTTCCTTGAAATCTTTGCTTTTCTCTCATTTGCACTCATGCTGGGCACCCTGATCAATCGCTCAGGACTCACCATTGTACTTTTGCTCAATTCTTATCTGATCGAATTGATCATTAAGGAAAATGTAGATAATTACTTTCCGGGTATTATTCCTTTCTTTCCCCTGGAGTCCATCATGAACCTGGTGCCCATGCCTTTTGCGCGCTATTTTCTTCAGGAGATCCGCGATTATGTTACCCTGACGTCAGTGGTTACAGCCCTCGTGTGGACATTCCTCTTTAATTACTTCACGTACCTGAAGTTAAAAAAGTCGGATATCTAGTATTTGCGGGAAGTAAGCCAGGCTACAGCCTGATACAGCAAAACAAGTATCATTACCTGAATGACCCAGTTCCTCAGCGTATCGCTGGCAGAGTGTGATGCATGGTCTATTTGAATGAATCGTTGAATCACAGCGATCGCAAAGGTGATAGCAATGGCCCAACCCGGAATTGATTTCGGGAAGTATATGGGGCCATTTCGGCGAAACCACGGAAAGTGGAGGTTCACAGGCTGAAAATACAACCGCCCGCTGGTTTATTTATATTTGTCGCCCGCGAAAACTATGGACCCCATCAAGATCCTCGGCTTGGTAGCCGGAAGCCTCACCACCATTGCTTTTGTGCCCCAGGTAATCAAGACGTGGCAGAGCCGCTCGGCGAAGGACTTGTCGTTGGGTATGTTCTCCATTTTTTGCCTGGGTACCCTGGGATGGCTAAGCTATGGCCTCCTCCGCGACGATCTTCCGGTGGTGGCCGCCAATAGCGTTACCCTGGCGTTGTCTGGACTTCTGATTTATTTCAAATTCAGGTTTAAGGACTAGTTGTCGCACACTTCTGCGGCACACGGTCCCTGTTCGCATTCGGTTTCCAGCGTCACATGATTGATATGGGCATGCTCCATGGCATGACGGAGTGTTGATTTGATTTCTTGCTCTTGCCCGCGGGTGGTGCCATCGCGCAACACAAGGTGTGCCGTCATCGCATTCTCGGTTGAGCTTATGGCCCACACGTGAATGTGGTGAATGCCTGCGACGCCTGGAATGGCCAGCACCGTTTTACGGATTTGTTCAAGACCAATTTCCCCGGGCACACCATCCAGGGAGAGGCGCAAGCTTTCGCGCAACAATCCCCACGTGCCATAGAGTATGACACCGGCGATGATGATGGACAAGACATTGTCGATCCAGTACCATTGGGTGTAATACATCAGGATGCCACCCACTACAATGCCTGCCGACACGAGGGCATCACTCAGCAAATGCAAATAGGCACTGCGGATGTTAATGTCTTTGTTGCGCTCCCGGAAGAAAAAGAGCGCTGTAACTCCGTTGATGAGGATGCCGACGCCCGCAACCACAGCAATGGTAAATCCGGGGAGGGATTCTGGCGGATCGAAAGTTTTGTGAATAGCTTCAAAAGCAATTCCTCCGATGGAGAAGAGCAGAACTACAGCATTAAACAATGCAACTAAAATGGAAGTCTTGCGGAAGCCATAAGTGTATTTGTTGTTCGGCTTTACCCGAAGCAACCAGAAGGCGAGGAGCGACAATGCCAGTGTTCCCACGTCTGCCAGGTTGTGCGCAGCATCGGAGAGCAGCGAGAGGGAGTGAACAGCGAAACCTGCCACCACCTCCACCACAACAAATAACAGGTTGAGGACAATGCCGGCTATGAAGGCCGTACTTGCCCGCGACGGTGCGGCATGGTGATGATCGTGAGGGTGATGATGATGCTCCACCCGTCAAAGGTAATAGTGCGGTTTTGTGTTCTGTTCGTGTCGAAAGAAAAATGATCACTACCTGCAACCCTGATGCAACAAGCGACACCTCCATGCAACGTTGTTTCAGAAGGGCCGCAACATCGCCTCGTATGGATCTCCGCGCAAGCCGAGTAGTTGCGCAAAGGCAGGCTCTGTTTTCATGCCGCTTTTCTTTAACTGTAACACCTGATCACGGAATACTACTCCTCTTTCGTTCAGTATTTTATGTTCATTGATCATGTGAATGTATCCTGCCTGATGACGGGTGGGCACTGCTTGCAGGAATATTTCTATCAGGAACCCGTCAAGCCTGAAATTCGCTATGAGGGTAGGTATGCCACGCACGGCAACCTGTTGTGTAGTGAAGTTCGGCCCACCAAATAAGTTAGTAAGGTGCTTTTCAGCATTATCCAATTCTCTGGCACATCCCAGAATGTCCAGATCGCTGCCGTCTATGAACAGATCCAGCGGCAGGGTGCCTGCCAACACGGGATCATAGATGGCCAGATTCTCCATCACCTGCTTATCCTGTAGCAATTTGTATCCACGTCGCTGGATCGCTGAACCGCCGGAGAGGTATGACAAATCGAAGAAATCCATGCTCAAATATCCCGGAATAGAGTCAGTTTGACACAACCCATTGCTATTTTAATGACGGAATGGCGGGAATTCTTGTAGGTACAACAATTGTGAAGGAGAAACCAACAGGATACGCACATGAAAGCAAATCTGAATATTCCCAAAGAGCTGTTGACGAGCATCGACCTGATGAATACGTTGAATGGAGGTACTTCAGAACCCCTGGTTCGGATGAAGCAGTTTAGTACGCACCGTGAAATAAAAGTGACCATTCCAGGCGTGCCACTGGAGCAGATCAAGATGGAGATCAACAACCATCAGTTGATGATATATTACCTCACGGAAATTGTATCACAGGACGTGCAAGTTCAGTTTCCACGCATGCTGTATAACAAAGGCATTCCCTACTTCGTGGATGCAGAACATATCACGGCTGAAGAGGAGGGGCAAACCCTCGTGCTTCACCTGCCCTTCAATGACCTGGCCAACGGCTATCACCGGGACATTCCCCTGTCCAGATAAGGACTAACATCAGTCAATGATGGCGGCATAGGTAAGCATCTTAAAGCGTTCGGCCGTGTTTACCGTATTGCCATAGATGTTCGTGTAGATCAGTGCCACCAGTCGTTCACGCGGGTCACCCCAATACTGGGTATTGAATGCGCCTCCCCAGGAGAACGAACCCACCGAATAAATTGACTGGTGGTCATTCGAGTTGGTCTCCAAAGAAAATCCAAGTCCGAATGCCGTCGTAATCGGTGGTTGCAGTTGGTTGGTCAGCATCAACTCCACGGTCTTGCGGCTGAGAAGACGGACGCCGTTGAATTCGCCTTTGTTGATGAATAGCTGAAGAAATTTGGCGTAGTCCTCAATGGTAGAACTAAGGCCGGCGCCTCCCGAGTAGTATGTGCCCGCCAGGGTGGGGTAGTCCACGTTTACACCATCAAACACCTTACCTTCCAACTTCACCAGTCCTTTGCGATTGGAGTAAAGCCTCACAAGGCGATCATGTTTTTCTTTGGGAAGATAGAAGTAAGTATCGCTCATGCCCAAGGGTTGGAAAATCCGTTTGCTGAAAAACTCATCCAGTGACATGCCGGAAACTGTTTCAACCAGGTATCCCAGCACATCAATGCTGAGGCTGTACGTGAACTGTTCGCCGGGCTGGTGCTTCAGGGGCAGGGTACCCAATGCTTTCATACGGTCGGCCAGCACGTCTTTGTCGTTGCCAATGCCGCTGGGAATTTTCTTTTTGGCGTAGATGGCTTTGAATTCCTGACTACCAATCCCGGCATAGTCTATACCGGAAGAGTGGGTGAGCAGCTGGCGGATCGTGATTTCACTTTGGGCGGGTATCGTGGAATAAGTCGTATCACTCCAATTCAGCGTTTTCAATACGGTTGGACTTTTGAATTCGGGAATGTATTTTGAAATGGGCTCATCGAGCGTGAACTTCCCTTCTTCCACGAGCATCATAACGGCAAGGCTTGTTATGGCTTTCGTTTGCGAGGCAATTCGAAATATGTCGTCTTTTCGCATGGCTTTCTGCCGCTCCACATCACTATAACCATACGCCTTATGGAGCATCACTTTTCCATTGCGGGCGATGAAGACCACGGCACCTGGGATGGCCTTTTTGCTCATCAGGTCATTGATATATTGGTCTATCCTGGCCAGGCGGTCTGCTGACATTCCATTTTCGGCCGGCTTTCCGGGAACGAAAACCTGGGCTGAAGTCAGCCCCGTACAGAGCAACAATGCAAAAGCGATGATGTATTTCATAAGGTAGCGGTTAGGCCGATGAAGATAGGAAATTTCGCCCCAAACCGGATGATTGGCTTTGGGATGACGATTCGATAAATTGCCAATACCATGATCCGCACTAAACTATTCCTGCTGCTTGCCTTGCTGGCCACCGGTGTTGTCACCATGGCGCAGCGGGCAACCCCGACTTTAACACTCAATTCGAATCCGATCTTTGCCGACAAGAACGACTCAATTACATATGCCCGGCTTCGTGCGCTTATGAACACGACCACCCAGGTGACGAAGGCAGACGGGCAAAGGCTCGACAGTCTTTTCAATCAGTTGAAGGAGGTTCAGGCAAGAAGCATTGGGAATCGGTTGGTTTACCGGTCGACGCGATCTTTTGTCACCCTGGAAGAGTTGCTGAAAAAACAAGTAAGCCCCGACACCGTCACCCGGCTATCCATCGCTGATTTTCCGGGCAAATCCCTGCCACCTGCTGTATTTGAGTGTATCAATCTGAAAGAACTGGAACTGGTCAATACAAGACTCCGTGCTTTGCCGGCGCAACTGGACAAACTTGTGAAGTTGGAAGGGATCTATGTATATAATAATACATCGGGTCGTCATTTGAAGTTGGGGCGCAACCATCATGTTCGTCAATTGATTCTGCAGGGCATCACCCAACGGAATTTGCCGCGCAACTATAAGCATTTTGTCCGACTTGATTCCCTGGAATTGTCGCGCAACATCGGCATGCGTGAGTTCCCAAGGATTTCCGGCAACCGGAATCTGGTGAAGCTGAACATGATGGAAAACCTGATCACCCTTAAAGACCTGAGGCGCGGTAACCCTTCCTTGCGCGATTTGAATCTGTCGCGGAACCGGATAACCCGTGTTCCTGCTGCCATGGGCAAGTTTCCGGCGATGCGCAAACTCATCCTTAATGCCAACGAGATAGCTGTCGTTGATCCGGCATTAGCCGGACTTGTCAACCTGGAGAACCTAGGCTTCTATCAGAACCAGCTCACCGCGATTCCACCCGCCGTCACGTCACTCACCAACCTGCGGACCATTGATTTGTATTACAACAAGATCAGTAATCTTGACCCCGGAATTGGTAGGTTGCAAAATCTTCGTGTCCTGTACCTCTCACACAACAACCTCAGTGAACTACCGTCCGCCATCGGAGACCTCAGGTTGCTGGAAGAGTTGTACGTGCATGACAACAAATTGAAATCAATTCCGGCTGAGATCAATCAACTTACCAGGCTGCGTGTGCTTCGGATCAATAACAACTTTCTCTATACGCTACCGGATAATTTATTGCCGCTTCAGCGATTGGAGAATCTGGATGTATCGCACAACTATCTCTTTCAATTCCCTGATGAATGGGCCAGCTTGCCAAAGCTTCAGGTATTGGGGCTCATGAGTAACCCATGGGACGACAAGGAAGCGCTCGGAAAAGTAGTAAACACCTTACGCGAAAAGGGCATCACCTGTATCTACGCCGGTAACTGAGTTTACTTTTCTTCAGGAAACAGTTTCGCATCAATACCTGGAATAACCCGGAGTGCATTCTTGTAATATACTTTCCGGAGTACGGAATCAGGCAATTCGAGGCCATACATTTTCCAGTGGGCGTGCCGCTTGCGGTAGTAATCAAAATACTCATCAGCTGTTTCAAGTACACGGAAGTAGGTGTAGTATTCTTCCATTTTATACGTGTCTTTGCCAAACATCACCCGGTCCTGGTACTTGATCATAAAGTTTCGGGCGAAGCGGGGCTGGCGGCCTAATTCGGCGAGTACAGCACCCAGCTCGGTGTAGACATTGGGCATTTCATCAAATAGTTTACCCAGCCTTTCGAGGTCATTACCAAACCAGCCCAGGTGGGCATTGATGAATTTGGTATTTGGATGTTTGCGGAAAACGTTGTGCTGTTCGCCCATGATCTGTTCAAAGGGCGGGTATTTTTCAGGGGACCGGTACCGATCGGGTTCTTGTTTCAGTTCAAGCCATCTTTCATTGTACTTGTCTTTGGGTTGCCAGAACGATACGGGTTCACCGGAGTGAATAAGCACAGGGATACCGAGTTCCCCGCACTTCGCCCAGATTGGATCAAGCCGGGGGTCGTCGATGGCGATGCGCTTTCCCTGGTTATCGCTGTCGGTGAGGCCTAGTTGCTTATAGACTTTTAGTCCGCGGACACCCTGCTTCACACCTTCTTCCAGAAGCCGCAGCGGTTCTTCGGGCCATCCGGCATCATCCAGGTTCTCGAAGTTGATGTTGAGGAATATGGCGAATCGCTCCGGGTGGCTTTGTTTTACGTTGTCGAGTGTCCATTCAAGATATTTGCCACGGAAGCCGCTGAGGTTAACCATTACGCCCATGTTGAGCGAATCCATTTCGGCCACCAGGTTATCCAGGTTTTGAATGGGCATCACCCACTGGTGATTGTGCACATCGATGAATGGGTATTTCGCGTGACGGAGTGGATGGGCCGGCACCTTGAGCGTTGAAACAGGCTCATAGTCTTCGACATCCATCACGTTATTACGGTACTGGATCTTCCCGATGGCCCAGTAGACCAATCCAAGAAAAACCAGTACCGAAAAGGATACGAGGAAGCCTCGTTTGAAGGTGATCCCCGCCATGGATTATTGCACCTTAACAGGAACGCGAACGAGTGTCTTGTCCCACACAAAATCCATATTGATGGCTGTGCTGTCGCTGCTAAACTTAATAACAAATTGTTCGGTCTCGTCAGCAGAAGAAACGGGTACTTCTACTTTTACCACATCTTTGGAATAGTCGGGCTCGTTGATGCCAAAATAAACTCCGAGTTCACTGTTTAAGCCTACCTGGAAAGAAGTAGCTCCGGGCACAGCATACATACGGTATGTGCCTGCATTTACCTGCTTACCGGCAAAGTCAACATTCTTGCTGAATGTAATTTCAGTAGCGGCATTGGCACCCAGGCGCCAGTACTTACCGTAAGGTTGAAGCGCTCCGTCTTTCTCTTCGCCAAAAATCAGGCGGCCTTTTTTGTAAGGCTGGCAGTAGGTGACTTTGATGTCGAGGCCATTGGCGCTGAAGCTGTCCTCTTTGAAGGGACTCTTCTTGGCTACAACCAGGGCACCATAGAGTACGACGCCGATCAGCGCTACTCCGAGAACACCGAGTCCGATAAAAATCTTGCGTTTCATGTTGTTAAAGGGGTTTGTTGGGGGAATGAATTTCGGCCCAAGGTAGTCAATCCCGGGCCACGGTCTGTGGTCGGTTTTGACATCCAAAATATTGTAGCGGAAGGGGAAAATCAGGCTGCGCCCCGCATTTCTTCAATCATTTCGCGTTCGCGCTGCGAAAATTCGGAGGTAGTGGTTCCGGGCATAGCCGCATGGAATGCTTCCAGGGATTCGTAAAAACGAAGGCGGTGTTTCCAGATTAGTTTGGCACCGATGGTTTCTTTGAAAGACTTCAGTGTGCTGCGGTCATCGATCCAATACAAATCATGCGTAGCCTCACCCGGGTAGTTTTCGATGTAACCGGGCATGGTCCGTTGATCGGAATGGGCGAGTTTTCTCCTCACATCATCGCGAAAGTCCGTCGTGCCACTGATATATACTGTAGTCCAGCTCATGAATGCAATCCAAATTAAAAAGTGCCGCTAACGGAACCAGACCTAATAATATTCGGGTGTTGTTGTTGACGGCCAATTAGTATATGGATGGCCGCAGGATGATTCCGTCAGGATACTCCTTGAACGTAAGAATACGTTGATAAGTTTGGATGAAATGGAAGTTGGAGGTTGAAAGTTATAGCATAACCCGCAGTGAAATGAAAGGGAGCCACAGAAGTTCACCGTAATACCCGCAGCGACGATAAGACTCTTGTTTCGCTGCTGGCTACTTAACTTAGCCCTTAATCCCCAAGTGTAAAATTTACAACCCCTTCGCAGACATACCACCATCAACAGAAATATTCTGTCCGGTGATGTAACTGGCATGATCCATCGCGAGGAATGCGACGATGCCGGCTACCTCATGGGGTTGGCCAACGCGTGCCATCGGTGTGCGGGCAAGAATTTTCTCCAGTCGCTCCGGGTTGGTGAGTACGGGCTCAGTCAGCGGTGTTTGGATATACCAGGGTGATACGGTGTTGACCCGGATGTTATGTGGTGCCCACTCCACCGCCAGGTGCCTGGTAAGTTGTTGAATTGCCGCTTTCGTCATACCATATGGTGGACCCGACTGCACATCCAGATATCCGGCCACTGAAGCAACGTTGATGACGGAACCACGACCAGAGAGCTTCAACAAATCAAAAGCATGTTGCGTGAGGGCAGTAAGACTGAAAAGATTGGTTTCAAATAGCTGACGAATTTCCGCCTCGGAGTAGTCGGTAAACTTCTTGCGGATGTTGGTGCCTACATTATTAACCAGGATATCGAGTTTACCCCAGGTCTGCTTTACTTTATTGAGTACCAGTTCACGGAAGGCTGCATCAGTTACGTCTCCATCCATCCGGAAAAGACGTGCGCTGCCCCGCAATTTATTTTCAATGGGCTTGGTGTTGCGCGCCACCACCAATACTTCGGCGCCGAGGTCCAGAAATTCCTGGGCCACAGCGAGGCCGATACCTTTGGTGCCGCCAGTGACCAGTGCTTTTTTGCCTTCAAGTGTCCACATGCCGCAAAGTATAAAATTACCCTAACTTAATTTTTGACCATGGCGTCGACAGGTATTCCTGATGCAGGTAATAGATGAGCGCCAGGAGCAGCGGGGCGACGACGTAGATGCTCCAGGGTACGAAGGATAAGAAGTAATGTCCACCGGATGGAATCACAGTGATGAGTAGTACCACCAATCCACGCAGGAACCCTCCGGCTTGCGCTCGCAGGTTGGGCGCCAGAGAAAGCGGGAATCGGCGGGCTTCAATCACTACCATGATCCATACGATGAGGTAATTGTTAATTCCTGCAAAGAGGATGTCGTCCAAAACGACGTTGCCCCAGATGCCATAAACAATGATACTGATCACGAGGTAAAGGGGCAGCAACAAACCGGCCACCACTGCTTTGGCCATGCCCGACAAAATTTCACCGGGGCGGCCGAGCGGAGTTGATTGAAAGATCCAGCTTGCCTTGTGATCATCTGAAAATGGGATTTCACGTAACGCAGTCTGGGAGATCATCATCGGCAGGTATAGCAAAAGGATGTAGTAGCGGGTATCTGCCAGCGTATTCCATTGGTCGAGGATATCGCGTTTGCTGTTAAAGACGAAAATGAAGCCAAAGACAAACAGGTATCCGATGCTGGGATAGATCTTTAATTTCAGACGGTTGTCGCGCCCGAGAATTCTCAGCACAAAGGACATGGCGCCCTGCTCAGCGGGATGACGTGCGAATAATTGTGCGACCTTGTCGGGAAGGCCCGAAGGCTTTGCCGAGGTTTCAGACACCACGTTTCCTCCCATGGCAACCAGGCGCTTATTAAATACAGGTGTGAGACGGGTGAACGTGATATAGACGAGGATCAACGGCAACAGGAGGGCCAGTGCCATTAGCACCACGTGAGGTGTATCATAGGCGCCTGTATTTACGGCTTGCAATGCACCCGACATCCAGACGGGAGGTGCCAGCACACTCCACCATGAAAGGATCATGTCTTCCCCGACGCCTTCAAGTTTGTCAATCATCCGCGGAAGAATCTGATAGCCCGCCATAAATACAACCGCCATGGCAATTTGCAAACCGTTGATGATGCCCTTCACCCTTTGTTCTGATGCAACACGCAGGGCGAGCATGTACCCGGCCGTGGTAAGAAAAACACCGAAAAGGGTAGAGAGAATGAGGGCGATGATAAATGCTGCAATCAATATTCCAGGGTATCGCAAAACCACGGCAATGATAGATGCGACTGAAAGGCTGCCGGTGATGAGGGTGATGTACAGAATAATGTGAGTCAATCGTGCAGCGGCCAGGGTTCGGCTGTTGACCGGGCGGGGAAGTATGATGGTGTTGTCGCTTGTATCGAGCAATACCGTGGAGAAGTCCAGAATCAGTGTCATCGCCACCATCGCCATGATGTAGCTGAAGAATAGGGTCATGGCGAACAGAAAAGGAATGGCATAGATGATCATGCCCATCATCACGCCTATGAGGGTGTAGAAGAACAAGGTCCAGGCGAATACGTTGCGCCCTGTGCGGTTTTGTGAGAGACCCGGCGAAGTCCGACGCGTGTCCAGCGTAAGCTTCACTTCGAGGATGGCGTACCACTGTGCGTCGTCGATACCGAAGCCCCGGATCACGGGACGGAACAGCTTCACCAGCAAAAGCAGGAAAGTTGTCATGGTTATTGCTGATCCAGGATTTGAATAAATTGACCAGCTGCGGATGCGTGTTCCTTGTTGCCCGTCAGTTCAGTGAACAGTTTTTCGAGGGAGCCCGTATGTGCCTGCGCATTGAGTTCGGCGTAGCTTCCGTTGGCGATCATTTCGCCTTTGTTGATGACGATGATGCGGTCGGAAATTTTTTCTACTACATCCATCAGGTGGGAGCTGTAGAAAATCGTTTTGCCGGCAGCTTTAAATTGCGTGAGAATTTCCTTCACGAGAATCACGGCATTGGCATCGAGACCTGACAGGGGTTCATCAAGGAACAGGATGGAGGGATTGTGAAGCATACCGGCGATGAGCAGCACCTTTTGGCGCATGCCTTTGGAGAACGTGGTCATGCGCGAGTCTTCGTTGTTGCTTAGTTCGAATACGCGCAGGAGTTCGCGGGCCTTGCGTTCAGCGGAGTTGTCCTCCAGGTGGTATAGCCTGCTGATGAAGCGCAGGTATTCCAGCGGAGTGAGTGCATCGTAGAGCGAGGCGTTTTCGGGGATATAGCCGATGCGCTTTTTGATTTCAATGTTGTCGCGCCGGACATCCAGGCCGAGAACGGTGCCTTCGCCATCGAATTCAGGCAAGAGGCCGCACAGGATCTTGATGGTGGTGCTTTTGCCTGCGCCATTGGGGCCGATGTATCCAACGATTTCTCCCGGTTGGATATCAAAGGTGATGTCTTTCAATACAGGCTTGTCGTAGGTCTTACCAAGGCCGCGAACAGAGATAACGGGTGTGCTCATGGTGTGAATTGAAGTTCAAGATAGAAAGGATTCATAATTCTTCGTCGGTGATCAAAAGCTGGTATTTATTGTTTCGCAGAGGGCGGTACCCATGTTCATAGCAAAATCGCGAGGCTGTACCGCGGATGGTTTTGGCGGTGGTGTAATAGCGAAAGTCAAATCCGGCATGCATTAGTTTTTGAAAAGTGACTTCCGTTTGTCCATTGGGGTTGAGTTGTTCGAGTATCCGTCTGTTTTTGGCCAGGATGCGGTTCACGGTGCGCACGATCCGGTTAGCCCGGGCATTGCGTTGATTGTTGTGGGTACTGCGGCAGTGGTCTGAGCAAAATTTCTTGTCGGTCCGTCCCGTGAGGGATTCTCCGCAGGTAAGACAGTTCCGGTGGTTCATGGATGAAAATTAGTGGGACCGGGCGATGCTACCAACCGGAAGGCTGTATCGAAAACCTGATCATTATTGGGTTTACCCGGAAGTAACCGTTTACCATACGGCTCAGGTTGTGGTCCTCAGTCATCTTCGGTCATCGTTAACCTCTAAAACAAAATCATCATGAAAAGTTTGCGAAACAGCGTAACGCTGATCGGACGGCTGGGCAAGGACCCGGAAGTCAAGTCGTTTGAGAAGTCAAAGAAGGCTTCGTTCTCGATAGCCACCACCGACTCCTACAAAAATGCCAAGGGCGAGAAGGTGGAAGACACCCAATGGCACAACGTAGTGATCTGGGGCAAGCTCGCCGACGTGGCAGGCAAGTACCTGAAGAAGGGAAGTGAAGTGTGTGTGGAAGGAAAGCTGGTGCACCGCGCTTACGAGCCTACGAAAGGAGAGAAGAAGTACTTCACCGAGATCAATGTCAATGACATGCTGATGCTCGGCGGTAAACCGGAGTAAAACCGGTTGGGGTGCTCCGTGTGGGGAGCACCCCCTTCTTTTGGCGGGCATTTTTTCTTTTTCGGTAGAGCCGAGTGATGGACCTACATCACTCCAGAATGAAATAGGCCTGAATTGTCATGATTCGAAAGGGTCGGACTACCTTGTTTTTAGTAGCTTTACCCCCCGATGAGTTTTGCGTTTCCTTCGTTCCTGTGGGCCCTCTTCGCCCTCGCCATTCCAATCCTGATTCATCTTTTTAATTTCCGCCGCACCACCCGCATCTATTTCTCAACCACCCGGTTTCTCCATCAGGTGCGACAGGAAACTACCCAGCAACGCAAACTCAAACAGTACCTCGTTCTCGCGTCCCGACTGCTGTTCATCTTGTTCCTCGTGCTCGCTTTCGCGCAGCCATTCCTGCCAGCCCGTGAGCAACTTACCGCCGGGCGCGACGTGACCGTGTACCTCGACAACTCCTATTCGATGTTGTCGCAAACCGCCGACAAAACCCGGGCCCTCGACGCCGGCGTTCGATTTATCCAGGAAATTGTAGGGCTCTTCCCACCCGATACGCGATACCATTTCATCACCAACGATTTTGCGCCATCGGCGAACTCTTATAAAACCAAATCAGAAGTACTGGACCTGCTCACACAGGTTAGGCTTTCCCCGGTGAGCCGTTCTTTCCGGGAAGTTCAGCAGCGCATTGGTGCCAACGACCGCGAAGTATTCTGGATTGCTGATTTTCAAAAATCAACATTCGGTATCGACGACCCGCCCGTGCCCGATTCACTCGTGTCATGGCGGTTGGTACCTATACCGCACACAGATGCCAGCAATATTCTCATCGACTCTGTGTACCTCGAAGATCCGTTTGTCGTTGGGGGACAACGCAACACATTGAATGTCCGTCTTCGCAACGTAGGTCCGCGAACGCGCGAAGGCCTGGTGCTGAAACTCACCGTGAATGATGTACAGTCAGGCACCGCCGCCGTAAACCTGGAATCCAATTCCACGGCAATGGCCAGGTTTGATCTCGTACAGGGACTGTCGGGCTGGAACAAGGCCGTACTCAGTTTCACCGACTTCCCCGTGAGTTTTGACAATGAGTTCTACACCACCTTGAATTTTTCTGAGAAGATCAGAATCGTCACCATCGGCAACGACACATACTTACAAAAGGTATTTGGAAACCATGCGCTTTTCACCCTGCAGCACTTTGCACCGGGCAACGTGGATGTGGGTCTGCTCAGCCAGGCGGACCTTGTTATAGTGAATGGCGTGGACATCGACACGCCGCTGCGCGACATCCTCCTGAACTACCAACGAGGTTCCGGCTCTTTGTTTATTGTGCCGGCGATGCAGCCAAACCTCACCACGCTGCAATCGCTGGTGCCTGGATTGTCACTGGCAAAAGGGATGAGCAAGGAATTCGCCGACCTCGACAAACCAGACTTTCAGAATCCATTCTTTGAAAATGTATTTGAAGAGCGAGCACCCTCCATGTCCATGCCGAGGGCGCGCGCAGTGCTGGACTGGGGTGTGGATCGGTCTGCACTATTGGCTTTCAAGGATGGCAAAGGATTTCTGGCGCGGGTAAAAAACACCTATATCCTCGCATCGCCCCTCGAAGCAGCGTTTACCGATATGGCAACACATGGTGTCTTTCTTCCCGTGATGTACCGCATGGCCGCATCGAGTCATCGCATCAGCCAGAAAAGCTATTATACATTATCGGAAAACACCATCGTACTTCAGGCCGACAGCCTGGACGGTGAGGTCCCGGTACGACTGACCGGCAAGCAGGAAATAATCCCGTCACAACGCAGGAGCATCGACCGTGTGGTGATGGAGCTACCCAAATTCTCCATTGACCCGGGCTTCTATTATGCCACCATGCGTGAAGACACAGTAGGGTTGATTGCCTTCGATCTGGACAAACGCGAGTCGTTGCTCGACCAGTTTTCAGCTGAAGAAATCAAGCAACACCTCGGAGGCGGCAAGAACATATCCCTGTTTGATTCCGCCGCAACGGATTCTTTCAGCAACGAAATAAAAGAGAGATATTTGGGAACTCCGTTGTGGAAATGGGCACTCGGTCTGGCCCTGCTCTTTTTGCTTGCGGAAGTCCTGCTGATTCGCTTTTTGAAATAACGGTTAATCCACCCGGCATGAAAATCCTGATTCAATCTGCTACGCTTCTTGATAAGCAGTCGCCGTTTCATAAGAAGAAAAAGAACGTACTCATTAACAATGGCCGCATCACAGAGATCGGCGATAAGAAATTCGCTGCGGATCGGGTGATCCAGGCCGCCGGCATGTTTCTCACCACGGGCTGGTTTGACCTCGGTACCTATGTTGGCGACCCTGGCCATGAGCAGCGCGAAGACCTGACTTCCTTGTCGGCAACCGCCGCATCGGGAGGATTTACCGGACTGGCCGTGTTGCCCAACACCAACCCGCCCATCCAGTCCAAGAACGGTGTCGCCTACCTGGAGTCAGGCAATAGCGACCGGTTGGTTCAGATGCATGCACTGGCGTCTGTAACGCTGAATAACAAAGGCGAGGAGTTGACCGAAATGATCGACTTGCATGAGGCGGGTGCAATTGGTTTCACCGATGGGTTGAAGCCCATCTGGCATTCCGACATTTATCTCAAATCGCTCCAATACCTGCAGAAGTTTAATGGTGTCCTCATCGATCATCCGGAAGATGTCTGGCTGAGTATGTATGGGCAGATGCATGAAGGAGTAAATAGTACGCGACTCGGACTGAAGGGTATTCCGCGTATTGCCGAAGAACTTCCCCTGGGCCGCAACATCGAATTGTTGAACTATGGTGGTGGTAAAGCACACTTCTCGCGCTTGTCAACGGCCAAGAGCATCGACCTGGTACGCGCCGCGCAGAAGCGGGGGTTGAAGGTGACCTGTGACATCACCGGTTATCAGGCCCTGCTGGATGATAGTCTACTGGCTGACTTTGACACCAATTACAAGGTAAGTCCGCCGTTACGTGAGAAGACAGATCGCGATGCGCTGATCAAGGGATTGAAAGACGGAACGATAGGGGTGATCTCTTCGGGACATCGCCCGCACGATGATGAGAGTAAGCAACTTGAATTTGACCTGGCTGATTTCGGCATCGTCAACCTCCAGACTTTCGCGGCCAACCTGGTGGCTTTGTCTGAAGCCGTGCCCATGGAAGATTTAATTGATAAGGTCACGGTCAATCCGCGTCAGGTTGTAGGGCTCCCGTCACCCTTGCTGGAAGAAGGCCAGATGGCAAACCTTACCCTGCTGGATCCAAAACACAAATGGATGCTGGATGCCGGCACCAACCTGAGCAAGGCAAAGAACTCACCCTGGTACGGACAGCCGGTGAAGGGCAGAACAATTGCGGTGTTCAACAACGGTAAGAGTATTATTCATGCTTAAGCGATTTCTTGATTCTCCATTGTTCAGGATTTCAGTCCGCTATGGATTGATCAGTGCCTTGTTATGCGTGGCGATTGTGGTGTCGATGTATTATATGCATAAACATCCCTTTCTGGTGAATCCTTTTTTGGACTTCCGCGTATTTGCCTTTGCTGTTTTGCTGTTCTTCTGCCTGAAGGAGATTCGTGACTACTACCAGGACGGCATATTGCACTTTTGGCAGGGGATGGCCTCTTGTTTGTTGTTTTTGTCGATTACCGCTGCCTTTTCAGCGGGAGGTATTGCGCTCTTTGCCTGGCTGCAGCCTGGATTTGTGACCGAGTACATCGAGCAATTCACAACCCAGATCAGAAATCTGCCGGCTGACACGGTGGAAAGAATAGGAAAAGAGGTAATTGATCGTAATTTATCGGCGTTACCTGCAACTAAAGGAACAGATTTGGCCAGTCTCTATGCCTGGCAAACCTACCAACTCGGCTTTTTTATTAGCATTATTATCTCCGTAATTTTAAGACGACAACCAAAACCCTGATTTCCATGGAAGAAACAAATGAACAACCGACCCTGATGGCTCATGCAGCAAAATGGGGCCTGATCGTAGGTGGAGCCTCGATTGTGATTTATGGGGCCCTCTATGCCATTGATCTCACCTTGATGGTACAATTGAAGTTCGCTCTATTCCTGATGGTCGGCTATATTGCAGCTGTCATCTACGCTGGCATTGAATACCGCAACCAGAATGGTCGGTATATTTCTTACGGGAAGGCGTTTCAGCATGGCTTCATCATGGTGGTGACCGGCATGGCATTGGGAACGGCATTCAATATGTTGCTATACCACGTAATCGACCCGGACCTTCCCCAAAAGTTGTTGGATGCATCCATGGAAAATACCAGGGCTATGATGGAATCCTTCGGAACGCCAGCAGATGCCATTGATGATGCTATGGCAAAGGCAGAAGAAAGTGCTGCTGGGAATTTCACCGTCATGGGTCAGATCAAAGGCTTCTTTATTGGCTTGATCATCAACGCAATTATTATTTCTATTACCTCGCTCATCGTTCGGAAGACCGAGCCGGTAGACCTTTAGGATGGATATTTCGATTGTTATTCCTGCCAAGGACGAATCTGAGTCCTTACCTGAATTGTGTCAGTGGATCACTCGTGTGATGAGCGAACATCGCTTCTCATACGAGGTGATTTTCATTGACGACGGGAGTACCGACGGCACTTGGGAACAGATTCGCGCCATCGGTGCAAACGACCCTGCGATCAAAGGCATCAAATTCAATCGCAACTTTGGTAAGTCGGCCGCACTGCATACCGGCTTCAAAGCGGCGCAGGGCGACGTGGTGATTACCATGGATGCAGATCTGCAGGACAGCCCGGAAGAGATTCCGGCGTTGTTCACGCTGATCAAAGAAGGTGGATTTAACCTCGTGTCGGGATGGAAGAAGAAGCGCCATGACCCGATCTCGAAGACCGTTCCTTCCAAATTCTTTAACCTGGTTACCCGCAAAATCTCCGGCATCGAGCTGCATGATTTCAACTGCGGACTCAAGGCTTATCAAAATGTGGTGGTGAAAAACATCACCGTATATGGGGAGATGCACCGTTACATTCCGGTGCTGGCCAAATGGGCGGGCTTTACCCGCATCGGTGAAAAAGTAGTGGAACACCGCGAACGGAAGTACGGACAGACGAAGTTTGGATGGGAGCGCTTCATGCGCGGCTTCCTGGATTTGTTGTCGATTACATTCATTGGCCGCTTCGCCAAACGCCCCATGCACTTCTTTGGGTTCTGGGGCTTTCTCTCTTTTCTGGTGGGTTTCTTCTTTACCGTGAAGATCCTGTGGGACAAGGTTGACTCCGTGTTCATCAGCAAGATTCCGCTGAAGCGGGATGTTACCGAGCAGCCAATCTTCTATCTCGCCCTGGTGGCCGTGATTTTGGGTACGCAACTATTCCTCACCGGCTTTCTGGCCGAGTTGATTGCACGCCAAAGTATTTCCAAAAAAGACTATCTGGTGATTGATCGGGTAGGGCTGTAGTCAAAGGCCATACTTCGCATGCCGGGCTTCGTTGATGGCCTTTCGTTCGGCAAGAAGTTGGATGAACCTGGGATTATTTCGCAGGGGATCAAAAACCGGGAAGTTCAACATGGGATAATATCCTATCGGATTTTCGGCCATCGCATCAATGGCTTCTTCGTACATATTCAGTGCCATGTACACTTGTGGTGCGTGACTCCTGGCCAGTGCCTCCGCTTTCTTGCCCTGCCGGGCCAACAGAATACCCTGAGCCATATTGATAAGATTTTGCGTTGTCCTGCCGGATGGAATTTTTTCTAGAATGGAAGGTAATTCCTGAAAGTTATTGGTGTTGATGTTGTACGCCAACCAAATGGTGAGTCCGGTGATGCCATCTGGTTGGAGGAGCAATGCACGTTGTAATGATTTCTTTGCCTTGTCAAACTGGCCCATGAGGGCCTGAGACTGTGCAAGGTTCGCGTGATATTGTCCAAAAGTCGGATCGAGATCAATTACCCGCTCCCTCAATTGGAGCGCAGAAGCCTGGAGGCCCATGGTAGAATAGAGAACACCCAATGCATCACAGGCATCAAGGTTGTTGGGTGCAATCTTTATGGCACGCCTCAGGTATTTCATGGCACTATCCTGGAATGCTTCTGTACGATCCGGGCGATTGGAAAAGGACAAAGCCATAACCACCAATGCATACGGATTGTTCGGATTCAATCTGATTCCGACGCGTGCCAGGGAGTCCCGCTTCGTATCGAATGCCTTTATTTCTTTTGGATCCGTGGTAGCGAAGTTGCGATACGTGTCATAGAGGTCTGCAAGGCCGGCGTAGGCCTGTGCATAATCGGGGTCAAGTTCTATGGTTGCCAGAAATTCTTTCTCCGCCTCAAAGAAGTCTTCCTTGTGCAAGTTGACATAAAACTTTTCTATGTGGGCATGGTACCCGCGCAGGTAATGCTGATACGCTTCGACGTTCTTGGGTCGCTCTGTCTTAAGACTCTCCATTTCCCGTGAGGTCATCTGTCGTTCCAGTGTTCCTGCAATCGCCATAGATACTTCGTCTTGCACGGTGAAGATGTCTGCAATGCTGCGGTCGTAGTCCTGAGCCCAGATGTGTGCCTCGTCCTTCACGGCGATCAGCTGGGCAGTGACCCGTATCCGGTCATTGGATCGCCGTATGCTTCCCTCCAGGATATGAGTAACATTAAGTTCCTTTCCGATTTCAGCGATGCTCTTGTCTGTCTTCTTGAATTTCATAACAGAGGTTCTTGCAATCACCTTGAGCGATTGGATATGGGCAAGGTTGGTAATGATCTGCTCGGTAATCCCGTCACTGAAATATTCCTGTTCGGCGTCGTTGCTCATATTAACAAAGGGCAGCACCGCAATGGAATTTTTTTCATCCGTTGATGCGTTCGTTCCGGGAGCGGCATATTTCCACCATCCAAATACTCCTGCGGCAAGTAGGAAGGCGGCAACGATCACCCAAACTAATTTTCGATCGGCAGGCCGCTTCGATGCGGGGGTTACGCGTTCAGCAGGTGATTCCTGGCGGGGAGCAGGCGCCGCCGTTTTTACACCCTGTGTAATCTCCTTGATCGCATTTGCCACCTTGTTGATTTGATTCCGATAGGTATTGTGGTTTTGGTTCTTGGCTGGTTCCTCTTCGTTTTGCCTGAGCGGGCGATTAACTCCGGCATCTTTGTAAATGAATTCTATGGCACGCAACACACGACCGAGTTCTTTTTCAATCAGTGTCTGATCATCGGCGTCGAGGTCGTGAATCTTCACCGGCAGGATTCGGCTGGCAACATTTCCGCTCTTCAATCGGATGTCAAGACCGTATTGGTCATTGCGCGCCATCTGGTTGAACACCATGAATTCCTGCTGCCAGGCAAAACTGCGGGTGTCGCAATAAGTTTGTGAAATGATGGGGATAAAGATCAGGCATTTCAATTTGCCCTCCAGGCTCTTGTCTACATTATGCGACTCCAGCAGCCCGTCGTGCGGGTTAGCATCGAAGTAAACGGAAACAGGGTCTTTGAGGGTGGCGGCTAACTCTTCCTGCAGGGCCTTGACAAACTCAGTCACCCACCCCGAACGATTATCGTTCTGACGGTACGAGATAAAAATGTCGTATTCAAAACCGGGTAGCAGGGCAGGCATTACCAAATATAACAATACGCCTGATTCCGAAAGTCATGCACCTGAATGGCGGTCGCTGCCCCAGGGCTTGAACGGAAGAAAGGGACTTCTGGCTGTAGATGGCAAGCTTACCCCCTCAACGCCTGATCCAGATCCCGGATCAAGTCATTCACATCTTCCAGACCGACGCTCAACCGGATCAGGTTGTCAGGTGTGGGTGAGTCGGGGCCCTCAACTGACTTTCTGTGTTCCAGCAGACTTTCCGTCCCACCCAGACTGGTGGCGTTGGTGAATACTTTCGCACGCCCGGCCACATGCACGGCTTTACTTTTATCACCCTTCACCAAAAACGATACGATGGCACCGGGTGCTTTCATCTGACGGGATGCAATGGCATGGCCCGGATGTGAAGCCAGTCCTGGGTACAACACGCGCTCCACCGCAGGATGACTGCTCAGGAATGCGGCTATCGCTTTGGCATTCTCCACGTGTTGTTTCATGCGCGGTGCCAGTGACCGGATGCCACGGAGAAGCAGCCAGCAGTCAAACGGACTGGGTACAGCTCCGCCGATGTGTTGGATGAAGCGGATGCGCTCCCACCATTCATTTTTCTCGCGGGTGATTAATGCGCCACCGGTAAGGTCACTGTGCCCTGCGAGGAATTTCGTAGTGCTGTGCATGACCATGTCGGCTCCGAGCAGCAACGGATTTTGCAAAGCCGGTGTAGCGAAGGTGTTGTCGATAGCGGTGCGGATGCCCAGCGGTTTACACACCGCGATGATCGCAGCAAGGTCGATGATATTCAGTTGAGGGTTGGTAGGAGACTCTGACCATACCAGGCGAGTGTTGGGCTTCAGTGCAGCATGCAGATTTTCAATGCGGGTGAGGTCTGCGAAAGTGACTTCGAGTCCCCAGGGCATAAAGAGATTTTTGAGCATGGACCGCACACCGGAATAAACATCGATGTTGGCGATGACGTGGTCGCCGGGCTTGAGGCTGAAGAATACGGCTTGTGCGGCGGCACTACCGCTGGCGAACGCAGCTGCATCAGTACCGTGCTCGAGTTGTGAGAGTGTGAGTTCCAGTTGTTTGCGCGTGGGGTTGTTCTCGCGGCTGTAGGTAAAGCCTGTGGGCGCCTCACCGGTGGGAGGGTAGTGGAAGGTGGTGGAGAGGTGAATCGCCGAGGTAACGTCCGGAGAGCTGCCCGGCACATGTCCTGCCTGCGCGCTGATGGTTTCAAAACTATGGTCCATGGCGAATCTTTTAGGTGTTTTTGTAAAAGTACGGTTTGGCAACGGTATCTGACGAGACCTTTAGTACTCCCTAAAATATCGGGAATCATTGAAGTATACCATTTGTAGGCGCCTCCCGGGAGGCGCCGGTAGCGAAAACGTCTTAATTTTGGTATTAACCTACCATACACCTATGATCTGCCGGATTTTCACCTGCACTTTAGCCATCGCCTGCATGGCCGCATGCAACCCGCCCGCCACTACACATGAGGCTGTTGCCGATACGATCCGGCAGGAAGCACCCGCCGGAGATAATCTCATCACCCGGGAGGTAACCTTCAAAGATGTCAACGCCGTCGAAGGCAATGTCTCCCTGGTATTTACGGACGCCCGGGGTGAGGAGGTGTGGATCGCGAGGATGGAAGACACAGTTGATCGATCCATGTTTTGTACCAGCGAAGAAAATCCCGGAACTCCTTTTCCTGTCATCAAGGCCCGATCCGATGTCCAGGGCAAGACATTTAATATCACCTATCGCATCGAACTTTCTGATGACAATCCGGCTGTCCAGATGGTGCAGGTACCGGTGCTTGTGCGTGCGCAACCTGTAAACAAATAACCATGGCTCGTATTTTTTGTCTGCTGTTGATGCTGATGTGGCTTGGGTGCTCGAAACAGCCCGGCTCACTCCTTGCTTCTTTTCCGACAGGCCCGATGACTGAGATGGACCCGCAAATGTCGGAAGATCATTGGAAGGCATTGGTGCGCGGGGAAGCCTCGGGTCACTGGACCGTGACTTCCAACGAGGGAAAGAGAATGAAATGGCATGAAGCGGAAACCGGTGCCGACATGGTGGTGGCGGTTTATGTTTCAAAGAAGGGGGCCGGAGTAGTCATTCAATCTGTCAATCAGCAGTCCGTCATCACCCGAATCTGGGAAAAGGTTGATGACAGTGAATGGAAAGAGCAGATGTTGCCGGAGGCCACGCACGATGAGTTCGTATGCGAGTCTGCAAAGCTGCCCGATGTGCTCGACACAGAAGGCTTCGATCCCAATTACGTGGATGTTGAGTTGTTTGCAGACAGCATGACCTACTCGGCCAATAACTGGAAGTTTCTCACCGAAGTCAGCAATCAGTTCCAGGGCGATGCCGGGTTGGAAGATGGATATGTTCAATATCACATCGTATGGGTGTATGGTGATGAAGGCTGGAAGAAGCGGTTGGTCGAAGAACGCGGCTTTCAGGGTTTGACGCCGATGAAGGCCCGGGTGGTGGAGGATTCCCCCGATGGCCCGGGTATTGATGCTTTTGATTGTCCGCAAGGTGTTACCGTTACCACTTCCGCGGAATTACAATCCCCGGATGGCCGGTACAATGCCGGCAAGGTGTTGGATGGTGATGCCGCGACCGGTTGGGCGGTGGGTGAGGGCGGCGTCGGAGCCTATATTGAATTCAAAGTCACCGAAGACTTTGTGATCGGAACCTCCTATCAGATGGGTAACGGGTTAACAAAGAGTAAGGAGTTATGGCACGCCAACAACCGGGTGAAAGCGTTCAAGGTGTATGTAAACGATCGGGCGCTAGCGCGGGTATTGCTCCAGGATACTGACCAGCCCCAGGCATTCTCCATTGATGCCGCGTGGAAGAAGAGTCCGCTGGAGATTCACCGCGGCGACCGGATTCGTTTTGAGATTGAAGAGATTTACAAGGGCGATCGTTACAACGATACCGTGATTTCTTATTTTGTACCTACGGGCAATTGCGGATAGGAATTGAACGAGTCAGGCGATGTCATCGAATAAGGTAGTTCTGAGCCGGGTTGATCGGGCCGGTATGGAGCAGCTCGCACACGTCAAGGGTGGTGCGTTGTTGAGATCCGGACAAAAAGTATTTTTTGCCCCGGACGCACAGGACAACGCTTATGTGTATGATGCAACCTTGCTGGACTTTTTGTTGGAGTGGGGGAATACTTCTTACGTCCTTACCCCGGAGCAGCAGGTGGTTGTAGCGGGCGCTGAGATGGCCAATGACATTCCGATGCGTTGTGAGTTGAAGAATGGTGCCGTATACGCTTTATGTGAGTTGAGTTTTATCGATCATCCGCCGCATCCTCATTTTTTTGAAGGACGCGAGAAGTGGTATTATCTCAATGAAGTGGCTTCGATGCAATTGTGTCCGCAATATGTGCCGATGCGGGTGATGAAGGAATTGGAGGAGGTGATGCGGTTTAACACGCGGTTGATTGAGCGGTTGAAGAAGATTGGTGGTTCGCATGATCCACGGTTTGATGAGGTGGCGAAGGAGCACCGCTATGTATTGGTGCGTGATGCCCGGGGCGGGCTGTACAAGTTTGATGATTTGCTGGGGCCGTTTATTGAGAATAACACCATTCCGGCTGCAGAATTTGAGTTGGTTCATCAGCCCACGGCGGCGCAGGTCAGTCAGGCGCGCGACATATCTTATTTTGATTATAATGAACGGTCACCCCGGCCTGAAGGGAAGGTGGCCGTGGTGAAAATTTTTGCGGACCGGGTGACGATATAAGGTCCTTTCCGGCTAAACTATTTCTGACCTGCTTACGATTCAAGCTATAGTCCAGCTGCAAATCGTTGGTATTTGATTTTGGCGAAGCCCACCTTCGTCCTTCTTCGGAGGGACTAGGGTGGGCGAAGGTGGAGCTGCAGGGACCAGCGTGTTTGATGCGACCTAGAGCGATTGGTTGAAATTGGAGGCAAAAACTGAGAATCACCGATGAATCTCTGGTGAGTTGATTAGGCTGAGAATGAGTTGATTTCATGTGGCCAAAAAAGAATCGTATGTGTAGGTGTATGCTTCAGTTTCGTTAAATTGATAAGAATTCTTAGCGAATATACTTGAATACGTAGCCCTTATCCTTCAGCTCGACCCCCCAAATACTTACGTTTGTTATGTTTTCATTAAGTTCAATCTTGAACAAAGTATATTGAGAATTAGCGCTTCTTATTGGATCAGAGTGACCTTGACTTCCAATCGTGTATCTCCGTTTTAGAAAAGTATTTGTCTCTTGAAAGGTTGCCCAAACTAAGGGTGAATACCTTATGCAAAATGCTAAATTGGTTTGCGAGGATATATATATTCCAAAGCTACCGCCAGTTCCAGTCTGAATGCTTATATACTTACTGTGTATGGAATTCGGAGGGGCTGTCAAAACTTCTACGTTCCAAATATCCCCACCCGTTAGAGAAGCTGGCTTCCCAGCAGATACTATCTCATACTCAGATTTACCCAAAAATTCATACCCATTCAATATTAGTTCATTGAGTTCACCAAAGACATTGGCTTTTACCTCATTGGTCCCCTGAGAAAAACCACTCATTGAAAAAGTTATCAAAATAGTG